>NZ_QVMH01000100.1 GCF_010501035.1 Paludibacter sp. 221
TATATACTATCATACCATCGAAATAGGTAGGGAAAGTAATACCGTCGGCAAAGCCGTCTTTTACATCGGTAAATTCGAAGGTGGTCAAGTCTACACTTGGGATAACCAGTCCTTTACCTATGTTGTTATCCACGCCTGCTGCTAAGGAAAAATTGGTACTGCCATCGATAAATGCATTTGAGTTGGGAATACCGTTCTGAACGGTACCGTTGCTCAGGAGCTGCGCATGCGTGCTCAGTATTGTTACAAATAGTGTTATGCTTAATAATATTATTTTTTTCATCTTGTTTGTGTTTTTAATTGTCTGTCATCTATTGCCGGTGTATATGCCGGTTTTTATTTGGAAACGCTTATCCATCTGCTGCCTGTATTGTCCCAAATAAACAATGCACCACGACCGGGAGTCATACTGGTACCTTGACCGAAAATCCATTTGGGATCATTGTCGAAGTTATTACCTGAACCACCCGAATTATTATTCATGATATAAACCACTTTGCCATCGTGAGCGGCTGTTAAGACCGGCATAGTGATGTTTACCGAAGCGCTGTGTTCGGTAATCACTACATCGTCGTCGGCCTGTACGGTATAGGCCGCGTCTTTTACCGAAACTATTTTTTTGGTTGGTGAACCGGGAACCCATTTTTGTGCTGTACCATCCCATGTGAGGGTTTGTCCATTGGTAGCACCCATCTGGTGCAGTTTGTCGGCAGTAACTGATGCGTTGGCAAGTTTGCCGGTGGTTACGCCTAAGTCGGTCAGGCTTACGGTAGTTGTTGCACCCGAAGTTGTTGCGCTTACACCGTCGTCGCCCGAAACGGCAGTTACCTCACTAGGCAACACAAGGCGAACCCAAGCGCTACCGTTATTGTAATACAGACCTGCCGGAGCTTCTGCGTTACCGGGAGTGTTATACACTATCATACCCGCTACGT
>NZ_QVMH01000101.1 GCF_010501035.1 Paludibacter sp. 221
ATGAATGTTGGTTGTGTGTTTCACAGAGCCACACAGAGTCGTTCACGGAGTTTCGCAGAGAGTTATTTGCTTCTGCTGAGTTCCGTGTTTTTCTTTGTGTGTCTCTGTGGGATATTTACTCTTTTGCTCGCGCAGATATTTATCTGTGCGTTGCTCGTAGAGCAATACTTTACTGCTTTTCCAAAGCAGGACACGGACTGCAAGTCCGCGCCAGCAAAGGCAAAACAGTTCCGTATAGCGGCTTCGAGTCCGCTTTACGGATAAAAGAAATAGAAAACGTAGGCTCGCGCAGATGGTACATTCCGATGTATCGGCAATATTTATCTGTGCGTTGCTCGTAGAGCAATACTTTACTGCTTTTCCAAAGCAGGACACGGACTGCAAGTCCGCGCCAGCAAAGGCAAAACAGTTCCGTATAGCGGCTTCGAGTCCGCTTTACGGATAAAAGAAATAGAAAACGTAGGCTCGCGCAGATGGTACATTCCGATGTATCGGCAATATTTATCTGTGCGTTGCTCGTAGAGCAATACTTTACTGCTTTTTCAAAGCAGGACACGGACTGCAATTTCCGACACGTCGGAATGTAACATCCGCGCCAGCGGGGTAAAAGGGAAGCGAGGGACTTGAGAGTGTAAAACGGGTGAAAGGATAAAGGAATCGAATAAAGTAGCGTACCTACGGCACGCTTGTAAATGAAGTGAATGGCATTGTTACCCCCCCTTACTGGCGCAAGTTTAGCGTAGTGTAACTTGTGCCGAAAACAAATGCAGTTTTAAA
>NZ_QVMH01000102.1 GCF_010501035.1 Paludibacter sp. 221
ATTTAAAAATAAGAGATAATCTGTTTGTTTAAAAAAAAAAAATAGAGGTGTAAATATTCGGTAGATACGGCAAAAATGTTAATTGTGTTGCTTGTTTGATTTATCGTTTGTTTACACCTTAAAAAAAAAAAAGAAAGGAAATTTGTTATGAAAATTATTGAAATGATATTGAAAGGTGTCGATAAGGCACAGGATATTGTAAAAATAGTAAAGGCGTTGCTTGCGGGTGTGGATGCTTTCACAAAATCACTACAGGATTCTAAAGTGGATGAATGTGAAATTATTACAGAATAATATGAGTGATTTTTTAACGATATTTCTCTATACTGTTCTCTCGCTCTTTCTATTCTTTGTTGTGTTTTGGCTGTTCTTTTATGATTCGTTGCGTCGTAGGGTGGTTAGAGATGCTTTAAACGATGCTTCAAGCCGTGATTATTTGAGCGAATTTATTACAAATTTGATTCGTAATAACCCCGTTTTGAACGTATTTAAATGATGTAAGATGAAAAATAATAATTGGTTTTTGATTCTTTTCGTATTCTTTTTGACTGTCGTTATTTTGTTTATTTGGTATTTTCAAAGGGCATCATCGGATGATGCTCCGA
>NZ_QVMH01000010.1 GCF_010501035.1 Paludibacter sp. 221
CGACAGACTTTAGTTTTGTTCTGTCTTTTTCAATTTTCGTTTTTCATTTTCAGTGCAACTGCACAGGTAACTATTGGGGCTGACAAAGCACCCGAAACATTCTCGGCTTTAGAGGTAGTAAGTACTACGGGCGGTTTACGCTTGCCTCAGCTTACTACCGTTCAGCGTAACAATTTATCGGTAAGCGGTAAGGGTTTAGCTAAGGGTTTGATCATCTACAATGCCGACATTGATTGTACCGAAACATGGAACGGTACTTTGTGGATAGCTAATTGCGGTGATTTACAAAACGCTTTAAGAATTACCACTCAGCCTCGTAAATTCAACTGGGCAGAAACTAAAAATGCAACCGCCCTTACAGGTATTGGTGGCGAATCGGCTACTATCAGCGTGGCGGCTACCGGAATAGCTCCCCTTACTTACCAATGGTACGAACTGACTGCTAACAGCAATGCAGCTCCTGTAACTGTAACAGATGGTGCGGACGAAGCTACCGCAGCTTTCACTCCTAACTTAAGCAAACTGGGCATGCGCCGTTATTATTGCCGGATAACCGACGGAGACGGTAATACAATTGATAGCGAGATAGCCGAAGTGGCTGTAGGCTGTGGGGCAAAAACCGTAACGGGAGGATGGAGTACGTTTATGTGCCATAATCTGGGTGCGGATGAAAATAAAAGTATTGAAGAACAAAAGACATATAGTAGCCCAGTGTTTAGTTATCCTAATACAAGAAATGATAATTCAGTTGTTTATGGCGACTTGTACCAATGGGGGCGTACCCGCGATGGTCACGAAAAACGTACCAGTGGTGTTTCGGATGTTATAGTTACAGATGTAGCTACAGGTAGTACAACTGCTAATGGTGTGACTATGGATGGGCTTAATACCTTTATTAAGGCTACTTCTTACCCTTACAACTGGACATCTGCTGCTACCGCTGACCTTAATTGGCGTAATCAAAAGAATGCTACTTACGATCCTTGCCCCACTGGTTGGCGTGTACCAGCTCAAGGCGAGTGGAGTGGTATTTTTCGTGGCGGGTCTGCTCCAGGTACTTTTAGTACTGCCGTTGTTAATACTTGGGTGTGGAATGATGATGCTGGCAGTACTACCGGTTACGAAGTGAAGCCTGATGGTGAAACCACTACTCTCTTTTTGCCCGCTGCTGGCTACCGCTACAACTTTGACGGCGAGTTCTACAATGTAGGTACTAAGGGCTACTACTGGAGTGGTGGCATTTACGGTTGTACCTCGTTCGCCCTGTACTTTAATGGCAGTACCGTGTCCCCTGCGACTATTGAACACCGTGCGTACGGTCGCAGTGTAAGGTGTATTGCGGAATTTTAGGGTTTATTTAAAATGCGTTTGAAATTTCCGGAAAATAAAAAAACTACAAGCAAAATATATGCTTGTAGTTTTTACCACCCCTAAGTGGAACTTCCTTTCTTAAAGAAGTTTTTTATTCTTTTAATAGTTTGATTATCTCTCCTGTAATGTTCTTTTTTTCGTTTATATACGCCAAGCCCGGCGACAATTCTTCGATAATATAAACAATGTCTATTTTGTTCTTTTTCGAGTAGCTGGTAATTGTTTTATTTACCTTGTCCAACAAAGGCTGTATGTCCCGGTGAAAAACAAAGTTCAGCATGTTGTCATAGCTTTTGGCTTTGGTTTGTAGCATCTGGTCTTCTTGCAATAAAATCGAAAATGTAATGCTGTCCATAGGCTCTATTGTGCTCTGAATATCTTCTATGCTTTCTTGTCCGGTAAGGCCATATGGTGCTAATAGTTGATTGTAACGTTGTTTTAGTTGCTCCTGCATATAATCCAGCTCTTGTGTGTAGTTTGTTTTCAAACTGTCCAGTTGTAGCAGGTTTTTATTGTAGTCGTCGATCGAAGTTAAAATGCTATCGCGGGATATGTATGCAAATTGTTGGGAAAAAACAAAAGAGGTAGAAACTGATAATAGAAATAATAAAACTATCTTTTTCATAATGTTTGATAAGTATAAATTTATAAAGTCTTAATAAATTATAAGAAGGGGATTTTTATTTCTTTTGAGGTTGTACGTGCTAACGTACCTGTTTAAAATTAAACAACATGGTTACTAAAATATTAGTAACCATGTTGAGTTGTCTTCATTACTCTCTCTAAAAAGGAATATATTTATATAATTAATGAATGTTGATTGTGTATATATATAATAAATATTTGTAAATAAATAATGTTCTCGTCGTTTGCGATAAACAGTTACTTACTCAGCGGAACCTTTTTTAATGAAGACTTTTATTTTTAAAATCAAATATGTGCATAAAATTAAAGAAATGAACTCTTCCATTCCTTGTAAAAACAATCTTGCTTTAAGAAAGATACAGTGTATTCAATCTATAAATAGTAATGGTATATTAACAAATGAAAAAACAGATAAGACATTGTCTTTTAATTCAATACTGAACATGTGCCATGTGGGCAGGATGTCAATGTTAAATTCAAATGTCTATTTATCAGCTTTTTAAAAACACAAAACAACTCATATTTTTCTACACTTTCATCAAGAAAAATACACTTGCAAAAGTATCTTATTTATTAGTACTATGCAAGTTTTTACAATTGTTTTAGGGCGCACAGTCGGTTTTTTAACTAAAAGCATCTAATAAAGTGCTTGTTGGTTAGCCGAAATGTTATATTTTGAATTTGTGAAAAAAATATGCCCGACTTCTTTTATAAGTCGTTCGGTGATAAAATAATATTTTCAAAATTCCCCAAGCTATCATTTTTATACATTTTGATTAAAGAAATTTTTCTTTAATCAAAAAATCACTACCTTTGCGCTCCCAAACAAAAAATGACTATATACTTCATCAAAAATTCAGGTAAATAATGGCTTTTGTAAACAATGCTCTTATCATTCGGCGAGAGTTAATGTCGAACTTAGTAGGGATGTATAAAAACGGTACTTTGGTTGATGAAATAAACCGGATTCCCCTCAATATGGCCCCACGAAAAAAAGTACCACGGGGGCGTTGCTGTATACATAAAGAACGTGCCGTTTTGAAATATAAAATGCTGCCCATTCTTGGTTATAGTGTTGAAGATGAAGAGGATGAATTAACTCCATTGTCGGAATATGCCCGCAAAGCATTGGTGCGTACAAAAAAGAAAAACAGTATTCTTACTGTGGTGGATGAGGCTTGTACGGCTTGTGTGAAAACAAATTACGTGGTTACCAATCTTTGTAAAGGATGTGTAGGGCGTGCGTGCCATATGAATTGCCCTAAAGATGCTATTGGTTTCCTCCAAAACGGGCAAGCGCAAATAGACCATAATAAGTGTGTTAACTGTGGTATATGTAAAGAGGCCTGCCCATATCATTCTATTGTATATATTCCCATTCCATGCGAAGAGGTTTGTCCTGTAAAGGCAATTCAGAAAGATGAAAACGGAATAGAATATATTGATGAGAAAAAATGTATTTATTGCGGAAAATGTATCAACGCTTGTCCTTTTGGTTCTATATTTGAAATCTCTCAGATATTCGATATTTTTTCTGTATTGTCGAAAGGCGAGAAGCTCGTTGCTATTGTAGCACCTTCGATACAATCGCAATACGATGCCCCTCTGAGCAATATCTTTGATGCGATAAACGAAATAGGATTTACCGAGACTGTAGAAGTGGCTCATGGGGCAATGGAAACCACCCGGCTCGAAGGTTTGGAATTGCAGGAAAAATTGGAGTCGGGACAGCAATTTATGACTACATCATGTTGTCCCTCATACGTTGAGTTGGTAAATAAGCATTTGCCGGAGATGAAGCCATTCGTTTCGCATACTAAATCGCCAATGTATTACACGGCCGAGGTTGTAAGGGCGCAATATCCTGATGCAAAAATAGTTTTCATCGGCCCATGTGTAGGAAAAAGAAAAGAGGCTGCTGATAATGAATTGATTGATTTTGTTATAACCTTTGAGGAGCTGGATGCTATTTTCGAAGGATTATCTATAAAACTGGAAAAAAGTAAACCGGAAATTAAAGGGGAGGCTCCGAAAGCCGGAAAAGGTTTTGCCCGTGTAGGAGGAGTTATCTCTGCTATTTCGGAATATTATCCGCAATTAGGGGTAAAGCCGGTACAGGTGTCTAACATCAATAAAAAGAATATCGGGTTGCTCAGAGCTTATGCAAAGGGGAAAGCACCGGGCAACTTTATAGAAGTAATGGCATGCGAAGGAGGTTGTATCTCAGGTCCGTCGGCAAGGTTGGATTTCAACCAGTCGCAGAAGATTTTTAAGAAAGTGCTGGATGAGTAGTGATGGAAGGGAGATACATAGAATCAAGAGCCAAGAGCCAAGATGAAAGAATGAGGAAAAAGGTGAAAGGAAAAAGTATAAAGTTACTTTATTACCTCTTACTCCCTACTTCTTATCTCTAACTCGTAACTAATAACTAATAATTAAAAATTAATAATTAATAATTAATATCCCCGTGTCTTAGTGTCTCTGTGTTTTAAGAAAAAATGAAGGTACTATACGTCGTAATAGGAATTATAAGTCTGATTTTGGGTGTTTTAGGAATTTTTCTTCCTATTTTGCCCACTACTCCTTTTTTGCTTTTATCGGCTGCGGTATTTGCACGCAGTTCTGATAAGCTCTATAACTGGCTGCTGAATCATAGGGTTTTAGGAGAATATATCCGCAGTTTTAGGGAAGAAAAAGCAATCCCTTTGCGGATAAAGGTTTTCTCGGTAAGCCTGTTGTGGAGTGTAATGTTGATAACGATATTTACGGTAGCCGGCGAAAAATTATGGCTGCAAATCTTGCTTGCAGCCATTGCAACCGGAGTCACTATTCATATTTTATCATTTAAAACCAAGAGGCGTCCAAAAGAATAATCAGCCTTCGCCTGTGGTTTCCGGCTTTTCATTTTTTGCACCTTTTGCTTTTCCTGCTTTTGCTTGAGGCTTACTTGCTTTCTTTGGCGTTTTTCGTTGTTTGCCTTTGTTTTCTTGAGTTTGTTCTACTACTTCATCCGGCTCGCACGAGCAAATATCTTCTCCCGAATCCAACAATCCGGAACGCTTCAGCAGTTCATATTCGGTAACGAAACGGTCGTCGAATATTCCTGCTTTCAGGTTGCTCTCTATCTGAGGCATAGTCCACCATTTCATTTGAGCTATTTTGTCCGGATTCGGAACCATGTCGCCTTTATAGTCGCATATAATAAAAACCAGTACGTATTGTTTCTCGTATGGAGTATCGTGTATATACTTGGTCAAATAGAATGATTTCAGGTCTTCGATATTGAGTTTTTCGAACGCGGCTTTTTTCAGGCTTTCTTCAGCCGTCTCGCCTATATTTATATGCCTTGAGATGATGTTATCCCACGAGGATTTGTAAAACATGTCACCTTCTACCGGCTTCTGCATAAGTACCCGCCCCTCGTTAACCAATATCCCCCTGATAACGGGGTGCATATGTTTCCGTCTGTCCGACAGGCTACTTACACGCTGAATAGTGCCTACTACCTTTCCTTCTTTTGTAATGATGGGCAGCCATCTCTCGTTTGCCAGTTGGGAGCGTACAATCTTTACTTTAATAAAAAAGAACAATGTAGTGATAAACGTAATGACAAGATACGCAAGGTTGAGCAACATAACATATTGCAGGTTCTTATCGCTATTCAGATGGATAAGTATAAAGTAAAAAAGTAAGTATGTAGCAACTACGACGATAAATACTTTAAGCAACTTGTAAAATTCCATGATATTGTTGCTCATCGGAATTAATGGTGAAACAAGCTTGTCGGAAAGTTTTGTGATAGAACGCCGTAACAGAAAGACAACGAGAAGGGCTACGAGGAATACAACACTATTGGCTACTATGGATGACACAAGCAAGTGCATTTTGCTGAAATAATATGCAACGCTCATCAGCGAGATAACAACCAAAAATATCAGCATATAAAACAGATACCATTTGAACAGGTTCTTATATGTAACCCTGACAAAAACAGTAAGTAAAATAGCAATTGAAAGTGCCCCTATCCAAGCGTACATTAACCCCGAAAAAAAATCAAGAATAATGAATACCAATACAGGGAGTATCAATAAGACCGGATTAAAAAAAGATTCTTTAATCTGTGATTTAAGTTTACCCATAACCTATAAATTTCCTCCTATACTTAAACAAGCGCTGTTGTTCTTTTGTTTATATTTGCCTGTGTTAAATAGTGTATTTAACTAATGCTGCTGTTGTAGCAATGTAAAGAACACATGAAAAAAAGGCAAACAACGTTTTTTGTAAAACAGGGTTGTTTGCCTTTTTTTGAGTCTTTTTTTAGTTGAATGCCATGATACGGCTTATATATTTACCGATTATATCAAATTCGATATTAACCATGCTTCCTTTTTCTATCTGGTGAAAATTGGTAAACTCGTGTGTGTAAGGAATTATCGCCACCTGGAATGTGTCGTCGGTAGGGTTGCAGACGGTAAGGCTTACCCCATTTACGGTTACCGAGCCTTTGTCTACAGTAAGGTAGCCGCGCTTTGCCATTTCTTTATCAAATTTGTATTTGAACGTATATAGCCAGCTTCCGTCCATCTCTTCTACATTTATACATTCGGCAGTTTGGTCTACGTGTCCCTGTACGATATGCCCGTCCAAGCGTCCGTTCATCCGCATGCTGCGTTCGAGGTTTACTTTGCTTCCGATTCTTAACAGTCCCAGGTTCGACCTGTCGAGCGTTTCCTGAATTGCGGTTACGGTATAGGTCTTATCATCTTTTTTCACAACAGTAAGGCATACCCCATTGTGGGCCACACTTTGGTCGATAGTAAGTTCGTCGACAAACGAACAAGACATTGTTATATGAAGATTTTCTTTGTCTTTCTGTAAGGCCACTACTTGAGCAGCTTCTTCTACTATTCCTGAAAACATATTATTTAGTGTTTAATTATTATTTTTTTTAACACGGAGACACAAAGACACGGGGGTAATTGTTAATGTTTAATTATTAGTTATTATTTAGTTGTAAGTTAGAGATAAGAAGCAAGGAGTAAGAGGTAATAAAGTAACTTTATACTTTATACTTTATACTTTATACTTTATACTTTTTACTTTCACCTTTTTCCTTTCACCTTTTTCCTCATTCTTATTTTTTCATCTTGATTCTTGGCTCTTGATTCTTTAATCTATTATAGGTACCCATATATAGCGCAAGTCTGCGACTTGTGCTTCTCTTTTACAGTTTCAAACTGCCTCTATTTTCGGTACAAGTTGCGCTACGCTAAACTTGCGCCAATGGGAGCACTTTCACCTTTTCCTGCTTACGCTCTGGATACATTTTTCACCCCTTTTACCAGCTTTATTTTTTTAACGATGGCTTCCAAGTCTTTCGTATCATTCACCATCAGTGTGATATTTCCCTGAAAAAGTCCTGCGTTCGAGTCGATGGAAATGGAACGCAACTGGATGTTTTTTTCTTTCGAGATGAGCGACGTAATGTTAGCAACGATACCAATATCATCGTGCCCTACAATACGCAGGGTTATAGGATACAACGATCCTACCGACTTGCCCGACCATCGTGCCTTAATAATACGATAGCCAAAGCGGGAAATCAACTGCGGAGCATTAGGGCAGTCGGTACGGTGTATTTTTATACCACCTGTAACCGACACAAATCCAAATACATCATCTCCATAAATAGGGTTGCAGCATTTTGACAGTTTGAAATCGACATTTTTCAGGTCTTGCCCGATTATCAGGACGTCTTCTTTGACATCAACCTGCTGCGGTTCTTTCGAAAATGATTCGGCGCTTTTTACTTCCGGCTCTTGAATCGTATCGCGTTTGTCCAGATTAAGGTAAGCATCCTTAATAAGGAGAATATCCAGTTTGCCTTGTGCCAGTTCCTGATACAAGTCGCTTACTGTTTTGTATCCTTTCTTTTTCGCTAAGCGTGATATATTGCCATCGTCAAGCTCTATTTTCCAGTTTTTAAAACGGCGAATCAGGGTTTCACGCCCTATTTCCGCATCTTTAAACTCCACTTCTTTAAGTGCCTGGCGTATTTTGTTCTTAGCCTTCGATGTGGTTACTATGCCCAGCCATGCCTGATTTGGTTTCTGGGTAGGCGATGTTAGTATCTGTACCTGGTCGCCATTATCCAAAACGTGCTTTATAGGTACGTTTTTGTTGTTTACTTTAGCTCCTACACACTTACTCCCCAGTTCCGAATGAATCGAAAAAGCAAAATCAAGTACGGTAGCCCCTTTTGGTAATTTATGTAAATCGCCGTTAGGAGTAAAAACAAAAACTTCCTTGTCATACAGGTTCAACTTGAACTCATCCATGAAGTCTACCGCGTTCAACTCAGGATTTTCCAGAATTTCGCGGATATTCTTCAACCACTCATCCATTCCCGACTCACTTTTGATGCCTTTGTACTTCCAGTGAGCAGCCAGCCCTTTTTCGGCAATCTCGTCCATCCGTCGTGTTCTGATTTGTACCTCAACCCATTTTTCCTCAGGTCCTAATACCGTGGTATGCAGGCTTTCGTATCCATTCGATTTTGGAATGGATATCCAGTCTCTCAGGCGTTTAGGGTTGGGCTGGTACATATCGGTAACGATGGAATAAGCCTGCCAGCATACGGCTTTTTCTTTCTCAATAGGAGCATCTATAATAATACGGATTGCAAACAAGTCGTAAATATTTTCGAATGCCGTATTCTGCTTTTTTATTTTCGAGTAAATGGAATGAATAGACTTGGTTCTCCCTTTTATGTCAAATGTTATGCCAAGAGTGTTCAGCTTTTCTTTCAGGGGAGTTATAAATTCGGCAATGTATTTTTCGCGCGAACGCTTTGTCTCGTTCAGTTTCTTTGCTATCTCTTTATAAATTTCCCTGTTTGTGTATTTCAGCGATAAATCTTCCAACTCACTTTTGATAGCATACAAGCCCATACGGTGTGCCAACGGAGCATACAGGAACGAACACTCACGGGCTATACCCTGACGGATTTCTTCGGGATAGGCGTCCAGATTGCGCATTACATACAGACGCTCGGCTACCATGATAAGAATAACACGGATATCTTCGGCAAACGTCAGTAACAGTTTGCGGAAATTCTCGGTTTCTATCGATGCGTTTCTTTTATACAGGTTTTCTACATGCGACAATCCGTGTATTATAGAATCTACGCTTGTATTAAAACGCTGGTTTATTTCTTTTACCGAGATTTTTCCTTTTTCAGTCATCTCATGCAAAAGCACACTTAAAACTGCCGGTTTTCCTAACCCTATTTCATCCAGAACAATTCCCACTATGTGTATTCTATCGAAGATAGAACGTCCCGGAGCGAGGTTCTGTTCTTTTTCGGAGGCATAATGTTCTACCAATATATTTTTCAGCGTCAGCCTTTCTGCCGGTGTGAAAAGATTTGGATGCAAACGTAAAAGCTGATTATACTTTTTCCGGATAGATGTTGCGGCGGGAGTTAATGTCATAATAATCAGTCCTGCAAATAATATGCTTAAAATTCAAATTGTTTATTTATATGCTTCCATACAAGTAGTACAGCTATGTGCAAAGATATAAAACTTACATGTATTTTTATGGGTTAAAACAGTAAAAAAGAATTTTATGTTTACACATTAGTAACTGATGCGTTAAATGTTTTTTGAGATTGAAATATCATTCATGTGCTCCGTAGGAGCATAAGTTTGGTAACAGCACATAATTAACGCACATTATTCGTGCCGTAGGAACGAAACTCTTGTAACGGGGTAGCGTACCTACGGCACGCAGAGGCAGTACTAAAAGCCGGTCATTACCAAACTCCCGTCCCTATGGGACTTTAAATATTAACGTGAATCTTTAAATCGAAAAAATGATATTCTTCTGTATATAGCTATGAAATAGAGAATTACCGAAAATAATTGCGTTTTAACGCATCAGTAGTATTTACACATTAAAATCCGGTTTTTCGGAAGTGGGTTATTAAAATTCATACAGGGCTTTGAAAAATTTAAGCCGTATGTGGTAAAACACAAAAAACACAAAAAAAATACATAAAAAAGCACTTATGGTTATGAGTATTTGATTTTCTTTTCTAAATTTGCAAACTAGTGGCTTTTTATGCGGACACATAAAAATTTATCATCCATTTTTTAATGATAAAGACAATATGCAAAGCCTCCGGATAAAAAATAACGTTTGCAATAAAGTTAATATTAAAAAGTAAATATACCTCACATGAAAACAGTTGTCAAAATTTTGCTTGGAATTGCGATTATTTTTCTTGCCTATCTTTGTATTATGAGTATTGTAACTCCTATTCAGTTCGAAAACACACGGACGATGCGTGAGAAAGCGGTAGTGAAAAATTTAATAGACATTCGTAAAGCTCAATTAGAATATAGAGACCAATATGGCCGTTTTGTGTCAGACCTTGATTCGTTGGTAGATTTTGTTCGTGACGGAAAGAAAAAGATAGTTTCGAAAGAAGGCGCGTTGACCGATGCACAGTTGGAAGCCGGACTGACCGAAGCAAAAGCAGTTCGCATTGTGAATAGCGGAAATCAGAGAGAAATTGAGAAGAACGGACTTCAAGGCTTCCGCCGTGATACAACAGTTGTTGATGTTATCAGCGAAATTTTTAAAGGAGAATACACGAGAGAAAATATAGGGAAAATGATTATCATACCTTATTCTCAAAATGTAAAATATGGTGTAGAAGTAAATAATGGCTACAAAAACGATATAGGTATCCGTATCCCTTTGTTTGAAGTTACTGCTCCGTATAAAACTTATCTGCACGACCTTGACCGTCAGGAAATGCTTAACCTGATTGATAAAGCAGAGCAAATGGATAAATATCCGGGACTGAAGGTAGGTTCGGTTGACGCGCCTAACAATAATGCAGGAAACTGGGAATAATTTACACGCTCTAAGTTTTCACGCTTGGATAAATCAGATTTAAATAAAAGAGATTATAGTTTGTCCATCCGGTGTAGTCCGGATGGATTTTCTTTATTTATACTTGAGCAAGGGAACGTTTTTTTTGAGCAGAAAATTCACGCTCCTGTTTTTCATGTAAGCAGCGAGGAGATAAAGCAATTGCTGAGTGGTACAAGTGAAATTAATTTGTACGACTACAATGAGATGCAAGTGCATGTGGAATCGGACAAGTATGTATTTTTACCCGAAAGTACTTTTAAGCCCCGGTATATTGATGATTATTATTACTTTCAGTACGACAGGAATAAAGAAGATATAGTTTTGTTCAACCGCACTGCCGGATGGGATATGGTGAATGTGTTCTCCATTCCTTTTGCCTTGCATCAGGCCTTAAACGAACTGTTTCCCGAAACAATTATAAGACATCACTTAAGTTATTTTCTTTCAGAGAAAATAAAATCAGGGGAGGATGGGGTATATGTATGGGTACGGGCTAAAATGCTTGATGTGGTGGTAGTGAGAAATAGTTCCGTTGTTTTGATAAATAGCTTCAGCTACCGTACTCCCGAGGATTTTACTTACTATATCCTGAGTGTTTTTGAGCAACTGAGACTTGATGTGGAAAATACAAAAGTAAAGTTATATCAGCGGAATAATACAACTGAATTTCAAAGCCTGATTTCGGACTATGTAAGGAACTGTAAAGTGATTTTGCAATAAAACCTGCCTATGAGAATTGTAAGTGGAAAATACAAGGGACGACGGATAAGCCCGCCTAATAATATAACAGCAAGGCCAACCACCGATTTTGCAAAGGAGGGTTTGTTTAATTTGCTATCCAACCAACTTGATTTTGAGGATATAAATGCATTAGACCTTTTTGCCGGAACGGGAAGTATTAGTCTGGAGTTGATTTCGAGAGAATGTAAAAGCGTTACGGCGGTAGAACTGAACGAGAAACATTATGCTTTCATAAAAAAAACATGTAGCGAGTTGAAAGTAGATAACCTGCTGTTGCTGAAAACAGATGTTTTTAAGTTTATAAAAAAGACTCATGCCAAGTACGACCTGATATTTGCCGACCCTCCATACGATTTGCGCGAACTCACCGCAATACCGGATATGATTTTCGAGAGGGATATTTTGAGCGAAAACGGCCTTTTTGTATTGGAACATTCTGCTAAAAACAATTTTGAATCGCATCCTAACTTTAAAGAGCACCGGCACTATGGCAATGTCAATTTTTCTTTCTTCAGGAAGTAATGATTGAAAAAACGTATTGCAATTCAACAATTAAAAATTTGACGTGTTGTGTAATTGCCTGGTTATCAGCTAATTGTATCTTTGTTGATTTCTTGTATGTATACCTTTTGTCACTTTTTTCCTTTTTGAGATTTCTCTCCTTAAAAAGACTGCATGTCAACCAACCGCTTATAATAACCATTGAGCAGGATGAGTTCATCGTGCTTGCCACGTTCAACTATTTGTCCTTCGTGCATCACGCAAATTTCGTCGGCACGTTTAATGGTTGATAGGCGGTGTGCCACTACCAGGGTGGTGCGGTTTTTCATCAGGTTATCCAGTGCTTCCTGTACCATTTTTTCCGATTCGGTATCCAGTGCTGAGGTTGCCTCGTCCAGTATAAGTATTGCCGGGTTTTTGAGTATGGCGCGTGCTATGCTGATGCGTTGCCGCTGTCCACCGGAGAGTTTACTGCCTCGGTCGCCTATGTTAGAGTCGTATCCTTGTTCGGTAGCCATGATGAAGTCGTGTGCATTAGCTATTTTTGCAGCTTCTATTACCTGTTCCATTGTAGCAGATTCTACGCCGAATGTAATGTTATTGTAAAAGGTGTCGTTAAACAAGATTGCCTCTTGGTTCACATTTCCCATTTGCGAACGGATATCCTTTGTTTGCAATTCTTTTATATTTACGCCATCTATCATTACTTCGCCTTTTTGCGGGTCGTAAAAGCGCGGCAGTAAATCAACAAGTGTTGATTTACCTGAGCCCGATTGACCTACAAGTGCTACGGTCTTTCCTCGCTCTATTGTCAGGTCTACATCCTGCAAAACCCATTCGTTTTGGTACTTGAACCATAGGTTTCGATATTCAATTTTATTGCTGAAGGGTTTAATTATTTCAGGATATTGTGGTTCGGGAATGGTGTTTTCTGTTTCAAGAACTTTATCCACCCTCTCAAGCGAGGCCAATCCTTTCTGAATGCTGTATGATGCCTTCGAAAGTTCTTTTACAGGATTGATTATCAAGTAAAAAATGGTAAGATAGTAGATAAATGACTCTCCGCTAAGGCCATAGCGGTCGCCCAAAATGAAAAGGCCGCCAACGCATAATATAACAGCTACGATTACTGTTCCCAAAAATTCGCTTACCGGATGTGCCAGTGCATGTTTGCGGTTTATCTTATTGAATGTACGCCGTAGTTTTTCGTTCAGTATTGAAAAACGGCCTTCCAGTTTTTTTTCGGCATTGAAGGCTTTTATTACCCGCAGGCCACCAAGTGTTTCTTCTATTTGGGATAGCAATTCCCCGTTCTGTTCCTGTCCTTCTTTCGAGCGTCTTTTTAATGATTTTCCGATTTTTCCGACAACAAGGCCGCCAACAGGTAAAAATATTAATGCAAATATCGTTAGTTGCCAGCTTATGGAAAACATGGCTATCAGGTATATCGCAATCATGATGGGGTTTTTAAACATCATGTCCAGAGAGCTCATGATGGAGTTTTCCACTTCTACCACATCGCCTGTCATGCGCGCCATTATATCGCCTTTGCGTTCTTCGGTAAAAAATCCGAGCGGCAGGCTTAAAATCTTGTCATATAGTTTCATCCTCAAATCGCGAAGCACCCCTGTGCGGATAGGAACCATAAAATAAGAACCTAAAAAGGAGGAGCCTGTTTTCAGAAAAGCTGTAACGATAAGGTATGTGCCGATGCAAACCAAAGCGGTGGCAGGGGTAAGTTGTCCTAAGAAGCTTTCGATATGGAAAAACACATTGTTCTTTATTGCATTGAAAATATTCCCCAAGCTATCGTTCCATGTCCAAGGTTGAAAAACTTTGATTTTATTCGAAATACCGAACAAAATCTGCAATATCGGAATAATGGCGTAAAAAGACAGTAATCCTAAAATTGTAGAGAGGATATGAAACAACAAGTTCAGGAAAACATATTTCTTGTAAGGCGGGATAAATCGCTTAAGAAGTTGAAAAAGTTTGAACATAAATAGTTACAAGTGTTTAGTTACGAGTGGTAAGCCTCACTATATGATTATTTAAAATAAAATTATTACTTTGGAGAGTACCTTACTCGTTTTCAGTATATACTGTGAGCTTGCAAAATAAATAAAAAAGATTCAAGGATATTGATATTTTTTGAACCTTGAATCTTTTTTACCAAAATTTTATACTCCGGTGTAATTTCTTGGAGTGATTCTACGTAATTCTTCTTTTACCGATTCGTCCACATCCAGAGTGTTGATAAACTCACGGATGGATGTTTCCGTTATAGCTTCGTTTGTACGGGTGAGGGCTTTCAACGCTTCGTAAGGCGAAGGATATGCTTCCCTGCGTAAAATGGTTTGAATTCCCTCTGCTACTACAGCCCAGTTGTCGTCCAAGTCGCGGTAAATAGCTGTTTCATTCAGCAATAATTTGTTCAGTCCCTTCAATATGCTTTGAGTGGCAATCATCGTATGCGCAAAAGGCACTCCTACATTACGCAAAACCGTACTGTCTGTCAGGTCTCTTTGCAGGCGTGAAACAGGCAGTTTGGAAGCAAGGAACTCTAAAACAGCATTTGCAATGCCTAAATTGCCTTCGGCATTTTCAAAGTCGATAGGGTTTACCTTGTGCGGCATGGCCGATGAGCCTACTTCGCCCGCTTTAATTCTTTGTTTGAAATACTCCATCGACACATACGTCCAGATGTCACGGCATAAGTCAATCAAAATAGTATTGATGCGTTTCATCGCGTCGAACAATGCTGCCATGTTATCATAATTGGATATTTGGGTAGTCCATTGTTCGCGCTCCAAACCGAGTTTTTCGGAAACAAATTTGTTTCCGAATGCTTTCCAGTCGGTAGTAGGGTATGCTACTGTGTGCGCATTGAAATTGCCTGTAGCGCCTCCAAATTTAGCGGAAAGGGGCACTTCTTTCAACAATTCTATTTGCTGTTTCAGTCGGCTTACGAAAACCATCATCTCTTTACCTAAGCGTGTAGGCGATGCGGGCTGTCCATGTGTTTTTGCCAGCATGGATACGTCGCGCCATTCGTCGGCCACGCGGTTCAGGTCGCGGAGCAAAGTTTCTGCTTCGGGGTAATAAACATGGTCTAATGCTTCTTTTAGCGACAATGGAACTGACGTGTTGTTTATATCCTGCGATGTTAAGCCGAAGTGGATAAATTCTTTAAATGCCGATAAGTTCAGTTCGTCAAATTTTTCTTTCAGAAAATATTCTACGGCTTTTACATCGTGGTTGGTAACTTTCTCTATGTCTTTTATCTTAGTTGCGTCCGCTTCGGAAAAACCGGTATATACTTCACGCAGTTTCGGGAAAACTCCGGCAGGGACATGTTCCAGCTGTTTCAATGGAATTTCGCATAATGCAATGAAGTATTCCACTTCTACCAACACACGGTAGCGGATTAATGCGTATTCTGAAAAATAATTTGCATATTGTTCACATTTAGAGCGATAGCGTCCATCAACAGGTGAAATTGCTGTAAGCTGAGATAAGTTCATTTTTTTATTAGTTTGAGTTTACAAAAAAGAAAAAGCAAAGGTAATTATTTCCCCTCTATTCTGAAAAGTTTTTCGTCCGGCTTTGTACGGTAAATCTTTTTAGCTATTTTTGTCCTTGTTTTTTTCTGAAAAAATCTGAATATGAAATATATCAAGATACATAAGGAAGGATACCTTATTTTACTGGCGCTTATATTCATTATATTTGTTATCAGTTTGATAGTATATATGAACTATCCTAAAATAATATTTGCTATCACAACTATTATTTCGGCGATGGTGTTGGTGTTTTTTGCCTATTTTTTCCGGAATCCTTCCCGCGTGGTCGAAATAGACGACCCAAGTTTGGTGGTAGCACCTGCTGACGGAACGGTGGTAGTGGTAGAGCCTACCGAAGAGTTGGAGTATTTTGGAGAAAGACGCCTGCAGGTTTCTATTTTTATGTCGGTGTTTAACGTGCATGCCAACTGGTATCCGGTAGCGGGTAAGGTGTTGAAGTCTGTTCACCACGATGGTAACCATATGGTGGCATATTTGCCAAAATCGAGTACGGAAAACGAGCGTTCTACGGTTGTAATCGAGACACCTTCTAAAACACAAATATTAGTCCGGCAGATTGCGGGTGCGTTGGCGAGGCGTATTGTTACTTATGCGCACGAGGGAAAAGAGTGTCATCTGAATGAGCAAATGGGATTTATTAAATTTGGTTCCCGTGTGGATTTATATCTTCCGTTGGATACAGAGGTTTTTGTACAAGTAGGCGATAAAACTACCGGCAATGAGACTATTATCGCAAGATTGAACGAATGAGAAAACTAAAAAACATCATTAGTGTCCACTAAAAAATCACAATGGCTCTTTGAAGTATTTGAAATATAGTTAGTTGTGGAGTTTTTTAAGTAAACGGACTTCAATTCTCGGATATGTTTTACAATTCTCGTCTCTTCAATAATACCATTTTTCAATATAGCAAAGTACGATGTGGTTCTTGTGAACTAGGTTTATTTAACTAAATTTTAATCGTCTCATTTTTATGGGACACTGGTGAAAAAACATATATAACGCAAACGAGGCTATCCTACTTAGGATAGCCTCTGTTTTTTTGTGTTTTAAGAATGTTAATTATTCTCTGGTCTCAGTTTGCGTACAGTAGCACCGGCTTGCCACATTTCGCTTTCGCGGAGTGCTTTAAGCTCTTTTTCCAACCCTTCGCGGTAGTCGGGTTTCGAGTTTGTATCGATAGAGCGTTGTGCTTCGTTTCCGCTTGCAACTTCAGAATACAATTTAGCAAAAACCGGTTTTGTAGCATCGTGGAAAGGTCCCATCCAGTCCAGTGCACCACGTTGCGCAGTGGTAGAGCAGTTTGCATACATCCAGTCCATACCGTTTTCAGCGAAAAGCGGCATCAACGATTGGGTCAGTTCTTCCACTGTTTCGTTGAATGCCTCTGATGGAGTGTGTCCGTTTTCGCGCAGCACCTCGTATTGAGCCAATAATATACCTTGAATAGCTCCCATTAGCGTTCCGCGTTCTCCGGTGAGGTCGGAATATACTTCGCGTTTGAAATCTGTTTCGAACAGATAGCCCGACCCAACTCCGATTCCTAAAGCTACAACACGCTCGAAAGCACGTCCGGTAGCATCCTGGAAAATAGCGTATGAAGAGTTCAACCCACGTCCTTCGAGGAACATGCGGCGAAGTGAAGTTCCGGAGCCTTTAGGCGCTACCAGAATCACATCTACATCAGCAGGAGGGATAATCCCTGTACGTTCTTTATATGTGATGCCAAAGCCGTGAGAGAAATATAATGCTTTGCCTGCAGTGAGATAAGGTTTGATACGTGGCCAAACTTCAATTTGCGCAGCATCAGAAAGGAGGTATTGAATAATAGTTCCTCTTTCGCATGCTTCTTCAATATCAAAAAGTGTTTCGCCCGGAACCCAACCGTCAGCTACAGCTTTATCCCAAGTTTTTCCACCTTTACGTTGTCCTACGATTACGTTGAATCCGTTATCGCGCAGGTTCAGCGATTGTCCCGGACCTTGTACGCCGTATCCGATAATTGCGATGGTTTCATCTTTTAATACTTCTCTTGCTTTTTCCAACGGAAATTCGTCGCGGGTGATTACGTTTTCTTCTACACCGCCAAAATTCATTTTTGCCATTTTATTTGTTTTTGTATTACTTCTACATCCTTTAAAATAGGATTTGAAGATATGATTATATTATAATAATTTAAAAACTGTTTTTTCTCTCCTTTTTGTTACAAATGGGGGAGTTCGATAGTAACATGATTAACCTAAAAAATGTCCGGCTATTCCAATCAAAGTTCCCAGTACAATCGCATTGATTGCAATTATAGGTACTGATTTTTTTTCAGCATGCCCTACCAGCACAAGTACCGGAAGTGCTAAACATAATGATATCAATCCGCCTTCGAGCCACCATACAATATGGGGAAGGTCGATATTGACAATGACGATAGAAACAAAAAAATACTGTACAAATGCCGAAATTGTTGAATGTTTGGGCAATTTTTGTATTATCATTGGAATAATATCAATTATTCCGGCTACAAGTCCGATAATTACAGATAATAATAATTTATCCATTGTTGTGTTTTTTGTAAATTAGTTATAGTGTTTTGTTTATTTTTATTTTTCTATCCTTCGTTTGTAACCTTTTCTTCGATGCTTGCAAGCATATCACTTAGGCGTTCTACCTTGGATTTTGTAATTGCTATGCGTCCCGAACGGATAAACTGCAATACTCCTACCGAGTCTTTCAGTTCGTCGAAAAGCCCTTGCGTTTCTTTATAATGTCCGGTTTTCTGTAAAACCATGAAGGTTTCATTCATTTCCAGAATCTGGATATTATATTTGCGTATTATTTCTTCAATCGAACCTAAAGCCAATAGTTTGTTTGTTGCTATTTTGTATAAGGCTATTTCCTGAAAAACCAGTTCGTCGTCGGTACTGTAATATGCTTTCAATATGTCTACCCGTTTGTCAATTTGTTGTACCACTTTTTCAATCATGTCTTTTGTAGAAAAGACCGTGATTGTAAACTTGTGGATGCCTTTGATGGCTGATGGTGAGACTGATAGAGTTTCTATATTTATCCCTCTCCGGGTAAAAATAATGGTTATCTGATTAAGTAGTCCAACCGTATTTTCCGAGAATATCGTAATAGTATATAATGTACTTTCCTGCATGGTTTAAAAAATTAGGTTGATTAATCGCATAATAAAATATCTGTAATACATGCTCCGGCCGGAACCATAGGATAAACCAGTCCTTTGGTTTCTACATTCACAACTAAGAGATAAGGCTTATCATCCTGCAGCATATCGTTGATAGCACCATCCAGTTCTTCACGTTCGTTTACCTCTTTGCTTGCAATGCCGTAAGCCCTTGCAATGGTAACAAAGTCGGGGTTTTTCATCTCGGTAAACGAATAACGCTCGTCAAAGAACAACTCTTGCCATTGGCGTACCATACCCAGAAAATGATTGTTCAGAATAATTATTTTTACGCCAATCTGCTCCTGCATAATTGTGCCAAGTTCCTGCATTGTCATCTGGAAACCGCCATCGCCACAAAACAAACAAACCGTACGCTCCGGTGCTCCGATTTTAGCCCCCATAGCGGCAGGAATACCAAACCCCATTGTACCCAATCCGCCGGAAGTAACTATACTGCGTGGCTGCGAGTATTTAAAATATCGTGAAGCCATCATTTGGTTTTGTCCCACATCGGTAACTAAAACGGCTTTATTCTCTGTTGCCTCCGAAACCCTGCGGACAACTTCTCCCATCGTTATCTGACCATGTTCGGGGTGAATTTCTTTTCTGATTACTTTGTCGTATTCCAGTTTGTCGTATTCGTCGAAAGAGCGTATCCACTCTGTATGCGAATTTTTCTTTACTTTTTCGGTAAGAGCGGCTAAGGTTTCTTTTGCATCGCCAAGTACAGCAACGTCTACAGGTACGTTTTTACCTATTTCGGAAGCATCAATATCTAAGTGTATAATTTTAGCTTGTTTGGCATATTTGGTCAGGTCGCCTGTAACACGGTCGTCGAACCGCATCCCGATTGCAATTATCACATCAGCTTCGTTGGTTTTCATATTGGGGCCTATGTTGCCGTGCATACCCAAAAATCCCTTGTTTAATGGATAATCGGATGGCAATGCCGACAGTCCCAGCAAGGTATTTCCGGCAGGGATACCTGCTTTCTCAAGAAATGCTTTTAATTCTTCTTCGGCATTTCCCAAAATAACTCCCTGACCAACCAGAGCAAATGGTTTTTTTGCTTCGTCAATCAGTTGTGCGGCAGCTTCTATCTGTGCAGGATTTACTTCCGGTACAGGTATGTAGCTACGGATAAAATCGCAAGGCTGATACTCAAACTCAACATTCTGTGCTTGCGCATTTTTAGTAAAATCCAACACTACAGGTCCCGGTCGGCCACTACGTGCGATATAAAACGCCCGTGCTATTGCCCAACTAATATCCTCAGCACGACGTATCTGGTACGACCATTTGGTTATAGGCTGTGTAATACCTACTACGTCTATCTCTTGAAAAGCATCGGTTCCCAAAAGGTTTGCGCCTACTTGTCCGGCTATGACTACCATCGGGGTGCTATCGAGCATGGCATCGCCTATTCCGGTAATCACATTGGTAGCTCCGGGACCGGAGGTTACAAAGCATACTCCTACTTTGCCCGAAACCCGAGCATAGCCTTGCGCGGCATGAGTGGCGCCTTGTTCGTGACGTGTGAGTATGTGGTTGATTTCGTTTTTGAAATCGTATAGCGTGTCGAATACAGGGATGATTTGTCCGCCCGGATATCCGAAGATGGTATCAACTCCTTCGCAAATTAATGATTCGATTAGTATTTGTGAACCGGAAATAATGCGCTTCGTTCCTTTGGCGCTGTCATTGCGGGCTTGACCCGCAATCTCTTCTATGTTATTATTTTTTGATTTCATTGTTCCACTTTAATGATAAATCCTCCCAGTCGGGATTTATCGTATTTACTAAATCATTTTTCCACTCTTCTTTGCTGGCGCGGACTTGTAGTCCGTGTTCTGCTTGAAAAGCAGCTGTATTTGTACTGAATAAGTCCTGTCTTTCAGACAGTCGTGTGCTTTGTTTATCGTCCGCAAGCTGCGCTTTGCTTGCATGCGGTTATGCAAATCATGCCTTTCAGGCATAAGCATACTTTAGTCCGCAATAACCATAATAAGTGTGCATTAGTCTATTAATCTTACAGCTCCTTTGTCTGCAGAGCTGACGAGGCTTGCGTATGCCTTTAGCGATTTCGAGACGACTCGGTTTCTGTCTTTTGGTTTGAATGCGTCTTTTCCGCGTGCTTCTTCTTTTTTGCGGCGTTCGGCCAATTCTTCGTCCGAAAGTTTTACGTTTATACTGCGGTTTGGTATATCTATTTCTATGATGTCACCGTCTTGGATAAGACCTATGTTGCCTCCTGCTGCTGCTTCGGGCGAAATGTGTCCGATAGACAGTCCGGAAGTACCGCCCGAAAAGCGTCCGTCCGTAATAAGGGCGCACTCTTTGCCTAAATGGCGCGACTTGATATAAGAGGTAGGATAGAGCATTTCCTGCATTCCGGGACCTCCCTTAGGGCCTTCGTGTGTGATAACCACCACATCGCCCGATGCTACATTTCCTTTTAGTATACCTTCGCATGCTGATTCTTGCGAAGTAAATACTTTTGCAGGGCCCGAAAACTTCCAGATGCTCTCGTCTACGCCTGCCGTCTTGATAACACATCCATCTTGAGCAATGTTGCCTTTGAGTATCCCCAATCCTCCGTCTTTTGTGTAAGCATATTCGATAGAACGTATACAGCCATTCTCGCGGTCGGCATCTAAAGTGTCAAAGTATTCCTCTTGTGAACCTAACACCAGATTGAAACGGTTGGCAGGGGCTGTGGAATAAATCTGTTTTGCCTCCTTCGATGTGTTTCCCGTTGTTATATCGTATTTGTTTAATGCTTCTTTAAGTGTAAGCCCATCTACCCGTTTTACTGAGTTGTTCAGCAACCCTGCTTTATCAAGCTCATTTAAAATGCCTAAAATTCCACCTGCGCGGTTTACATCCTGAATGTGATATTTTTGTGTATTGGGAGCTACTTTGCACAAACATGGCGTTTTGCGCGAGAGCATATCAATATCATCCATCGTAAAGTCTACTTCAGCTTCGTGGGCAATGGCAAGCAAGTGTAATACTGTATTGGTGGAGCCTCCCATCGCAATATCCAAAGTCATGGAGTTTAAGAATGCGTTACGCGTAGCAATTGAACGTGGGAGAACGCTATTGTCGCCATCGCGGTAATATTTGTAAGCATTTTCGACAATAAGTTTTGCAGCCTCTTCAAACAGTCGTTCACGGTTTTTATGTGTGGCTACTATTGTTCCGTTTCCGGGTAGGGCTAAGCCTATTGCCTCGTTCAAGCAATTCATGGAGTTAGCTGTAAACATTCCGGAACATGACCCGCACGAAGGGCATGCCGAACGTTCAATTCGTTCCACTTGTTTGTCCGAAACGCTTTCATCGGCCGATTGAATCATGGCATCAATCAAGTCCATCTGGTGACCGTCCAATTTTCCGGCCTCCATTGGGCCACCCGATACGAAAACAGTAGGAATATTCAACCGCATAGAAGCCATAAGCATTCCCGGTGTTATCTTGTCGCAGTTGCTTATACACACCATTGCATCGGCCTTATGGGCATTTACCATATACTCTACACTATCGGCTATAATGTCGCGCGATGGCAGGGAATAAAGCATGCCGTCGTGTCCCATTGCTATACCATCGTCGATAGCTATGGTATTGAATTCGGCAGCGAAGCATCCAAGTTTTTCTATTTCGGTTTTTACCTTTTGCCCTATTTCGTGCAGGTGTACATGTCCCGGAACAAATTGTGTAAAAGAGTTGACAATAGCAATAATAGGTTTGCCCATTTGTTCGTCTTTCATTCCGTTGGCACGCCACAGTGCACGGGCTCCAGCCATCCTCCGTCCTTGTGTGCTTGTTTCGCTTCTTAATTTCATATACGTTTATTTAAATAAAAAACCTTCCTCATTTAATGGTGAGAAAGGTTTTTTAATGCTTTTATTCTACATGTATTTTTTACGCAACCGTCCTCACCTCTGATTTATTGACCAAAAGTAGAATGACGTTCACGAGAATAATAATGCTTTGAGAAATCATTAATTTCGTTTTTGTTTCGGTTGCAAAGATATGCTAAGATTTTTAAAGTAACAAACAAACTGCAAGAAAAATACAGTTTTTTTGTCCGAATTGAAAGAAATATAGCTTTTGAAATTAGAAAATTAAGAGCTTGTATTTTGCAAGCATAGCATTATTCTAATTTATTGTGTGTTCCGGCTCATTGTAATGTCTTGAAATCTTTTTAAGGTATAAACATAAGGCAAAACCAGTAAAATATATTACTTTTGTACATCTATTATGCTGTAACCCCAAAATGATTGAAAGACAATATAAATACCTTAGCGAAATAAATTCTCCGGCTGATTTGAAGAAGATTCCAAGGGAAGAACTGGAAGTTGTATCTCAGGAATTGCGGCAATTTATAATTGATGAGGTATCAAAAAATCCCGGACATTTAGGTTCAAGTTTAGGTGTTGTTGAATTAACCGTAGCACTGCATTATGTTTTTGATACGCCATACGACCGTATAATTTGGGATGTAGGGCATCAGGCCTACGGGCATAAAATACTGACAGGCAGGCGCGATGTTTTCCATACCAATCGCCAGTTTAAAGGTATTTCAGGTTTTCCTTCGCCTAAAGAGAGTGAGTACGACGCTTTTGGGGTAGGGCATTCGTCCACGTCCATTTCGGCAGGTTTAGGTATGTCAGTTGCATCCCTGTTGCAAAACGATGCCAAGCGTAAGGTTGTTGCTGTAATTGGCGATGGCTCTATGACAGGAGGTTTAGCCTTCGAGGGATTGAACAATACCTCTATGGATAAAAATAACCTTTTGATTGTACTGAATGACAACCAGATGGCTATCGACCCTATCAAAGGAGGTTTCAGTCAATACCTTGTAGATATAACTACTTCGAGAACTTACAATAAAATCCGTTATGGGCTTTATACTGTTTTGCGGAAATTAGGCTTTATCAGCGAATCGCGAAGGAAACGCATTTTACGTTTTAATAACAGCCTGAAAGCAAAAATATCCAGTAAGCAGCCTAACATCTTCGAGGGTTTGAACATCCGTTACTTTGGCCCTGTAGATGGGCATGATGTTGATAATCTGGTACGCGTTTTAAATGAAATAAAGGAGTACGAAGGGCCTAAGGTGCTGCATATCATTACTAAAAAAGGGAAAGGTTATAAGCCTGCGGAAGAAGCCGCTACTATTTGGCATGCTCCCGGTAAATTTGACGTATCGACCGGGGTGCGCGATTGTTCCTGCAAGGAGTGTACTCCTCCATTATTTCAGGATGTGTTTGGTGAAACTTTGCTTGAACTGGCAAAACAAAATGATAAGATAGTGGGTGTTACGCCTGCTATGCCATCGGGTTGCTCCATGTGTATAATGCAGGAGGAATTTCCCGACCGGGTATTTGATGTGGGAATTGCTGAGGGGCATGCGGTAACTTTTTCGGCCGGACTGGCAAAAGAGGGTTTGATGCCGTTTTGTAATATCTACTCTTCATTCATGCAACGTGCGTACGATAATATTATTCACGATGTAGCT
Source organism: Paludibacter sp. 221 (assembly GCF_010501035.1). Lineage (GTDB taxonomy): Bacteria > Bacteroidota > Bacteroidia > Bacteroidales > Paludibacteraceae > QVMH01. The sequence goes on from NZ_QVMH01000010.1 coordinate 24,494, forward strand.
CTACAAAAACTAAACGTGGTTTTTTGTATCGACCGTGCGGGTATTGTAGGTTCCGACGGGGCTACCCATCAGGGACAGTTTGATTTGTCTTACCTTCGTTTTATCCCAAATATGACGATTGCCGCACCACGTAATGAGATGGAGTTGCGGAACTTGATGTACACAGCCCAATTGCCCGATATGGGACCTTTTGCTATTCGTTATCCGCGTGGAAACGGTTTTAATGTGGATTGGGAAACCCCTCTTGCACCTTTGGAAGTAGGTAAGGGCGAGAAACTGAAAGATGGAAAAGATATTGCAGTACTTACTATCGGAACAATAGCACATAATGCGTCAAAAGCTATAGAGGAAATTGAACGGGAGCAGAATGTGACTGTTGCACATTACGATTTGCGCTTTCTGAAGCCTTTGGATGAAACTTTATTGCATGAGATAGGGCAATCGTTCACCAAAATTGTAACCATCGAAGATGGCGTTATTAAAGGCGGATTTGGTAGTGCAGTATTAGAGTTTATGGCAGATAATGACTACAGCCCTCAAATAAAACGCTTGGGAATACCGGATAACTTTATTGAACACGGTACTCAAAAAGAGCTCTTTAGTATGCTTGGCTTGGATGCCGTAGGAATCGCCAAGAGTATCCTCGACTTTTCTGATTTTACAAAAGCAAAATAAACAAAGCCTGTTTTTTATTTGTTTAATACTTTATAAATTTGTTTGTTTGAAACTTTTCTTATTTAATTTATCAAAATGAGAATTATTATAGCAGGAGCAGGAGAAGTCGGTACACATTTAGCCAAATTACTGGTACACGAGAATGTGGAAACTACATTGCTGGATGAAGACCCCGATCGTTTGGAGGATTTAAGTAATAACTACGACTTGCTTATTCACGAAGGATCGCCTACGTCTATCAAAGACCTGAAAGAAGTAAGGGTGGAAAATGCCGACCTTTTTATAGCTGTTACTCCTTACGAGAGTGTAAACACCACTGCCTGTATGATTGCCAATAACTTAGGGGCAAAAGCTACGCTTGCCCGTATCGACAATTATGAATACCTGCAACCTAAAAACAAACAGTTTTTTGAGCAACTGGGAGTAAATCATTTGATTTATCCCGAAATGCTTGCCGGAAAGGAAATAGCCGAGTCGCTTAAAACCAGTTGGATACGCCAATATCTTGGCTTTTGTGGTGATTCGCTAATCATGATAGCCTGCAAAGTGCGCTCAAATGCCCTCATTTTGAATAAGAAATTCAAGACAGGTTTTTTCGACCATGATAAATACCGTATTGTTGCTGTCAAACGCCGGATGAATACCATTATCCCTTCGGGCGAAGATGAGATAAAAGCCAATGATTTGGTTTATTTCATGACTATGCCTGAAAATCTGGATTTTGTGCGTGAGCAAGCCGGTAAGGAAGATTATCAGATTAAGAATGTGATGTTTATGGGTGGTGGGCGTATCGTACGCGAAACTATCTACCAGTTGCCTGAGCACATCAATAAAAAGATATTGGAGCGCGATAAGGAGAAAAGTTACGCATTGGCCGACAAATTCAGCGAAACCTTAATCATTAATGCTGATGCCCGCAATGTAGAGATACTGAAAGAGGAGGGTATAAAAGAAACTCACGCTTTTGTAGCTGCCACTTCTAATACAGAGGCGAATATTCTTGCTTGTTTGGTAGCCAAGCGTTTTGGTGTAAGAAAAACCATTGCCGAGGTTGAGAATATAGATTATATCATGTTGGCCGAAAATCTGGATATAGGTACGGTTATCAATAAAAAATTCATAGCAGCTAGCTACATTTATCAGATAACGCTGGACGCCGATGTGCTCAATGTTCACAACCTTATATCGGTAGATGCCGAGGTTGTTGAATTTATGGTTAAGGAAAAGGCAAAGGTTACCCGTTCGAAAGTAAAAGACCTGCGCTTGCCCGAAGATGTAAACATCGGAGGAATAGTGCGCGAAAATAAGGCTTTCGTGGTAAACGGCGATATACAAATTCAGCCGGGCGACCATGTTGTAGTATTTTGTCCTGCATCTAAAATCCGCAAGTTAGAATCATTCTTCAATTAGTAAATGGCATCCTCAAACTTCAATTATAAACTTTTTTTCAAGATACTGGGCGGATTACTCCTTGTAGAGAGTTTCTTCCTGCTTGTAGCATTGACCGTGGGTTTGTATTACAAAGAAGATGCTATATCGAGTTTTATAATAGCTATTGCTGTGGCTGTGGCGTTAGGAATTGTAGGATTGCTGATTGGGAGAAAGGCTCCTTTGGAGGCTGGTAAACGCGAAGGTTCGGTTATTGTAACATTTACTTGGATACTGTTTACAATGGTAGGGATGATACCCTTTTTAGCGAGTGGGAGTATTGCTAATTTTACCGATGCTTTCTTCGAAACCATGTCGGGGTTTTCCACTACCGGAGCATCCATTTTGATGAACATTGAAGAAATGCCTTTCTGTATCCTGTTTTGGCGAAGCCTTACACAGTGGATTGGCGGGCTTGGGATTATTGTTATTACAATGGCCTTGCTGCCGCTTTTTGGTTTTACCAGTGTGCAGCTTTTTGCAGCCGAAGCCACCGGCCCCACCAAGGATAAAATTCATCCGAAAATAAGCGAAACGGCTAAACGCCTGTTTTTAATCTATGTGATACTTACTGTATTGCAGATTGTAGCGTTGAAAATTGCGGGGATGACTTGGTTCGATTCGGTTTGCCATTCTTTTACTACTATTGCTACGGGCGGATTTTCTACAAAACAAGCCAGTATCGCTTATTGGGATTCTCCTTTGATTGAATATATTATTATATTTTTCATGGTGTTTTCGGGGGTTAATTTCAGCCTGTATTATTTCTTGTTTAAACTGCGTGGAAAGAAGGTGTTTAAAAATGAAGAATTACGGTATTATTTCCTGATTTTAATTCTGTTTACAATTTTAATATCCATATCGAATCTTGATTTTTCTCAGATTCCGACGGCCGGTAATATAGAAAAAACTTTCAGAGAAAGTTTATTTATGGTAAGTTCCATTATAACTACTACCGGATATACCACGTATGATTATATGCAGTGGATGCCTTTTACGTGGATTATGTTGCTTATCCTGATGTTGTCGGGCGCTTCGGCCGGTTCAACGTCCGGAGGTATCAAGGTGGTACGTGTTGTATTGGTAGCTAAATATTGTTATTACGAGTTCAAACGGATGATACATCCCAATGCTGTGCTTCCGGTGCGGTACAACGGACATATTGTGCGCGATGATATTATTACCCGTGTGTTGGCCTTTGTGCTGTTGTATTGTATTTTAACAATGCTCGGTATATTGGTTTTAAGTTTTAGTGGGTTAGGCTTTATGGAGTCGGTAAGTGGTATGATTACCTGTTTGAGCGACGTAGGACCCGGTTTGGGTGAATTTGGTCCGGCTGGTAGCTTTGCCAATATACCATCTTTCACCAAATGGTTTCTCTCGTTTGTGATGTTGGTAGGGCGTCTTGAGTTATTTACCGTATTACTTATTCTTACCCCTGCATTCTGGAAAAGATAAAAGTAGTTACGGAGTAGGGAATGATATTTTTGAAAATTTATCAAATACTTGTAAATGAAAAAAGTCCTCGTTTCTACCCGTCTTCCAATCGAAGGTTTTTCTGCGCTGAAAGAGCACTTTGAGGTAGTAATGCCAACTGATAAAGCCATCTTCTCCAAAGAGGAGGCGATGCAATTATTGCCCGGCTTTGATGCTTTCCTTCCTACGTTTCAGTTCAAAGTAGATAAAGATGTTTTAGATGTAGCAAAGAGCAGTGTGAAAATTATAGCTAACTTTGGTGTCGGTTACAATAATATAGATGTAAAGTATGCTGCCGAATGTGGAATTGTAGTAACTAATACCCCCGCCCCGGTGATTGAACCTACTGCAGAACAAGCCTTTGCGCTGATGCTGGCTGTTGCACGCCGCATTGCCGAGTGCGACCGTAAGATGAGGCTCTCTGATGGATTAAAGTGGGGGGTGATGGAAAATTTAGGGCAGTCGCTTTACGGAAAGACTTTGGGTATTGTTGGTATGGGTAGGATAGGGCAATCACTTGCACGTCGCGCCTTAGCTTCAGGCATGAAAATTGTATATCATAACAGGAGCCGGTTATCAACACAGATAGAAAAGGAGTATCAGGCAGAGTATGTTGATTTGGATAGCTTAATTCAGACAGCCGATTTTATTTCATTGCATGTGCCGCTAACAGATGAAACAAAACATTTGATTAATAGTGAACGGTTAAGAAAAATGAAGCCTACGGCAATTTTGATAAATACGGCACGTGGCCCCGTGATTGATGAAAAGGCGTTGGCGGTAGCATTGCAAAATAAATGGATTTATGGAGCAGGACTGGATGTTTTTGAGAATGAGCCTGAAATCACTCCTGAGTTACTCCGGTTGGATAATGTTGTGCTTGCTCCCCACAATGGTACAGGAACTATTGATGCCCGTATCGAAATGAGCCGTTTTGCTTCGCGTAACATTATTCGTTTTTTTGAAGGGAGTCGTGATATTACAAGAGTGAATTAATGAAATTGTCAGAAGAGGAATTACAAGAGCAGCTTACCAAGCTAAATAAACGTAAGAATGCGTTTTCAGAAGTTGTCAGGGTTTTTCAGGAACGCTTGTATTGGCATATCCGTAAGATGCTTCTATCGCATGAAGACTCCAATGATGTATTGCAGAATACATTTCTGAAGGCTTGGAATGGCTTGGATAATTTCCGGGGTGATTCGCAACTCTCTACATGGCTTTATCGTATAGCCACAAACGAAACACTTACTTTTTTGGCTAATAAGCGGTTACGTAATCTTCAGTCGATAGATGATGTAGAAGATATGCTTTTGCAAACATTGAAGTCCGATAATTATTTTAATGGGGACGAAGCCCATATGAAACTTCAGAAGGCTATTTTGACTCTCCCTGAAAAACAACGTCTGGTATTTAATATGAAGTATTTTGATGAGATGAAATATGAAGATATGGAAGCTATACTCGGCACTACAACCGGAGCTTTAAAAGCATCTTATCACCATGCTGTGAAGAAAATTGAAAAATACCTGGAAGAAGCGGAATGAAATTTAAAGATGAGGCAGATAATTGATTAAACCTTTTATTATACATACAGTCTAAATAAATGAGTATGAATAAAAAGAAAAAAATATCATTGAGCGAAATAAACAAGGAATTGCCATTTGAGGTTCCTCAAGGCTATTTTGACGATTTTGCATCAAGGATGATTGCACAGACTTCGGAACAGCATGTGCCTGTGCGCAGAATGTTAAAGCCTTGGTTGTATATGGCAGGGATGTTTGTAGGTATTCTTTTGTTGGGTAATGTGGTTTATAACGCGTACCAAAATTATAATAGTCTGAAAACAGAAAATTATGAACGTTATCTTCTTTCTCAAGTGGATGATGTCTCATTAATTGATTTTTATTTTGAAGAGTTTACCGAAGATTAATTTAATTGGGAAATAGGAATTATGAAAAAGATAAGATATTATTTGCTGTTTAGCTTTATAATGGCTCTCACTGTTCTTCAGGCAGAGGAAAAGCGGCAGCCCAGCCCGGAAGATATGCATACGAAGAAATGGGAATTTCTTGTAAAAACAGCTAACCTGAATCAGCAGCAGGCAGAACAGGTAAAGCCTGTTTTCATGAAATATGAAGAAGGGCTTTGGGATTTACATAAAAAAAATCATCCGAAAAGAGAACCAAAAAATACTCCTCCTAATTATGAGGAATTGAATGATAAGTATGTCGAACGTGAATTGAAACAAGCAGAGTTGCTTCGTGACTATCATGCCGAGCTTAAAGAGATTTTAACACCTGAAACCTTACATAATTATTATAAGGCGGAAAGGATGTTTAAGCGCGAACTGATATTTGAAATGCAGCATAATCACCAAAGGCGCAATCAAGGATTACCTCCTCCTCCGATGAAATAATTTCCAAATTGACTGTGTTTTTTTTAAAATACTTTGTGTAGAAGCAAAAAACGATTATCTTTGCACACCGTAAAAAGCAGGGTTCCTTGGCCGAGTGGCTAGGCACCGGTCTGCAAAACCGTCTACGGCGGTTCGAATCCGCCAGGAACCTCTAAGTACTGGATTTTAACAAAAAGCTCTTAGTCAGAAATGACTGAGAGCTTTTGTCATTTATATGGTTTTTAGCAAGTTATCTCCGATTTTAAATTATGTGTGAAATTTTGTACGGACGTGCAAATACAAAAGTTAGCAGACCGTTTGTAGACCGGTGTTTTTTATATGATAAACATTAAACTAAAATTGACAGTTCATAAAAATGAAAATCATGGATACATCCATGTTTATTTTTATTTAAAGAGAGAAAAAGTACATTTTTCTACTCGTGTTCAGTGTGATATTAAAAACTGGAACGAAAAAACAATGCGTGTTCGGATTAGCGACCCAATGGCTGCAGATAAAAACTTAATACTGGAAAATATCCTGGCACGTATAAATTCCATCATAGTAAAATACAGGTTGAAAGACAAACAACCTACGAAAGAAATATTCCTACGTGAATACAACCGTCCGGATGACTATGAAACGTTTTTTAAATTTACTGATGAACAAAAACGGAAGTTTGCCCGGACACTTGAGCTCGGTACAATAAATAATCATAACACATCGCTTAAAAAGTTGCAAGAGTATGCTCCTAAGCTACATTTTGATGATTTTACAGAAGATTTTGTAAGTGAATATTATTGTCACCTGATGAAAACATTAGGTAATAATAACAACACAACCTATAAAAATCTATCGGTTATTCGTAAGTACGTGAACGAGGCAATCAGGTTGGGTTACATGGATGAAGATCCTTTTAAAAATTTTTCCATACCTCGTACTAAAGCCAGTTACACATATTTAGAGGAAGAAGAATTAAAAGCATTTATCGAATTGTATCATCAGGGTGATTTACCTTTGAATAAATATAAGGCACTACAGTTGTTCTTATTTATGTGTTTTAGCTCCTTACATATTGGTGATGCCAAGAAAATGAAAATAGAGCAATTTACAGATACAAGTTTTACCTATTACCGGATAAAGAACAGGAACCGTAAGCCGGAACCGATACAGGTTCCGGTGTCAAACACCTTGCGAAATCTACTAAAAGATATTATCGGATACAGAAAAAAGGATTTTGTTTTTGAAAATCTGCCGGCAGATCAGACAATGAATAAGTATCTGAAAAAATTTGCAACTGAATTAAAAATAAATAAGGATATTTCGCATAAGACAGGCAGACATACATTTGCAACATATTTTCTCTCAAAAACGAAAGACCTGAATACCTTAAAAGAAATAATGGGACACTCTAATATAAGGGAAACACTCATATATGCCCATGTGCTTGATAAAGATAAACAGGAAGGAATTACCTGCTTCGATAATTTCGCTATTTAGCAGTACAGGAGTGCAGAAGTGCAAAATTCATTTAAGAGAATATTTTTATCATAAAAATCAGTATGCTCGATCAGATAATTCAGCCATTCTTGACCTTTATCAAGATTAACCAAGTTTAAATGATTTTCTATCTGTTCGAAGTCCGGAGCTGAAATACCAAAACGCTCCAGTTGCTTTAACTGTATTTGATGTTTGTATAAGTCCTGTTCATTTTTCTTTTTAGCGGTTATTTGTCCGGAATGCACACGATATTTTAAGAGAGGTATTTTTATATTTGTTATCTTCCCTATTTTACTGATTTGATATAAAAGCTCATAATCTGCCGAATACAGGTACTTCTCATTATAGTATATGCCATGTTTTTTAAAAACTTCACTTCTGAGCATCAATGTAGGATGCGTGCAAACATTATCTTTTAGTAGTCGCACCTTTATTTCTTCGAAGTTATTTGAATGTTTACTCCAGATACCCTTTTCTTTAGAGTTCTCATCAACAACAAAAACATCGGATCCGACGGCCATATATTGTTCGTTATTCAGGAGGAATAGTAACTGAGTATCCATGCGTTCGGGAACCATAATATCATCTGCATCCATGACAGCAATAAACTCTCCGGTAGCTTGTTTTATTCCTCTGTTCCGGCAAGGATAGTTTCCGGTATTTTGCTTGTTTTCGATCAGTATGATCCGTTCATCGTCAAATGATTTTACTATTTGCACTGAGTTGTCGGATGAACAATCGTCTACTATGACCAGTTCAAAATTTTCATGTGTTTGGCCGAGCACACTTTCAATGGCCTCACGTAAAAATCTGCCGGCATTATAAACCGGCATAACAACGGATATTTTATTCTTCATATTTAAGCAGATTATTGTCGGTATAAGTATTCAAAGATTTCAAGCCGTATTTTTCTGGCTGTCTGAGTTTGTATGTCGCTTTTCTTATAGCTTATCTGATTAGGAGATATCCTGTACCGAATGAGAGGTCTATCGATTATAAAAAACATACCACCCCTTTTAGCTATTTCGGTCCATAACTTATAATCTTCTGCATAGATATAATCCTTTTCGTATTTCAGGTTATTCTTTACAAGGAATTTCTTCCGGAGCATAACGGTAGGATGGAAGATATAGTTCGCTTCCAGAAAGTTGAACATTACTTGGTTGATGTAACCATTTTTTCCTGAGCTTGATAAAAACTCTTTCTTTTGGTCGAATGCTACCATTTGGCTTGAGCATATACTGATGTTTAGATTCCTTTCCATCACATCAACCTGTGTTTGCAGTCTATCCGGCATCATAATGTCATCAGCATCGAATCTGGCAATGTATTTTCCGGAGGCTGCGTTGATCCCGGTATTCAAAGCATCTACCAAGTTGTTTTCTATCCTTTCGATTAGCCGTATACGCTCGTCATCGAACGACCTGATAATATTCACCGAATTGTCGGATGAACAGTCATCTATTATGATTAACTCAAAATTTCTATACGTTTGGCCGAGCACACTTGTGATGGATTCTTTTAAATACTGGTCTGCATTAAATACCGGCATCACTATCGATACCATGGGAGGCTCCAGTACTTGCTTATAAGTTTCTTCGATATCTCCTATCATCCGTTCGATGGTGAACTTCTCATCGTATAGTTTTTGAACATTCCCGGATAACATGCTGCACAGCTCAGGATTGTTTTTCAGTGTGAGGATCTTGTCCGTTATCTCATCGATATTCAGTGCCGGCATTTTATCGTCCGTCTGATATATTTTTAGCTTCAGGGCGTTTTTGTAGTCGGTAAATATCTCTTTTAGTCCATCTGTATCCGATACTATCATGGGTACTCCGTGCATTGCCATTTCTATTGCTGTATAGCTGCATTGCTCATGAAAGGACGGAACGATGCCGATATCGGCAGATGAATAGTATTCTGCGAGCTGATGGTATGGGAGCTGTCCGAGAAAAGTCACGTATTCACGCATCCGGGCGTTTTTCTCAAAATACTCGTTTATCATTTCCTGAGTAATGTGGCCGGCCACAAGTAAACGGATATCCCGGTATCCTTTTTCCACCAGATTTTTTACGGCTGCCAGCAGATAAGGAAGTCCTTTGTTCCGGTTCATGGATCCTGCAAACAGGATATTAAAACTGTTGTCTTTTTTATTCCGGATTACTTCGTGCCTGGTGATCGCATTGGATACCACTTTTGTGTCGGCATAACTTATTTTGTTTACAAAGCGTTCGGCCATCTCTGTAACACATATAACGGTATCCGCATTTGTATAACTCATCAGCTCATGCTCCGATGATATTCGGATTTCTTTTGCTGTTATATTTTTATACGCTTCCTGGTTTGCGTCCAGAAATAAAGTGTACGGTAGGCAATGCAGATGTGTGATTATTTTGGCTCCGAATACATCCTTTATTTTTTCGGCAATGCCTATCAGGTTCAATGTGTGAAGGTGCAGGATGATGTCTGTTTTGTCCTGAAACAATCCATATGTTTTTTTGAATACAAAGTCATTTATCTTTTCCATTGCCCGGCTATCCTCCGGAGCAGGAAAATATATGCCGGTATAAAGCATGTCATCATTTTCTACTATGCCGGTATTCTTCTCCGAAAAAATCACTTCGATGTGGTGCACGGTTCCGGCGGTGATGTTTTCCTTCAGCATTTCGATGTGACGGTTTACTCCGGAGAATTGTCCATCTACAGATATATTTAATAGAAAAATGTTCATGATATACCTAATAATGTTTTTACTTGTTCAATGCTTATGTGTGTAAGTCTGTGAGAGTTGTTTGAGTCATAATAATAAACATAAAAACCACTGATAAGTAGAATGTCATCTGAAAATTCAGGAGTACTTATATCAATAAACTCTCCACTTATTCTTATTTTATGAGGTGCAGATATATCAAGCTCAGCGGAATCTATTTTGAGTTTTGAATCAACAATAAGATTGAAGTCTGAATTACTGTGAATACCAGTAGCTTCTTCATCCAAATTGTCTACAAAATCCATGAGAGCTCCTGATATTATGATATACCTATTCGGGTTGCTTCCTGATTCAATGGTAACTTCGTTTGGAGATTTAATTTTTTCGGCAAAAGTAGCACTCGTCGCCGTATTGGCCGAGGTTGCTTTTAGTACAGTTCCGGAACCGCTTGGATCATAAACGCTTTTTTTCATGTAATCGGATAAGTCCGGAATAACCGGTATATCCGTTTTTTTGGCTACTTCTCCACCATTGTAAAGCAGTTTTGCTCCGTCTGTCATTTGAAAGTTAAAACTTTTTTGACTTAACATTCCCAGATCATCAGTTGCTGCAGTTCCGGTGATAACGCTGATCACTCCTCCTTCGAGCTCAAACCAACTCTTTTCTGCCATCTGATTTGCATGTATCTGAATCTTTCCGCTTGAAACTACATTGAACGCATTTGACACGGATCCGGCGGTGATGTTTTTATAAAATCTATCCAGTGAAACCCATCCTATTTTTCCTCTCGGAATATCTGCTGTTATCCTTACTGCATCGTTGGTTGGATCGTATTCAACACCATTATCATTTAATTTTCCCATATTTTATATTGTTAATTCGATGTTAGAACATTTCCATCATTATCTGTAAGTATTTCTCCATAATTATCAGTCAGTACGGTTGGTGGATATATCTCGAAATCTCCGTCGATAGGACTTTGCAGACTTCCGGCATCCACCATTTCAATATTCAGTAGTATGCTCTCCGGTATGGTTTGTCTTTTCGCATATCCGGGCGATGCAGTTACCAGGCATGGCAGCCATTCGCCGTTTTCCTGCAGATATATCTCATCCGATGTCAGTAGGTCGTTGATGAACTGCAGATCGAGTGTAGGGCGGAAGCCTGTTTCTGCTTCAATAATTGTAGTGGCTGTTTCACGTCGCCTACTTTTCTCCAGATCGTTTATATCGGAATTGTACTTATTATAAGTGTTATCAGCTGTAAATTCAGGCGTGTATTTTGCTTTTCCTTTCAGTTCCAGATACTCAAATACATTCAGCGAGTTGCGAAACTGAAGTAAATAACGTTCTTCCAGTAGGCTGTCGGATATATTAATGGTGCATGCTATTACTCCATTTACTTTTATCTGCAGTTCCTTTATACTATCCGGGTTTGGAAAATAATTCTGAAAAAAACGGATCATATCTATATGTACCGGTACTCCAATTTCATAAGCAGATAATGTTTTTGACCCTCCGGTGTCAGATACCAGTTCAATAGTTTCATTTAGAGGATTCAGGAAGTATAATTCACGCAATTCGTTCCTTCTCATTTTTATAACCTTCTGGTTGCTTCTGGTTGTAAAAAGAAATTGATTTAATGGATTCAGAAATCGATATGTGAAAATATCCAGATTATTCTTACTCAGAATACGTTGCATTGTCTTGGATGTTCCTCCCTGCAATGCAAATCCGGAGAAGAAATAATCCACACATTGCAGTGAGTATGATTGAAGCTCGCCGGTCGAAATTATTTCGTCTCCGGTAAAAACATCTCCTACAAATGATTTGAGTATATCCTGGATGTCGAACTCAATATGAAAAACGCCCGGTGAAACAAAATAAGGATATGCGGTGAATGCCATTGTACGGTTGGCCACACTTACAGTAACTGTAACGAGGGAATTATCATTTGTCTCCAGTATGAATAATACCGGATTTCCTGTAAAAGCGTATTGTCCTGGTTGTTTTATTGCATTCATCAATAGCAAAAGTATAAAAGTGAAAGCGGTGTCAAAAGGACAAAAAAAACCTCATTCGTTTTGATGAATGAGGTTTAATAGGATAGTAATTTCAGAACCGGTTTATAATCCGAATAAATCTTTGAGCTTTTTATTGACGGCTTCACGTCGGCGTTCGGCCGAAAGGTTCTTATAAGCATCTTTGGCTTTGGGGTCGCCAACGTTATACTCCAGGTCGATGGCGAGCTTGAGCTTTCCTTCGGCTACTCCCTGATGATACCATTGGTAGGGTTCGCTCTCCGGATCCTGCAGCTCGGCCATGAGTTGCTCCGGATTTGTTTTCTCGGCAAGCAACAGGCATATATCTTCAAAATCCAACTGCAGCATACCACAACGGTAAACGGCATCTTTTACCGACATGGAGGAAAGTATAGGACGTTCGTCCTTTTTTTGTTCTTCAGTATTTTCCTTCATTTTTATTATAAGTTATTTTTCAAAAGTAGTGATTTTATTAGGAATCATTTGTTTTAAATTATTTCTTACATCGAGTAAATAGGCTATCAGGTCGATAAATTTATCCTGCTCTTCCTGAGAGCACGTTGTGAGTAATTTAGATATTTCGTCCTGTACTTGCGATAGGCTTTCATAAGCCATTGCAGGGAATGATTCCCAAGGGGAATCAACATCATACCATTCATTCAATGTTTCTGCCATTCGGGGTGTGATAGTTACATTGCCTATTTTAAATTCCACCGGATTACTCATAACTGCACCCTCCTTTCACTCATACGTATATCTACCAGTACTTCTCCTGTTAGTATGGTAAGGATGGTTTCGTCACTATCATGGTGTAGTGTTACCCTGTTTTTAGTTTTTAAAACTGAGCACAAGTCGCGTGCAAAGCTCATTACCGATGCTTTTGTTACTTCTTTTGAAAACAGCTGCGAGTTGTGCAGCACATCTGCCGGAGGTACGGCAGGAATAGGATTCTTTTTCATTTCGGATTGTTTAGCATTTTAGTTGTAAGGCAAAAACAAAGCAGTGCCTATATCCTGCTGCTAAACAATCCTTACGGAGAAATTACCGGGCTTACCGGCTCAGAATACGGACACTGCCGTTTATCAATAAGTATTTTTCAGACATAAAAAAACCACCTGTCTTTGCAGTGGTGGAGAATTACTTCTCCGCAATAAATTGTTTAGCACTGCAAATATAGGTGTTTTTTTGAAACAGGCAAGAGAAACTATTGATTTTCTTGATTCTATTGTAAATCCAGAACCAACTGTTTTCTTGAAATGTTAATAAAACGGGAATTCCCGTTTTTTAAATAAACCTCAATGAAATTTTTACTATCATCGTTTTTCTATTTAAGCATACAACAAAGTATTCAGTTGCCTTTATGATAAAGGCGACCGAATATCAAAATAAATTACCTTGTTGAATCTGTTTTTTGCTTACCTTATATTTTTTGATTAAGTCGTCCAATAAATCATCATTAGTGTTTTTGATTCTGTTTTCCAGATACCATATCAAGTGGTTTTCTGATATATACTTCATGCGTCGGTATGGAGAACTGTTCTGGTTTAGCTTATCCTCAATATCCTGAATAAAACTATTGTTAAAATTATCTATAATATCGTTGCCTATTATTATTACAGATATATCTTTATCAAGGTCTTTTTTTCTGGCAAATGCTCCAAGATTACCTAACGCCTGAAATAAATAATCTGTATTTCCGGAGAAGCCCTCAGTTAAAAATACTTCTTTTCCATAAAAACCATTCATTTCTTCGATGCTTCCATAGTTCAATATAGTAAGTAAGTTTAAACCTTCGGGGGTTATTTTGATATATTCTTTTTTAGCCATATTATTTATTAAATATTGGGATTAATATCTCTTTTAATTCATTTTCATTTATAACTTTAATATTACATCCGGATTGATTTAACTGATTAATTTTTTCAATTTTTTTAGGGCCTGCTTCAGTTCCTACACAGACAATATTAGTTTTAGAAGAAATACTTGTGTTCACATCTGCACCCAAACATTTCAAATAATAAGCTAATGTGTCTCGAATAGGATATTTTTCAAAAATTCCAGTTATAACTACTTTTTTGTCGTAAAAAATAGTTTCAGTATTTACAACGTTGATAAGATCCTTAATAGTATTTTCCTTTGATATTTTGTGTTTTTCAAATTCTTTAGCATTAAAACCGAAGGTACTTTTTAATTGATTTCTAATTTCTCTGTTTTTTCTATATTCTTCTGTACTTTGGAAAATAACGATTAAATCCTTATTTAATTTATCAATAATTCTATGATATTCAGTGTTTGAATAAAACTCAGATGCTTCAAATGCTTTATACATTAAATTTAAACCTAACAAAATATTATCCAATCCTAATTCATTAACTTCATTATTTAAAAGATTGAATAGTTCTTTTTGTGAAATGTTTTCCATAATATAATTAGTTTATTTTGTTCGTGTGCCTGTAACAATAGTTGGAGAGTACCAATAAAATCGGCACTCTTGTCCATAATAATCCCATGTAACGAGTTCTCCTTCTAACGATTTTTTGTCTATTCTTTTTAAATTAAAAATAAATTGGGGTGCACACTTTCTATCCTGATATACCCGTTGAAAATTTAGGATAATAGAATCGTTTCTTTCTTCCCAGGATGATGACCTTACTTCTTTTCCATCGTAATCTACTGACTGTATCGTTCCATCGGCCATCAGCCGGAGGTTAATGTGTCCTACATTGTCTAAGTTCTGCCGATACTCCAGTTTCCACTCCGAGTTATCAAACGATTCGGGGAAATCAATTTCAGTTTCTTTTTCTTTGCACGCTGTAATGGCAAGCATGAGAATTAGGAATAAGCATGTTTTTTTCATAAGCTACAGGTGTTAAATTATTCAAGCCAAAGATAATGAATATTTTAACAAATAAAAAAAGCCTGCTTTAAAAAAAAGCAGGCTTTGAGCTGATGCAAAAGTATTCAATTGTTGTAGTTAATTAATAAAATGCACCTGCTCCAGGTCTTTTGCAAAACGGTTCAGCCCGTCTTGTATTTTTTTTACGGTTTCAGGGTTTGGCTTTCGTGTACCTGATGCGTAATGCCAAAGCTGTTTTTGATTAATTCCGGTAATCTTTTCCAAACCCGATTTCGACAGAATACCGTCATAATAATTCAGGAAAGAGGCCACATCGTATTCATAAACAAAATCGAGTGCAGGAACCTGTTTTTTTTCTTCCGCATACATCTCTTTCAGCTCGTTGTAGGCCTGTAGAAATTCCTCTTTAGCTTCTTCTACCGTATTGCCCTGCCCATTCAGCCCGAAATCGAACTTATCTTCATTCATATACAACGAATAAAAACCGTCAGTTCCTCTTTCGATAATAACTTTTGCTTTCATAGTTTTTATTTTTTACAGGCGGGGGTTATTTCAACCCCGCCTTAGTTAAGATACTGTTTAATGTCCCTTTGGGTACTTCCTGTGTTTTGTGCCGTCCTACGGGGAAGCTCTGTTTTGTTGTCGGACTGTAATACCAGTCGTGGTTTCCGCCGTTCCTCTTAATGTAGCACCCTGCACTTTCGAGGATTTTTCTTAGCTCTGAATACTTCATAATGTCAAAGATGTTTTATTAATTAACTACATTACAAAGATAACTATTTTTCTACTACTATGCAAATTATTTAGAGTAATATTTCGATTATTTTTCAAAAAAAATCCCTGCTAATAAAGCAGGGAGAACATCCGAGATATGTAGATATGTTGACTACTTATACAGTTTCAAGAATCACATTAGCATCGATATTCAGTTTGGTGTGCATTCTTCGTGCCACTTGCAGGGTAGGTTCTGTTTTTCCGGTAAGGTATTCGCTTACCCTCGGAGCACTTATATCCAATAATTCGGCCAGTGCTTTTTGAGTCAGGTTCATTTCATACATGCGTAGCTTCAGCAAATCGGCAAGCGATGGTGTGCCTACCGGATAATGTGCTGTTTCATATTCTTCTACCAAATCGGCAAGCAGGTCAAGCTCTACGTATGCAGGGTCGGTAGATGGAGTATCTTCTGTTACTACTTCCATCAGGTTTTCTACCTTTTTAAGTAGTACCTGGTATTGTTCTTCGGTTTTTATTCGTACCATGTTATGTCATATTTTTTAGATGGTGGAACAATCTATTTTGTTATATTCAGTGTGTGTGCCGATAAACCGGATGTATATAATCTGCTGCACGAACAGGATTTTTACTATCAACCTGTAATCGTTACCTTTGATATTGAACACATAACGTTTGTTACCTACATAATCCACACTGTTGAACGCTTGCTTTATATCCTGTATGCTTTTCCACTGAGCTGCCTTAGCCGTTTTGTACCAACATTCGAGAGCTGTTTTTGCCAGTGGTTGTTGTTCGCTGTATTCTACTATCGTTCTGTGTGCAATGATTCTCATGTCTTTTCTGATTGTGATACAAATATAATATAATTATTTTGATTTGCAAAACATAATTACAAATAACGTATTTTTTTTCAGTCCTCGTACTTCTTTATGGTACGGTAGTTTATCTCGATAAGACGGACTCCTGTATCGGATATTTCGTACTTCATGCTCTCCATTAGCAGGGGTTGGCCGTCTATCAGGTCGGGCTGCGTTTTATCGTATCGCATAATGTCTACCGTATCCAGATTCAGGTTGGTTTGCACCGGTTGGAACGAGTGCCGGAGCACATTGTCGAAACGTTCCCAAAAGCGGTGGTACAATCCTTTGTCGCCCCCATACACCAGGTGCAGGTTGCCATTGGGCACTCCTGCGTTGTTGAACGAGTAAGTGGTTCCGTAAAAACAACGCTCAACATTGGCGTTGTTGTTTTCAGCCACAGCCCTGCCATGTGCATAGCAGAACATGATAGGGCAATCTTTTCCTACCTTATCTTCGTTGGTAGTATTGTCGCTGTATTGGATAACAGAGTTCTTCTGCCGGACTTTATCTACAAATGGTGTTATAACCCTTGGTACCATTGTGCTTGATTTCCATTTAGCACTTAAAAATGCTCTTACGATAGGCACATAGTCATCAGTAGACTGATACTCCATCGTTTCCAATTCGTCATTTTCTTCGAAATAATCCCATCCATCTTGTCCTATTGTATCTGTAATAAGATATTCTTGTCCGGAATCAATAATACTTCGGCGTTGTACGTACAGTAAATAATTCTGAGCAAAATAAACTCCTACCGGGGCTGTCTGTGTTTCAGAGTAGGTTTGTTTAGGAGTTACATTAGGAAATATTTTTTTGAACGCCTGATAACTTTCGTAGGAGTTTACGAAGAAATAGTAGTTGGATGCGTTGATACTCTTTTTCTGTGTGAGCTTTACGGTTTTTTGCTTTTCGTATCCGGCAACGGGGTACATATTTATTTTTTGCGAAACATTGTTGTAGTTCGTATTGCTTAAAATATCGTTCCAGAACACCACTTTTACGCTTACATTGTCTTTCTGGAGAAAGAAATCGCATCCGAACTTGTAGCGTATCGCATCGAGAAACTCGGTTACCGTACAGTTGGGTACGAGCTGACCGTAATTGAACACTCCTTTGAGTATGGCATCGACGGTATTGTTGAGCACTACCATCTTTTTCAAATCAGGGTCGGTGTCGAACAGCGATTCCTGCAGATTGAACCCGAAATAATTGAACAGGCGGCGCAATACTACGCTTAGTTTCAGGAAAGGAGTAACTCCATAACCGATAGGAAAATCTATTGTTTTACCATCTATGCTGACACTATAAGTACGGTATGCCGATAAGCGGTAATAGGCATTCCCATTCCGGTCGGTTTTAGTAGCTGCAGTCCACAATCCATTGTTGGTGGGTACTGCCACATGATTCAGGAAGTCATGGTATTCGGTTTCATTAAATTCAGTACATACCGGGAATACGTGGAATTCTTCCGTCTTATCACCACACATCACCCGGTCCATATAATCAACGCACTGGACAACCTTTTCTGCCGTGCTACCATAGAATATATCGAATATCATCGTTCCAAACACTCCCTCCATAGTTGCATCTTTTATCCGATTGTTAATTTCGCCTTCGTCGAGCAGAAAGGTTACTTTGATGGGTTGGTACTTTTGCGCCGATGTTACTACCATGTTTGCTACAAGTTGGAAACTTCCGGCCATGATAATCACTTCACGCTTGGCCATGTATTTTCGCCGACGGTCGTACCGGTGTGGAAAGTCCAGAATACGCAGATTATTGTCGGTATACTCCAGTGCGGTCTGCAGGGTGATGCTCCCTTGTGTTGTGAGTAGGGGCTGTGTTTCCAGTACGCTTATCTTCATGCCTGCAGGCAGGTCGTACCGTTGCCCGGTGGATTTGTCTATTATTTGAATCATTTGTTAGTTACGAGTTACGAGTTACAAGTTAGTAGTTAGTAGCGAGTAGCGAGTAGTTAGTAGTTAGATTTTAGAGCCAAGAGCCAAGAATCAAGAATCAAGAACCAAGAACCAAGAGTTAGGAGTCAAGAGTCAAGAGACTGGACGGATTATTGCTTTTATTCTTACTTCTTATTTCTGAATTCTGAATTCTTACCTGTTCCCCAAGTTCATCGAACTGTTATATTCATCGTTGGCTGTTTTGAATTCAGACATGTTCCAATCGCCCCGGACACGGGTAATCGCAAACTTATCTACTGCCCGGGCAAATGTACCGATGCTTTCGGAAAGGCTTGTTTCGGCCTGTGTGATACCGGATGGAAGCACGTCTGTACCATTGTATCCACCGTCGGAAAATCCATTGGGTAACGGATTTTTATTCGTTCGTTTCCTTCTTACTGCTTCAATCCTGCGTACAAGCGGTATAAGTGCAGGGTTTTTCATTTCGGGTTGTGCCACGATGTATTCTCCTTTATGAACGTTCTTTCCGTTAGCGAATGTGCCGGCATACTCATACCGGCCACCATCGCCGGTATATCCACTCATTTCGGAATGGTTGAACCCACCATCGGCAAAGCCATCGTTCATCACTACTTTTCCACTGACGTTGCTCCCCGACAAGGTGGATGGAGCTTCGAGCGTGGTGGCTTTTACCGCTTTGCGCTGTTCGTTGGCTGCTGCTATCTGGGCTATGGTGGTAATACCGATTAACCCTGTAAGTACCCCTGCCATGATTTGCCCTGCCGGAGGCGGTATGGTCATAGCACTTGCCCATGCATTCATCACAGCCAGTGCCGACGCTGCGAGTATCTCGGCCGACTTGATAGCGAACTGTGCATCGGCAAACTGTTTTTCTATTTCAAGCTCGTTTTTGCGCTGTTCGTAGTCCAGTTTTTCCTTCTTCTGGTTATATTCTTCCTGGCTTATCGTTTTGTTGTCGAGCTGCTCCTGCAGTGCACTGAAATCTTTCTCGTAGTTAGCCTGCGAACGGGCTACTTGTGCTTCCTGAATGGCATTAATGGTATCTGCAGCAGCCGAAATAATTTTCTGTACTTCCTGAATATACTCTCCGGCGTATTTAAGTTGAAGCCCTTTTCTTGCTCTTTGGTACTCTTCTTCAGAGATTAGTTTATTGTCGAGCGACTCTTTCAGGGCTTTCAGTTCCAGTTCGTACGATTCTTTGAGCGATGTAAGCCCGTATTGGTCGCGAACAGCTTTTCGGCGTTCCTGATACGTTTGTTCGTCCGTTATTTTCCCGTCGTTAATCTGGTTTTGAGTTTGACGGATGGCTTCCTCTGTTTGCTCAATCTCTTTTTTCTGTTCGTCGGTGGGATTGGTCAGCAGTTTGAGTGTGGCCAGATAATCCTGTTGCGACTTGAGACGGTCAGCCAGTGCTTTGTTCTGAATCTGTTTTAATTCCTGGTCGTACTGTGTCTGTGTTTTTATCCCGTCGGCCAGTTCTGCTTTCAGTGCAGCTATTTTAGCACTCTCTACTGCACTAATGGCTTGCAGTTCCTGTTGGCCTGCAGTACGGATGTTCCGGAGGATAGCCTGGTCGGTAGCCTTCATCATGTCTACCTGCTTTTTTGCTCCATCGTCCCTTATCTTTTGCTTATTGGCCTCGTGCTGTTCCGTGAGTATTTCGAGAGCCTTATTTTGTTCGGCTGTCAACTTTTCGGGATCTCCATCGATACCGGCATCTTTTTTTGCTTTTTCGAACCGATTGTCCTCTGCTTCCATAGCAATTTCGGTAAGCCGTGCCTGGTAATCGCTTTCGATACGGAGCTGCTCCTGTAGTTCTTCCATGGTGAGCTTATTGCGCTCTTTGCCGAATAGGCCTGCTGCCTTCAGGCGGTCGTTGTATGCCTTGGTTTCAGCATCGATGAGTGCCTGGGAGTCAGCCAGTATTTTTTTTAGGTTTTTCTCCCTTTCCTTTGCTTGCTTTTTTTCTTCGTCGGTTGGGGTATTTGTTCCGGAACCAAAGCGTTGCTCATATATCTGTTTGGCAAGTTCCAAATGTTTATTTGCTGCATTAGCTTCATTTTTTATCCATTCGTCAAGTTCTTTTTTTGTTGCAGCATTGAATTGTTGACGGTGTTTAATAAGCTCTTTTTGAGCATTAATCTGATCCTCCAGTGTTTTTCCGGATAATTCTTTTATTTCTTCTTCCGCTCCTAAAATAAGTTGTCCATATTCCTGAATTTCTTTTTCAAATTGTTTCATTTCTTCAGGAGAATAAGCATGGCGTACAGTGTATGTCTCTCCATGCTTCCTATCAGTTATGGTTTCTTCATAATATCCTGTGCTATATTTTTTTTGAGCAATGTCTAATTTTTTCGAGAACTCATCAATATCTTTCTCAGCCTGTTTTATTGCATCCCGGTGTGTGTACTGCAGGCGTGCCTTTTCGGCCTCAATATAGTCATACACCTTATCTGTGTTAATTGAAAGAATATTACCATATTCATCAAATTTTGTTACTATCCCCGGTATATTATCAGATAAAGTATTCATAATACCATTCAATTCCTCTTGTTCTGTAGAGTTCAATTCGGTTTTAGTACTCAGTTCGTCGTACCGTTCTGCAAGCGGACGTATATTGACCTCTAATTCAGATACTTTTGTTATCTGGTCGTCTAATACCTGTGAGGCATTGCGTGTATCTCCTGCTAATTTGGTAATTGAATCGGCAATATTTCCGGAGATATTATTCCAAAGATCTCCCAACCATTTGAAACGCTTTCCCACTGCAAGCTGAGCATTCTCCCACTTTACAGAAGCCTGTTGTGCTTTATCGGCACTGGTCAAAGCAAGATCGCCCTGTTTCTCCAGTTCTTCGTTTACAATCTCAATAGCAGCTCCAGCAAAATCTCCTGTTTTCTTCACCTGTTCTTGTAGTTTTGAAGCAGATATTCCCAGATTATCCAGTATTAGTGGTGATTTCCTTCCGATACCATTTATAATGGAGTCTACCAGATAATCTACACTTTCGCCTGTTTCCTGAGCACGTTGTTGAGCGAACTTTAATAGTTTCCCAAGATTGTCAAAAGGAATTCCAAAATTCTGTGCTTTCACTGCTGTTTGCATCAGTTGGAAATCGGAAATAAGCCCTTTGGTATCTTGTCGGAGATTTTTTAATAAGTCAGGTTGATTCAGTTTGTCAAAAGCAGTAGATACACCTTCGGCCTTAGATGCAATTTCGATACTTTGTTTTACGAACTCTTTAGCCTGCTGTGCCGCTTTTCCTAAGAATTGAGTGAATTTAATACCTAATCCTCCGAGGAAAACAGCTAATCCACCTCTAATAGTAGAAAATGATTTGTTGACCTGTTTATTTTTTCCGTTCAGGTCGTTAATGCGGTTAGTTACTTTTCCCAGTTCTTTTTCCAGTTTGGCATAAGCCTCCGGATTAGTGGCTTTTGAAGTATGGTTGAGCTGCGTTTGCAGTTCTTTTGCCCTTTTCCGGAGTTGTGCCATAGTCAGGGCCTCAATGCCCATTGATTTTTCAAGCTCGTCTACCTTTTTCTTATTTTCGGAAATAGTCTTATTATTTTTCTTGATTTCTGCGTCCAGTTTTTTATATTCGTCACTTTCTTTTTTGCCTGCAGCAATCAGGTCGTTCATCGATTTACGAAGCGACTTATTTGTCGCCTCCAGTTCTTTATTCTCTTTGTTCAGGGAGTGGATACCTTGCTGTGCTTTGGAAGAATCCACATCGAGTATCCATTTTATTTCGTCGTCCTTTAGTTTTTTTGCCATGATAGTAATGTTTTATTCTCCGAAATCGATGGTTAATTGCAGACCTGCAGCTTCGAGGCGTTTACGGATAGCTTCCCGAATTTCATCTGTCAGACCGTATTTAAGTTCAGGGAGAGTTTCTCCATACAACACGCCCCACACAGTCCGGTTGTACAAGTGAAGATCCGAACGTAGTTTATCATTGTACCGGATGTCCTGGAATCGGAGGTAGTTGAGAATGCGAACAGTGACAGTGTAATGCTCAGATTTAACATCAAGTCCGAATTTCCGTTCTTCCAGGTTTGCAAATAATCGTCCGGTTCGTTGTTGTAATATTTCGTGGGCTATTTCTGATTGTAACTCAAATACCTTATTCGTGCCGGCACGCAGTGTTTTTGTTACAAATCCGTCTTTGATTATTTTATCCGAAATCATAATTCGCTATTTTATAAGCGAAAATAATCTTACGAGTGTGGGTTGTAAAGGACAAAAAAGCCCCGACTTATCGCAAGCCGGGACTAATCTAAAAAACCATGAAAAATTGAACAATTGTAGTTATTTTACCACGAAAAGATATTATACTGTATCCCTACACCTATATAGGGCGAGAACCGCCCGAAATCCGTACCATATCCCACCTGTATGCCTACACCCCACTTAGGGCGTTTGTATTCTATTTTAGGCACATACACCGTGTTGGTGATAGTTTCTTTGGGGATGAATAAATTAAGGCTATCGAGATTTGGTTTATAGCCCGAAACGTAAGCCTCGTAATTATCACCTTCGTACACTTTTTGGCTAATGGGAATATCCACTACGGTCGAGTCGTTATCCGTACCATGAAGTATAAGTGTGTCCGTCTGCCACTTGATAACCGTTTCCTTAACGATCTGCGTTTCAACTATTCTTATTGTGTCGACAATATAGATAGTATCGCTTTTTATTGTTTCGATGTATATAGGCTCAGATGCTTTATTTGAAAAAATACAAGGGAGCAAAAAAGAGGCTACAAATAAAATAAGACATGTGAAATAAACAAGGTATTTCACAATCTGCCTTTTATTTGTAGTTTTCTCTAACAAAAGCATATCTTTTGTTTTCATCCTTCGATTTCGTCTGATGTTTTCATATCTCTAAATTTTTATTCCACATATCCAACCGCGCCACTTGCTCCCAATTATTGGGGTGATTGCGCCACCGATAGTAACGGATGAGCAAAGCTGCGTAGTTACGGATAAGCTTGCGGATTCGTTTTATAATTACTGGCATATTGGCACATTAAGATATTGACACATTAATCCGGTATCTCCAAATAGGGCGTAGGTTCCACCCAATTACCCCCTACGTAACCGTTACCCTGCCACACACCGCCTGTTTTAGCTGTAAAATGCAAGTGTGGTCCTGTACTC
>NZ_QVMH01000011.1:0-76352 GCF_010501035.1 Paludibacter sp. 221
TATGATTATCCGTTATTTGACCTAAAATTATTTTTATAAGCGACAGCTGCTATCATAAGTCTGTCAAACAAGTTTTCTCCGAAATATCTGCGGTTGAACTTATAGCAAAATTCATTCAAGTAATTTTGCAGATATTGCGGTTTTATATCGTGAAATATATCCAGCAGCATTCTTTTAGCATTGCTGATAGCAATATGAACCCAAGGTAAAATTGTTCCGATTTTTTCTTTCGGTATTACCTGCGGACGGTGCTCTTTGACAATATCTTTTAATTTGACGTAAGAAGTTGAGTCGTCAGAATCAATCGTAGTTTCATCAGAAACATTTTTCTCCACTAATGGATTTATTGTGTCTGATTTTAAGTCATCTATTACAATCATTTTTAAATGACCTACTTGACGAGGCTTACCGGTTTTGGTCATTTTTCCTTCAACCGGTTTGCTTTCTGCCATGACAAGCACTTTACTCTTTTTCTGACTTCCACGACCTCGTTTAAGTGGTTTATCCTTTTCATCCTCATCTATTTCGGTTGAAAAGAAACCTTCGTCCAATTCAATTACATCCGACAATGTGTACAGTTCATCGCGTTTACCCATTATAAGGCGTAGTTTATGAAGCAGCTCCCAAATAGGTGCATAGCGTTTATGTCCTAATTGGCGTTGAAGCTCAGCGGCTGAGAAGCTTTTCTTGGTCGAGGTCAACAAATGAATAGCGATAAACCAATACCGAAAAGGTAATTGAGAACCATGCATAACAGTATTGGCGCGTAAACTTTGACGTTTGCCGCAGTGTTTGCATTCATAGTTCTCTTTATCTTTTTTCCAATAGTGTTCTTTGCCACCACAGCGAGGGCAAACAACACCTTGTTTATCTCGGAATTCCTTAAACTTGGTTCTACAGCTTGCTTCGTCTGGATATTGCGATACAAAATTTAATAAATTCATGACTTTGTGATTAGTTTCTACAAAGATAAAAGTTTTAGGCAAAAAAACGGATAATCATTTTATTTTATTAACACCTACAATTTATGTTCTTCTATGTACAGAATTATAAATCGTAAGATAAATCTGTTATAACGTCAAAATCTAATTGATAGTATTCTTTATAAGTCACATTATAATAATTTTTTATATCAAATGATATTTCATTAGGTTTCAATAATAGTTTATCTGAAACTTTTGGCAATATAACCCTCCAAGCATCATCTAAAACAGAATGAAATAATGGTGCATCTAGAGTCTGCAAACATGCAATTTCTTCGTTTCCTGATATTTTTAATTCATATAATAACTGCTCACGTTGATTTTTTGATTCTTCATACGCTTCTAACTCTGGTACACTCTTTATTGTAGAATAAATATTAGAAATTATAACAAACAAAAGAACGATTGGATACAAAATCGCAATATTTTTTTTCAGTGAAAATATTGACATTATCTCTTTTATTGTATAGTATAGAAAAACAAATACGATTAAATTCACATGATTAAAGGCTCGTAACTCCATACGTTGTCCTACGGCATAAGTATTCAGTGCCAATGAAACAAGTGTTAATGAAACAGATATAAATGCATATTTTAATATATTCCTCAGAACTTGTTTTTTCGTTTTTTTGCTAGATGAAATTAAATCTTCCTTTTTTTTTGAAAATAAATATGCAATTACGATTAAAAATACAAAATAGTAAGGAAAAGTAAAAAACACATTTTTTGACAAATAAATACTATTATTAAGAACGACTTGTAAAAATGGAAACAAGCTTAATGTAGAATCTTTTGAATGCACATCCATACGTACCCAATTACCCGGTGCTATTACCATTAATACAAAAAAAAGAGTTCCAACAAAAAAAGTAAATAATAATAATTTATTTTCCCTTATTAACAAGCTCAGTCGAAAATTTGATTTATAAAATAAATATAAGATACAACATCCCATCAATAACAATATAATTGGAGCAAATATCTCATAAGAGCACCCAATAAAAGCAAATACAATAAACAATGTTATATAACTATACCATTTTCCTTTTTTATTTACGATTAATTCTGAAAAAGCATATACTGACAATGTCATTATAAAAGTATAACCTTTTGTACACATCCAAAAATAAGATGAAAAATCAAACATCGTAAATATATAAATTTGAAATAACACTACAGAATATAAAACACTATCAAATATTTTAAGATTAAAAAAATTCATTAGTGCCTTCGTTATTAACAAAATATTAACCGCATATAACAACATAGAAAATGGTAACATACTATTAAATAAAAAATAGCTTTTCATCTGAAGTCCTGTCAAAAAAAAACCCATGAAACGTCCTTGCCATGTCAAATACATTGTTTTCATGAAATCCCAAATACTACTTTCTTGCAATTGAAGAGCAAAACCAATGTCATCTAATGTTATATCATTATAAAATTCTATTAAAAACAGAAATAGAATTGATGACAAAGCTGCTACAAACAATAAAAAGTAATTTATCCTAGTTCTCAAAACTGTCTTCATCATTTCAAATTATTTACAATACCGATAATATTAATTTCCATCAATTCAAAATAGAGTGGCAATCTTACCAAACAATCAGCAAATCTATCACAATTTCTCAAGTCCCGTCCATCATGCTTATCCTTATAAAACTCACTAGTATGTAAACTTAAATAATGAAAAACAGCTAAAATACCATTGGCTTTCAAATTACTTATCAATTCTGTTCGTTCCTCCAAAGAATTACAAACCAAATAAAACATGTGTGCATTATTAGTCGCAGATTCAGGGATATTGGGCAATTTAAAATTACCTTTTTCTGCTAAAGGTTTCAATCTTTCATAATAAGCCATCCAAATTTGCTTACGTTTTGCCTGTATCTTATCCAAATTTTCTAACTGAGCCCATAAAAAAGCAGCAATAATTTCAGATGGTAAAAAAGATGAACCAGTATCTACCCAACCATATTTATTCACTTCTCCACGAAAAAACTCTGCCCTATTGGTACCTTTCTCCCAAATTATTTCAGCACGATGAATGAAACGTTCATCATTTATTACCAACATACCACCTTCACCTGACAACAATTCTCTTTATTGCAATATTATACCGTATCCATAAAACTCCGCTGCACTGAGTTGAATACTATTATACTAATAGTCAACAACAACAACATAAAACAAAAGCTATATCCTAACATTATCCAGCTAAATTCGCCTTGTCCCATCGCTCCGTACTTAAATGCTTCAAAAATAGAAGTTAAAGGATTGAACCACATAATGGTTTTCAAAATAGAGTTGGTTATCGAACTCATAGGATATACAACTGGTGTGCCATACATCCACAATTGTACAATAAAAGTAAAAAGAATAGTCAAATCACGATATTTAGTCGTCATAGATGAAACTAATATACCAAACCCCAAAGCTAATCCTGCTATCATAAAAACCAACACAGGCAATAATAATATATAAATATTCGGCTGTATTTCATAACCGCCTATAAAAACGTAATATAAATAAAATACCACAAACAATAATAACTGAATTCCAAAACGAACGAGATTGGAGATAACAGTTGCCAAAGGAACAATTAAACGTGGAAAATAAACTTTTCCAAAAATAGCTTGATTAGTATTAAATGTGGTAGACGTTTTATTTAAACAATCGGCGAAATACAACCACATTACATTCCCTGCCAAATAAAACAGTGGTTTCGGCAAGCTATCAGTACTCAAATCTGCAATTGTACCGAACACCACAAACTGCATAAGAGTAGTCAAAATAGGTTGTATTAAAAACCACAACGGACCAAGAACAGTTTGTTTATATTGCGTGATAATATCACGCTTTACAAACATAGATAACAAGTCACGATATTCCCATATCTCTTTAAAATCAACTTGCCAAAGTTTTCCTTTGGGTTTTATTACAGTAGTATATTGTTCCATTTATTTAATTCAAAATATAATTTTCAGTTATTCAACTATACAAGTAACAACTTGTCTCACGAAGTTAACACAATGGCAAATAGTTTAAAAGCATAAATAAAGTTACACTTATTTTTTCAGCTAATTTCAAGACAAACTAACTCCAAATTCATCATTACACTTTATAGGAATTAATAATTAAGTATACATCATACAAAAATTACAATACCAATCCCCTATATAAATCCACCACATGATTTATTCCTTTTTCCAAAGAAATAGAAGGCATCCAACCCAAAGATTTTAATGTTGAAACATTCAATAATTTGCGAGGAGTGCCATCTGGCTTTGTTTTATCCCACTTTATTTCTCCCTGATAATCTACAATTCGTTTAACCAAATATGCTAAATCATAAATAGAGGTATCTTCTCCACATCCGGCATTTACCTGCGAAGGAATAGTATTTGGCGCATCATAATTTTGTAATAAAAAGACAGACGCATCAGCCATATCATCTACATGTAAAAATTCGCGCATCGGAGAGCCTGTTCCCCATAGCTCAATAGCATTTGAAAAAATTCCATATTTACTTAATATAACGATAATTTCATTTCTAGTACTTCTTCCCGAAATGCCTTCCACTGGTCTCTCATTCAAGTCTACAACTATCTTATCCCATGCACCTTCCATCAAACATTTTCCTAAATACATTTTTCGTATCAAGGCCGGAAGAACGTGTGATTTTTCTAAATCATAATTATCATTTGGGCCGTACAAATTAGTAGGCATTATGGAAATAAAATTGCAACCATATTGAGCATGATAAGCTTCACACATTTTAATACCTGCAATTTTAGCGATAGCATAAGGCTCATTTGTGGGCTCTAAAAAACCTGTCAACAGTTCATCCTCAGCAATAGGCTGCCTTGCCATACGAGGATAGATACAAGAAGAACCTAAGAACAAAAGCTTTTTTACTCCATTCAAATAACTTTGATGAATAATATGGTTTTGAATCATCAAATTCTCGTATATAAATTGTGCGCGATAAGTATTATTGGCCACAATACCTCCAACCTTTGCTGCCGCTAAAACAACATATTCGGGTTTCTCATTTTCAAAAAAACGAACAACATCTTGTTCCTTTAATAAGTCAAGTTCCGAATGCGTACGAGTAACTATATTAACAAAACCTTTTTGTTCTAAATTACGCTTAATAGCAGAACCTACCATTCCTTTATGTCCAGCAATATATATTTTTGACTTTTTATCCATGAATAACAAAGGTTTGATATATTTTAAATAACTAAATTTAATTCAAGAAAGAAGCTTGGATTATTTATTCAAAATAATTCAAAGTCTGATACCCTCCTTCCTCAAGGTATGTTTCTTTTTTCATCAAATTTATATCTGACAATATCATATCTTGAATTAAAGTAACTAAGTTATATTCCGGCACCCAATTCAATTTTGTCCGCGACTTTGTTGCATCACCAATTAACAATTCAACCTCTGTTGGTCTGAAATAACTCGCATCAACCTCAACTACAGCTTCTTTCTGTTGTTTTATCTTGTCATAGTACTTTTCTCCTACCTGTTCAACAAAAACATTTTTATCTATGTGGTTTATGTAACCTTTTTCATCAATTCCAGTACCTTTAAAGGCAATTTCAACTCCCAATTCCGCAAAAGCCAAACGGACAAATTCACGAACCTCTGTTGTTACTCCTGTTGCAATAACATAATCATCAGGTTTATCTTGTTGTAGAATCAAGTACATGGCTTTTACATAATCTTTCGCATGTCCCCAGTCTCGCTTCGCTGAAAGATTTCCTAAATACAATTTATCTTGTAAGCCTAAAGCTATACGAGAAACAGCTCTTGTTATCTTTCTTGTCACAAAAGTTTCTCCTCGAAGCGGAGATTCATGATTAAAAAGGATACCGTTACTCGCATGCATTCCATAAGCCTCTCGGTAATTCACAGTTATCCAATAAGCATACATCTTAGCTACAGCATACGGCGAACGTGGATAAAAAGGTGTAGTTTCCTTTTGAGGCACTTCTTGTACCAAACCATACAACTCGGAAGTAGAAGCTTGATATACTCGAGTTTTTTCAGTTAATCCCAACAAACGAACTGCTTCTAAAATTCGTAATGTTCCAATACCATCAGCATTAGCAGTATATTCTGGAGTATCAAAACTAACTTTAACATGACTCATAGCTGCCAAATTATATATTTCATCAGGTTGAACATCTTGTATTATACGAGTCAAGTTCATTGAATCCGTCATATCTCCATAATGAAGTATCAAATTACGGTTCTCAATATGCGGGTCTTGATACAAATGATCTATCCTATCCGTATTGAATAATGAAGAACGACGCTTCAGTCCATGTACAATATACCCTCTCTTTAATAGCAACTCTGTTAAATAGGCACCATCTTGTCCTGTAATTCCTGTTATAAAAGCTATCTTATTTTTATCCATAAAAACTTATATTTAAGTTTATCTTTTATCCGATTATTTACTTCAATCATCTCGAATAGAGACTTTATAATTATTCCTCGTTTCAAAACTATTCACCCAATAGTTATTAAAAACAGGATGAGAATTATCTATTTTTACCTATTTCGAAAACTCTATTCACAACAAACTATTCCCATAAAACAACCGACCATTCTTCCAATTATATATCAGAAGCTACTTATAAAAAAAAATATTTATCTTTTATTGTTTTCTCTAGCATGTACTTTATTCTACTTGTGTTATCCCAAAGCTACTCTCAGCATCATAAACCTTGACACCTTTCATATTTAATGCACTAAAATCAAACACCTATCCCATAATATTCAAATCCATGCTCGCTTAGTTCTCTTTTATCATATATATTTCTCCCATCCAAAATCAACCTGCCCCTCATATTATCTTTAATCAGTTTCCAGTTTGGCATGCGAAATTCTTTCCACTCCGTTATAAGTAATAAAGCATCAGCATTTAATACTGTGTCATATATATTTTCTGTAAAATAAATTTGTTCTTCATTCATCAAATTTTTCAAATGCAAAAACTTCTTGGCTTCTTCCATTGCAACCGGATCAAAAAGCCTAACTTTAGCACCCGCCTCAATTAATTTTTCTATTAATGGAAATGCAGGAGCATCACGAACATCATCTGTATTTGGCTTGAAAGCCAGTCCCCAAATAGCAAATACTTTTCCTTTAAGATGGCTATCAAACTGATTATTTAACTTAGAGAATAAGACTTCTTTTTGTTTTTCATTAACCTCTTCAACAGCCTGAAGAACTTTAAGTCCATATCCATTTTCTTTTCCTGTATGAATTAAAGCTTTGATATCTTTTGGAAAGCAAGAACCACCATACCCTATACCCGGATACAAAAATTTAGTTCCTATTCGAGAATCAGTTCCTATTCCTTTCCGAACCATATTCACATCTGCACCAACCAACTCGCACAGGTTAGCAATATCATTCATGAAACTTATACGTGTAGCAAGCATAGCATTAGCTGCATACTTAGTCATTTCCGCAGAAAGAATATCCATGAAAATAACCCTGAAATTATTCAATAAAAAAGGACGATATAACTTCGTTAAAATCTCTTTAGCTTTTTCTGAGTCCACACCTACTACAACACGATCAGGACTCATAAAATCTTTAATAGCATCTCCCTCTTTTAAAAATTCAGGATTAGAAGCAACATCAAAATCAATAACGAGACTCCGCCTATTTAATTCATTCTGAATTGTTTTTCTTACTTCATTAGCCGTACCAACAGGAACAGTGCTTTTTGTTACTATTAAAATATATTTCTGTATATTTTGTCCTATTACACGGGCAACATCCAAAACATAACGTAAATCAGCACCCCCATCTTTATCGGGAGGAGTTCCTACAGCATTAAATACAACATCAACAGTTGGCAGAACCTCAATTAACGAATCAGAAAAATGTAAACGTTCCGCTTTCACATTGCGCAACACCATATCGTCTAACCCAGGCTCATATATAGGAATAATGCCTTGTCGCAAATTTTCTATTTTTTGCAAATCAACATCAATACAAGTTACATCCAAACCCATTTCTGCAAAACAAGTCCCAGTAACTAATCCTACATATCCTGTACCAACTATTGCTATTTTCATTACAAAGCGAGCTTGTTCATATATAGATCACAATATCACTTTAAATTACCATATCAGATATCCTTATCATCCGTATAGTATTTACTGTAATTCTCTAATGCCTTACGTTGTTTCTTCGAATGGTAATATTTTGAACCATAGCCATACCCACCATATCCACCATATGAGTAATACTTAGTATATCTATTTTTGTCGGTTGATATATCATTCAGCACAATGTATATATTTGGAACATTATCTTCTTTCAGTTGAGTTGTAATTCTTTTAACATTATGCTTATTTGTTTTTTCCAAACGGGTAACAAACAAGCTAACATCCGATAATAACATGATAGAATATGCATCTGCAACCAAACCAATAGGGCTAGTATCTACAATGATATAATCATAGTGTTTTTTAAGTTCTTCAAACAAGGCTTTCAATTTCTCTGATCGAACAATTTCTCCCGGATTTGGCGGAACCGGTCCCACCGTCAAAATATCATAATATTCATTATCTGTTTTTTGAATAATATCACTTAGTTTCTCTTCTCCTATAAGATAATTTGTTAATCCGGGTTCATTCGGAATATCAAACAATTCATATATATTGGGCTTACGAACGTCCATGTCTATCAACAATGTTTTTCTTTCCGTCATGGAGTATACAGCAGCCAGATTTGCAGAAAAATATGTTTTGCCATCACCTGATTCTGCAGAAGTAATAGTTATCAAAATATTAGACTTACGCTGTACTATAAACTCTATACGAGTACGAATTAGCCGGAACATCTCAGCAAAAGATGAGCGGGGCTTTTTTATCGACAGCATTGGATCTTTACTTCTTGTTCTGCGGATTGAACCAATTACAGGAAAAGAAGTCAACTTTTCAATATCCTTTTCCGAGTTAATCTTATTATTTAGTAGCTTTATTAACATTACAAAAACACCCGGTATTAACAGACCTAAAAGTAAATAAATTATAACCGTCCTTGATTTTGCACTGCCATTTGTAATGGCCATTACACGAGCCTTATCAAGTACTGAATTATCAGGACTATTTGATTCCTTTTGTATTTGAGACTCTGCTCTTTTTTGAAGAAAGAAAGTATAGTAATTATCATCTACGCGATAATTTCTTTCAATAGCTATCATCTCCAGTTCTTTATTAGGCAAAACCTTTATTTCTTCCTCAATCCCTTCCAAATTCTGCTCAACTTCTTTCTTTTCTATATTTAAAGCTAATCGCATATTTGAAACAACTTCAAAAACAACAGTCTTTAAAGACTCTATTTCTTTAGTCACCCGACTATAATAAAAGTTTTTATCGCTCAATTCGCTACGCTCAATGTATAGTTCATTTATTTGTTGAACTAGCTGCATTAACATTGGCTCATTCAACCCAAAAGCAGAAGGAGCGACAACCGTACCAGCCTCTAAATTCGTTTGCAGATAATCTGTCAAATAATCCAAGTAATACTCTCGCAATTCAAGTTCTTTTTTCTTATTATCATACAAAGTTGCCTTTCTTAAAATCTCTGACACATAACTCGATACATCAACAATTTGATTTTCCTGACGAAATTTTGTCATTTTGTCTTCAGACAATGTCAAAGAATGCGATAAAATCGCAAGTTGCTCATCTATAAACTTTATAGTTTTTGTCGCAGCATCATTTTTCAACATCAAATTATCTTCAATAAAAAGCTCGCACAATTTGTTTATAAAATCAACATCCCTGTCAGGAGTTTCTCCATTTAAAGACACCCTTAGTATAGAAGAGCCCTCCATTACATAAGCAAATCTCAACCGGTAAAAAAACTCATTTACCAAATCTTCTCTTGACCTGAACTTAAAATACATCTCTGTATTATTAGAAGCCATTATCCTCAAATCATGAATAGTAACATTAAACAATTCACTTTGCAATAACTCACCAAAAGCACCTTCTATTTTATAATTACTGTATTGCTTATCATCTTCAATTGAAATCACATACGTTCCATCCGATTTCAAATTTATTTTATACATAAACTCATATGCCTCTGGCGATAAGAACTGAGGCTCTATGTATATAGGAGTATTTTTATAAATATTACGTGTTTTAAAGCGGCCTTGAGTAATATACTCTACTTTCATAAAGGACAAACTATCAACCACCCGAGTAAGCAAGTCATATGATTGGAGCATAATCACCTGATTATTTATATTCCGATAGCCGGATTGCACACCAAAACCCTGCATAATAGCTTGTTGCGCTCCAAAGCCTCTGGAGGTATTCTCCTCAATAACCATTGTTCCTGAAGTTTCATATTGAGCCATCCAAGTCCTGTTTTTCAAATAGCTAGCTCCCAAAGCTATAAATATCCCAAAAACAAAAACATACCAATAACTTAAAAAATGAAACAACCACTCTTTTATATCGAATGATGACTCTTCTTCTGCTAAAAATAAATTATCTTTTTTGTTAAAATCTTCAGTACTCATAAAAATGAAAGATTATTTAATTATTTAAATACTTTGGAATAAGTTAAGGCTGTCAAAATAACATTTACTGATGAAGTTATTAAACTAACGAATGTACTATAATTAGTTACATTAAAAAAACTTTTACCCGACCGTTGTACGTATATAACATCATTAGGATATATATAATAATACTCCGAATCAATAATACTCTCTGGTCGGATATCAAATTCTAATATCAACGGTGCTTTACCGGCACCCTGTTCTCTAAGAATACGTACATGCTTTCTATCACCTGCATTATTGATATCACCGGTCAATGCTAAGGCCTGATATATAGTTAGCTTTTCTTTATAAATAGGATATACGCCAGCACCCAGCTCTCCTGTAACTGTAAAAGTCCTATTTTGAAGCGTTAATTTGATTGTAGCATCCGGTATTATTTCCCGAAATCGTTTTTCTATTATAATAGCAGCTCCTTTCACAGTCAACCCTTCTACCGAAATATTTTTAATAAAAGGAAGACTAACAGTTCCATCCGAACTTACTCTATATGAAATCATATTATTATATGAAGTTTCGGAAGGAGTAATCACAGAAGATATTGTTTCATCCGATGTTATCAAACGATACACCAACTCATCGTCCACTTGTATCCGGTAATCCTCATATTCCACGTTTTCATATTTAGGTAATAATGTATTTTTTTCCTGCATTAAACCGACACTCCGATATGTGTAACAAGAAGGAAACACAAATATTATAAGAACAAGAATTATTATATTATTTATTCGCGACATGTTTATTGCTTTAAAGCGATATAGCATTATTTATTTAAATTTATAAGTATATAGATGGTAGACACCAAAGAGAATGTAGAAACCAAGATACCCAATAATGACGCTAATGATGTGATTCCAAACACTTGTTCATACATATTTTGTATATAGATAACATCGCTTGGCTCTACATAATAAAACTCCGAATGGATAATATCCGCACTTCTTATATCAAACACCTTAACAACAGGCCCCTCTGGGGTTTCTCTCAAAATCCTGATTCTACTTCTATCTCCATATATTCCAATATCACCAGCCTGAGCTAATGCCTGAAAAATATTTATTTTTTCACGAGGAAGTTCAAAACGTCCCGAAGCAGATTGCCCAATGATACTATAATAACGACCCACAATACGCAAATCAATATCAACTTCATTTAATTTAAAATAAGGCTTTAATTTTTCTTCAAGATAACTTTCGGCCTCACGCAACGTTTTTCCCCCCACAAATACATTCCCAAGGTGTGGCAAAATTAAACTTCCATCCTCTTCCACCAAATAAGTATAAAGCTCCTGATAAGCACTACCTCCACCTCTTAAAACATAATCTGTACTTCGCGAACTCCCATTAAATACATAGTTCATCCTATCATCAATAGAATAAACCCGTAGATAAAGCCTGTCATCCGGTTTTATACGATAATCTTCATAAGAAACAGAATCATGATATGCGGGAACACCCATACCTGGAGGTTGCATATAATTAACCTTACGGGGTGTAATACAAGAAGAAGATAGCAAACCTATGAGAGAAATAGATAATACTACCCAAAAAAATGTTCTTTTCATTTAATAAATGTTTTCCTAAAACAATATGAATGTGCAAAGATAGATAAAAATAACGAATAAATAAAAAAAACAAAGGAAAGTATTCTTTTTCATCAAAGTATCATAAACAACTATATATCAACATTATTTACGAATACGAATCACCTATTCTTCTCCTAATTGCTCTTTTAACAGTTCAACATCTTTTGCTCTCTGCAATAAATCCATCATATATTGGATCAATCGATTTTGCGCTTCCGCATCCATCAGTAATTGTGACGAAAGAATATCATATGCCGATTTTGCATATTTCAACGCTTCATTATAATCTCCTAAAATCTCACAGGCTATAGCAATATTATTACCAGCCTGAGCTTTCAACTTCGGATTACCGGTTTGGTAAAAAACCTTTTTCCACGAATCTATAGCACCATTCCAATCTTTAATATAAACAGAATCCATCCCCTGCTTCATCAATTTATTGTTGGGAGCATAAAAGTATCGGTCCGATTGTTCCCAATATGGCACAAAACGTTTCACCGAATTTTGCCCTACATACAATGCACCATCAATAATAGCATCTTGCCTGTCCGGCAGCCCGTCAAAAGCTTTCCGGTATATAGAAGATTCAGACTCCCAAAGCAATGAATCTTTAAAATGAACAGCCAATGCCCCCAGTTTATCCGGATAGTGAATACTCCAGAACGTCTCATATTTCACCCCTAATATACATTCATGATGCTCCCACTCTTTATAATAATACTCTGCAATTTCATCATTAACAACAATACGGTCAAGCGCTAAAACGGCATCCACATCATATTCATCACACAAACGTTTCACTGTAAACGGTTGCAAAGGAGTTATCGAATTAAAATCCCTGTCTGAATTAAGCGAAGTAAGAATTAAATCGACCGAAGAGAAAAAACCGGTATCTTTCATTTCGTCAGCAAGGACACTCAGGCAAAACAAGGAGACGCTATCAGTAGCAACACGTACATTCTGAGGCGAAGAATAAAACGAGCGAATCGTATGCCCGACATCCGCAGGCTGAACAACTGAATTATTCATAATAAGAATCCTTTCTGCATCCGGACTAAAAGTTACTTTTGCAGGATGCAGAATATCTAAGGTAGTATAGAGCATTGCCGTTTGGCACGAGCTGAAAGCTACAATACTACAAACCAGAAACAGTATTATCTTAAAGTTCAACTTCATTGTACACTTCATCAATCTATTAACAACTCAAGTCCATCGTAAGCCAGAAACATATTCTCCGGCAACAGACCACTAACTTCATCATGCAAACCCATCTCATGGCTCATGTGCGTGAAATAGGTTCTTTTCGCATTTACCTTTTTGGCAATATCTATAGCCTCATTCAAACTCAGGTGAGATATATGGCTACCCTGTCGCAGAGCATTTAATATCAATATATCCAACCCCTGTAATTCATCAAAAGTCCCCTCGCTTATGGTTTTAGCATCTGTAATATACGCCATATCATTAATACGAAAACCCAAAATAGGCAAATTAGCGTGCATAACACGAATCGGTTTTACATCAAAACCTCCAACCCGGAAATCCTCTTCTTCAATCCGGTTCAAATGTATCTTAGGGGCACCCGGATACACGTTATCTCCAAAGCAATATGGCATCATATGCCGAATCGAGTTCAAAACACGCTGCTCCCCATAAACATCCATATTACCCAACGGACGTACATCATCCAATCCACCCACATGGTCGTAATGCTCGTGTGTAAGCAATATCGCCGATATCGAATCCACATTATGTACCAACAACTGCTGGCGCAAATCAGGTCCACAATCTATCAGCACCGAACTATTGTTTTCTTTCAACAATACAGACGAACGCAAACGCTTATCCTTAGCATTAAGAGAAGAACAAACTTTACACTTACACCCTATCTGAGGTACTCCGGTAGAAGTACCTGTTCCTAAAAACAACAATTCCATCAAACCTTTAATTTTTCAGATAGTGACAAAAGGTATACATAAAATGACAATACACACATACACATATATCTGACTATCAATACATTAAAAAACAACACAACCATAAACTCCTAATAATCAACACCATAAAACAAACTCCACATAAAAAATCAGAGATTCATTCTGATTCTCCATTCCTGAGGATAAAGATTGTTGCACCTGTTTCCTAAATTCTTAACCCAGCCTAACGGTTGATTTTTATATGTCAACAGCACATAGCCTCTGTTAGCATCCGGCAAAACCACATTTTCTCTTTTCAGATAAGCTATAGCAGTCTTATAATCTATCTCGCACCCGCTTACAGAATCCAAGTTCAAAAATTTAGACAGGGCTACGCTTATATCCGGAATAAAATCTTTACCTTTAATATTCCCCAACGTTATTCCCGAGTGCAAAACCTTCAAACGATTTGCGATAAAAGAATAATCATCCACCCTGTTCGTATAACAAGCCTTTACCTTATCTTCTTCAACGTACACAGTAAAATCCTCTGTTTTCAACAACTCAAAAGGTAAAATCCCATTATATGGCATCTGCTTTATTCCGTTTTTCCCCGTTTTTCTCGAAAATTTAAAATCCGGAGTAAAATCCTTTTTTCTTAATACCGAAATAAAAAACCCCTCGCCTCGCGTCTTATGAGGATAAAACCGATACCCGCAATCCGTTTGGGTTATCTGGTTTAGTCCCGCTAAATCCACCCTCAGAAGCTCCGCCCCTAAGTTTTCACATATCCACTTCACATTTTCCTCGTTTTCCTCCCTGTTATACGTACAAGTACTGTAAACGAGAATGCCATCATCCTTTAACGATGACCATACGTCGGTTATTATATTTTTCTGACGCTCGGCGCAAAGTTTAACATTTTGCTCCGACCATTCTCCAATTGCATTCGGGTCTTTCCGAAACATACCCTCGCCCGAACAGGGAGCATCAACCACTATTGCATCAAAGTACCCACCGATGCCAACAAAGTCGCCCGGCTTATTATTCGTTACAACAACATTAGCATTACCCCACTTTATAACATTTTCAGCCAGTATATTGGCACGCGAGCGGATAATTTCATTAGACACCAGTAACGCATTTTCGGGCAAGGCTTGCGACAAAAGAGTGGATTTTCCACCCGGAGCGGCACATAAATCCAACACCCTATCAGCATTTGCAAAATACTGCTTTACAACCTGCGTCAAAAACATGGAGCTCGCCTCCTGCACATAATAAACCCCACAATGAAACAGAGGGTCGGCAGTAAAAACAGGGCGTTCGTTCAAGTAATAACCATCTGCGCACCAAGGCACATGGTCGGCAGATGGCGCATAATGCATTTTATTATTCACCCTCACACTTACAACTGCAGGAGAATCCAACGCTTTCTCAAAAAAGGAGTATTCATCTCCTAAAATTTCTTTCGTCCTTTGTATAAATGCTTCGGGTAAATTCATTGATTCTATTTGTTTCTATAGCGATACAAAGATAAAATTAAATCATTAAGAGCTTGTCTAAATTTTACTCGCAAAGTAAATTTTGGTAATTTTTTAGGGAAATTTTGACTTCATTTTACGATTTTAGCAGGCTAAGTAAGTAAAATGAGAGGTGAAATTTAGCCACACCCAACTTCGTGTCACAAAAAAGAACATAATTTATTAGGGTAACCGCATCAAAATTACATTCTATGCACCAAATTCATCAGATATCGTTCTTTCGTTTCTCGCTCTCAAAGTCCCTCTCTTTGAGAGAGGGATTTAGGGAGAGTGCTGATATTCTCATACCTTTATTACTTTGTCCTCGAGCCGGACAGGCTCTTCCTTTTTCCTATAGCTGAAAAAGGAAGCAAAAAAGCCACCGCTACACCTGCTTCGCTAANGCTTTGCTCGTCAAACAGCAAATCCTGTTTAACGCTACGTTACGCTGAATTTCTTAACGCTCACCAGCTGAGGCGGAAAGGTTAGCTACGACTACGAAAGAATAAAATAGCAATTCTGCATATTTTGATACGGGTGCCCTTATAATTTATTGCGGAAAAGACATATGCGAAACTATAATAGTTTCTTTGTGGAAATTTATACAAGCTCTAAACATTTTGTAATATCTTTGCATTCCGTATAAATGATTTTCCGAAGTAATGAAAAAAAACATAGCCATCATTGCGGGAGGCGATTCCTCCGAAATAGTAGTTTCTCTAAAAAGCGCAGCGGGTATTTATTCGTTTCTCGATAAAAACCGCTACAATGTTTACACCGTAATTCTCACAAAAGAAAAATGGGAAGTGGAGATATCAGAAACCGAAAAAACACCTATCGACAAGAACGATTTCAGTTTCGTCCACCATAATGAAAAAATAAATTTTGACTTTGCCTACATCACCATTCACGGCACACCGGGCGAAAACGGTATACTTCAAGGCTATTTCGAACTGATAGGGCTACCCTATTCCACCTGCAATGTATTGGTTTCGGCACTTACATTCAACAAATTTGCGTGCAACCAATACCTGAAAGGATTCGGTGTAAAAATTTCCGAATCCATACTTTTGCGCAAAGGCCAAAGCGTTTCGGACGAGGGAGTAGTAACGAAAATCGGCATCCCCTGCTTTATCAAACCCAACGTAGGCGGAAGCAGTTTTGGCACTACCAAAGTAAAGTCGAAAGAAGAAATACAACCTGCCATACAAAAAGCCTTTGCCGAAGGCGAGGAAGTGCTTATCGAAGCATTTATGAAAGGTACCGAAGTAACCTGCGGAGCGTACAAAACAGCTAAAAACAGCGTAGTATTTCCTATTACGGAAGTTGTAAGCCACAACGATTTTTTCGACTTTGATGCCAAGTACAATGGTCAGGTAGAAGAAATTACCCCTGCCAGAATAAGCGAGGGACTAACCCACCGCATTCAGCAATTAACATCAGCCATTTATGACATATTAGGCTGCAAAGGAATTGTACGCATTGATTATATTATAACAGAAGGCGAGGTTATCAACCTGCTCGAAGTGAACACAACACCCGGAATGACTACAACCAGTTTCATTCCGCAACAAGTAAACGCAGCAGGACTAAGCATGACCAACGTTCTGACTGAAATTATAGAAAACGAATTAAAATAAAGTTACGAGTTAATAGTCACCAGTTACAAGCATAAAACAATGAAAACATTATCAGAAATCCAAGCTATTTTAGCCGACGAAATAGAAAAAATAGACCTTGCCAAAGAACCGCAAGGAGTTTACGCCCCTATCAAATATATCCTCTCGCTTGGTGGTAAACGCATCCGTCCGGCATTGGCATTGCTTGCCTGCAACCTTTTCTCGGAAGACATCGTACCTGCCATAAATCCGGCTTTGGGAATCGAGATTTTTCACAACTTCACCCTGTTGCACGATGATATAATGGACAAAGCCGACGTACGCCGCGGCAAACCTACCGTTCATAAAAAATGGGACGAAAACACGGCTATACTGTCGGGCGACGTTATGCAAATCATTGCTTACCAGTACACATGCAATGTGCCCGAAAAAGAGCTGAAGCGTGTATTGGACGCATTCTCGCAAATGGCTACCGAAATTTGCGAAGGCCAGCAATACGATATGGATTTCGAAAAAAGGCAGGACGTAAAGCCGGAAGAATACCTGAATATGATTCGGTTGAAAACGGCTGTACTATTAGGAACCGCGCTGAAAATAGGAGCTTGGCTGGGTGGCGGAAACGACACGGATGCGCAACTATTATACGATTTTGGCATTAATATAGGGCTTGCTTTTCAGCTAAAAGACGACTGGCTGGATGTGTATGGCAACGAGGAAACATTCGGCAAAAAAATAGGCGGGGATATACTTTGCAACAAAAAAACATATATGCTGATACAGGCTACCCTGCTGGCACAAGGAGAAGATGCTAAAGAACTGAGCACGTGGCTCGAAAGCAACGATTCGCCAAAAGAAAAAATCGACGCAGTTACAGCCATATACAACAGGTTGGGGGTAAAGAAAGTATGCGAAGAAAAGATGGAATATTTTTACGAACGAGCTATAAAATGCCTCGAACAAGTAAATACGCCGGAAGCCAAAAAGCAAGAATTGAGAAATTTAGCAAAAAAATTGATGTCGCGTAACGAATAATATTTTATCTTTGTAGAGTATATTTCACTTTATTCACTAATTAAGCATGCCTTACCGCCGATTGCCAAATACAGACAAAGCCCGCTTGAGAGCATTGAAAGCAGCGATAATGCAGTCAGAAAATCAAACGTTTGGTAATGAAGTGATTTCTTTCAACACTGTTTTTGAACTTAAAAATACTTTCCGCCTTTTCGACAGTCAGGTTATTCAATATCAAAAAACCCTCGAAAACCAAGTAACAGCCAACAAGCAATACCAGCAAATAGTGCAAAATGCGCGTATGTACATTTCGCACTTCATACAAGTATTCAATCTGGCAGTTATAAGGGGCGATATTAAACCGGAACAGAAACTGCTTTATCAGTTAGACCCTGAGGTACATAATGTACCCGACCTAAACTCTGATACAGCGTTGCTGCATTGGGGCAAATGTATTATCGACGGCGAAAACGAACGGGTACGCAATGGCGGTGTGCAAATTTACAACCCAACCATTACCAAAGTAAAAGTACACTACGAAATTTTCAAAGAATATAATACAAACCACAAATTATATCAAAACACCACTACCCGCAACAGGCAAGAACTTGTTGCACTTCGCGAAAAATGCGATAAGCTCATATTAGATGCTTGGAACCAAGTTGAAGAAAAATTTAAAAACGAGCCGCCTCATCTACGTCTGAAAAAATGTCAGGAATTCGGACTCATATATTATTACCGCAAAGGAGAAGAGAAAACAACAGAAAACTAAGAGTTTAAATTTATCGAAATAAATTTGAGCCATTATTTATTATCAAGTTTTTTTCCGATATTTGCAACCTCCAAAATTATAAAATCATTTTAAATATATTATTTGCTTAAATTATTAATTGTTGTGTACGGCCGTGAGGTTTAAACAACTAAAAAAACTCAAAAATGGAAAAGTCAGAATCTAGACCAAATTTCAGAAAACAAGAACAGGATGGTGAGCGTCCATCAAACAAACCATTGCAATTAAGAAAAAAAGATGCCGATGGCAATTTCGAAAGAAAAAGCTATACCTCTTCAAACTACGGCGACAGAAAACCTTATGGCAACAACGACCGAAAGCCATATGGAGGAAACAACGACAGAAGACCATACAACAATGATAGAAAACCATACGGCAGAGGAGATGGTGAAAGAAGGCCATACGATGGAAACAGCGAAAGAAAACCGTACGGAGGCGGAGACAGAAAACCATTCAACAGCTACGAAAAAAGGCCATATGGCAATAGAGGTGAAAACCGCCCTTATAACTCAAACCGGACAAACGACGGACAAAGACGCTATGGAGACAATCAGGGATACCGCCCTCGCAGCAACAATTACGGGCAAGACAATCAAGGCGAAACTGTAAGGTACGATGACAACAATAAAAAAATAGTATTCCGCAAACGTAAAAACATATCGGACGGTACGGAAAGAAAAAGTTTTGTTGCATACCGCGAAGAAGTTGACTTAACTAAACCGGTACGTTTAAACAAGTTCCTTGCAAACTCAGGCACATGCTCACGCCGCGAAGCCGACGAATATATACAAGCCGGAGTAATATCCGTTAATGGTGAAATTGTAACCGAACTGGGAACTAAAATACTACCGACAGACAAGGTAATGTTCCATAACGAAACCGTCAGAAGCGAGCGCAAAATATATCTATTACTAAACAAACCGAAAGATTGCGTTACTACGGTAGAAGATACACAAGAACGT
Organism: Paludibacter sp. 221; assembly: GCF_010501035.1. Classification (GTDB taxonomy): domain Bacteria; phylum Bacteroidota; class Bacteroidia; order Bacteroidales; family Paludibacteraceae; genus QVMH01. Next base: position 20,003 of record NZ_QVMH01000011.1, read on the forward strand.
AAAACCGTGATGGATATGGTTAAAAACGCATGTAGCGAACGTATATATCCGGTAGGGCGTCTGGACAGGAATACAACAGGAGTGCTGCTGCTGACAAACGACGGCGATTTGGCTTCGCAGTTGACCCATCCTAAATTCGAGAAAAAGAAAATCTACCACGTCACATTAGACCGCGACTTTGAAAACGAAGATTTCGAGAAGCTGCTGAACGAAGGTGTAGAACTGGAAGACGGCATTATCAAAGCCGACGATTTAGCATACATCAAAGAAGACAGCAAAAACCAAGTGGGGATAGAAATACACTCAGGAAAGAACCGTGTAATCAGAAGGTTATTCGACAGTCTGGGATATAAAGTAAAGGGACTTGACCGAGTTTACTTTGCAGGGCTGACCAAAAAGAACCTGCCTCGTGGCAAATACCGCTTCCTTACAGGTAAGGAAATCAGCATGCTAAAAATGGGAGCTTACAAATAAAAACAAGCAAGCTCGCATTAATCCAAACAAAATAAAAAATATCAAGGAGACTGTTCCCATGTGGGGTTCAGTCTCTTTTTCTGTTATAAGTTCATATATTCATCCCGCTTATATTTCGGGAGTTTCTTAAAAACTAAGAATTAATACTAAAAGGAAAAAAATGTTTTCAAAATAGCTTTTCCCGAAAAAAATACGGATATTTGTAAGGATAGCAGTAAAAATAATATGAAAACAATATAAAATAAAGATTTATGAGTACAACAGATATCCGCAACCTGAAACCGGAGATGCTCTGGAAAAACTTTTATGACATCACTCAGGTACCCCACCCATCGGGAAAAAAAGATGAAATAGGTGCATTTTTAGTAAATTTTGGCAAATCGTTGGGCTTGGAAACCATACAAGACGAGATAGGAAACGTATTGATACGCAAGCCGGCCACTCAGGGTATGGAAAACCGCAAGCCGGTAATTCTGCAAGCCCACATGGATATGGTGCCACAGAAAAACAACAATGTGAAGCACGATTTTGAGAAAGACCCTATCGACGCTTATATCGACGGCGACTGGGTGAAAGCTCACGACACCACACTTGGAGCTGATAATGGAATTGGGCTTGCCGCCGCTATGGCTATTTTGCAATCGAAAGATATACCACACCCTGACTTGGAAATGTTCATTACTGTGGATGAAGAAACGGGTATGTTCGGAGCATTTGCCTTGCAGCCTAACTTCTTGAAAGGTGAAATACTAATGAATCTGGACTCGGAAGACGAAGGAGAATTGTACGTAGGATGCGCAGGCGGATTGGATGCAAACATCACCTTCCGTTACAAAGAAGAAGCTGTGCCCGAAGGAGACGTGGCTCTAAAAATATCGCTTACAGGGCTTAAAGGAGGACATTCCGGAATAGACATTATCCTACAGCGTGCAAATGCAAACAAACTGATGTTCCGCTTTCTGAAAAAAGCCGTAGCCGAATGTGAAGCCCGCCTTGCTTCTATCGACGGTGGAAGTCTGCGCAACGCAATACCGCGCGAAGCATTTGCAGTAATTACTGTACCTGCTGATGGGGTGGACGATATTGTGGATTTGGTAAAAGAATGTCGCGAACTATTTATCGAAGAATACAAGTCGAAAGAAGACGGTATCGTTTTCGATGTGGAAGAAACCACCATGCCAAAGGGCTTGATGCCCGAAGAGATACAAGACGACCTGATTAACGGAGTTACAGCCTGCCCTAACGGTGTATTCCGATTTATAGATGAGGTACCCGGCGTGGTAGAAACGTCGAACAATCTGGCAATTATAAAATCCGACGGCGAAAAAGTAGAACTGAAATCGCTGATACGCAGCTCTGTCGAATCACGGAAAGAAGAACTGGCTTCGATGATTGAAAGCGCGTTCGCATTAGCGGGAGCTAAAGTGGAATTTTCGGGAGGCTATCCCGGTTGGGAGCCAAATATGCAATCGCCAATCCTGCAAACGATGAAGAAAGTTTATCAGGATAAATTCGGAAAAGAGCCAAAGGTAATGATTATCCATGCCGGACTGGAGTGTGGTATATTAAGCACCCATTACCCCAAAATGGATATGATTTCGTTCGGGCCTACGATACGCCACCCACACTCGCCCGACGAAAAAGTGAACATACCTACTGTCGAAAAATTCTGGGAATACCTGCTGGCAACATTGGCTAATATTCCCGTAAAAGAATAAAACCGGTTTAACAGACCCGTATACGACAATCACATATAAAGCAAAATCCCGATTTCTGACGAAATCGGGATTTTTTATATCTAAGTAGGACAGTTTTATCAAGTTAGCATACTTAATAATATACCGGCCGCTACCGCCGAACCGATAACACCCGACACGTTAGGCGCCATAGCATGCATAAGCAAGTGGTTGCCTTTGTCCGCTTTCAGTCCCTGTTCCTGAGAAACACGCGCTGCTGCCGGTACGGCCGAAACACCTGCTGACCCAATCAACGGGTTGATTTTGTTATCCCCTTTTAAGAACAAGTTCATAAGGCGTGCAAACAAAACTCCACTGGCTGTTGCTATTGCAAAAGAAACCGCACCCAGTATAAATATTTTCAAAGAATAATCGGTCAAGAATCCTTTGTTTACCAATTCGCCGGTTATCGGGTCTTCAATCATACGTACAGCCTGTGTAGAGGCTCCTACCGTAAAACCTAACAAAATAGTAACTACATTCATCAAAGCATTACGGGCTGTATCAGCCAAACGCTCAGTCACTCCCGACTCTTTCAGCAAGTTACCGAAAAACAACATTCCCAACAAGGGCAAAGCACTTGGTACAATGAATGTGGTTAATATCAAACCTACAATAGGAAAGATAATTTTTTCGGCTTTCGATACTTGGCGAGGAGCTTTCATCCGTATAAGACGCTCTTTTTTTGGTATCAACAACCTCATGATAGGCGGTTGGATAAGTGGTACAAGTGCCATATACGAATAAGCTGTAATAGCAATAGCACCAATTAAGTGCGGAGCAAGTTTTGATGTAAGGAAAATAGCTGTAGGCCCGTCGGCACCACCGATAATACCGATTGCACCTGATTCTTCAGGAGTAAATCCTAAAGCATAAGCACCGATGAAAGTTATAAAAATACCTACTTGTGCCGAAGCTCCCAGTAACATTAATTTGGGATTCGAGATTAATGAAGAAAAGTCGGTCATGGCACCAATTCCCAAGAAAATCAAAGGAGGATACCAACCCATTCTTACTCCACCATACAGTATATTGAATACAGACCCCTCTTCGTATATACCCACTTCATAACCTTCGGTAAAGGGGATATTTCCCACTATCATACCAAAACCTATGGGTACAAGCAACAAAGGTTCCCATTTTTTCACAATACCTAAGACTATAAAAACCACCCCGATAATTATCATAATGAGGCTTTTATAATGAAAGTTTGCAAATCCGGTAGTAGCCCAGAATTTCCCCAAGCTACCCATTATCGAGTGACCTCCTCCGGTACTTCCTTGCGCCATCATTTGGATAGGAAACACCATCAGTATCAGAAAAATGATAATGGTCGTTCTGTTTAATTTATTATGTTGTTTCATCATAAGGCTTATTTTATTCGATTTCAAACAACACTTCATCCTGCAATACTGCTTTACCCTCAGGTGCATTTATTTTTACAATAGTACCGTTAGTTTCGGCAAGTATATTGTTCTCCATTTTCATCGACTCCAATACCATCAACAAATCACCTTCTTTAAATGTGTCGCCGGGTTTTACCACCACCTTGAACACGCTTCCGGGAAGCGGTGACTTAATTGTTTTTGAACTTGGTTTTTTTGTTTCCTCTACCGGAGTCATTTTTTCGCCGGCAACTTTAGGCGCATCTGCATTAGATACTTCGCTGCGAACTAAAATCGGAGTTTTGGATGTTTTAATTTCCTGATGTATTTTCACGGAATAAGGTGTGCCGTTTACTTCTAACTTGGCATTTTCACCTTCGACTTTTTTTACGTTAACTTCGTATTTTGAGCCGTTTATCTCAAAGCTAAATTTTTTCATCTTGTTATAATTGAAAACCGAAAATTGAAACCTGAAAATGACACTTTGAATTTATAATGTTCATTTTTCATTCTTCATTTTTCAATTTTTGTTTTTTATCTATTCAAATTTGTAAGTCCATATATTTTCGAATTCCAAGGAGAATAGCGTCTTTCAATGCGCTTGATAGTAATTACATTACTTTCCTTATCATGCACATCGTCCAAAAACAGGTGCAGTGCCATAGCAATGGCTGCTATTTCCGAAGCAGGGATATCTGACGGAGCTATCGCATCGTTAGGTATATCTACTCGCTTCTCTATACGTTTTTTCGAACTTTTCACACTCAAATTGCCTGTGAGTTTAAAAGCCAAAGACAATACTGCCAGTGATGAAAACACAATAAGAACACTCGTAAGCGAAGCTATCAATATATCGCCCCATTCCATTGTTGCATTAAGTATAATCATAACTTATAAATTATAATGGGATATTACTATGTTTTTTCAACGGATTAGCCAGCTTTTTGGTTTGCAATGCTTGAAACGCACGAATTACACGGAAACGGGTATTGCGCGGCTCGATAACATCGTCGATATAAGCATACGATGCTGCATTATACGGATTGGCGAAAGCAGTATTATATGCTTCTGTTTTTTCTGCAATATATTTTGCTTTTTCTCCGGCATCTTCCATTTTAGCAATAGCGCGTCCTTCCAACACTTCGATAGCACCCGAAGCACCCATAACTGCAATTTCGGCAGTTGGCCATGCGTAATTAAAGTCGCCGCGAAGCTGCTTGCTGCTCATCACGCAGTGCGCTCCTCCGTACGACTTACGAAGCGTAACCGTTACTTTAGGCACAGTAGCTTCGCCATAAGCAAACATCAGCTTTGCACCGTGAGTAATGATACCCTGATATTCTTGCGATGAGCCGGGTAAGAATCCGGGAACATCTACCAAGGTAAGAATAGGAATATTAAAGGCATCGCAGAAACGAACAAAACGAGCTGCCTTGCGCGAGGCATCGCAATCAAGCACACCTGCCAAGAAATTAGGCTGGTTTGCAATGATACCGGTCGACTGTCCGTTGAAACGGGCAAAACCAACTACGATATTCTTTGCATACATGCGATGCACTTCCAAAAACTCTTCATTATCTACAATAGCATGGATAACATCTTTTACATCATATGGTTGATTTGGATTATCAGGTATGATTTCATTAAGCGAGTCTTCCAAGCGGTCAATCGGGTCGTTGGTATTGAATAAAGGAGCCTCTTCCAAATTGTTTTGAGGAATGTAAGAAAGCAATTTACGAATCATCATCATCCCCTCTTCTTCTGTCTGCACTTTGAACTGGGCAACTCCCGATTTTTTAGTATGTACGTCGGCACCTCCCAAGTCTTCGGTAGTAATATCCTCATTTGTAACCGATTTTACAACTTTAGGGCCGGTTACAAACATGTAACTGTTGTTTTCAGTCATCAAAATAAAGTCGGTCAAAGCCGGAGAGTAAACTGCACCACCTGCACATGGGCCATAAATAGCCGAAATCTGAGGTACAACGCCCGATGCCAGAATGTTACGTTGGAAAATCTCTGCATATCCTGCCAATGCGTTCACACCTTCCTGAATACGAGCACCTCCCGAATCGTTGATTCCAATTATAGGCGCACCCATCTTCATTGCCATGTCCATCACCTTGCATATTTTCATTGCCATTGTTTCCGACAACGACCCTCCGAATACGGTAAAATCTTGCGCATACACATATACAATACGCCCGTCAATAGTACCATGCCCTGTAACAACACCATCACCAAGGTATTTTTCGTTTTCCATACCGAAGTTGTGGCAACGATGCGTCACAAACATATCAAGTTCTTCAAAACTACCTTCATCCAAAAGCATGTCGATACGTTCGCGTGCTGTATACTTTCCTTTTGCATGTTGGGATGCGATACGTTTCTCGCCACCTCCTAATTTAGCCTCTGCGCGTAAATCAATGAGTTTTTTAATCTTTTCTTTATTTTCCATCTCTACAATTTGGATTTTTTTATCGTGTTTTTATGATATATATACGATTGATAATTTATTTATTCGGATTTTCACAAAGCTCGGTCAACACACCAAATGTAGATTTAGGATGTAAAAATGCGATATTCAAACCTTCGGCACCTTTACGGGGTTGTTTGTCTATCAGCAAAACTCCTTTTTCGGCAAGTTCATCCAGATTTTCCTGCAATCCTTCTACAGCAAACGCCACGTGCTGGATACCTTCGCCTTTTTTCTCGATAAATTTACCAATAGGCCCTTCAGGGTCGGTAGATTCCAGCAATTCTATTTTAGTACTTCCTACCTTAAAAAAAGCAGTTCTTACTTTTTGTTCTGCCACTTCTTCGATAGCGTAGCACTTTAACCCTAAAACGTTTTCATAAAACGGAATCGCATCATCAAGGCTTTTTACAGCAATTCCTAAATGCTCAATATGTGTAAGTTTCATATAAAATGTATAATAATTGAAAAATTAATAAATTCCTAAATCCTTGGCAAACAAATAAATAAAATCACTTATAAAGAAAACGACAAAAAACAATTAAAGAATTTTTTCCGTATTTCACTAAAAACCACAAATGTACAGCAAAAATTTCTCATAATCAACCAAATAATATACATTTTTTCATTATTTTATTAGCCGTTGATTTTCAAATCAATACAGCATTTACAAATTCCTGCGAATGTTTGTTTCCAATCGCCATGAGCAAAATAATTCGCTAATTTCAGCAAACCTGAAATATCTTTTACATTCCGAAGAATTAAACTTCAAAAGAAATTTAAAAATCAAAGCAACCGAATCAAAAATTGACGGATAATACTATCAAGCATCTATACCGAATTTCGTAGCCGAAAATTTACAGGAGCCAATCTTTTCCCCCTTTTGTAAATCAAGTAAAAAGCGTACCTTTGCACGTCGTAAAAAACGATTTTTGCTTTAGTTTGTAATCTTTTGAATATCAGCATATAGATGAGTTTTGAATCAGAAATAAAACGCCGTAGAACTTTTGCCATCATTAGTCACCCCGACGCGGGAAAAACAACCCTGACCGAGAAATTACTCCTTTTCGGAGGAGCTATTCATGTGGCGGGTGCAGTAAAATCCAACAAAATAAAAAAGACCGCTACCTCCGACTGGATGGAGATAGAAAAACAGCGTGGTATCTCTGTAGCTACTTCGGTTATGGGTTTTGAGTATCGCGATTATAAAATAAATATATTGGATACTCCCGGTCACCAAGACTTTGCCGAAGATACTTACCGCACGCTTACCGCTGTAGATAGTGTTATTATTGTGGTAGACGTGGCAAAGGGCGTGGAAGCGCAAACACGTAAATTGATGAATGTGTGCCGGATGCGTAATACTCCGGTCATTATATTTGTAAATAAACTCGACCGCGAAGGGCGTGATTCATTCGACTTGCTTGACGAATTGGAGGCTGAGTTGGGTATTCAGGTATGCCCGCTTAGCTGGCCTATCAGTATGGGAGCTTCATTCAAAGGGGTTTATAATATCTACGAACAAAACCTGCACCTTTACACACCCAACAAGCAAGCCATCAGCGAGGCTATTTCTTTTTCGGATATAAATAATCCCGAACTCGAAAACCATATCGGTGAAATGAACGCAATAAAACTGCGCGAAGACCTTGAAATTGTAAACGGGGTTTATCCTGAGTTTGATTCGGAAAAATACTTGGCAGGTGAGCTTGCACCTGTGTTTTATGGCAGCGCGCTGAATAATTTTGGGGTAAAAGAATTGCTTGATTGTTTTGTAGAAGTAGCTCCGTCGCCGCTTCCTGTGCAGGCTATCGAGCGCGAGATTAGTCCTTACGAAGACGCTTTCACCGGATTTATATTTAAAATACACGCCAATATGGACCCTAACCACAGGAGTTGTATTGCGTTTGTAAAAATATGTTCGGGTAAATTTGAGCGTAATGTGAATTACAAGCACGTACGGCATGGCAAGATGATGCGTTTTTCGAGCCCTACAGCATTTATGGCACAGAAGAAAGAGACTGTAGATGAAGCGTATGCAGGCGATATTGTAGGCTTGCCGGATACGGGTACATTCAAAATAGGTGATACGCTTACTTCGGGCGAACAATTGCATTTTAAAGGCTTGCCGAGCTTCTCTCCTGAAATGTTCAAATACATTGAAAATGCCGACCCGATGAAGACAAAGCAACTGGAAAAAGGCATTGCACAATTGATGGACGAAGGTGTTGCACAATTATTCATCAACCAGTATAACAACCGAAAAATTATAGGTACTGTAGGACAACTCCAATTTGAGGTAATACAATACCGCTTGCTGCACGAGTATGGAGCGCAATGTCGCTGGGAATCCGTTTCGTTATTCAAAGCATGCTGGATTGAGAGTGATGACGAAGCCGAACTGGAGAACTTTAAAAAACGTAAAGCCCAGTATATGGCAATAGACAAGGAAGGGCGGGATGTCTTTTTGGCAGATTCTTCGTACGTGCTGCAAATGGCGCAAAACGACTTTAAAAACATACGCTTCCACTTCACATCCGAATTTTAATAAAATGTTATTAAATTACCTGATTATTGGTAATTAAATTCATCAAAATTATTGTAATTTCGCCTTTGAATTAACTCAGTAAATATTTACACAAAACAAGTCCGGATACTATAAATATTTGTACGAATTTTGTACTTCGTTATCAGGTATTTTAAATTGAAAGATAAAAAGTGTAAGAGGTTGTTTAAATTTTACTCGCAAGATAAATTTTGATGATTTTTTAGGGAAATTTTGACTTCATTTTACGATTTTAGCGGGCTAAATGAGTAANAGTAAAATGAGAGGTGAAATTTTACAAAAAAGGACATAATTTATTGCGAAAAAGATATATTCAAAACTATAATAGCTTCTTTGTGGAAAATTTAAACAACCTCTAAGTAAAAAAATAAATTCTATTATTATGAAAGCTTTAGTAAAACTTCGTCCGGAAAAAGGTATCTGGATGCAAGATGTTCCGGTGCCCGAAATAGGCGTGAACGATGTATTGATAAAAATAAAAAAGACTGCTATTTGCGGTACCGACCTTCACATTTACAAATGGGACGATTGGTCGCAGGCTACTATTAAAACGCCTATGACTATCGGACACGAGTATGTGGGCGTAATTGTCGATAAGGGTTCGGGGGTAAAAAACCTTGAAATAGGCGACAGAGTAACCGGCGAGGGGCATATTGCATGTGGTCATTGTCGTAACTGCCGCCGTGGCAAACTACACGTTTGCGAAAACACAACAGGTGTAGGAGTCGACCGTGATGGGGCTTTTGCTGAGTATCTGTCGCTTCCTGCCGAAAATGTTGTTCGTCTGGATGACAGAATTCCTGACGAAATGGCTTCAATCATGGACCCGTTTGGAAATGCTACTCACACAGCACTTTCGTTCCCATTGTTGGGCGAGGATGTGCTGATTACAGGTGCAGGGCTTATTGGCAGTATGGCTACGGCTATTTGTCGGTTTGCAGGTGCACGCAATATCGTTGTCAGCGATTTGAGCGATTACCGTTTGGACATTGCTAAAAAGATGGGGGCAACTCTGACTATCAACCCTACTAAGGGCGAAACCGTAGCTGGTGCCATCAAAAAACTGAATATGCATGGTTTTGATGTCGGGCTGGAAATGTCAGGCTCACCTGTTGCTTTCAGAGAAATGGTAGAAAACATGTATAACGGCTCTAAGATTTCGTTATTAGGTATATTACCAAGCAACACCACTGTAGATTGGAATAAGATTATATTTAAGTCGCTGACTCTGAAGGGCATCTACGGACGTGAAATGTGGGAAACATGGTATCAGATGGAGCAAATGCTTATCACCGGTATTGACCTTTCGCCTATCATTACACACCGTTTTAAAGTAGACGATTTCCAAAAAGGCTTTGACGTGATGGAATCGGGCGAATGTGGCAAGGTAATTTTAGACTGGGAATAATAAGTTTCAAAATTGACTAATCCTAAAAATTCGTTACAGGTTTTAATTAGTCAAAATATTAATAAAAAAACCAGAGGCTGAACGTGTTCAGCCTCTGGTTTTTTTATTATTTTATTCCCAGCTTTTTCTTAACATCTTTTGGTATCGCATCCTTATGCACCATTATATTCATCGTTTTTTGTTGTACGAACGACTCGCTTGCGTACCATATTCCTTTGTATTTGCTATCAGTACCCCACGAGTTTTTTACCATATAATACTTTGTTCCGTTCTGGTCTTTCGCAATACCATATATCAGCATGCCGTGGTCGTCGGTAGTTTCGTAGTTATCAAAACCCTGTTGACGAAGTTCCTGAGTTACCTTTATTTCAGGCTGAGGAGTATTTAATTTATAAATAGAATCCAACATCTGTTTTTCAGAGATATTCAACCAGCGCGCTTGGTCGCTGCCGGGCAGGTTATCTATACGGGTTTCAGGATTTACCGCGATACCATTCCGGCTAAACCCCCTCTCGCTCACGTCCGAACCCCATGCAAGCGCGTAACCATTATTAATTGCATTGTCGAATACTTGCATAAATTCATCCAAAGGCAAGTTATAAGATTCGCCCCAACGCCAGTTGTCAGGTATCTCCAACGCAAATTTTCCATAAAAAGGATGATGAGTGTATGATGTCAATGACACATAATCGTCAAAATTCAGCCCCAGCGATTGAGCATATGATTGTGGTGTATATTTCTTGCCATTCAATGCAAATTCAGTAGGTAATTCACCCAGATAAGCATCCAAAACTCCATCGAATCCTTTTTTCCAGGCTGTAGAAAGTTTTTTGTTCTTATTTTGAATAACCGCTTTTACATAAGCTGAGGTGACGGCATCCAGTTCGCCATGTTTATGCATATTCTCTCCATAATTCAAACCCGGCATAAGTGATTCGGGCACAATCCCGTAATTTTTCAACACATATAATACATCGTGAAACGAGCCTCCTGCCGAAAAATTAAGAGCACCGTGCATACGTACGTACTTTTCAGCTTGGTCGGAATATGAGTGATACACAACAAACATTTCGGATAAATCAACTTCGGGCTTACCCAGACGTAGTAATTCAGCCTCGAAAAGCCCTAAGCCCGAAAAACTCCAGCATGTGCCGGAACTCGACTGATTTTTCACCGGAGTAATAGGCAGTTCTTTTACAACCGTAAAGCGGAAAGTGTCAACAGGCGCAGTATCTTTCTTTTCCTGTGCATTTATAAGAGAAAAACTACAAATAAATAAAAACGTAAATAAAACTATTTTTTTCATTATATATACTTTAAAAATTATTCAAGGTTAAGAAATTGTTTAAATTTAGCTCGCAAAATAAATTATGATGATTTTTTGGAAAAATTTCGGATTCGTTTTGCGATTTTAGCGGGCTAAATGAGTAAAACAGAAGACGGAATTTTACAAAAAAGGGCATAATTTATTGCGAAAAAGGGGATTCAAAGATAATTATATTGTTTATGGTAAATTTAAACAGTTTCTAAATACTAAGGAGTCACAAACAGAAAAAAGTGTTTAAAATCAGGCTTAAACTCACACTTGCTTATGCACTACACAAAACGTGCCTGATGCCTTACTTACCAGTTTCCCGTCACAATAAATTTCGCACTCGCTGAAGTGTATATTACGCCCGGCTTTCACTACCGTACCTTTAGCCACAAGCTCGTTTCCCCACGCTGCACGCAGAAACGACACTTTAAGTTCGGCCGTCAGCACATCCTTGTCAACCGGAGTCATTGTATAAGCAGCAAAGCCGGCTACCGTATCGGCCACAGCAGCTAAAATTCCGCCGTGAATCACCCCACTATACTGGCGTTGTTCATCATACAAGGGCATTCTTGCCTCTACAAATCCTTCCTCTACTTTTTCAAACCTTATATCCAGATGCTTCACATAGGGATTTCCGTTCACCCTGTCTATCAGTTTTTGTTTTACCTGTTCATCCATTTTCTTCCATTTCTATATTAAGTTTACAAAGGTACTAATTAAATCACCAACATGCCAAACCATACAGAAACAGCACAAAATCAAACAAATATCCATCCGAAACATCTATTTTATTACAAAAAACATTTTTTTAACTCCAAATATTAACAAAAAGAAAAACATCAAATAACTCGTTTTATTAAATGATATTTTGTATTTTTGCAACAATTTGCGCTATTTATTATTTTTAACAAGACAAGTAAAGTTTATCTTTTACGCAAAAGCGTTCGCATATGAGTATAATTGACATACATGACAAAAAATTTTCTTTATCAATACCGGAAACTGACATTCAGGAATCCGTAAAAAGGGTTGCTGACCAAATCAACCAAGACCTGATTGATAAAGACCCTTTGTTTATATGCGTGCTTAACGGTGCTTTTATGTTTGCAGGCGACCTGATGAAACAAATAAATATCCCCTGCGAAATCACATTCGTCAAACTATCTTCATATGAGGGTTTGTACACCACCGGAAAGGTAAAAGAAGTAATAGGACTGAATGAAAACATAGTGGGACGCAACATTGTAGTAGTCGAGGATATTGTAGACACAGGCGTTACGATGGAGAAAATAATAGCTTCGCTTACTGCCAAAGGAGCAAAGGAAATAAAGATAGCCACCTTTTTGCAAAAGCCCGATGCTTTGCAGCGCGACATTACAATAGACTATGTAGCCATGAAAATACCAAACGATTTCATTGTAGGGTACGGATTGGATTACAACGGATATGGACGTAATTTGAAAGATATATATACAGTTGTGCAAGAATAAAGCCAACTATCTGAGAAATTGACTTTAATTTCACAGCTTGTAAACAAACATAGGTATTATTTTGAAAGTAGAAAAATGCTGAACATCATTATTTTTGGTGCACCCGGAAGCGGAAAAGGCACACAGAGCGACTTGATTAAAGAAAAATATAATCTCCTACACCTGTCGACAGGTGATTTGCTACGCGCTGAGATAGCCTCGGGCAGCGAGTTGGGTAAAATAGCCGACAGCTACATATCAAAAGGGCAACTTGTGCCCGACGAAATGATTATTGAAATTCTGGACAATGCCATCGAAGAAAAAGAAAAAAACGGAAAATACAACGGTATTATTTTAGATGGCTTTCCACGTACAGTAGCTCAGGCCGAAGCGTTGGAACTATTGATAAAAAAACGCAACAGGGATATAACCATTCTGCTCGACCTGATGGTTGAAGAAAATGAGCTGGTTGAACGATTGGTTAATCGTGGAAAAACATCAGGACGCTGCGATGATAATTTGGAAACAATAAAAAAACGACTTGAGGTTTATCACGAAAAAACAAAACCTGTGAACGATTATTACAAAAAACAAAACAAATATACAGTAATCGATGGTTCAGGAAACATCGACAATATATTCGACAGGGTATGTAAGGTAATCGACATTATAAACGAAGACGAAAACGTCGCTTCCTGACAGCAAGCTTTTTTTTAAAAAAAGGAGGAAACATTCAAAACAAGAGTATATTATTACCGAGATAAAACAAGGCAAGACAGATAAAACCTTTTGTCTTGCTTGTTTTGTTTAAAAAGGAAGATATTCAACTCTAAAATAATAAAACACAACACATGGCTGGTTCTAATTTCGTTGACTACGTAAAGATATATTGCCGTTCGGGCAAGGGAGGAGCAGGCTCTACCCACCTTCACAGGGAAAAATATGTACCCAAAGGAGGCCCCGACGGGGGCGACGGCGGTAAAGGCGGAAGCATCATCCTGCGAGGAAACAAAAATTACTGGACGCTGATTCACCTACGCTACACACGCCATATTTATGCCGGAGACGGAGAATCGGGAGGGGCAAGCCGTAGCTTTGGGAAAAACGGAAAAGACGAAATAATAGACGTACCATGCGGAACTGTGGCTTACGATGCCGAAACAGGTGATTTTATTTGCGACATAACCGAAGACGGACAAGAAGAAATACTGCTGAAAGGCGGGCGGGGCGGACAAGGCAACTGGCATTTCCGCACGGCTACAAACCAGACTCCACGGTTTGCACAACCGGGCGAACCACGCACCGAGAAAACCATTGTTTTACAGCTCAAGATACTTGCCGACGTAGGACTGGTAGGTTTCCCAAATGCCGGAAAATCGACCCTGCTTTCGGTAGTTTCGGCTGCAAAGCCCGAAATAGCAGATTACCCTTTTACCACCCTTGTACCTAATCTTGGTATCGTATCCTATCGCGACAATAAGTCGTTCGTAATGGCCGACATACCGGGAATTATAGAAGGTGCAGCCGAAGGGCGTGGATTGGGGCTTCGTTTTCTGCGGCATATCGAGCGCAATGCCATTCTGCTATTTATGATTCCTGCCGATAGCGATAACATATACGAGGAGTACAGCATATTGCTGAATGAACTTAAAAAGTACAATCCCGAACTGGTGGAGAAACAGCGCATACTGGCTATAAGCAAGTGCGATATGCTGGATGATGAACTGATAGCCGAGATGAAAAAAGAAATTCCACAGGACATACAAACCGTATTTATTTCGTCGGTAACAGGGCTTGGAATCGTGGATTTGAAAGACCTGATATGGGACGAACTGAACAAGGAATCGAACAAGGTAATTGACATCACCCACCGCCCAATGCAGGTAGAAACAAAAGAGGAAATAATGGACGATGATGATTATTTTATCAATGGTGAAGATATTGAATTTGATGAAGAAGAGGAGGACGACGATGACGAGGATATCAGCCGCTACAAAGGTATAGGCTGGGACGACCCGCTTTAAATCCGGCATAAAAAACCCCTGAGGCTTAACGCATGTATTCGTCCGAGTTATTAAATGGTTTTCCCGAATTGATACATCTCAGCACTACCCGTGCGGGTGGAGCAAGCACGGGCGATTACCGCTCTTTCAATCTGAGTCCATATACGGGAGACAATCCGGCGCATTATACGGAAAACAAAAATATACTTTGCGAAAGAGCCGGCATCAGCCCCGAACGCTTAATCATTCCATTTCAGACACACGGCAATGAAATACGCGAGATAAACGAATCCTTTTTTCAAATGGATGAAAGTGCAAAAACGGATTACCTGTATGGTGTTGACGCACTCTTTACAAACGAAAAAAATATCTGCATAGGAGTTACCACAGCCGACTGTGTTCCCCTGCTGTTTTACGACAAGCATAAACACGTTGTAGCGGCTGTCCATGCCGGATGGCGTGGAACATGCTTGCGCATTGCCGAAAAGGTTATCAACACCTTTCGGGAAAAATACAACTCCAATCCCCACGATATTTACGTAACCATCGCCCCTTCTATCTCAGCCGATGCCTATGAAGTTGGCGAAGAACTAACCTCCAACTTTGAACAAGCCGGATTTCCCGTATCCAAAATTTTCAGGAAAACAGAGAACAAATATCATTTAGACCTCTGGAAAGCCAACAAATGGCTACTCACAGAAAACGATATCCCTGAGGCTCAAATTGAAACCGCTGGAATATGCACCTATACCAACCATAAGGATTTTTTCTCTGCCCGCCGCTTAGGAATCCGGTCGGGACGAATGCTTACCGGCATCATGATGAAAAAATAAGGGCTCGCAAGTAAAATAAAAACATATTTATTATTATAGCTTTTAATAATTTAGTACCTTTGCACTCCTGAAAAAGAGCTAAGTAAAAACGATGAAGAATATCCGCAATTTTTGTATCATAGCACACATTGACCACGGTAAAAGTACTTTGGCCGACAGGCTTTTGGAATACACCAAAACCTTAGCGGAAAAAGATATTCAAGCACAGGTACTTGACAACATGGATTTGGAGCGCGAACGGGGAATAACTATTAAAAGCCATGCTATACAGATGAATTACAATCTGCATGGAGAAGAATATACATTAAACCTGATTGACACTCCGGGACACGTTGACTTTTCATACGAAGTATCGCGCTCTATTGCTGCCTGCGAAGGTGCATTGCTCATAATAGATGCTACGCAAGGCATTCAGGCACAAACCATATCCAACCTGTATATGGCTATTGAGCACGACCTTGAAATCATCCCTGTGATGAACAAGATGGACATGGACAATGCGATGCCCGAAGAAGTAGAAGATCAGATTATCGACTTATTGGGCTGCAAACCTGCCGACATTATCCGTGCAAGCGGAAAAACAGGCATGGGCGTGGAAGAAATACTTCACGCTATTGTAGAACGCATCCCTGCGCCTAAAGGCGACCCGGATGCTCCGCTTCAATGCCTGATTTTCGACTCGGTATTCAACCCCTTCAGGGGGATTATCGCTTACTTTAAAATAGTAAACGGCACTATGTGCAAGGGCGATTTAGTAAAGTTTATCGCTACCGGCAAGGAGTATGATGCCGACGAATTAGGGATACTAAAGCTCGACATGGTTCCTAAACAATGCCTTAGTGCAGGGAATGTTGGGTACATCATATCAGGCATTAAAACATCGAAGGAAGTAAAGGTAGGCGACACTATCACCCACGTGAAACGCCCTGCCACGGAAGCTATAGACGGATTCGAGGAGGTGAAACCTATGGTATTTGCAGGAGTTTACCCTATCGACACGGAAGATTTTGAAGACTTACGGGCTGCAATAGAAAAACTGCAGTTGAATGATGCTTCGCTTACTTTCGAGCCTGAATCGTCGGTAGCATTAGGATTCGGATTCCGTTGCGGATTCCTCGGTATGCTTCACATGGAAATAGTACAGGAACGGCTCGACCGTGAGTTCGACATGAACGTAATCACAACCGTACCAAACGTTTCATACAAAGTATATACTAAAAAAGACGAATTGCTCGAAGTGCACAACCCTTCGGGATTGCCCGATATTATGGCCATCGACCGCATTGAAGAACCGTATATCAGGGCATCTATCATTACCAAGACCGACTATATAGGTCAGATTATGACTTTGTGTTTAGGCAAAAGAGGTGAACTCATCAAGCAAGAATATATTTCGGGCAACCGGATGGAGTTGATATTCGACATGCCGTTGGGCGAAATAGTGTTCGACTTTTATGATAAGCTGAAAAGTATATCGAAAGGATACGCCTCGTTCGATTACCACATGAATGGTTACCGCCCTTCGAAACTGATAAAACTCGATATTTTACTGAATGCCGAGCCTGTAGATGCTCTTTCGTCATTGATTCATGTCGACAATGCAGTATCGTTAGGACGCCGTATGTGCGAAAAGCTGAAAGAATTGATTCCACGCCAGCAATTCGATATTGCCATTCAGGCTGCAATAGGAGCAAAAATCATTGCCCGCGAAACGATTAAGGCCGTACGTAAAGACGTTACCGCCAAATGTTACGGAGGTGATATAAGCCGTAAAAGAAAACTATTGGAAAAACAGAAAAAAGGAAAAAAACGTATGAAGCAAATCGGTTCGGTCGAAGTTCCACAGAAAGCCTTCTTAGCTGTTCTTAAACTCGACTAAATCAAAACCCATATAGGATTCCGAAGGCTTCATACCGCATGAAGCCTTTAATTTTTCGCAAGATTAGGTAAAAAGTCCTACTAAATTGAACATATTTTCTACATTATAAAGAATAATTCGTTGTTACTTTGCATTTCTATTTTCATTTCTTTCATAAATATATAAAAAAACAAAAGCAAAATGGAATTAATATACCGAAACCAGCATTTCAAACGGTTCTACCGTTTGATAAACAAGTATGGAAAACGTGTGAATGTAGGCATGGTGTTGCTAATAGTTGCGTTGGTTACAATGATTATTGCAAACTCGCCCCTACGTGTATGGTACGAAGCATTGTGGAACGTCGAAATCACATTCGGAACATCTACCTTCAACTTTTTCAGTCATGGTGGACACCCGATGACACTTCTCGGCTTCGTAAATGATGCCCTGATGGCTATCTTCTTTTTCTCGGTAGGCTTGGAGATAAAGCGTGAAATGCTTGTAGGCGAGTTATCATCTTTCCGTCAGGTATTGCTGCCTTTCATTGCAGCATGCGGTGGAATGCTTGTTCCTGTACTCATATTTTTCATAACAGGAAAAATACAATCGTTCTCACCCGAAGAGCTTAGAGGTATGGCCATCCCAATGGCTACCGATATTGCCTTTTCGCTTGGGGTTTTAAGCCTGTTCAGCAAGCGGGTACCCGTTTCGTTAAAAGTATTTCTGCTCGCCCTTGCTATTGTCGATGACATTGGAGGTATCATTGTTATCGCAATATTTTACAGTTCATTATCAACCCAATCACTCATATACTTAGGATTGTCGCTTGTTGGATTTACGTTTTTAATACTGGGTAATAGGCTTAGAATCAACAGTAAAGGATTCTATACGATTTTCGGAATACTGATTTGGTATATGTTCCTCCAAGCCGGAATCCATCCTACAATAGCAGGCGTTTTGGTAGCATTTACCGTTCCGGCACGCCCGTACCTCAACATAAAAAGATACACATCCGGGTTGCAACGCGATGTAGACCTCTTAAAATCAACAATAAGGCATTCGCGCGCCGACGAAAACAGTATCATGCTATCAAACCTTCAAATCCGCTATTTATCACGTGTAGAACGTGCATCGGACAGGGCGATAAGCCCCCTTCAGGATTTAGAAGATTCTTTGGGAGGAATTGTAAACTTTTTCATCATGCCCCTTTTCGCATTTGCAAATGCAGGTGTTGTATTCGACCTTTCGGGAGGATTAAGCGCATTATCAGGCATAACACTATCTATTATGCTGGGGTTAATCGTTGGCAAATCGTGCGGCATCTTCTCATTCTCATGGCTGGCTATCAAATTAAAAATTTGCCGCATGCCTGCCGGAATGAATTGGAAAAACCTGTTCGGTATGAGCCTGCTCGGAGGTATAGGATTTACTGTAGCCTTATTCTTAGCCACACTCTCCTACCCCAAAGGCACCGACTTCCTCAATCAGGCAAAATTAGGTATATTATTAGGCTCGTTCATATCGGGAGTACTCGGCTACCTCTTCTTAAACAAGGTACTGCCCAAGTCGGGGAAAGAGGTAAAATAAAAAAAACGAAAAGATTATTAGCATATATAACAGGCTTACCGGAAACAACAACAGGTAAGCCTGTTTCATATAAATCCATTTGCCCATTGTGTTAAATGAAAAAACGGAGGTGAAAAACATAAAACAGATTCTAACTTTTTGTCGTATTTTTGTATTTCTACGAAGAAGTATTGATGAGTAAAAATCCCGAAAATAGTGTAAGTCAACAAGATTCACCAAACGTGAAGTATGTTGATGTAATTGTCCCTCTGCCTTTGGGTGGTACATTTACATACTCCGTACCTCCGCAATGGGCTGATAAAATACGTATCGGCATGCGTGTGGTAGTACCCTTCGGAAAAAAAAAGATGTACACAGCTATTGTATATCTCATCCACTCCAAAGCGCCCGAAATTTACGAAGCAAAAGAGATAATCCATGTTTTGGATGAGCAGCCCGTATTGCGCCATCCGCAAATTAAATTTTGGGAGTGGATTTCGTCTTACTATCAGGCATATCTGGGCGATGTATATCAGGCGGCAGTACCCGCAGGGCTGAAGCTCGAAAGCGAAACCCAGATAAGGATAAACCCCGACTTTGAAGCCACTGAGGCAATGAAACCTCAGGAAGTAAAAATACTGGATGCACTTTCGGACGGAAAAACAATACGAATATCGGAACTAAACAAAACCACCGGAATACGTGATGTAATGCCACCTATCAAATCGCTTTTGGAGCTGGGAGCTATAGAAATAAGCGAGGAACTGACTGAAAAATTCCGTCCTAAAACCGAGGCATACGTCCGGCTAAGCAACTCTGCTACGCAAGAAGATAATTTAAGAAAAGTTTTCGACGAACTTAGCCGTGCTAAGAAGCAACTGGAAGTGTTGATGAAATACATTGAGTTATCGCGCTGCCTTACAAACAAAAAACGGGAAGTAAGCAAAAAAGACTTACTTGAACAAACCGGAGCATCTACTGCTATTTTAAGCAATTTAGTAGAAAAAAACATACTTGAGCTTTATCAGAAAGAAACCGGAAGGCTTGATGTTTCCGAAATACAAACAGCGGAACAATATGCACTGAACGAGTTTCAACAAAAAGCATTTTCGGAGATAGAAAAAACTTTTCTTGAAAAACCTGTTGTATTACTGCATGGGGTAACATCGAGCGGAAAAACCGAGATATACATACACCTTATCCAAAAAGCATTGTCCGAAGGCAAACAAGTGCTTTACCTTGTGCCCGAAATAGCATTGACAACCCAGTTGACCTCCCGGCTGAAACGGGTATTCGGCAACAGGCTCGGCGTTTATCACTCCAAATTTTCGGATGCCGAGCGCGTCGAAATATGGAACAATGTACTGACCGACAAAAGTTACGATATAGTAATAGGGGTACGCTCGTCCGTTTTTCTTCCCTTCCGTAAACTGGGGCTTATCATCGTTGACGAAGAGCACGAAACAAGCTACAAGCAATTTGACCCCGCGCCACGTTACCATGCCCGCAATGCGGCTATAGTACTTGCGGGTATGCACGGAGCTAAAACGCTGCTTGGCACTGCCACCCCTGCAATAGAAACATACTTCAATGCAAAAACAGGGAAATACGGACTGGTGGAACTGAAACAACGGCACGAGGAAATAGCTATGCCCGAAATCATTACGGCCGACCTGAAAGAGGCTTACCGGAAAAAGCAAATGGAAAGCCATTTCACCCCTACCCTGTTAAAAAATATCCGCAAAGCACTCGACAACCACGAGCAGGTAATACTGTTTCAGAACCGGCGAGGCTATGCACCTTATATCGAGTGTAAAGCATGCTCGTATGTACCCAAGTGCAAGAATTGTGATGTAAGCCTTACCGTTCACAAATCATTCAATACACTATCGTGCCATTACTGTGGGTATACCGAGCCTATTCCGGCACTCTGCCCTGTTTGCCAAACACCCAATTTGAACACCAAAGGCTTTGGCACAGAGAAGATTGAAGACGAGATAAAAGAAGTATTTCCCGAAGCACACATTGCCCGGATGGATTTGGATACTACCCGCTCTAAAAAAGGATATGAAAAAATTATTCACGATTTCGAAGAGCATAAAATTGACATTCTGGTAGGTACGCAGATGATTTCGAAAGGCTTGGATTTTGGAGGAGTAAGCCTTGTAGGGGTACTCAATGCTGATAACTTACTGAATTTTCCTGACTTCCGTGCACACGAACGGGCTTTTCAACTAATGGCTCAGGTAAGCGGGCGCGCAGGGCGAAAAACCAAACAGGGAACGGTAATTCTGCAAACATCGTCGCCCGAACATCCGGTTATAAATCAGGTAATACAAAACGATTACGATGCCATGTATGATACGCAATGCGCCGAACGGCAATTGTTTAACTACCCTCCGTATTGCCGTCTGATACAAGTATCGTTGCGCCACCGAGATGCAGGAACAGTTAAAGCTGCAGCAAGCCAACTGGCATCAGCTATGCGGACTGTGTTCGGCAACCGTGTTTTGGGGCCTAACGACCCTCTCATCGCGCGTATTCAGAATATGTTTATCAAGCAGATTTTACTGAAAATAGAACTGAACGCCTCGGCCGAACAGGCAAAGCAGATACTACGCCAACTGACTAATCAGCTACAAACCGAGCCTAAATTCAAATCGCTTTGGATTAACTTAGACATCGACCCTATGTGAGAAGAAACAAAAAGAGAGAAACAATTGCTTGCTTCTCTCTGTGTGCTGGGGTGGAAAACGGGGCTCGAACCCGCGACCTTCGGAACCACAATCCGACGCTCTAACCAACTGAGCTATAACCACCATGTTTTTGCGTGTGCAAAGATAATATAGTATTCGGTTTTGTGCAAACTTTTTCGGTAAAATTATTGCTTTACAATTTTACTATTTCGTACGAGATAGAGTCAGAGCAGTTTATCTTAAGAAAAGAGGCGTTTTTTACATTATCCTTTGCCGCATCCAACGTTATATAACGAACTCCCTGTACGGTAGAATCTTCAAAATAATGGTCGTGCCCGGAAAGCACCATTGATACATTGTATGTCGAAAAAAGCCGGAAAAGAGCATACGTTTCTTCTAACACAAAACTCCCTGTAGTTCCCTGCGAGAGGTCTTTGCAAGTGAAATTGGTGTGAGTAAAAACAATACAATTCCGGTAATTGCGTCTCTCGCGTTCAAGCAAATCTTTGAGCCATACAGTCTGGCTTGTGCCAAGCGTACCACTGCCCGAATCGAGACAGATAAAAATATCCTTATAGTTGGGTGTCGCCACTTCAAAATAATAAATGGAACTACCAAACATTTCTTTATAATACGGCCAACCCTCGAAATACAATTCGTGATTTCCCACACAGGCGGCATGGTTCACCTCAGGAAAATTCCGTAATACAGCACTATAATTCTCATAAGCCTGCTTCTCGCCCGACACCATATCACCGATGGATAAGCAACATACAGCTCCGGCATCGTCATTTACAGCTTGTAAAAACGTAGCTTGGTTAGAAGACAGACCACCCTTGCCGGTATGAAAGTCGGCAGCGGCATAAACCCGATACTCGTCGGCACCTACTGCGAGCGAGCTAAACCCGCAATTGAAATTCTGCGAATTGCTGAATTCATATCTCGAATTAACATTGTCGATACCAATGCCCAATGCCCCTCTGACGTATATAAGTTCGCACGAAGAGAGAAGCAATGCCGACAACAATAAAATAGAATATATCTTGCTCATAGTGTTTTTTTAAAAGCTTAATTCAACACCGCTTTTGAAAAATCCGGCATAGTAATTTGATACTAAATGAAAAAATCCGGCAGGAATAAATCCGGCATCAAGAAACAGGCTTACATTCCCATTAAGCTTATACCTGCCGCCGGCCTTAAGATGAAGAAACTGAACGCGTTCGATGTAAAAATCGTCGATATTTGAAATGGAAAAAATCAAGTTGTACTTATGCTCCTCCTCAAATACGCGTCCCTTTATTTCGTACAAAAAATTCGCACGTTCGTAAATAGCCTTTTCATCATACCTTACATTCCAGTACAACCTGTTTGAAAAGCCCAAGGTCACATCTACATACCGTGTTTTCAGCACTCCGGCTACAGCAACGGTAAACTCCTGTATGTCGTACAAAAAATAATTGCAATAGATATACTTATTGTAAAAACCTGCATCTATCCTTTTTTCTTCCGATACCGTCCACATAAAATCGCCCTGAGCAAAAAACGACCCCAGTCCGGCCGACTGAATCTTGCCTCCGGCATGGACAGAATAAATGTCCTCAAAAGCATAACCCGCTATACAAGCAGCTCCAATGTTATCATGTATAGCCGACGATTTATATTCGAGGTAAGGACGCATGCTCCATTGCGCAGAGATTGTGCCTAAATGAAAAGCAAATAGCAAAAAAAGATAAAACTTATATTTCATTAGCTTCAGTAGAAAAGAGGACTTCAAACACACAACTTTTATATCCATCCGCTTTCCCAAAGCAGATTTTTATCAAGGCAGGTACTTTTTTATGTTAACCAACGTAAACAAAAGTAAAACTTTTTTTCATATTAACAAAAAAGTAAACGTATTTGCAGATAGTGCTTTTAAGGCATATAACTTGTGATGGGAAATCTTTCAAATAGGAATATAGCTTTTTTTAAATCCCGCTAAAATTTGATACTTTTGTTTGTTGTTTCCTTTTTGTCAAAAAATATGGCAAAATAAATCTTCTTAGTTAAAATTTCATTCAACAACCCCCAATATGGATTTTTACGTTTTAAATCCGGAACTTGAACAGCAAATCACAGAAATACGGAGGAAAATCAAACTTTCGATGAACGGTGTGGTATCGGAACAAATGGAGCGCAACGGCATTGTGTACAAACAAAACTATGGTGTTTCAATTCCCCGCCTGCGCGAAATAGCATCGCTATATGCTAAAAACCACGACCTCGCACAACGCCTCTGGGCACTCCATATCCGCGAGACGATGATACTTGCCACTTTGCTCGAACCGGAAGAGAAAGCCACTATCCAATTGGCCGAACAATGGATGAAAGATGTAAACCAAATAGAACTTGTGGAGCAAATTTGTATGAACCTGTTCAGCAAAGCGTCCTTTGCCGAAATGCTTTGTTTCAGGTTTATCCAATCCGGTCAGGATATATGGAAGCAAATTACAGGTTTTACCCTCTCGGCCCGAATATATCAGCAGTTAAGCCAAGACACAATAAAAACTATCGTATCAGAGGGCATAAAAAACTCGGACACTGACAATTTATTCTTATACAAGTCCATTGCATTAAGCCTGAGCCGCTTATTACGTGCGGGGGAAGACGCCGCAAAATATATATTAAAAGAAATAGAGCCAATATCTTCGTCAAATATAAACAGCCAAAAATACATCTGCCACGAAGTAAAAGAAGAAGCTCTCTTTTTGAATATTTTATAGAATGTTTTCAGTAAAATATTGTACCTTTGTTCGGTTCGGTTTGTTTTGTTACGAATACGGAATTTCATCCATTAACAAAGCATACCGGATAAAAATAGATGTGCTAAACCACTGAGGTTTTAAATGAAGGAAGAAAATTCATACGAAAAAGTAAAAGAGGCTTTCACTGAGTTTCTTGTAAAAAACCACCATCGTAAAACTCCCGAACGCTATGCTATTTTAGAAAGAGTATATAAATACGATGGGCATTTCAATGCCGAATCGCTTTACAAGGAAATGCAGGCCGATTACAGGGTAAGCCTGGCTACAGTATACAATACTCTGGAGCTTCTTCTGAACAGCCATCTTATCATTAAGCATCAGTTTGGGCAGCAGGAAGCACAATACGAAAAGGCTTTTGGTGATAAAATACACCATCATCTGGTTTGTACAATCTGCGGTAAGGTAAAAGAGTTTTCGGACAAGCACATCCGCACCGTGATTCAGACAAAACGCTTTGCCTATTTCGAAACAAGCCACTATTCGCTGTACATATATGGGCTTTGCAGTAAGTGTAAACAAAAAAACAGGCAAAAAACGAAGAAATTGGTTTGAATTTTTTCATAGGTTATTTTCAGTTATTTTTCGAAGGGTTTTAATTTAAGTTTTTCGTATAGTAGCGGGCTGCTTGAGAAAAATTTAAATGAAAAGACACGAAAAAGGGCGAAAATGAACATGAAAGAATATCATAAAAAAACTAAACTAAAAATATTCGTAAAATTAAAAACAGTTTCTTTATAATAAACATTGAACTTATCACACAAAAAATTATACAATAAAAAAAATGAAAGCAGATGTTTTGTTAGGTCTCCAATGGGGCGACGAAGGTAAAGGAAAAATCGTAGACGTACTTACTCCTAACTACGACTTGGTAACACGTTTTCAGGGAGGCCCGAACGCAGGCCACACATTAGAATTCGAAGGCAAAAAGTTTGTTTTACGCTCAATCCCATCGGGAATATTCCAAGGCGGCAAAGTTAACATCATCGGAAACGGAGTTGTACTCGACGCAGCTTTATTCAAGGCCGAAGTAGAGGCTTTGGAAAAATCAGGGCATCCGCTTACCGAACGCCTGAAAATATCGAAAAAGGCACATCTCATTTTGCCTACACACCGCTTGCTCGATGCTGCTTACGAATCGGCAAAAGGTACTTCTAAAATCGGTACTACCGGAAAAGGCATCGGCCCCACATATACTGACAAGATAAGCCGTAACGGGCTACGTGTAGGTGATATACTACACAATTTTGATGAAAAATATAAAGCAGCAACCGACCGTCATAAAGAAATTCTGAAACAATATAGCTTTGACTGTAGCAGTTTGCCCGAAATAGAAAAAGAATGGTTCGAAGGAATCGAATGCCTCAAAAGATTTGAACTGATTGACAGCGAGCATTTCATAAACAACTCGCTGAAATCAGAGAAAAAAGTATTAGCCGAAGGTGCACAGGGCACTATGCTTGATATTGATTTCGGCTCATACCCTTTTGTAACCTCGTCAAATACCATTTGCGCCGGAGCATGTACCGGACTGGGAATAGCTCCACGAAGCATAGGCGAAGTATTCGGTATATTCAAAGCATATTGTACCCGTGTAGGTAGCGGCCCTTTCCCTACCGAACTATTTGATGAAACAGGCGAACAAATGCGTAAAATAGGTTTTGAATTCGGCTCGGTTACCGGACGTCCGCGCCGCTGTGGCTGGATCGACCTTGTTGCATTAAAATATGCAATCATGCTCAACGGTGTAACGCAGCTTATCATGATGAAAAGCGACGTATTAGACAGTTTTGAAACGATTAAGGCATGTGTGGCATATAAAATAGATGGCAAAGAGCTTACTGAGTTCCCGTTTGACATTGCGGAGAGCGTAGAGCCTGTGTATGCCGAGCTACCGGGATGGAAAACCGACATGACAAAAATGCAAAGTGAAGCCGAATTTCCTGAAAACTTCAATGCATACATTCAGTTTTTAGAAAAAGAGCTGCAAGTTCCAATCAAAATAGTTTCAGTTGGCCCTGACAGGGCGCAAACTATTTTACGCTGATATTTGTTTTAAAACAGAGATATAAAGCAGAGGCTTTCTTACTATAAGAAAGCCTCTGCTTTTTATATGAAGATTAAACATTTCGGAATATAGCTTACTGATTTATAAAAAGATCTGCCAGATTGTCAAATGGCAGGGATTTTGATAAAACCAAAGGAAGAAACTTAAAAAAACAAAGGATATGTCATACGCTTTTATTATTTTCGTTGCCATTGCTCTTGCAAGCTGGATTGTACAAAACAGGCTACAATCAAAATTCAAACGTTATTCACAGATTCCTATTCCTAACGGAATGACAGGCAGGGATGTTGCGCAAAAAATGCTCCGCGACAATGGAATAACAGATGTATCAATCACTGCAACGCGCGGGCAGCTAACAGATAATTTCAACCCTAAAAATAAGACTGTAAACCTGAGTGAAGGTGTTTACGCATCAAACAGCGTAGCAGCAGCCACGGTAGCTGCTCATGAGTGCGGACACGCCGTGCAACATGCTGAGGCTTATGCACCTCTAAAAATGCGCTCGGCGCTTGTTCCGGTTGTAAGTTTTGCTTCGCAATGGATGAGCTGGGTACTTCTGGCCGGTATTCTTACTATAAATGTATTCCCTCAATTAATGCTGTTCGGGATTATATTATTTGCTATGACTACGTTATTTTCGTTCATTACATTACCTGTCGAAATCAATGCCAGCAAACGCGCTTTAGCATGGCTCGATTCTGCCGGAATCACTAATTACGAAACACACGACAAAGCAAAGGATGCCCTGAAAATGGCTGCATATACCTACGTTATAGCCGCACTGGGGTCACTTGCCACGTTAATATATTACGTTACAATATTTCTCGGAGGAAGGCGAAACTAAAAATTTAGTCTATAGTTATTTTTCCGAAAACCATCTTATATACATTTGTTTCTTTTTGCTCGAAACCCAAAGAGTGATATAGCTTGTTAGCAGCAATTCTCGACGGATTCGAGGTAAGCATAAGTGTGTCGACACCTAAAGACTTGGTAAAAGAGAGAGCGTGTTCCATTATCTTTTTTCCCAAGCCTTTTCCACGGTATTGCTCATCAACCACAACATCTTCTATCCATCCTTTCACTCCTGTGGGGCTTTTGTACGTTCCGATGGTAAGCATACCGGCAACAGAGCCTTCGTCCAGCAACAAAAAGAAATAGCTATTGGGAGAAGAAACGATTTCTTTGAAAAAAGATTCGGAGAATGAGGCCGGACTGTTTGTTAGTTTAGCAATGAGTTTTTCCACAGCGTGGTAATAATCAATGGAAAATTCTCTTACCTCTATAATTTTCATATCTGACATGTTATTTCACTTTTAAAGTACGCAAACAAATTTAGCGTATATTATTTTATCCGGCAAACCGTTTGAAACTACCGAGTAAACTTCCCCATAGTTTAGAAACTGTTTTGATTTTTACGAATATTTTTAGGCCTGTTTTTTTATTCGCATTATTTTTCTACTTTTGCACTCACTAAAAGGCTCCGTAGTTCAGCTGTATAGAACGTCAGATTCCGGTTCTGAAAGTCGTGGGTTAGAATCCCGCCGGGGTCACAAGCTGATTATCAGACTGTTATAGCGATTGAAAAATTACTTTTCAATCGCTATTAATCATTTTAGTAAACAAAGCAACCCCATCTCTGAGCTTTGTAGAGGACATGGAAAGTATAATGTTTACACATAGTTTACACATAATTTAAAAAAAATGATAAGTTTTAAACCAGCAATAAGAAGAATAAAAACCGATGGTTATGCCGCTGTTTATATCCGTGTGGTTAAAAAAAGAGAAATAGGTTATATAAAGACCCAATATATCGTTAGCCCAAAGCAGCATAATAGAACGGAGATTACAGATTATAGCGTTATAGCAAAAATCTATCTTCTTATTGGCGAATATTCCGACAAGGTTAATTCCTTTGATATAAAAAAATTAACAGTTTCAGAAATAATAGAACGATTAACAAGTGATACAGAGGAAATATCATTTATCGACTTCTATGACAAGTACGTACTTTCGATGATTAAGGACGACAGGATAAGACCCGCTGCAAATTACAAGTCGGCAATAAATAGCCTAAAAAAATATACTGGAAAAGAAAATTTATATTTTTCTGATATAACATCAAAGGTTATCAACTCTTGGATAAATACAGAGTTAAAAAACAAAAAAAGAGCAAAAAGCATGTATCCAAGTTGTATAGAAGCCGTTTTTAAGGCAGGCCTAATGGAATATAATGATTATGACAGAGGTATTATTAGAATAAAAAATCAGCCTTTTATGCTCGTGAAGATTCCCAAACAGACACCATCGGAAAAGAAGGCTATTGATAAGGATGATTTGACAAAACTGTTCGATGTGGATATTTCAAAAGCGAAAAACAGAGTAACTACTCCAATGGCAAAAGATGTAGCTTTGCTCATATTTTGTTTAGCGGGCATAAACACGGTTGACCTCTACCATGCAGAAAAGCACGAGCTGATAGACGGTAAACTTTGTTATCGCCGAAGAAAAACAAAAGACAGGCGTTCTGATGGAGCGTATATCGAGATAAAAGTGCCTGAAATAATACATCCATTACTCAACAAATACAAAGGAGAACATAGGTTGTTTTCCTTTTCGGAGATGTACAATACCGAATCTAATTTCAATAAATATCTAAACGAGGGATTACAGGAGTTGTCTGCATTGGCAGAAATAGAAAAGACCACTTCTTACACATTCCGTCATTCATGGGCTACTATAGCAAGAAATGACTGCAGGGCTTCTGAGTCCGATGTCGCATTTGCACTAAATCATTCCTCTGAACACAGAATCACCAGAGGTTATATAAAGACAGATTTTACGCCTATTGACAGGTTAAATGAAAAAGTCATCGAATATGTGTTTAACGAAGAAAATAAAGCTTTAAAATGACTGAATTAGGACGCAACATAAAGAAATTAAGAGAAAGAAATAATTTCACACAAGCTGAATTTGCCCGCATACTTGATATTCAACAAGGAAGTTTATCGGATGTGGAAAGAGGAAAAGTAAAAACACTATCTGACAAGCTCGAAAAAGCAATCAAACGACGCTTCGGAATTACAAAAGAAATACTAATAGGAGAAGAAGCAGATATAGATTTAATAAATATTTATCCTGTTTTTTCCGGTACGTATTTTGGTAAAACTAATAGCTTTAAAATATCAAAGAAAAAGGAATCTGAAAAAATATGCCTTCCATATAGCGAGAATATAGATTTTTGTTTTTTTGCCCGGGGGGATAGCATGAAAGATAAATTAAGTGACAAAAGCATATCTGACAAAGATATGCTTTGCTGCCGAATTGTAGAGAATATACGACATGGAGAAATATATCTCTTAGATACAAAGGAGGGTATTTTTGTTAGGAAAATCACCGAGGGGGATAATGATTTTTTTATCTGCACCCCCCTCAATAGCGACTATAAGCCACATACAATAAACAAGTCGGATATTTATAGTATTGCGCACGTAATAACCGCAATATCAATAAAGCACCTGTAATTACTTGTCCATTATGGTAAATAACGTTTTCGCCGAAAGGGTGAAGGTTTTGATTTCATTCAGCAACTTGTCTATTTCTTCGTCTGACAAATCGCGCTGATACAATTTGCCTATCCCATTAGCGGTATAATTGACAAATCTGGTTATACGAGCCTCATTAATACAGGTCTTTTTTGACAACGGTGTAAACTTTAAAAAAAGAGATTGATGCCGCAAAAGAAAATTTCTAAGCGCATTTTTTTGCTCGGGGGTGTACTTGCTTTGATTGATATTTTTTTGCATAATGCAAAGATATTAAATTGTTTATTTTATAATAATTTTTTATCTGGGAGGGGTATTTCCGATATTACTATCCATGTCAAATAGGTTGCATCTTGTATAGATGTCATTTTTTTAAATGTCCTTTTGTTAAATACTCTCCTGCTTTTTGCATTGCTTTTGACAATTCGGATATATCTGTACATTCGTCTATCATCTCTACATTTTCGAGGTCAGACACTCCATCCGGGTTAAAAGTTATCTCTGCCTTGAAGCGAGGAAAAACAAGCCTTTCGATGAAAGACTTGCCGTTTTCGGTGTATGTTTTAAATTTTTCCATCATACGATATTAAAATATTTTTTGATATAGCTTTGCGAAACACCTGTAAGTTCTGACAATGCTTTTATTTCAGGATGTTTAGCAAATCTTGAAAGGGTATGCCCTTGAAGTTTTTCATCATTCGATTTATTGATATTTGCTCTAAGCTCATTCAAAGAAACATCTGCCGCACTCTCGCTATTCTCTTCCTCTTGCTTGCATACAAATACATCTTTGTCGTAGCTTCCGTCTTTCCAGTCGTTTATGATTACTTCAAAATCAGCAATGTTATATCCTCTTTTTTCGCAGATATATTCTATTTGATTTTCGATAGAAAGAAGCCTGTTGTCTGCACTTTTAACATATAACTCTATATCGCTTGCCCCCCTTAGTTTTTCGTTTGGCTCGTGGTCTGATACCCTTGTTTTAAGTCCGTTAATATAATAATATTTGCTCATTTTTCTTGACAGTTATTTAATATTTCCAACTATTAATAATTACTTTTTGAGCAAAAGTAATCAAAATTAAATTTTTATACATTTATGTATTATACTTTTTAATATAATAAAGTTATTTTTTTCTCGGAGGGGTATTAGTACACCCTCCTGACTTTCATTTTAGCACAATCGTTTATCATACACTCTGAAAATAGTTTTTGAGCGTGCTCTCTGGCTTGTTTTATGTTCGCAAATTGGTATTGTTTTTCGTCTAAAACAGCACTTGAGGTATCTATTTATTGTATATTATATGTTTTCATAATTTTCTACTTTAAAAATTATCATTAAATACAAACCCGCTACCATACGAATATCCATCTAAGAATAAATCGCGAGCAAATGCTTCATAATCAATATAGTATCTAATTTTCTCCGGTACTTCGTGCAAATAACACTCATCAAATAATTCCTGTGCAAAATCCTCTTTGCTGTTATACGAGCCTTGAAAAGAATTTATAAACTTGCCAATTAAATAAACAGCATCACTCCACGAAAAAGAATAGATTTTTAAAAACACTTGAAAGGCTTCTTTTTCTATTTCGCTCAAATCATCCACCGCATCACGAATTTCGAAAAAATCATCAGATAACCAGCTTTCGCTTATTAGCTCGCTTGGTATGTTTTCCCAATCCTGAAACATTAATTCCGGGTCTTCCTCATCCTTGTGTAACTCGCAGCAAGCCTCTTCAAACTCTTCTTTATCGGAATAATCCGAAAGGTCTAACCACTTACCGAAAATTGAACCGTTATTGTACTTAGCGTATGTACCTACATAAATTCGTGCATCTTGTAAAGTAGAAAAATTTGTCATATCTTTGCCCTGAATACGGCAGGGGCTTAATGTTTCCCGTATTTGAGTGATTAAAAATTTAATTTTTACGGTTCTTTGAGGTGTCAGCCTCTTAGAGCCGTTTTTTTTGTTTCCTTGTAAACCCTCCGAGAATAGAATAAAAACCGCTTAAATCCTTATTATTTCCCTTTTGATTACATATCAAAGATACAACAAATATTTATTGTGTGCAAATATTTACACACATATTTTCGTAAATATTGCAATATTTTTTATCCACTCAAACACCGCTTACAAATCACCTGAATTTGTTTTTTTCAAAATATATTTAAATAGAATTGTTTTTTGTTCTATTTTTGTAATAAGTATAAATCTATAAATTAATTGATATGAAAAATAAAAAGGTAGAGGAACTAAAGTACAACAATAACGGGCAGCCCAAAAAGGCATGGAAGCCAAAAGCATATACGCCGGAGACACTAAATGAAGTGTTTGAGTTATACTTAGAAGAAAGAGCAAAAGAAGTAAGATACAGGAACGAGGCCATAAAGTCAGGTGATAGAGCTGGAGAGATAATACAGATACCTATTAATAAATCTTTGAGTTTGGAGTCGTTTTGTGTATTTGCTGATATTATGAGAAATACGTTTTTAGACTACGAAAGACAGAAAGAGTATTTGCAAGTCGCCGCGCGTATCAGGGAGACTATAGAGGCAGACCAGTTAGACGGGGCGACGGTTGGCGTTTACAACCCTTCTATTGTAGTGCGTAAATTAGGCTTAGGTGACAATGTGAACGTATCAACCGAAGGAACGCAGCAAATTCAATTGAATTTAGGTAAAAAAATAGGAATCGACAAAAAATAGCACACACAAAACAAGCGTACTCACTTGATAATCAATTGTTTATACTCTATTATCTTATAATCTGTATTATGTAAAATAGAAAGCTGTTTTTTGAGTTGATTATCACGTGTCTATTTAGCTAAAACAGCATTTACTTGAGGCGTAACGGACTATTTTTCAACAACAGTACCTTTTATCGAAAGAGAATAAAAGTGTCTTAAAATAGCTCTAAATAGTATTTAATGATGTATAGGTGTTTATATCGCAGTATAGTGGTAAATAAGTGTGTAATTCGGAGTATAGGGGGTATTACGGTGCACAGCACCCCCCCCGCCGTTTTACGCAAGAAACGAGGCAGGCTCCTATGACTCCTCCATTTAAATTTTACCCAATTTTTGAGAATCCGTTTTTTTAACATTTAATAATTTACATACTATGCCACCATTAAGAAACGCAACGTCCATTTTAACAGAATGCGCAAAAGAACTCCACTTAAACAAACACTTTAAAGAGGAGGCAAAAATTTTCAAGATGCTTGTTCGTATCGCGAAAAAAAATAATGTTAGAAAATACTAATTATGAAAAAACTCTTATTGCAGATTAGTTCCATATTCTTATTTCCCTTTGTGTTTATATGGAGGGCGATTTTAGTATTCGCAATTATCCCTTTTTACTCTCTGTTTAGAGGCAGGAAAAACAAAGGAAAAACAGGGTATGATAAGATAAGATAGGAAAAAACATTTAATTGTATGATTCATAGACTATTACGAAAACTTAGGATTAAATATATTTAATCGTACGAGAAAGAAAACTTTCTCGTACGATTAAGCCAGCTTAATTTAAAGTGTTAAAATGGGGCGAAAAAAGGTCTTTCAATCAACTATTGTAGATGCTGCAACGGGTGTGATTTTAGAATGTAGAAATACATACGTGAACTCTACTTTGGAGCAGTTCGGGATGTTTAGAACGACAGAAGGTATTGAGTGGCTTTT
Source organism: Paludibacter sp. 221 (assembly GCF_010501035.1). GTDB lineage: Bacteria > Bacteroidota > Bacteroidia > Bacteroidales > Paludibacteraceae > QVMH01. The sequence continues at coordinate 53,882 of NZ_QVMH01000011.1, forward strand.
AAATTTGACCGAGATAGAAATTAAAATCCTTGTACTGTTTCATATTTGGTCTGACGAATCAGGAGCGGTGCAGCTCACTCCTATAAAAAGAGATTTTGTTCTTCGGAAAATAAAAATAAGTAGCCCGACGCTCAGTAAGGCAATATCAGGAATCATCAGGAAAGAGGCTGTAGTAAGGATGGGAAAATATGATTTTGTTATCAACCCTACGACATTCTTCAAAGGCTCAAGCAAGGAGCTAAAAGGAAAGATAGAAAAGTTTAACGAATTAAAGAAAAAAATATATGGTTCAAACAATTCTTGGTAACTGTCCGAGTAAGTCAAATTGCTATAAAATAGTAACCATAGGCGGACATGGCTCTTTAGCCAAAACAAGTGCCTTAAAGAAATACGAGGATAATTTTTATATCCAATGCAACTTATATCGGAATGTAAATATAACCGGATATGTAGAGCTTTACATTGACGTGTTTTATCCAAGCCAGCGAAGCGATTTGGATAACAGCTTAAAGATAGTCCTTGATTGCCTTCAAAAATGCAAAGCCATAGCCAATGACAATAAAGTAGTAAAAATAGTAGCTCGGAAATTCCTCGACAAGAATAATCCGCGAATTGAATTTGAATTAAAAGCGATATAAAAAAGCGTGTTGAATACTTAGAAATACCCTATGGGGCAGGTTATTAAGAAATTTGAGGTAAATGAGTTAACGGAGGAAATGATTCTGTTTTATGAGGAAAATAAAGACAGAGTTAACCCCGTTACAGGAGAAAAAGAAATAATAAAGATATTTAACGAGGGAAGTTCTCGCTCGGGAAAAACATTTTCTGCTTTCGATTTTATCACTTATTTATGCGACAAACAAGAACATAGAGAAAAACCACTAAGTATCTATGTTATACGAAAAACCTTAAAATCTTGCCGAGAGCGTTCATACCATGAAGATTTTGTCGGGCATGCAAAAAACATAGGAACTTATTCAAGAGAATATGCCTTCGGAGAAAGAACATCGCCCGAATTTAATCTTTTTGGAAGTAAAGTTAAATTTATCGGACTTGATAACGATGAAGAGCTGGGGCGAAGTGATATATTGTTTTTCAATGAGGCTTTGGATAACGACGATGAAAAACTCATCAACAGGATGCTCATGCGATGCGAGGTGGCTGCTATATTCGACTGGAACCCCAAATACACCGAACACTTTCTTTTCGACAGAGAAGGTCAATTCAATACGCTGTTCACAAAAACCACGTTTTTGAATAACAGGTTTTTGAAGCAAAAGGTAAAAGCAGGACTTCTGGCTAAATGCCCGTGGAGTTTTGACGATTTTGATTTCGATTCGAAAACATGGAAAAAGCCCAAAAACCCCGATAGAGAAAAATACAAATTGGATAATATCGGAAAGTGGACACAGAAAGAATTAGATGAATACAGAGCACCTAACATATACAACATACAAACCAAAACAGCCGACGAACACGAGTGGATGGTCTATGGAGAGGGCGAGAGGCATCCGGAAGAAGGGTCGGTATTAGAGGCTTACGAGTGGATAGACAAATACCCGGACGAAGCTATGGATGAAACCGCATACGGGCTTGATTTGGGATTTACCGTAGACCCAAGCGTGTTAACTCGCGTAGGGCGCAAAGGGATGGACTTGTATATCGAGTATCTGACATACCAACCCTGCCCGTCGGCTGATATTCTGTTTGACCTGATTGAGCCCATCATTCTTGCCGAGCAGGAAAGGCTAAAGAAGTATACTCTGAATGGGGAGATTGAGGATATAATTATCAGCTCTGAAAGCAATGATAGATATAGAGACGAAAATTATATAGTTTCCATGAACTCATCCATCTGTGTAAAGGGTTATGAAGGCTGGGGATTTGTAAAGATAAAGAAACCCTCTATTGTATCAAGAATCAGCCTTTGTAAACGATTCAGGCTCCATGTGGTTAAAAACAAAAAGGCTGAAAATGAGTTTAATAACTACGTATATCAGGTAATTGAAGGGAGAAAAACAAACATACCAATAGGCAGGCATAATCACGGTATTGATAGTTTTGGATACGCTGTATGGCATAGATTTGCCTATATAGTAGAAGCTATGAACGCAGATAAGCAATAATTAATCATATTTACAACATATTTTACTAATTCTTTCCTCTTTTTCTAAATTTATTCCCATGATATAGATTTTATCTATATTTTTGTAGTAATTATAGGCATTGTAATGAGTTGGATAAAAGATATACTTTCTACAGACAGGGAATGGAAAAGGGGAAGCAAGGAACTTACAGACCTATTTCTTGATAGGATGTCGTCGGAAAACTACTTCATCAATTGTGGCACGATGTCAGGGCGTGATTTAGCGTATAAAAAATGTGGTCTTGTATCCTCCGTCATAGGACGGTGTGCTGAATCTATAGCAAATTTGAATGTATGGGCTTTGGATGAGGACGGAAAGGTCATAAAAACAAAAGAGGCTCAAAATATTTTAAATGAATTAAAACACCCTAATCCAAAGGAGAATTTCAGCACGTTCAGTATGAAATTGGAAACCTTTCTCAAAAAAGAAGGCAAGGCGTATGTGAGAAGGGTTAAAAGCAATTTTTTTAATGAGTCTGATTATTATGTTGTTCCCAATAATCTTATTACGCCCGTATATTCAGATTCATATGATTTGTATTTCAATCGAAAGATAGATTATTGGGAGTTGAACAATGGTACAACAACAAAAAGAATCAACCCGGAAGATATTTTTGTTTTTTACGACAGGAGAATAAGCAAAAATGACAACCACGTACTTGGAGGGAGCAGATTAGAATCGCTGTCAGAAGTAATTTCTACTCTCACGGTTCTTTGGGAAGTAAGCACTGAGCTTTATGGCGACGGAGGGGCTAAAAATATTATATCTCTGGGTGCGGATGATGTTAACTTGTTTACAAGCCCTTTCATGAAACAGGAGCGCGAAACGGTACAATCTGTATTAAAACAATACGGATTCAGGAGAAAGCAATATAAGAATTTAGTAACAAAAGCTAAGGCGGAAGTACACCCGCTAACATCCTCTATCAAAGAATTAGGGCTTACAGATACCATCAGAAATGGAATTATAGAATTATGCAGCCAGTATGTTATGCCTGTTGTTCTTCTTGGAATCGAAGCAAGCAGGTACAAGGCTACGACAGAGGCGAGACAAGAATTTTACAATCAATCGGTAGTGCCAAGCGCGAAATTTATCATTGACGATTATTTATCAATGATAGGTAAAAATAAAATTTCGTTTAGAATAGAACCCGACTGTTCGCATATGGATTTCTACCAAGCATCAAAACAACAACAGGGAGTCGCTTTACAACAAGTTGCGCAAGCTTGCTCTATTGGGCTTCAAAGCGGGTTTATCTCTAAAGAGCAAGCCGAAATACTTGTTGATTCAATCATATAAGATATGAGCAAAGAAATAGAAAACAGAAGGTTCGAAATAAAAAGCGTTGATTTTAACGCCGAATCAAAAGATTTGACAATCAAGGGATACGCGTCGGTCTTTAACACCCCTGATATCAGTCAGGAGACATGGTGCCCAAACGTGAATCGCTGGGTCATAGCTTCTGATATTGTAGAGAAAGGCGCATTTAGGAAAACTATATCCGAAAGGAAAGATAAAATAAAGATTTGCCTTAACCATAATCTACACAATCTTGTTGGGAAATTGATAGAGGCCAATGAAGATGATTATGGGCTTTTTTGTGAAATAAAAATATCGAACGCAGAAGAGGAGCTTAAAACTAAAATACGAGAGGGAATCTACACCGATTTTAGTTTTGGTTTTAAGGTTGTAAAATCAGAATTTGAAGCAAAAGAGGACGAGACATATATACGCAGAGTAAAAGAAATAAAACTATTTGAAATTTCTATTGTAACCTTTCCTCGACACGAGGGTGCTACTATCACTGATTTGAAATCGTTTGATAGCGCAAATCTAATTTTAGATAGTTTGATAAGTATAGAAACAAAAGAAGAACGAAAATACCAGTTGATGCAATTAAAATCACTCATTAAAAATAAGCCGGTCGACCCACTTGAAAAGAAAGAGCCGATAGCAGACAGTCTGGATATAACTAAACTTAAATTTTTAAAGTAATGGAATACAAGAAAATCGACGTAAATGGACTTGAAGGCAAAAATCTTGAATTTGCACAATTCTATAATTCTATGGTGGATGACCTGCAAAGCAAAAACGCCACTATCAGAGAATTAGAAATAAAAATGAATAATCTTGAAGAAGTCAAGACAAGGGTAGATGGGCTTTCAGACATAGAAACAAAAATGAACTCTATGAAAGAAGCCATTAAGACATTGGAGCAAAAAGCGGAAGAAATTATTATCGATTCGATGGACGAATTTGACAAAGAGTTCAAGTCATTCTTTGAGACTGGCGAATTTAAATCGCTAAAAAACAAAGGGGCAACAGCTTCTATGGAAATAAAAGCCCCGACAACCATGCTTACTTCCAATGTATCAGCTCAGGCTCCGTTGTTAGCAAGTCATATGATTGACCGAACTATCCACGAAGCCCCAAGAGAAAAAAATGCTATCTATAACAGAGTTGCCAAAGGCGCAGTATCGGCATCGGTTATCGTTTGGGCAAATCGAATAAACAAAGAAGGAGGTTCTGCCTTTATAGCAGAAAGTACAATAAAGCCTCTTTTGGATTGGGAGTACAAGCAAGAAACCGCTAACGCAAAGAAAGTAGCCGCCTCAACAAAGGTGTCTACTGAAATGCTCGAAGATTACGACTTTATGCTTTCTGAAATTCGAAAAATGATGACAGAAGACTTGAAAGAACAGATTGACATCAAATTGTTAACAGGAGCAGGAGGGGATGAGCCTGTTGGAATGATTTCTATTGCGGGAGGATACGTATCTACGGGACTGGACGGCACAATAACGCTACCGAACGATGCAGATGCTATCCGTGCGGCAGTTCTTCAAATGCGATTGTTGAATTTTTATCCCGACATGGTTTTTTTAAATCCTACCGAGGTGGCACGGATTGACCTGACCAAGACATCTACTGGTAATTATATCAAGATTGAGGTCGAAGGAGTTCTTCGTCAACTGCAGATTGTTGAAACAACGCGCATTGACGCAGGCAAATACCTTTTAATTGACTCTTCAAAATGGAATGTTAGACCTAAGAACCAAGTTACCCTACAGGCTGGTTGGGAAAATGACGATTTCAGAAAGAACTTGGTAACGTTCATTTGCGAGCAAAGAATATTCGACTACTGGAATAGCATTGATTTGGGAGCTTTTATGTATGGCGACCTATCTACCATCAAAGCAGCCCTTGAGGCGTAAGCCTGCTGCTTAATTATCTCGTAATAACAAACATTCAAATTAATTCAAATAAAAAAATAAAATAGACATGGCAAAAAAGGAAGACATCGTAAAGCTTGAAGAAAAAGTAGAGGTTTACGGAACAGGAAAGAGTTCGTTCATGGAAAAAGGGAAGATTTACAAAGTACATCCCATTCATGCCGAAACATTGGTTAAATCCGGTAGAGCCTCGAAAACAGAAGTAAAATAAGATGATTTTTCTCGACCAAACATATTTTCAGGGCGAATTGTACCTTCCCCGCTTAGTCTGGAACTCGGACACGGTTGGGGATGGTGCAGAAGCCATGACCGAAGCACAACAGGAGAATGCTTTATGGTTTATCCATAAGTACGAACCTGAGTTTATGACTAAGCTATTAGGTAAAACACTATACCAAAATTTCCTGAATGGATTAAAACAAACTACTGTAAATCCGATATGGGAAGAGCTTAAGAGTGAGTTGTTCAAACAATCAGGAAAATACAGGTATTCACCATGCGCTAATTATGTGTTTGTATTCATTACCAGAAGAAACACGTCTCAGTCAACGCAGAAAGGAGAAATAAGGCTTAAGGGCACTTATTCTCAGGATGTGTCAAGTAGCGAGCTTCAAATAAAGGTCTGGGGAGATATGCTGGAAGGTGTAAAAGAGTTTTATCGTTTTTTACTGAATAATTGGGACGCTTACAAAGGCTATGCAGATAGCAATTTCTGTCCGCATAACTTTGGTGTATTATGGTATTTCTGATATGATATTAACACACATCGACATAGGAAGCATATTAACACGCCGCGTAAACCTCGAATTGGTAAGGCGCGGAGTGCTGGGTGAGGGGGGTAAGATATTTTATTATGCCGGAAGTCAGAGCGAAATATCCGACATACTAACCAACACCAATAAATCAGCTAAATTTATGTATCCGGCTGTATTCGATATTGTTCCTCAGAAAGTATCTGTATCGGGATTTCAGAGGGAGCATAGCTTTTCTATTTGTATTGTAAACCCTGTTATTCCAAACAGCACCTCGCAAGAAAGGGAGAAGAAAACGTTCAGTCCCTTGCTGCGACCTATATACGAAGAGTTTATAGCTCAGATAATGAAGGCTGAATTTCTTGAAATATTGTCCTATGGCGTTCCGAGCCATGATTATTATGATAATTATGCAACTTCGGACGACCAAGATATGATTCTTGCCAAATACAACGATGTTATATCAGCAATAGAAATACACAATTTAAAATTAACTGTTAATACAAATTTATGCGACGACTTAATAATCAATTTAAAGAAAGAAGGTTGCCGCTAATAAAAAAAGAATAATATGTCATACTTAGGAAGAGTAATAGGTAATTGCCTGTCCAAAACAGGACACACCAAACAAGAGCGTTGCGACGTAATAGAGGAAATTCCGGTAGCTATGCTCTTAGCTCCAAGTGGAACGCCGTTTCCGTTAGACCAAGATGAATTTAACGACAATCTGGCGAGTTACATAAACGAAGGGAAATTAATACCTGTATTAAAGCTTGCCGATGCAGCAGCAGAGGGGGGAGATGCCAATGTTGCACAAGTTGGAAGTTACGGTTCTTCGAGGGTAACTAATATAAATGGTTTTGTTCAAACATTCACGGTAGAAGCCGGAGATTGTATGTTCAAAAATCTGAAAGACCTTGAGGGTAATTGGGATGTATTTCTTGTCGACCGCCACATGAAACTTCGCGGCTATGCCAAAGAAGCAAACGGAACGGCAGGTTTTTATGGGCACGATGCAGATATATTTGTTACTGAAACCCGTGCAAATGCAGGTACTGCGTATAGTATCCTTGTGCGGGTAGGATACGGTGTAAATTACGACCATCAACGTAAAAATCGCCATGTTATAAGCGTAGAAACTATCCCGGAAGGATTAGCCGGAGTGGTAGTAGAGAAAGTATCTACAGGGGTAATCAAAGTAGTGTCGCAATGCGGAGGCACGGATTATACCAGTCTTTTCGCTTCTGCGGTAAGCCCCGAAATGTTTATTAACAAAGCGGGCGAGGCTGTCACTACGGCAACCTACGACGAAGATACAGGCACAATTACTATCGTACCCACTACCTCCCCTATCAGGGTGGCGGGATTAAAGACGCTGATAGATGGAAACGTATTTGGAATCGACGGGGTTAAATATTTTACATCAATAGCATAATGGGAGAAACATTCAGAATCAAACTGGACAAGCAGACCTTTGCTTTTAAAGCACAGGCAGCTATTAGCGCAAAAAGCAAAGAATCGTTTATAAAAGCGATGGTTGAAACGAACGGTCATATCAAAGCAGACAAGGCTAAGTTTGAGAAAGCCTTAGGAGATGCTTATGATACCATTGTTGCAAAAAAAAAGAGTACATAATTCCATTTTTTTAATTGTGTTGTTTTAGGGCAGGCAGTCGGTTTTGTAGGCTTGCCTGCTCTTTTTCTTATTATGATTGATTTAGGAGATATATACAACAATGTTATAACCCTATCGAAAAGGCTTAACAATACAGACAAAGCAGTGGGCGAATATCTGGAAGCAAACGACGGTACGCTTTCTCAGCTCGTGCGAGACCAGCTTCTGTTTGGCAGGGACGCTAACTCAAACGAGATAAAACCAACGTATCGGAACAAGGAGTATGCCGATTTCAAGCAAAGCATGGAACCGAATTACCACTCCCTCATAATAAATAAGAATATGTTTGCCTCAAGGGCGTATGGAACGCCAAACCTATTTCTGACGGGCGATTTTCAAAGAGGCATAAGAGTGGATGCAAGCGGAAAGGGAGTACTCGTTTCGTCGTCGGACGAAAAAAGCAGTATGCTTCTTGGTAAGTACGGCGATATACTTGGCTTTACAAATGAATCAATCGGCATATTTTGGAATAACGGACTGTCAGATTACTTATATAACTATTTTATGAATGGCCTGCAATTGTATTAAAAAAAACAAAGCACTGGAAGACGCTGTAGCAATGGCGCAATCAGAAGCAAATACGGATAAAAAAACCTGTGTAGTATTTAAACAAAATGGAAAAATATACCACTCGCACAAAACCTGCTGGGATAAAGAAGAAGATAAGGGCTATTTACTACTCGTTGTTTACCCTGAATGACACGTGCGACACGTGCACTGTAGACAACTACATAAAAGCCGTATATGAGAACAAACCGATGTCGATTAAGGAGCGTGGAATAGTAATGAAATCCATCGTCAGAAAGGCAGTATTGCGGCTTATGAACGAATACGCAAATCAGCTTGGCACGGAACAAAAAACAAAACAAGACGATTGTGTGCGCGAAATTTACCGTTACCAATCGCAAATTAATTGGCTGACAATAGCGTTGAACCTCGTTGTATTTGGAAGGTATGACGAGGTAGTGCGTCAACTGCAATCAAAGCTGCACATCGTAAAAAAAATCCCCACAAACAAAGAAGAGCATGATGATTTGATTAAAACCATCGAAGCCCTCATTCGTAGCAAGGAGATAAAACTGAAAGAAGAAAACGACAGGTACGAACGGCTTACTGAAACACAGGAACCCGAAAAAAGCCCACGAAGCATATTTATCGAAAACATACGGATATTCAACAAAACGCTCGAATTGCCTTACAGGCTTACGCTTGACATTACCCTGTCGGAATATATAGGTTATAGCAAAGATTACGAACAATTGGTAAAAAAAATAATGTTTGAAAATGGCAAAAAAAACTTCAAATAAAAGCTTTATCCCCGAAGAAGCAGCAGCACAAATAGAACGTCTGAATAAACTTCTGCCACAGACTGTAAACGAGTTAGAATCGCTATTCAAGGCGGCGGTAAATGTGTCGGGAGAGTTCAGTAAACTTTCGATAGACGCTAAGACGATGGCTGATTTGATTGAAAAACATAACGATACGACCAAAAAAACTACAAGTGTTTACAATGAGCAAAAAAGGTTGATTAACGAACTCGTAAGGCTTAAGCAAAAATTAGAGGCAGCTGAACGAAACTTAAACCGTCAAAACATACAAGCCAAAATCGACTTGCAGGCTCTAAATAGGGAGCAGAAGCTGCGTGCTACAATGCTATCTGCTTACACCACCCAGCTTGAAAAACTGATAGCTGAACAAGAAAGATGGAACAGGGTAGCTCAATATACCCTGAAAACCAAAGGAGAAGAAAGCAAGCTGTATCAGACGGCAGCAGGTAAAGCTAAGAATTTGGGAGATGAAATTTCGAAACTACAGATGCAGACAGGTAAAATGGCAGGTAAAATGGGTAGTGCTACTTATGCCACATTCTCTCTTACACAACTTATGCGTGAGCTTCCGAACTTCGCTATTTCCACCCGTATCGGGTTTATGGCAATTTCAAATAACTTACCACAGTTGGCAGATGGGTTTAAATTCCTTGCAAACAGTGTAGATGCTACGGGTAAAAAACTTGGCAACTGGGGAGCATTAAAAACATTTGCCAAATCGCTTCTATCTATAAACACCATATTGGTAGCAGCCAGCACATTAGTCATTATGTATGGCGATGAAGTAATGGAAGTTTTCACAGGCAAGGTTGGAGTAGCGAAAAAAGCACATCAGGATTTTATGAAGTCTTTGAAAGACGGAAATAACGAACTTACTAAAGCCTTTACAGAAACGGCAAGGTTAAAAGCGATATTGGAAAACGTAGATGGCGTTTATATTACCGCCACCGACGCCCTGAATGAGTATAATAATTCCATTGGTAAAAATCTCGGTGAAACGCAAGATTTAGCAACAGCACATCAGAATCTTATTGACAAAACCGAAGATTATGTTAAGGCTATGGGGATGATGGCTTATGCTAATACCATACTCGAAGTAGCGGTTAACAAAGCAAGCGAGGCGGAAGCAAAAAGAAGAGACAAACAGGTAAAGTGGTATAATAAGCTATTTGGCGGATTCAATTCACCCGATATAGACATTGTGTCTTTTTTGGATAAAGATGGAAATGAGAAACAATTCGACAGAGCCAGACAAGAAAGACTGTATAGCAACACAAATATGCCGGATTACAAAATAAAGAGCAAGGTAGATATTGAAGAAGAACAATTTAACAGGCACAGAGATATACTTAGAAAAATTATTAAAGAAAACGAGAACGCTTCAAGGGCGGAAATAAATGTGTTATTCAAGCGAGCTGTTCAGGCTGATAACTTACAAGAAGAAGCAAATCAAGGCATACGGGAATATTTTGAATTATTCGGAGAATTATCTGAATTTGCAGCCGGAGCCGATATAGACCTGTTTCCTAATAGCGATAAGGATGAAGAAAGTAAACGCACCATCGAAAAAGCAAAGGATATGTATATCAAGCGTGTTTACTACGACGAGAGGCGCGCTGCCTTAATTAACACGCTGGCGCAAGCCGAACAAGATAAACAAAAAACAACAACCGAAGGTATTTTAAACGACTTCAAACAAAGAGAAGCTGCGGCTACCAATTACTATGCTTCTACATTAAAACTTAACGGAATTGATGCAGATACAGCGATACGGAACTCCGAAGAGACACGAGACGCCGAAATAAGAAATATACAAGAAGCCATAGATGCAAATAAGGAAAAGTATGTAGATATAAATAAAATACGCGAAGATGTAATAAAAAAAGAGAACAAATACCTGAACGAAGAGGCTGAACTCCGCAAGAAATACAAGGGAAAAGAAGATTCCGAGGAATTTAAGCGCGAAATGGAAGCCCTCAATAAACGTAGAGAAAATAATAAAAAAAGAATTACCGATGCTGAGAAAGTGAACGAAGGAATCACTAAAGCTAACAACATCCTCCGGCAATCAGAAGAAAATGCTATCCAAAACCATAACGACCGCGTACTAAAGATTAATGACGACAGGAGAAAGAAAGACCTGAAAGCCGAAAAAACTTACCAACAGGACATATACCAGATTCGTTTAGATGCAATAGAGCAGCAAACCAACCTGATAAAACTCGGCGAGAAAGCGCGCTCGCAAGCTATTGAGCACGCAAAAAAACAGCTTGAACAGCAGATGAATAATATGAACATCGCTCAAATCATCGCATCAGTATTTGGATTCAGCAACGATACGGACTTTAAGCAACTCGATATTAACTATAAAGCCACCAACGCCAAACTGCAAAACACCAAAATGGCGATTGAGGCAGAGATGGCTCTGTACAAAGAAGGCTCGGAACAAAGAGAAAAACTGGCTCTGGAATTGGTTAAAGTAGAGATGGATATAAACGACGCCCGTCGCGACTACGAGCTTGAACAGGAAACCATGCTGCAGGAAAAAATGCTCGACCTGAAAAAGAAAACCGCCCAAGAGGGTTGGAATTTCATTGACACATTGGTCGACAATTCTTTCGAAAGGCAGAACGAATCGCTGCAGCGATGGAACGACGAGCAAACGGCAAGAATCGACCGTCAGTTAAAATCAGAAGTCATTTCCAAAGAGCAAGCCGAAGCACAAAAAATGGCAATCGAAAACCAGTACGCTCAAAAAGATTTAGAGTTGCGGCAAAAACAGGCAAGACACGATAAACTGCAAGCCCTTTTTGAAATAGGCATACGTACGGCCATGGGGATAGTAAACTATGCAGCAACTCCGCTGACAGCTCCTTTAATACCGTGGGTTATAGGAGTAGGGGCGGCACAGGCGGCTGTAGTGGCTGCAAAACCGATACCCGAATACTTCTTCGGTACGAGCGACCACGAGGGAGGATTGGCACGTGTGGGCGAACGAGGGCAAAAAGAACTTGTAGTAGAGCCTGACAAAACGTGGATTGCAACAAAAGACCAGATTGTAAACCTGAAAAAACACACTAAGGTAATACCATTAAAGCCTACCGACAAGCGCATTATGGAAATAGCAGCCTATGCAGGTATAAACAGGGACATGCAAACCATAGTAGTACAGGAAAACAAAGAGCAACTTAAAAAAACAGACAAAACAAACCATCTGTTAAAGCAACTGATAGCAAAACAAAGCGGCAGCGCACCAAGCAGAGGAGTTAAACAATTAAAAATAGGAAATTAATTATGGGGCCAATTACAAAATACACATTAGCCGACGAGAATTTCAGAGTATATACCGGAGACGACATCGTTATGATTGACGGGGAACGTCTTATTGTAGACAGCACAGGGAATGTGGTTCAGTATCCCGGCGAAAACTGGCAATGGGGGACTATAGGGCTTACCGATATTACAGAGCCTACAGAGGTGGTTTACAAGGGGTGTATATACGGCGACGCGGTAATAGCCCTATTAGACAGCCAATCGCAAACAAGCTACATCCCTGCACCTGCAACGGCCGACTCGCCCGAAAACTCCGTCAACGAGATGAAATTTACCATCCCCGCAGGAACTTTATTCATAATGTGCTCGTACGCCAAAAACGGTGCGAGGACACAGCCTATGGAAATACACATAGGCACGCAAACCGACATTACACCCTACGTAAGCTCGTGGGGCGACATAGAGGTGATAGACCAGCGCGAGGGCACATCGGGCGTTATATCGAGCGAGTCGTACCCCATACTGATAAACCAGCGCAAAAAGCGATACTTGGATATATCGGGCTACGACCTGATAAAACAACTGTACGACGACAAGGGCATACGTGCACGCGCCAAGATAATAGTGTACAAGCGCGACGATATAGACTGGCACGTTTATTATTTCCGCAAAGAATTTAACATCGACTTCGAAAGCTACAAGCGTACTCCTGAGCAAATATCGGTAGAGGTAAACTCTACCGTGCTTAAGGAGTACGTAAACTCCAAAGGGAGCACCAAGTACGATATACCGGTGGCAGAACTGAAAGACTCGCGGCAATTTAACTATACGCCCGTACTAATCAGTTCGAGAGGAAGATTTACAATGCCGGTAGGAATAGTAGACCAGACCACACAAAACGATAACAGGGTTTTATACTCCATTCCTATTACGTTCGACGAAATACAGACCGTACCCGGACACTCTGTATTTGAACTTGGTACACAAAACAATAAATGGTTTGACGAGGATGATTTCAGAGGAAGCGAACACTTCCTACGGGGTACTTCCAGAACCACCGCCACCACTCCTGCCGAAGTAAGGATTACTGCAAAATTCAGGGTAGTATGTTCTTATTGGCCTATATTAGTAATAAGAAGCGCCACCTTGTTTTTATACAAATACAACCTGAATACAAAGACCCGGACAGAGGTTTACAGCAAGAACATCCCCCCTAAAGGAGATGAAGATTTTGCAACCGACGTTGAAATTGACACAACAACAATCATTTCGTCAGAAAACGAAGTATTAAGCCTTGTAGTATATATATATGGCGAACCACTCGCAGAATACGTCAGAGCAAGAAGTGCCGAAATATCCGTCTTCGACTACTTCCGTGTGTATTGGCAGCAAACCATTAACGAGGACATAAAGCTGGATGTGATAAAGCCCGAAACCTTGCTCCGGTCGCTGCTCAACAGGATGAACGCGGGAGCTTTCAGCAGCGCGATAGAATGGGGCAATATAGACTATACCCCCCTACTCTGCGCTGGCGAAACCCTGCGTAATTTTGAAAACGCCCATGTACATACCTCGCTCAAAGATTTTATCGAGTGGATAAAGTGCAAGGGCTACGAGTACCACATACAGGGCGGTAAAATAACGTTCCGCAAGCGCGATGATAATTTCCGCCGCGACGTTACCACACTCCAACTTGCCCCAAGCGAGGTGGCGGAGCTGGCAGAGGAATCGAACCCCGACTTTGCCTATACCCAGATAGAGGCGGGATACAAAAAGGTGGACTACTCCAACTACAACGGCAAAGCCGAGCTGAACGGTACGTTCCAATACTCCACGGGGCACGTGGGAGCCACCGAGCGCAAACTGTCGCTGATAAGCCCTTACCGTGCCGACCCCTATGGCATAGAGTTTACTATATGGGAGCGGTGGAACGCATCCGACAAAGACGCCAAAGGCGACCCGTGGGGCGATATGCCAAACGACGAGGACACTAAGGACAGCGCAAGCGATAACGACCTGTTCGAGCTTGCCTCTGCAGAGGAAGGAGCGTATTATGGGTATTATAAAGCCGTTTACAGCGAATACAAAGGCGGTAGAATATACAATGCCATACTCAACCCCTACTTCCTGATAAAAGAGAACGAAAGCCTGATAGGCATTATTACCCAAGAGATAACCTATGCATCTACCACCAACTACCGCAAGGGAGTAGTAAAAGACACCCGAAGCGGCACAGAGGTGGCGGTAGACATATACTCGAACATAGCGATAAGCAAGAAACTGTTCGAACCTGTGTATTATATGATTGACGTAGGAACGTTTAAAGAACTACCCGACGAGCGCAACGGGCTGGTGCTGTTTCCGTACAGAAACGACTTAGGGGGCTACGACACTTACAAGGGATATATAAAACAGGTATCGAAAAACTACAGCCGCAATAAAAAAGAAGAGTGGATTTTGCTTGCCGTTAAAGATTAATTGTTAATTTTGTAGTACAAATTCACAGTTTATTATGAAAAAGTCAATCTTTCTTTTCGCTATTCTGATGGTTCTTGCATCATGCAATTCGTATGTAAAAGAAAAATATGGAGCAGATAAGGATTTTAAATTACGCAAAGGAGAAATATCTGAAAGTGTATTATACGATTACAGGCACTTGGTGGATGTTGATAATAAGAATCACTATTTAGACATTACCATTGGTACAGATGGAGTTCACTGTAATATAGGAAGTTTTCTTTTGTGGGACGACAAGTCCGACATTGTTATATATAGCGCATCTTATATATATAACAAAACACAAATAAAGTTCACATCAAGCGATAATTGGTATTTTAATGAAATTGAGGATTACGCTTTCGATTTATACAATGGCTATTTAATTGTAGGGAATCATCGATTTAGAGAAAGGCGATGACTGTAATTTTAATTAATCCTATTTCAACCATTTTATCATTGCTTCCGGTCCTGATACAACAAGAATAATTAATGCTATAGCGATAAATATTATTACAAGCAACGCATTACATCCAAGCATGGTATTATCGTGTTTCCGCTTTTCTTCGGGTGTATAATTACTAATGTTTCTTTCAGCTTGTTCACGCGCCTTGCGTCTTCCATACTTTGTATATGGATTGTATTGCTTGTGGCTTTGATAAGACGTACTTTTAACACCTGAATCATTATTGTTTTTTGATGTTGTGTTTTTTGAGTTATTATCCGAAACACTCACAATCATTAATGACAAAGCAAGTACAATTATTATCATAATAATAGAAAAATCCATATTTAAAACTTTATATATTTAACATTTTCACAAAAGTATCTAAATATTTTAACACACAAAATATTTCCCGCAAAATCCCTTGCCATTCCAAAAACTTTTTCTACATTTGTAGAAATCACTAAAAAACATTTTGGCATAAAATCCCAATGTATTGTTTTGCGCATAGGATGTATGAATAATACATCCTATTTTTATTAAATCATTTAATATAAATTGCGTTTTTCTTTTTTTTTGATTCAAACTGGAACTTACACAGAAAGGCGTGTTGTTGTAAATAATAGAGAAAAGGGGCATTGCGCCCCTTTTTATTTTTCTGTCTGATTCTTTACTAATTCTTTCCTCTTTTTTTAAATTTCTTCCCATGATATAGATTTTATCTATATTTTTGTAGTAAAATAGATAAAATGCCAGTATTCATATCCGATTATAGCAGCTTATTAACCCGCGAATATCAGACTCCCAACGAAGAAGATGTTCTTTACATTCAGAATTTCGCTGATACGGATTTGATACGTATGCAAATCAAGACAGACATTAGCATATCGCTATTTGTAAAAGATTTGAGTACCAACATAGATTCCGAAATCACCCCCGTTGTCTTTCCGCTCGACCAACAGTACAATATAAACGATTACTCCTTTACAAAACCAATAGGATGCTACGAATTAAAAATAGCAAATAGCGGAGGTGTCGTTTTGTTTTCAAAATGGTTTAACGTTGTGGGCGATGAGTGCCTGAAAAACACGGTAAAAATCAGGTATTCACATTCAAGAAATGAGCACGACACCGTGTTTATTAATCCCCAAACAAAAGAAAACCTTTACTTCGACATTCGATTTAAGGGCGGATTTTTATATCGAGAAAATGAGTATAAAACAGAGGACGAATCGTTTCGCGACCAGAATTATGCAGCTCACCTGATGTCCTCGTTCTCTTATTTTTCAAAAACGCTAACCATAGGCGATAGTAACGGAGTTCCCGACTGGGCAGGATGGAAATTGGCAAGCATATTTTCAAGAACAGATGTAAGGGTGGATAGCGTATCTGTAAAAAAATCAGAGGGCGCGGAAATTGAAAAAATAGATATAGGAGAATACTATCCCATGCGAATTTTCAAGATTCCAATAGAACTCGATAATCTGCATGAGCAAGCAATAGAAATACCCACAATAACAATTTATACCTCTGACAAAGGCGAGATATACACCTCTGACAAGGGAGAAATTTATATACAAGACAGGATATTATGATTTACGAACACAGAGAATTACACCAAGAATACAGAGAGTTATTCGGAGACTCCGCTACTGCCAACACCATGCTTGACGAGCATTACGCAGTAATAAAGAAAGACGGAAGCAATGCGGAAAAAGTATCCGGCGCAAGCCTATTCAGTCAATTACGTGAATTAATCGCCACAGGCGGCGTAACGATACCTCACAACCGTACAACAGATAAAAACAGTCAAAACGCCTACCAGCATTGGGATTTATCAACCCAAAATGTAATAAGAAAGGTGTCGCTGACAGAAATAAATACGGCTTTCACTTCCCCGAGTTCGAGTTACGAATCGGGATTATATCAGTACTATGCAGGTGACTACAACAATACCATGGTCATTCACCGTATATTTGACAGTGGACGTAGCATAGTTCAGTTCAAGTTTGAGGACGACGGGAAAATATACGTCCGAACGAACACAAACGGAACAATAGTAGACTGGTACGAATATGTGATAAAAAGTCATTCCGATTTGCAAGGAAAGAACGACGAAGCAGAATTTCAACACTACAATTCAAACACTCAGGCTCTAATATCTTTAATTGGTGAATCTGAACTAAACAACAATCTAACTGCTTTAAGTGGTGCATTTCTATATTCCGTAAAAAAAACAGATTCGGAGCAACGGTTTTTTGCCATACAAACAACCATAGGGAACAATAACTATCAATTCAAATTTGAAGCCGATAAGATTTATACCAGAAATAACATAAACTGGAGCGGAGATTATTCTTGGAAGGCTTACCCCGAAGTCAAAAATAGCATAGGCAGTGGACGTAACACAGGCGTGCCAATATCCAATGTAGCACTCGCTACAGCAAATTTAGGTAGCCAAACAGAAAACGGAACGATAACAGCCCCTATAGTGGTGGATTATTTCAATAAATCATCAGCTTTACTTCAAGATGGAGAATCAGTACTTAGCTCTAATGATGGACAATATCATTACGAAGCCCGCCCCATTGGAATAATTAACGTACCCGAATTATCTTTCACCGCAGTAAATAATTTCTTGGTAATAGAATTAAGCACGGGTAAAAAATACAAATGCTATCCTGATGGTACAAGCGAAGAAATAACAATTTAAGCTATGAACTGCAACGAAAAACAATTAGTCTACATCAACAAGCAGACAAACAATTTCCTTGTAAAGCAAATAATATTCGACAAGGACGGAAACAGGCTCGACCCGCTCAACTTTCCAATTCGGTTTGTTTATCGCGATTTTGGCGGCACAGTACGTTATGAGGCGTATTACGATATAGAAACGGGAATACATCACAATACAATGGTTGTAGGAGGTGATTTCTACGTTGTTTTCGACAATCCGCAGTTTACCACCGGGCAACTGACACGGGATATTATCACTTACCGCCAAATAGAGGGAAGCCCTGTAGTAACCACAAATGTAGAAACGCGCAAATCTTCGCTCTATATTACAAACGATTCAACCTGCCGTTGCGGAACGTACAACGAACAGGGTTATTGCTGTGTGGATGCCGAGGAAGAATACATTGCAGGCTGTGTGAATGTGATTGACACCATAGTTCACACCGCCGATTCCCCCACCGTTACCCTTACAGGCGATGGAACCGCCAGTAATCCCTTGATGGCTGAAGCTACTATTTCATTCGCTGACATAGAGGGACAGCCCAAAGACAACGAGGCTCTGAAAGAAGTGCTGGATAATATAGACACGGCTTTAGGCAAAAAAAGTGATAAAACAGAATTAAATAAATATCTGCTAATTTCAAGCCTTGCTACTGCATTAAGTGATTCCACTGTAACTGCACCAACAGCAAAAATACTATCACAAGTTAATGAAGAAATACATAAAGGCGGTATAGATATAATTAAGAAAACGTTTAAAGACAACAAGTCTTCATACACATCCTCTAATACTTCTTTCGCTGTAGATGCAGATGGAATTGCTACTTTGGATAGAATTAATCCTTCTAACTCTTCTTATATAGGAATAGACCCAAGACCTTTGAACTTAAGTATTGCTTCGGGTGCAATGGTAACTGTATCTGCTATCGTTAAAGCCAGTAAACCGATAGGTGTTAAAGCTAAATTTCTTATAGATAATCCTTATGGCAATCGTACATCTGATGAATTCGCAATAACTGATGAATGGACTAAAATATCATTCTACTATAATTTCGGAACATCTGATAAATCAAACAGAATATACATATCAGGAGATAATGATGGAATTATTTACATAAAAGAGGGTATCAGGCTATACGTAGGCAAATTAGATAGCTCATTAGAAGATATTGATGAAATAAAAGAACATCTGGACGAGATAAGCGAGGCATTAAATAGTAAAGCCAACAAATACGACACTACTACCTTTACTAATGGCGTAACATCTTCCGTTCCCTTGTCTTTCGATAATAAGCGGCAATACGCTGCTTGTGCCGAATCGTCAGGTAATATCACTCTTGCTTTCCCTGCTGAGATACCGGATAAAAATACCGAGCTGCTGTTAATTGTAAATGCCGGAGCACGCACCACTAATACAAACATTGTTATCCCTACAGCAGATATAACAAGAGATAACGCAGTGTATGAAATGGTAAACAAAACAGATAGCTCTTCAACGCCCCTTGTAGCAAATGGCAGCGTTGAGTTACACTTATTAATACAAGAAACGCAACGAGTTAAAAACAGCAAGCCCGTTTTTGAAATCAGAATTGCAGCACTATGAGACGAAGATTTTTCAACACTCCTGATTATTTAGGATTCGAAGCATACATTGCGCCCGCCGACTTCGATAGAAGCGTACAGCCTGTTGATATATATGATGTGTTTATCCGCGAAAAAAGCGTACGGAAAAATGCTGCATATATTTACTCCTATACCGATTCATTGCCGCTAACATTATCTTCTGTATTGGGAGTCAGCTACCTTGTTAGCGAGGTAGTTGATGGAAGGAGAAACGACACATTTACATCGGAAGGAAATGCGTTTACCACTGGTTCAACAGCGCGTTATATAATAGTGTACGACGATAACACTCCAAACGGAATATATAATTGCGCATTGCCAAATGGCACTGTTTGGGGATATATTACAAAAAAATATAATTCCATAACTGCAGCCGGAGGATACTTGAAGCAGGTACATGTTGAAGATTTATCGGCTATTATCCACATTCAAAACAGTGCGTTTTCAGCCTGTATTAACTTATCGGGAGTGCTTCACGTCCCCCCTTTGGTTACTACAATCGGGAATAACGCGTTTATTTATAACTATTATATAACCGACATTGAGTTCAATGAGGTATTAATCAGTGTAGGAACTGGTGCATTTAGCTGGTGTCACCGCATATCGGCATTAAACTTACCCGAATCGCTCACTTCGATAGGGAATTCGGCTTTTGCAATGACTAGCCCAACGTTTCAGGCAAGTGTAGCAGATATAGTAATTTCACCTTACATTTCATTCATTGGAGATGCCGCTTTTAGTGGTATAGGATATGATACGATAACAAGTAATTCGCCACATTATTCTGTTGTCGACAATATTCTTTATACCGCCGGACATGCCCGCTTGTTAGCCGTATCAAGAACGCGAACAACAGACGTCAACGTACATAATGACACAACAGAGATAGCATCAGGGGCGATGTATAATTGTAGGTTGATACACGATATAGTGCTGAGCAATAAAATAACAATTATATCAACAAATGCGATGGCATATTGCACAGGGGTAACAACGCCTTACACACTGCCCGGAACACTTCGGAGTATCGGCAATTCTGCCTTCCAGGATAATCAATCCCGACAAGGTGCATTGGTAATTCCGGAGGGAGTGACTAATATTGGGGCATCCGCTTTTTCAGGTAATGTCGGAATAACGAGCCTTTCCATCCCAACTACCATCGTAAGTATATGGGCAAATGCTTTTGGAGGCAATATAAATATAAATGACCTGACTTTGAATGCGCCTTATAATCCTCCTACATCTTTAACCAGTACGGCTTTTAATTATAAGTTTGATTTTAGCGACATTCTCAGTGCCGAAAGTGTGAACCAGTCAATTATAAATATAACATCAGGTACACCCGAAGACATAAAAACGCTCACAATAGGCAATACAAATAAAGAACGCCTGTTATCTGTTTATCCAAATGCTGAAACAGATGCTAATTCGAGAAATATTTACATTGATTAAATTATGAAATACTACATCCATCAAAACCGAATTTTCGCCTTTGCAAAGGCACTTCCGGAGGGCTACAAAACCTCCGAAAAATACGAAGACATAAACATCGCATACTTGCTGCTAAACGACAAACAAACGGCATTTTACGAAGCAAACAAAACAGCGTCGGTGTACGAAATTTGGAACATGCAAATAAAAAAACAGGAACTAACTGTTGCTGAAAGAAACGAGATAATCCGCTTTAAACGCCAACAGAGGTATGAAACCGAAAGCGACCCGCTTTATATGGCATGGCAAAAATACCTTGCTTTGGGAGAGCCTGAAAAAGCAGAAGAAGCAAAACAAAGCTGGACTAAAAAGATACAGGAGATTGAAACTGAATTGCCTTACGTCAAAACCAAGTAATAATTAAAGATGAACGAAATAACTACCTATACGGATAAAATACTGCTTGATTTGTTTGATTTCCTTTCGTGGTCGAAATGGCTTTTCATCCTTGCATTTGCCCTTACGATAGCAGATTTGAGGTTTGGCATACTTGCATCTAAGGCAAAGAAAATAGTCATAAAACGCTCACGGGCTTTGCGCCGCACATTCGACAAGATATGTAATTACCTGATATGGGTAATGCTTGCTTATGTGTTCGGTAAGGCTTTTGGCAATCCCTTTGGGATAGACCTGTTGCCCCTTATCATGCTCTTGGTGGTATACGGGATAGAACTGGAGAGTATTTATGTAAACTACTTCACCAGTAAGGGGAAGAAGATAAAAATAAACATATTCAAGTTTTTTAGCAAGAAAGTAGATATAATTGAAGTAGAGGAAAAGGACAATGATAACAAGTAAGTATTTTAAAGAGGTAGAATTTCAACAGCTCACACCTTCGTGTTCTTTACAGGATATGAAGCAAAGCACGATGAGTAAACTGGACACAGCCCGCGAGATTGCGGGGATTCCTTTTGTTTTAACCTGTGCTTATCGTTCGGTGGAATGGGATAAAAGTAAAGGCAGAAGCGGAACGGGTGCGCATACTTTAGGACAGGCAGTAGATATACGGTGTAATTCGGATGCTAACCGCTGGAAAATAGTAAACGCGCTTATTCGGGCGGGATTTAAACGCATCGGGATAGCCAAGTCTTTTATTCATGCGGATGATTCAGAACAACATACACAGGAAATCATTTGGATGTACTAATAAAAAGCGCGGTTGGATATGTGGAATAAAAATTTAGAGATATGAAAACATCAGACGAAATTGAAGGATGAAAATAAAACACGTAGTAATTATTTCATCCCTTTGTTTGCTCATTGGGTTTTTGTT
>NZ_QVMH01000011.1:76387-105723 GCF_010501035.1 Paludibacter sp. 221
TCCGCGACACTTTTTACATTTATGAGATAAAAAACGATACCGCTTTTGTTGAAATTCCCATCACCCAAAGTGTGTATGCCGACAGTTTGTACCAGGCTTACGTTTCGGGTTATAAGCCTTGCCTCGACAGCTTGATACTCTATCCTGCTAAAGAGATAATTACCAACACGGTGTATGTGCCTAAAATAGAATACAAACGCCACAACTGGAGCGTAGGCATACAGGTAGGATATGGTACGGATTTCGGGCGCTTCTCGCCCTATATAGGTGTAGGGGTGCAATATAATATTTTTTCGTGGTAAAGGTTTTTTCATAGGTTAAAAAATCCCCTCCGCTTGCGATAAGTAGAGGGGATTTAATTTTACTTTTCTCCTGTTTTGTATAATAAGAGGGAGAGTTGTTTTACTTTTCTTTCATTAATTCAGGGTTATCATGGATGTTGCCAATTACTCCAAATTGAAATTTCAATATCCAATCAGGAGTAATATTTCGTTTATTATTTAATGAATTATACTTAAAAAGCTCGTCGCTATACAAGTCATACTCGTATTTATCTATTGCAGAAAAACAACATTGATGCTCATTCCATAAAACAACATAGATAGCATTTGGATGTAAATATGATTCTATAATATCACCTTCATATATATCAAAAGGCAAACAAGTATGTTGACCTACTGTTTCGGGAATAACCATTGCTTTTTCATAATACTCTATGTACCTTTCTTCAATATAGCACAGGTTTGCTTCCCGTTTGAAATCACCATAAATCCACTTGTTTGTTCCTAATTTCTTTCCTCTAAATAGTATTTCTCTCATATTAAATTAATTTTACGATAATATCTCCGTCATCGTCTATTGCTACTTGGTAGTTATGATTACAATTTCGGCAAACAATTGTTTCATATTCAAAGTCACACGCATCGCATTCTATATATTCGCTTGTATCAATGTATTTTTCTTTTGAATTGGAATAAAGACGTTTCCCGCATAAGCATTTAAAATCAATTTCGATAGTAACTTTGGCTTCTAAGTTTAAACTATTTATTCCTGTTGCTTTTGCTTTGTTGTATTTATTCAAAAGAGCAATATGTTCTACATTGCCTATTTCAGGAAGAATTATATCTCCTTTTTCGTTGGTTATTTGTCCGTTTTTTATGAATAGTTTTCCCATATTCTACCCTCCCAATGCTTTATTGATTACTTGTTTTGCTTTATTGAAATGCCCGTTCCCTATCTTTGGGTCATTATTTGCCCTCATTCTTTCCTCATAATCAACAATATGCTGTAATGCTTCCAATAATTCGGGAGCAGCAGCTATAAGTTGAGCATTTGACTTTACCTCTTCTGATATTTCATTTTCAATGTGTAAATGGCAAATAACCTTTTTGCCTGAGCCAATCGAAACTTGTTTATAATCAGCCAAATCTATTGCGGCCGATTCCCATTCTCCTTGTGTTCCTTTAAATTGTTTCATGATTTATATATATTTTTACTGAATTATTGTATATTGGTATATATATTTTTCGTTTAAAATTGTACTATATTTCTATCGGATTTTCGTCCCATTTGGGACAACTTTTAAAAGTGCCGTCCGGGAAATACTGATATGCCCCATTTGGTTGTTCTTGTCCGTGCGCTTCTTCATTATAACTCCATTCATCACGCCAACGAACTAGGGGATAATCGCAAAGCCACAAGGTTTCAATACCGCTCTTATCTTTACTTAACCATGCCATAATTTTACTTTTTAAAGAAAATGCATATTAATACTCCTTTCCGTGTTTAATTGGGCGTAATTGGTTGTATTTTAATTTTAGTTCTACGTGCAACCATAGGTCGATGCTCAGAATTTGACAAAGCCTCTCAATGTTAAGTAGTGCGCAAGAAATCCTTTCCGGCTCGGAATACTTGTAATAAACTATATCCTTACAAATTGAAAATATGTTTTCAGCAAATGTTTTCTTTTCGCTTACTGTAGCAACTAAAAGCAAATCCTTTAGGTCTTTATAACCTCTAAGCCCAGCTAAATCAAGCAATCTAATAACAGCATCTGCAAGCTCATCTTCAATAGTGTCTTTGATGTGTTCTTCGAAATATAATTTAAATGCTGTGTCATTGAACGCTTTTGTCTGCTCTTGAAATTTAGAAACATTTATACTTTTTGACTTTAGTGTTTTATCTTTTCTATCTGCCTCTACCGCTTCTGATAATTCGGTTATTACAAGCATAAGGAAATGTTCATTACTCAATTCTTTATCGTGAAAGCCTTTTTGTTTATTGGCTTGATAAACCTCTTTAGCGAGGGTGTTTAAATCGGGACGTGTTTTCATAAGTTATTTTTGTTAATTACATACTGCTTTATACTAAATTAATTACTTGTTTTTTGACAGTTCTTTATAAAAAGACAGTTCTCTCTTTAGTCTCTCGTTTTCACCTTGAAGACGCAAGATATAAGCGTATTCATTTTGTATCAAACTATCTATACACACACGATGTCCCTCTGATAAAGCTCTTCTTAAACCTATACCTAATATAGAAGACATTGTTAAGTCGCTTTCGTACTCAAACAACCTTTCTGATATTCTTTTAGCTATATAATACCTTTCAGGTATATCACTTAAATGTTCAATAGATTGAAATATCCTTTTATTAATAGATTTACGCAACTTGACATACAGCCGTTCTACAACATCTTCTCGTTCTATGTGCTTCTGTTTTATATCTAATTTGTATTCCATGTTAGTTTACTTTTATTATTACATATTTACCTGTTATTCCTAAACTATTTAAAAGAGATTCTCCGCTTTGAGTAGCCGTAGGCAGATAATCTAAAGCCTCATTCGTTAAGTAGTCTTTGTAAAATACCCTGTTATCTACCGTGATGCTTTCTACTATCCCTGCCCATTGCTCTTCGGATAAAGGAGTAATGCCAACTATCTCATCAGGCACTTCTACAGCTAAATACTTTTGTTTGTTTATCTCAAAGGTTTTCATATAAATAATTTTAATTGATTCGGTTGGAAGTACTCATTCATTGTTTTACCGCTTAGCCACCAAGCTATAGCTACATCTTCATTGTAATCTGCAAGTTGAGTTATTTTCCATTGAGGATTGTTCTCCATGCCTTTTTTTATGGCTCTTTTTATAGACTCTAAGTACTTTGGGTGTGATTCAAATTCTTTCATTCGCACTCCCTTGCGTGTAACCTGAGGACAACCAACACATCCAAGTCTTGAAAAACCATTCGAATAACATGGAGCTAATTTTATATCATATTTTTCAATATAATTAT
Organism: Paludibacter sp. 221; assembly: GCF_010501035.1. Lineage (GTDB taxonomy): Bacteria > Bacteroidota > Bacteroidia > Bacteroidales > Paludibacteraceae > QVMH01. The sequence continues at coordinate 79,683 of NZ_QVMH01000011.1, forward strand.
ATATTTCCTTTTCAGTCCAATCATATAAAGGATAGATATGCTTTGCTTTTTTTTGCCATTTACGTGTATCACATTGTATGTAATCACGTCCTTGTCGCTTTGTGCTTTCTTCTGCTCTTACTCCTTCAAATACAGATTTACCAACGCTTCCAAATTCCTTTAAATACTGACAGCAATAGCGATTTAGTCGAGTAGGAAGTCCTTTTCTCTCTACAAGCTTAAAGAATGTTTCTTTATTCTTAGGCTGCAAAATATCTGTATGTGGATAATTTTTCATGATATGAGATACAGTACCATGAGGGTCAATAGTTGTATTGCAATAGTATGATTTATATTTTATCTCGGACTTCTGCAATAAGAAATCAAGAACTGCGCTATCTTTTCCTCCTGAATTTCCTGCATATAAATCAGGAATTGATTTTGCAATTTTTTGAATGAATTTTAATGTGGTATATTCTTTATCCATTTTTTAGTATTCTGAATCTATATGCCCGTCAACGTCTATTAATCCTATTTTCATAGCCTATTCCGATTATTTCATAAAACACATCCAAATTGTTTTAGATTGACGCCCCGTTGTATGCCCGAATAATGGCTCGTAAGGAATAATAGATAATACCTCACTTGTTTTTATTTCACTTTCATTCCACTTGAAAATAAGCGTACCGTTTGGCTTTAAAACACGCATACATTCATCAAATCCTTTCTTAATAACTTCTCTCCAGTTATCCGACAATCTACCATACTTCTTAGCCATCCAAGAAGTTTCTCCAAGCGTCTTTAAATGCGGAGGGTCGAAAACTACCATGTAGAAAGAATTATCCTCGAATGGCAGGTTTGTAAAATCAGCTACTAAATCAGGATTAATTTCGATTGTTCTTAACTTATCTCTATCCTTGGCCGTAACCGTTTCTCGCCTTTTGTCGACAAATAAAACATTCTGATTTTTCTTGTTAAACCAAAACATCTTACTTCCACAACAGGCATCAAGTATTAATTTTTCACTACTCATAACTGATTATTTCTCGATTTTTCTAATTTATTTAAGTAATTTTCTACTGCTTTATTCTTTCGATTTGGGTCTACGAGGATAAAGGTCTTTTCGTCTACTCTTACCGCCACTTTGCGCTGCTCTTTAGGGTCATTCTTACGTGATTCCAACAGGCGTTGTGCCGTAGTGCGCTGATTGCTCTTTTCTTCTGATGTTATCATTGTCTTAAAATGGATTTTGAGTTAAGCCCTCTTCAAATATCTTTTTAAAATTATCGTCGTGCTGAAAATAAATTTTATGCCCACGCTCTCCCTCTCTGGACTTTGCAATTATCAGGTAGCCTCTGTTTTTCCAACTTCTGCCGTTTCCATCAATCGCCTCTTGGTCGTAATAATAGGGACGGTGTGGAAAAATCACAATATCAGCATCTTGTTCTATATTTCCTGATTCTCTTAGATTCTCTAATCGCGGTTCGGGAACTTTAGCACCATCTTTCGGGCGGTTAAGTTGCGCCAAAAGAATAATCGGTATATTGAGTTCTTTTGCAAGGTTCTTGAGCTGTCTTGTGATATATCCAACCTCAATATCGCGGTTCTGAAATTTCATATTGGTTTCTATCAACTGCAAATAATCAATTATCAGAAGTTTTAAATCTCCTTTTCGCTTCTGTTTTCGTGCCAGTGATTTGATTACACCCAAGTTGCATACCTTACTCCCGTCGGCTATTTTTATATCCGATTTGAGTAAATCGTTAGCTTTTTCGTCGATAAGGCCCCATTCGTGCTCGCTTAATTGCCCGGTTTTCATGTTGTAGAAGTTTATGCCTTCATTTTCAGTCAGAAGCCTTGAAGCGAGCTGTATCTTTGTCATTTCTATTGAGATAAAAAGCGTTTCATTAGCTGAGAATCCCGCATGTTTCGCAAAATGAACGGCAAACTGTGTTTTTCCCATGCTGGGACGTCCGCCTATCACAATTAAATCAGGAGCAGACCAACCACCGTTTAAGGCGTGATTTAAATCTCTGAGCCCGGTTGGTATAAAAGGATTTTCACCTCTCGCTCTTTTTCGTTGGATATCAGCATAATGATTGAGCGTAACCGAAAGCGTTTCTTCCATGCTAAAAACCTCCTCGCTTGCCGATTCTGTAAAAATACGTGTGAATTCAGTCTCCGAAAATTCAAGCGTTTCTGCAATATCAAGCGTTTCGTCAAACGCTTTCTGCTGTATCAAAACGGATGTTTGTATCAATTCCCGCGCAATGGACTTTTGTTTGATAATTAAGGCGTGGCGCTCAATATGTGCAGCAGAGGATAACCCAGCTGTTAAAAGTGCTATCTGATACAAGCCTCCGACGGTTTCTAAGTCCCCGTTTTTACGTAATTGTTCGGTCACGGTGTGCATATCAACAGGCTCACGTTTATCTGAAAGCATCCTTATCGCCCTGAAAATTAGTTTATGCGTCTCTTTGTAGAAATCTTTTTCTTCGAGGTTTATTTTCTCAAAGGCATTGCTTTCTGTCATCAAAGCCCCCAAAACAGATTCTTCAATCTCAGCCGCCTGCGGAAGTATGTGTCCTGAAAAATTATTCATATACGTGATTGTTTTCTTGTTTTTTTATAGGGTTGCGAAATAACCAGTTCCCGAAATGTTGTTTAAAGTCTGATATCGTTTTTTCTTTTACACCCTGATTTTGAAGAAATTTATAAAATTCTTTCAAAATTTCTTTTGCTTTTTCTAAACTTCCTAAATGATTGTTTATGGCTATTGCTTCGAGATAAGCAGTGTCTTTCAGAACTTCGGAAAGACATTTTTCAATTTCTTGCGGGAGATATTCATAGAATATCCCATTACCATTTACATTATCATTACCATTTACATTATCAGCGATTTTTGCGATAACATTTGTCGCATTGCGATTTTTGCGATGTTTTGCGATAATTTCGGCTTCTTCTAATGTTTTTGAACCGGATGTAACCAAATCATATAAGTCTTTATTCCATCTTTTTAGGTTTCCGAGCCTGCCTGCTGTCTCCCTGCCGGTTTTTGTTTCCTGATATTTTTCTCTGTTTCTGTCAATATCTGTTTTTATAAAGTTAAAAGCGATATTTGCCATAGGTTTCAACCCCTTGACGTTTCCCGTGGTAGCATACTCTATTATGCTTTCGTAAACTTCAAGCCTGACATCATCCGGCAAATCCTGAATCGCTTCTTTCCAATCTTTATAAAACACAAATGAATTCTGTTCCATTTATTACGTCTTTTGCTTTAAGTGTGGATACATTTCTTCTATTACATCTCCAATTCTTTGCAATCCGTGAAGATTTGATTCGCTTTCAGTAGGTTCTCTTGCTTTTGAATTCATGTGTATTAATTCTATGTAGTTCATTATTGTAAGTTAACTTTATATACTTTTCTTTATTCAAGCTAAATTTCCCTACTCCTTTATGTTGAGCTTCGCACCGATGCCACCCAAAGGGAACGCAATATCCAAGAAGGGAACAATGCCACATAAAGCCGGATTCCTTGTTTTCTCCTTCGTTATGGTTGCAGTAATCGCATTTAGGAAGTATTTCTTTTTTTGTTATTTCATAAGGCTTCCTCCAGTTCAACCAAATCAAATAATGTAGGAGCATTTATCTCATATTCTATCGCTTTCAGGTAGAAAAGCCCATCGTCATAGTATTCCGGCTTAAGTTCTGATGCAATAGCTTTTCGCTTCATCTTAAGAGATACGTAAGGAGTTGAAAATATACCTCCAAATGGGTCGTCTACTACATCCCCTTCATTCGTAAAGCGGTTAATCAGGCGTTCGATTATATCAAGTTGCAGAGGGCAGATGTGTTTTTCCTTTTTTCTGTTCGCCTGACTCGCATTCAATGTATTCATCCGGTTAATATCTGTCCAGACTAAATCATTCGGGCTGTTAGGTGGTATTGACATGAATTTCTTTGATAACCGTTCATTTTCCTCTAACTCCCTGCACACCCTCAAATGTTCTTGGAAATTATAAACGTGTGTTTTGTCAAACTCTTTCCACAGATGCGATATGGTCTCCATACTGCACGTTTTAAGTTCCTGTGAACTCAAAAACCTGTTTCCGGAGCTTTTCCAATAAGCATGAGCGTCAAGCTGCCAGATAGATAGCAGATACTCATCTATTTTCTTCATCACAGGGTCGTCTGCATAGGCGTTTGAATTATCGCTCGGAGCTTTGCGGAAAAGCAAGACGTATTCAGGTAGTCCCACCCCCATCTTAGTAGCATCTTTGCGTTGTTCACCCCAAGTGAGGCGATAAGTCTGGTTGTTTTCCCTCACCACATCGGTAGTGACGGTTATTTTTCCCATCAGGTAAAAACCGTGTTTTAGAAAATGAGCGACTGTCTTTCCTGAAAAATCGTCAATCGTGGTAAACCCAGTCCCATTCTGATAGGAATAACGGATACGGTCTTTTACGTGGATGGCAGCAATACGTCCGGGCTTTAGCGTACGAAGCAGATTAGGGGTAAGGAAATCCATTTGTTTGAAAAATTCCTCATTCCCATTATTATGGCCATAGTCATTGTAATTGTCCGAGTATTCATAGTGGTCTCCAAAAGGGATAGAAGTTAATATCATATCTGTCGAATTATCTTCCATTTCCTGATGAATGATTGTAGTGTCTTCGTTATATACCGTAGCATTGCCTACAACGTGCATACGCCTGCCTTTAAACATTTGTCTTTTCATGTCCGATGTTATTTTATTGGTATTCAATCCATATTTACGTACAAGGTTTATCATGTTTTCCTGTAGCTTGATATGGTTTTTCCACTTTTCGAAAAGAGCTTTCAATATCTCCCTTTCGTTTTGGGTGAAAGTGATGTATACGTTTACTTCGTGTTCCTGCCTGAATCGGAAAACACGGTGTATAGCCTGAATAAAGTCGTTAAACTTATAATCTATCCCTACAAAGAGGATATTATGGCATACGTGCTGGAAATTGCAGCCGGAACCGGCAATAACCGGCTTGGTTGAAAGTATCTGATATTCTCCATTAGAAAAATCAATAAGCAAATCTTCTTTTTCCTGATTTTTTTGGGAGCCATAGACCGAACGTAAATCAAATTCCTTGAATTTCTTTTCAATGGCCATGCGCTCCGATTCTCTGTGATGCCAGAGTATCCATTTCTTTTCCGGTTGTTCGGATACTATTTCAAAAGCCTTGTTTACTCTTAACTCGACACTGTCGCTTTTCTCGCGGCTTGCCTCTACAAGGCTTTTAGTAGTGTCTTTGAAAAGAACAGGTTCGCCGGCTTTATTTAATATCACTTCATCGGTCAGATTCTCAACCTCAACTTCGTGTATGTTTAACTTTGGTAGGTTATAACCCTCATCAGAGAACCCCAAATCAGAAGGCTTATTGATAAATACCGCCCAGCTCGCCACCCATTGCCAAAACTCTTTTTCTTTATTTTCATATAGGGTGAGGTTACCTGCTTTTGTAGAATCTCGCTTAAAGAATCTTGTAAGAGCGTGTCCCCTGTCTATAACTCCAAGAAAATCGGCATAATTCAATATTTCGATATAGTCATTCGGGGTAGGTGTAGCAGTGGCTACAAAACGGTATTTTATTTTCTTGAAGTGTTTCAGTACATAATTAGTGGTTTCTGTTGACAGGTTACGAAGGATGGAAGCCTCGTCGAATGAAACACCGCAAAACTTGGAAGGGTCTATGTCGCCTTTCCGTACTCGTTCGTAATTGGTAAGATAGATTTTAGTATCATAGTTTTTCACATCGTCCGTGTCAATGATATACTCAAGCTCTATCTCCGAATTAAAATATAATCTGTTATCCCGTTTGAACTCGCCAATAACTCCTAAAGGAAGACAGATAAGGAAAGGCTTGTTTTCTTTACGGATGCACTGGTAAGCCAATTCCAACTGCATAGCGGTTTTGGTAAGTCCGAACGATGCAAAAATAGCCCTGCGACCTCCATGCAAACACCATTTTGTTATGGCTTGTGCATGTGGGAGTATATTACCGATTGGATTTTTTATGTCAAAACCGTAATCTTCTGCAACTACTATCTTGTTTTCGAGAAATTCTATGTACTTTTCGTTCATTGTTATTTTATTATTAACCGGGCCCGATTGGTTAGTAATCTTTTAAAAGCAATGAGCCGTTTTGATTATTTATATTCAAGAAAAAACGATTAGTTGTTTTTAATTGGGAGACGGCTCATTGCTTGTTTGCTTTATTCTACTTCAATGATTTCGAACTTGGATTTCTTTACGAATAGCTTTAGTTTGTTCAAGTCTTTGATAGTTGAATAGCTTCCTTTTAATTCATATGTAGCAGATGAACTACCCCATGTCTCGATAGTAGCAGATGAACTACCCCATGTCTCGATAGTAGCAGATGAACTACCCAATGTCTCGATAGTAGCAGATGAACTACCCCATGTCTCGATAGTAGCAGATGAACTACCCAATGTCTTAATAGTAGCAGATGAACTACCCAATGTCTTAATAGTAGCAGATGAACTACCCCATGTCTCGATAGTAGCAGATGAACTACCCCATGTCTTAATAGTAGCGGATGAACTATCCAATGTCTCGATAGTAGCGGATGAACTATCCAATGTCTCGATAGTAGCGGATGAACTATCCAATGTCTTAATAGTAGCAGATGAACTATCCAATGTCTTGATAGTAGCGGATGAACTACCCAATAAAACAACGTATTTATCTTTTACCTCATGGTGACCGGATGTATAAATTCCAAACCGGTCGAATAATTCAGAGAAATTTTCAATAAGATAATGAGTATCAAGCATTTTTTCTCTATAACACCAAATTATATTATCTACAATGATTTGGAGTAATTCTTCTTTAGATTCTGACCTGTAGGCTCTTTGATATTCACCAGTGCATGCTCCGGCATTTCTCGCTCTGTTTAATACGTCTTGTTTTAATTCTGTAAATTCCATAGGTTTTTATTTTAGTGGTTTAATTTATTCTAAAGTATCTCCCTGCTTCTAAAGGGGCGAATTGGTATATCTGATTGTAAGCCCACGTTTGAGATTTACGGAAGTCTACGTCATTATCGTACAATTCGTGGCACTCATGGCATAAAAGAGCGTGGTTCCTACTTTCTAAGTAATACTCAGGGTAACGCCCTTTAGGGAGCAAGTGAGCTAATTGTAGGCTTCTTCTGTTTCCGCATATCTGACAACATCCATATTCGTTTAGCAACCGTTGTTTGCTTTGGGCTATTAAACGGTTCTTTGCCGATTGTTTCTTGCTCGTTTTACGAATGGTGTACATTTATTTATCTGATAAAATTGCGTTTCCGCAGGTTATACGGCTTTCGTCTTCGTCTTTGGACGGAATGAATACCAATACATCAAAACCCTGAGCTTTTAATTCTTCTTCTGTTTGTTTATAGGGGTAGTATTTTTCATATCCTGATGATGTGGTGATACCATGTTGATTACTTGTAAATGTTTCATGTATGGGGGTTATCTTGCACATGAATTTTTTAGGCGAAAATAACTTTCTCAAAACATCAGCGTCTATTATACTGTCATTAGCTAATGCGAAATTCAAAGCGTATTTTCTGCCTATCGGGTCAGGAAGCAACTTTCCTATTTCGGATATTTCTTTTAATGAAAGTGAATTGCCGGAGAAAAGATATTCTCTTTGATTGTCATCTGTGCTGTTAATTGAGAATTGCAAACCGGCATCGCCTCTGTAGTTGTAGTTCTTTATTTCACACCATTCCTGTAGAAAATAAATAAGGTTTTTGTTTTTCTTGGGGAGCATGGTGCTTACCACTGGATGAACGAGGGAGCGTCCGATATATGGACGGACAAGTGATTTTAAACGTAATGCGTGGTTTAATACATCATGATTGAATGTCGGTTCACCCATGCGCGCATAATGGACGTTCAATCTTTTTGTGGATTGTATTTCTGGATGGAGTTTAAGGGCTTCGATTATTTGTACATTTAAATCTAAAAGCGTGGCATTCCTTCCTTTTCCGACTTTAGGCACATCACAGAATTTGCAACCCATTGAGCAACCGTATTGAGTAGATATGGTGATTACCCATTTTTCTGTTAAAGGCATGATTTCTTTAGCTTCAACTCCGTTTATTTCATTGGTTAAACCTAAGAAATCAGCTTTTATATTAGCCTCTTTCCCATAATCTCCTATGGAAAGACATTCTAACAATCCTTTTTCTCCTTTTGTTATAAGGATATTACCTGTTGGTACTGCTATGTTTTTTAGTGTTGACATATTTTTTATTTGCTGTTTCCCCATTCGCGTGATATTTGACTTTCTATTATCCGTATATTCAACTTGGTAGCGTTTATGTGTTCTTGGTTTGTCTCGTAAATAGTTTTAGCTACATCACGCTTAAATCTGTATTCTGCGACTTCCTTTTCCCCATACACTACTAAAGCTATCAGAGTAGCAGCCATGCCATCGGAGCGCAATTTCAATACTGTTTTATTAAGAGCTACTTTATAATCTCTTTCGGCTTCGGCAAACGCACTTCCATTCTTCTTTAATTGTCCAATGGAAGCTATGAGCTGTCTTTGGAGAGAGAATAATTCATTTACCAAGTCCATAATCTAAAAGGGTAAATCGTCGTCTTGTGCTATCGGTAGTTCTTCTATCTGTTCAGCTGTTACTGACGCGGGGCGGTATTCTTTTCCGCTTCCTACCCAAATGGTGGCGGAATCTGCTTCACGTTCTTCTTTTGTTTTGGATACGGATATTCCGTGTGTCTCGCCGTATTGCCCTATTTCTTTGCGTTCTGTAAGTATCAGGTTGATATACTTCTTACCGTTGGTCGCTTGTTTAATTTTGTCTTTTGGTAAGTCTGAAAGGCAGATTGATAATTGAATCATAATGGTTTATTTTTTATTGATTTCTATTATTGCTCTTGTTGTGGATGATTTACCTATAGCGGTTATTTCTTCACCGCTTGTTATATCTGTATAGGGAGCGTTTTTACTTGCTGTCTGCAATCGCTTTTCTATAGCTTTGCGCAGTTCGATAGCTTCGTTTGCTTTCTCGTTTGCTATATTCCAATCTTCACTTGCTGCGTAGTTATATTTTGTGCCTACTTCTTTGATGCTTATTTTGGCGTTGTTGTGCTCAAATGTTTTTTGGTTATATTTTTCTGCTTCTTGCAACACAAGACGTTGTACATCTTCATTCGACCGAAATTTCTTTACCACTTGCTCTATCTGTGCCATTTGTATTTCTACATCGAGCGGGTTTATTTCTCCGTTTAAAACCTGATTCACTAACAGGCTGACGAAGTGGTCTTGCTGCTCTTTTGTTTCAGGGAATAGTTTTAATACTGATACTGCCGTCATACTGTTTGTTTTTGAAATTTTACTTTATTGCGGTTTACTTCTCTTTTAAACTGGTCGTTTTGATGTAAGGATTTCCAACGATTCCATACTTCTTGCAGTTCTTCCATTGTTTTTGCCTGAGAGGCTTCTTGTTTGGCTATTAGCAAATCGGTGTCGTCTTCCTTTTTGTCTTGCAAGGGGGTTGAGTTGTTGCTTGTTTTAGGGTATGAGAATCGCACTTTGTTGCTTGCATCTGCTATAATTAGCTTTGAGATTTCACGTTTATCGTTGTATGCTATTTCTTTTACATGAAATTTAGTGTACTTGATATTCTCTCCTTCATTGATGGTTATGAATATGGAGGGGGCAGTATATAGCTCTCTACCGATGCCTACATTGAAACAGGCACGTTTGAAACTGTCGGAGGCTTCACCTTTTTCTTTTTCGGTATTACTCTCTGTGCCTACGTCCTGTTTATGAACCCATGTGTTTATTTCTTTATTATAAATAGATACAGTGCAAAATAGATTGCCGTTAATTAATTCGTGGCTGCGCTGCCAGCCCATTACACCAAAGGTTTCATCGAGAATGCGCATATCACATCGGGCGTCCTTATAAAGAAGTAGGATAGCGAATTTCTTAGCATCATTGACCGATTGGATGCGAACATCTATTTCACTTGCTTCTAATAGTCGTATTTGACACATAATTCTTTATTTTTAAGTTTATTTGTTCCCGAAGCCAAAACCAATCGACTTCGGGATAGTTTGTTATTCTGAGATACACCGTACACTTAAGCCGCCCGAACGGTAGCTCAGGTTCGCAGGGTACACGTCACTACTATGGAAGCCCAGGCCGAGCGAGTACACACTGCCAAGGCTGTCACTCCAATATAAACCGTAATAACCTACGTCGTAGAGCTCGCCATTACTGGGGCTGCGATAGCCAGCGGCGGGCAAAAAGATGGATTGTTTACTTTTGTTCTTTAACTCATGGTCGTGACCAAACCAGCGACCTTTCTTTTCTTTATCCCACGTAGAGCCTAATTCTGCTAATGCTTCCCATTCTTCGGAGGTAGGGAGACGTTTATTAAGGTGTTGAGCAACGCCTAAAGCTTCGTAGTAATTGAATAATTCTTTGCCATCGATACAGGTATTCTCCCTATCCCATTTTAAGCCGTTAATAAGTACGTAGGGCTTTACTTCTTCTATCTCTCTGAAATAGATTACACCCGTCTTTAAATCGGTTTTTTGGGGGTTGATTTCGTATCCTTTGGGGATGCTAATTTTTAATTCGTTCATAATGCTTTATTTAGTGGTTTTTTAATTGGTTTATTTGTTGTTTGTAATACTGATGTCGCCTCTAAAATACTTTGTATAAACTCTCGTAAGTAGCTTGCATGCCTCTGTAATCTCGTCGTACCGAAAGAGGGATAATGTTTAACTCAATTTCTATTTCTTCTTTAAACCGCTTCCAGTCTACATCTATGCTTTCATCACATTCTTCGTTAAATGTGTAACATTCGGTGCAATCGTATAAACCGTCTTCATCGTACCATGCTGTTGCGTGATATTCTTTATTGCTGCTTTTGAAAATTATGTCTTTGTGCATACTCTATCGGGTTATAGCGATTAATACATGAATGCCTAAGTAAAGAAGAGTGATAAGGGCTATTATAACACAGACCAGTTCACATCTGTCTTCTGCTTTTTCACTGGTGAGCAGGTAGAGAATGATTGATTTTAGTTTATTTTTCATGGGTGTTTTTTATGTATATTATTGACTTTTTATCTTCTCTTTTATGCGCTCTGCAATCGGGTATGTATTTCATACAATCATTGGGAGAATTTCTTTTTATCAGCCTATTCATTATGCAGAATCTACAAGGCGATACTAAGCAGCGTTGTTTAAATTCTTTTTCATGAAGTTGTATTTCTACTCCATTTATTATTGCATGTATCATTTTTTTCTGTGTATTTGTTTTGGTACGCCTTTTATTCCTTCGAGATACTCTTGTTTTTCTATTTCCCTTTCAATGTCTTCCACCCTAATATCAGTTCCCTTCTGCGTATTAGAGCACCTGACCCTTCCGCTTGCTATAATTCGTTTAACCCTTGCTTCGCCCCATATTTTATAAGCCGATTTTCGGGACATATACTTAGGTTTCGAATAATCCACCGCCATTGCTTGTATTCTTATTTCGGAAGCTATGGCTTGTATTTCTTCGTATGTAAGCTTGGACGGTTCCATTTTTTTATTGGGGAGAGTCAGTTAATTTCACCAGTTTTTGAGGACGCTCTATAGCACCTCTACGCAAAGCTTCTTTGCGTATATTCATAGCTAACTTACTTTCGCTATATCCTTTCAATGCTATCCTTACTGTGTGTATGGTACAACCATACTTATTTGCGATTTTGGTTTTTTCACCATGCTTTAGTCCTATTATCTCTTTCATATCAAAAATTATTATTTTATATTTGTAGCTTGTGTTCTTATGATTCAATTTGAATGACAATGAGTATCATGAATTGAATGACAATGCAAATATAGAACAAACGTTCTATAAAACAAAGAAAAATTGGCACAAATGTTCTATTTGGAGTAATTCTAAATAATATTCAATGCAAACACCTTATAGTTAAGGAAATATGGAACTGAATAAATTTATAAAAGAGACTATTGTTGAAATATTCACAGGGATAAAACAATCTCAGGAGGAGGTGAAGGAAATAGGAGGAGAGATAAATCCAATAACTTCTGTGCAAAATGGAGTCTTGGTGTCCTATCCAAAAGGAATAGATTTGTCAGAAACCATAATATCTGTAGATAAAATAGAATTTGAGATTCTTTTAACAGAATCAGATAAAGCAGGAAGCAATACAGGTATAGGTGTAATGCTCGCTGGTATAGGAATAGGAGGGCAGTCAAAAAGCGACAAAGAAAATATAATAGCAAACAAAATAAAATTTTCTATTCCTGTTTCTTTTTCTCGTCAGGACTAAGTGTATTTAGTAGCTTGTTGTAAATAATAATTCTTTCATTGTGTGTATCAGTATACCTTATAACAAATTTCAATATCCGATAGTTCCTGTAGTTTTTAAGCAGGCAAATGAGTTTTTTCATAACAATTTGATTTATGAGAAATAATATAGTTTTATTAACAGCGCACTCATTTCTTGTAGTTTTTAGTTGTAGTTAATTACACAAATATAGAACAAATGTTCTAAAAAAACAAAATATGATGAAAGATGTGATAAAAAGGGTTGAACTTGTTATGGAGAAATTTAATATTGAAAAAGATAATAAATTTTCTGAAATAATAGGACTTGAACAAAAAACAGTGAACAATTATTTAAAAGGAAGACGAAAGCCCAGTTTAGAGTTTTTGGTTAAGATACACGAAGTCTTAAATATAAATCTTGACTGGCTTATAACAGGCAGGGGTGAGATGCAACTCAAAGAATCCAAAGAAGCAGAACAATCAGGAGTAAGTGATAACGAATTAATCCTCCAATTAAAAGAAAGAATTGAAAAATTAGAAGAAGACAAAGAGCATTACAGGCAAGAATTGGAAAGCAAACAAGCTATTATAAACAAGTTGCTATCCATAAAAGACCCTGTTTTAGATGGAATTGCAGAAGCTAAAAAAGGGGAAGTGGTTAAAGATATTTGACACAAATGAACTTAGCCTACAATTTGAAATTACTGTTATCATAGGCAAGGAAAGGTTAAACTAATGCGTAATAAAAATACAATTAACATTTTGATTTAACAAATTATATGAACTTAAAAATCTAAGACTATGGATGAAGAAGTATTAGTTGTCTTTTTATTTTTTTACATTGGCGTATCGCTAATAATTGGTGCAATTGGAAATAAACGTAAAATTGGTTTTGGAGGAGCATTCTTTTTATCTCTTTTATTAAGCCCTATTATTGGCCTTATTATCGTTTTGTTTTCAAAAACAAAAGAGGAGATTGATAGAGAAATTAGAATCCTAAAAACACAAAGAGAACAAAAAGAACATCTGGAGAGATTGGTAAATCAAAAATCTGTTTCAGATATAACCAATGAGCTGACTAATTTGAAAAAGCTTCTCGATGATGGTGTTTTAGATAAGGATGAATTTGATAAAATGAAAAGACAGATTATAGACCCAAACCCAATATCAGAATATGACGAATGGTGGAATAGAGATTAATCTTGTTTACTAAAATTAAATAATCGCTTGATAATCAGCACACATATTTAGATTCCGGTTCTGAAGGTCGTGGGTTAGAATCCCGCCGGGGTCACAAACAAGCAATTTAAGCGTCTGATTTTCAGGCGCTTTTTTGTTTTCATACTACAAAATTGCTACAACAAATTAAGCCTTATTTATCATAGCTGATTACCAGGCTCGTACATTCTACTTCTTTTTTTAGAGTATCTTTCTTTACTGAAAAGATCACCTTTATATATTTTCAATCAGTACATGACAAAAAATATTATTATAAAAATACTTTCAGTAAGAGGTTGTTTAAATTTTTCACAAAGAAACTATTATAGTTTTACATATGTTTTTTTCGCAATAAATTTTTACCCCCAAATTATACATTTATCGTTTCCCCAATGTAAATAAAAATTCCAATCCGCCGCCGGTTCTGTTTTTTACTGTAATTGTGCCTTTGTGAAATAATACAGCGTTTTTCACGATTGAGAGTCCAAGCCCTGAACCACCGGTATCGCGGGTACGCCCTTCATTGACACGATAAAAACGTTCGAAAAGGCGGTTCAAATGCTGTTCGTTGGAAATGCCTGCACCTGTGTCGGAATAGGAAAAGTAGTAGAAATTGTTGTCTTCGTTGTATTTATTGACGATAACGCTAATGTTTGTTCCGGCATAACGAATGGCGTTATCCGTCAAGTTCCGGAAAATGGAATAAAGCAGATTGCGATTTCCGGGAACAACAATATTTTCTATATTTTTCCAAGTAAAATGGATGTTTTTCTCTGTCAAAAGTTCGTTTAAATCCTCTTTCAGACTGTCAAGCAAAAGTTCAATGCCGATTTCTTCCTGCACAAAAAAGGACGGTGCTTCTTCCATTTTCGTAATCAAGCTCATATCCTGAATAAGTTCTGTCAGCACAATGGTTTGCTCGTGGGCTTTGGTTAGGAAATTGAGCATTTTTTCTTTATCCAACGATTGTTCCAATGCAATTTCGAGATAGCCGCGAATGCTTGTAACGGGTGTGCGCAACTCGTGGGCAATGTTGGAAGTCATTTCCTGTTTCAACAGACGGGTTTTTTCTTGTCTGGTAATGTCGTTGATAATGATTTCGAAACTTCGGTCTTCGAAAAGATTTACGCGGACGTTAAAAAATTTCCCCTGTTTGCCGATTTGCGTTTCGTAGTAACTTTCGTTTTCATTTACAGCCGAGAGAAAATTCATTGTGTTTTTGAAAGCAATATCGGTAAATATACTTTTCGGCTCGGAAGTCGAATCTTCGGTAATTGTGTTCAGATATTGTATAAACAACCCGTTATAGAACTCAACTTTTTTATCTTGAGAGAAAAAACACAATCCCTCGCCTGAGCTGTATACATGCTGTAAGAGTTTTTCGCGTTCGAGTATAACTTCCTGCCTTTTTTTTCGGATTTGTTCATAATTATCCCGAATTTTTCTTCCAATTTCGCCCAACTCGTCATCCGGAAATTCAACAGAAAGATTGTCCGGCTGATTTTCGCCGGAAAGGGCAAATTCTTTCAGTTTTTGAATTGACGTGCCGAAACGATTGGCGACAAAATGGATAATTACCAATGTTACAATGAATAAAAGGACGATATAAAACAGAAACAGATTGTCGGATTGCAAAAATTTTTGAACCTGAATATCGTAAGGCAACGCAACGCGAATGAAATAATTATCAGCTCGCTTGGCATAATACAAATACTTCCGGCTGTTGGTTGCCGAAGTTCTGATATCCGAACCTTTGCCTTTTGTTTTTGCAAGTGCGATTTCGGGCCGCGTTGTGTGGTTTTCGGGCAACGTGCCTTCTACGGCATTGTCGTAAACAACATTTCCGGCACGGTCAATTAAGGTGATCCGCAGGTTGTCGGGAAGCGTAGAAAACTGAAAGTTGAAAGTTGAAAATTCTTGTTCAGAGTCTTCATTTTCCATTTTCAACTTTCCACTTTCAATTAAATAACCATTCTCAACAACTTCAGCGTAAGCATCCAACCTTTCTTTCAATGCCTCGGTACGGAATTTTTTTTCGCGCGACCGCTCGAATATGATTATTCCGGCAGTAAACAGCGCGAATATCACAACAAAATAAAAAGTTAGTTTAATAGAAAACTTCTTGGGGAGTTGAGGGTTGAAAACTGAGAATTGAGAATGTTTTTTCTCGTTTTTTATTTTCCATTTTTCATTTTCCATTCTCAACTCTCCATTAATTTAAAACGGTATCCATATCCCGAACGGTTAGTAATAAGCGAGGCATAAGCACCTAATTTTTTCCGCAAACGGGTGATATGCACATCGACCGTTCGTTCGGTAATATAGGGTGTTTCCTGCCAAATATGGTCTATTATTTCATCGCGGGAAAATATCCTCTCTTGGTGTTTGACTAAAAATTCTAAAAGCTCAAATTCGGTTTTGGTCAGCAAGACGGTTTCTTTCCCTATGATTATGTCTTTGGTATCGAAATCGATAGAAAAATCTTTGTAGGAAAATTTATTCGTTGGTTTTACTTCTTCCACCGCTTGTCTTTTCAGCACGGCTTTTACGCGGGCTGAAACTTCTTTGAGCGAAAAAGGTTTTGAAATATAATCGTCGCCGCCGACCGAAAAGCCGGTGAGCATATCATTTTCGGTGTCTTTTGCCGTCAGGAAAATGATTGGAATCTGATTTCCACCATTGCGCAAGGTTTCCGCCATTTTGTAGCCCGACATTCCGCCCATCATTACATCCAATAGTATAAGCGAATATTCGGAAGAAAGCTTAGCTAAAGCTTCTTCGGCCGAATGAACGCAGAGGACTTCGTAGCCGTCGTTTACGAGCGTGTAAAATAAAATTTCGCAAATATTGGGTTCGTCATCAACAACGAGTATTTTTTGTTTCATAAAGTTGAACATTTAAAATTGAGGCTAATTTTGTTCATCCTATTTTCCGTTTGTACAAAATTAAACTTTTTCTTCTATTCTTCATTTTCAACTTTCAATTTTCCATTCTTTTTCCCATGTTTCAACACTTTGGCATCTACATAAAATACGATTTCTTCAACAATATTACTGCAATGGTCGCCGATACGTTCGAGTTTACGAATGAGCAACATTAATTTTAATCCGCAGTAAATTTTTTGAGTTGAAAGTTGAGAGTTGAAAGTTGAAAGTGATTTTTCGGCTTTCAACTTTTCATTTTCCATTGAAGAAATATAGTTTGTCAAAATATTGAGCGAATTGTGATAAAGCGTATCTACTTCGTTGTCTTTGGCAAGGATTTTTCCCGAAATCTTTGTATTTTCCGATTCGAGTGCGACAAAACTGTCGGAAAGCATTGAAATCAGTGTGTCGAACATCTTTTCCATTTGTAATTCTTCGATAATTTGCGGGCTGATTTTATTGCAATCATCGTCAATCACATGGCGGGCAATTCCTTCGGCAAAATCGCCAATACGTTCGAGCGTACTGCTTATTTTTATCAGCGACAGCACCAAGCGCAAATCGACGGCTACCGGACTGTAAAGCGCGATATAATTTTCGCAATCGCTGTCTATTTTGAGTTCAAAGGCATCAACACGCTTTTCGCGACTGGCAATTTCGCGCGCCAATTCAATATCGCTGTTCAAAAAAGCCTGCTTCGACTTTTCGAGCTGCGAAAGAACAAGTTTCCACATCTGGTTTACTTCTTCTTTTAATAGCTGTAATTCTTTTTCTGTATGTTTCATTTTAAGCCTCCCCAAGCCCCTCCAAAGGAGGGGATGTTCATTAGTTTGTTTCTGATTATACTTTCTTTATGACTATCTGCACGCTCTTTAGCCTCCCCTTTGGGGAGGTTTGGAGGGGCTTTAACCGAATCGTCCTGTTATATAATTTTGCGTTTGTTCTTTTGCCGGTTTCAAGAATATCTTCTTGGTATCGTCGTATTCAATTAGTTCGCCGAGCATGAAAAAACCGGTTTTATCGCTTACACGGGCGGCCTGCTGCATGTTGTGGGTTACAATAACAATTGTATAATCCTTTTTAAGCGAATGAATCAGTTCTTCTATTTTGGAAGTTGAAATCGGGTCGAGAGCCGAAGCGGGTTCATCCATCAAAAGAATGGACGGTGAAACAGCCAAAGCGCGGGCAATGCAAAGCCGTTGCTGCTGCCCGCCGGATAGTTCAAAAGCCGATTTTTTTAATTTATCCTTCACTTCGTCCCAAAGGGCGGCGGCCTGCAGCGATTCCTCTACCCGCTGAGCGACAAAAGATTCGAATTGAGAATTGAAAATTGAGAATTGAGAATGCTTTTTCTTGTCTTGTATTCTCCACTCTCCACTCTCCATTTTCAATTTATTCACTCTGAGTCCATACGCCACGTTTTCGAAAATGGATTTTGGAAAAGGATTGGGTTTTTGAAAAACCATGCCGACTTTTTTGCGTAAATCGTCTACATCAACCGATTTATTATAAATGTTTCCATTGTCAATAAGGCATTCGCCGGTAAGGCGGGTATTGTCTATCAAATCGTTCATACGGTTAAACAATCGCAGAAAGGTCGATTTTCCACATCCCGAAGGGCCGATAAACGCCGTTACAGTATTGGCTTCTATTTCCATGTTTATATTTTTCAAGGCATGAAAATCGCCGTAATAAAAATTTACTTGTTTAGCTGAAAGTTGCACCGATTTACTGCTATCTTCTTTCATTATGTATTTAATTATTCTGTTAATAGTTCGTTATAGGCATTTGCAGCCGAAAAAATCTTTCTTACGAGAGACAATCTACATTAGCAATTCAAAAATTTTCATCGAAAAGAGGAAGCTCATCCCAACGATAAATTTCGTCATCATCGTCGAAAAAATCTATTCGAAAATCATTCATCGTTTTATTAATTTGTTTTTACTTTTTTACTGAAATACTTTCTTAAACCTGTTGCCAATAAGTTCATTAACAAAACAATTGCTATCAGCACCAAGGCCGTACCATAAGCAATCGGGCGCGAGGCTTCAATATCGGTTCCGCTGGTGGCAATTACATACAAATGGTAAGGAAGCGCCATTACCTGGTCGAAAATACTCGTGGGCAGTTTGGGTAAAAAATAAGCGGCAACAGTAAAGAGAATCGGCGCCGTTTCGCCCGAAACCCGCCCGATAGAAAGTATCAATCCTGTAATAACATTAGGAAATGCCATCGGCAAAACGACGCGCCAAATGGTTTGCAGTTTACTTGCGCCCAACGCTAAACTTCCCGTGCGATAAGAATTGGGAATGGCTTTCAAAGCTTCTTCGGTGGTACGGATTATTAACGGTAAAACTAACAATCCAAGCGTGCAAGAACCTGCCAGGATGGAATCGCCAAACCCCAGCGTATTTACAAACAGAGCCATACCAAACAGCCCGAACACAATGGACGGAATGCTTCCAAGATTATTGGTCATAATGCGGATAAAGCGTACTAACCAGCCGTTTCCGGCATATTCGTTCATATAAATAGCCGACATAACGCCGATTGGGAAAGCGAAAATTACACTTCCCGCAACCAGACATAAAGTTCCGACAATGGCGGGAAGTATTCCGCCCGCGGTCATTCCGCCGCTTGGCGCGGCTGTCAGAAATTCCCAACTGATAACGCCGATACCATTGTAAATAATAAATCCGAGTATCCAGAAAAGAATGCCAACAACAAGCAATCCTAAGAGCCGGAAAACAACGAATGCGATTTTTTGTTTCAGCCCCTCCAAACCTCCCCGAAGGGGAGGCTTTTCATTAGTTTTGTCTTTATTCATATATTTTGAAATTGTAGTTACATCTTTTAAGTTCCCCTTCGGGGGACTTAGGGGACTTTCTTCTTTGAAATAAATTCCGCTGTTGCACTGATAATCATTGTAATAACAAATAATATACAGCCAAGTAGGAATAACGATTGATAATGCGCACCGCCTGCCGGCGATTCGCCCAATTCAGCTGCAATGGTTGCGGGAATTGTCCGCACGGATTGAAAAAGAGAGTTGGGCATTACCGCGGCATTGCCTGTAACCATTAATACGGCCATTGTTTCGCCAATTGCCCGCCCGATTCCCAACACGACTGCCGCCATAATTCCTGACGAAGCATACGGTACAATCACTTTATAAATTGTTTGCCAATGCGTTGCCCCAAGAGCCAGACTTGCCTCGCGCATAGCACGCGGTGTACCCCGCATAGCGTCTTCGGCAATGGTTATAATGGTAGGCAGCGCCATAATTGCCAAAATGAGACTTCCGGCAAAAGCCGTTTCACCGACAGGCAGATTCAGCGTTTTCTGAATAAGCGGAACTAACACCACCAATCCGAAGAAACCATAAACGACCGAAGGTATTCCTGCCAGCAATTCGATAACCGGTTTTAAAAAATTTCGAGTGCGTGTTCCCGCCAATTCCGATAAATAAATGGCGACACCCAAACCCAACGGAAGCGCAATCAATATAGCAAAGAAACTAACCCACATCGTCCCCATAATCAAGGGTAAAACTCCAAACTGAGGCGAAGGCGAAGCCGTAGGAAGCCATTCCTTACCGCCGAAAAAATCGGCAAGGCGGATATTTTTCACAGGCAGTATTTTAACCGCTTTGTTTTCGCGCGGCAGATATTGTTCGGGAAGAAAGGCGATAATATTCGAATACTGCGCAATCACTTCGCCTAACTTTTGCGGTAATAATTCGTAATCTTCGCCAAATTCTTCGTCGGAATATATGGAAAAAACATCATCGAAACGAAAGGGGTAAATTAATTGAGAATGGAGAGTTGAGAATTGAGAATTATCTTCCATTTTCAACTCTCCATTCTCAATTCTCCATTCGCTTATCTCTCCATCAAAAATTTGTTTGATTTGCTGCGGTGTCAGTTCTTCAATCGGATTGGACGCATTGACACAAAGCGCATAGCCTTTTTCGACCGAAGGACTGTTGAATAAGCCTAATCCTTCTTTAAAAAGAAAAATGACAATAAGTAAAATCGCAAGGCTGGTGATACTTCCACTCGCGGTTAGTAAAAACTTTACGAAAGCCCCTCCCAACCTCCCCAAAGGGGAGGAGAAAGAATGCTTACGCTGATTGTTTTTTATTTGTTTTATCATAAATTAATCAAATGATAATCAGTAATTTTAATTACTTCGGTAAGTCCCCCCTTCGGGGGTAACGCTACGCGCTTGGCAAAGCCTGGATTTAGGGGGCTGTTACCGTAATAAATCCAATTTCCGATACAATTTTTTGTCCTTTAGTTGACAGTATAAAATCAATGAAAGGTTTTACTTTGCTTTCTTTTGCCGCATCGTAATAGTAGTACAATGGACGGACAATGGGATAAGTTTCGTTTTTGGCGTTGGCAACCGTGGGTGCAACAAATGTTTTACTTTCATCGTACGACACATGAACGGCTTTTACTTCTTTGCTCAGATAAGCCAACCCTACATAACCAATGGCTCCTTTGGTTTGGGCAATCGACTGGATAATAGCGCCGGTAGCAGGCATACTCATAATTCCCGACATGTAATTTTTCTTTTTCAATACGCTTTCTTTGAAAAATTCATACGTTCCGGACGAGGTTTCGCGGGCATAAGGAATGATTGCCAAATCGGCGCCGCCTACTTCTTTCCAGTTCGTTATTTTTCCGGTAAAAACACCTTCAAGTTGCTCGCGGGTAAGGTTGGTTACTTTGTTGGAAGGGTGTACCACGACAGCCAACGCATCGTAAGCGGCAATGACTTCTTTTACGGTTTTACCTTTTTCTTTCAATTTATTTTTTTCGTCGAATTTAATTTTGCGCGAAAGTTGTGCCAATTCGGTTGTACCTTCAAGCAAGGCTGCGATACCAACACCGCTTCCACCTCCTGTAACGGTAACGGTTTGCGACGGATTGATTTTCATAAATTCTTCGGCCGCTTTTTGCGATAACGGCAGCATGGTGTCCGAACCTTTAATGCGTTGTGCTTGCACGCCAAACAAAGCGGCGATTAAAACGGCTGTTGTCAAAATTGTTTTTTTCATTTTTCTTTTATGTTTAAAAATTAGCTTAATTTACGCATTAACGCTTATTTAATTTCACTAAATTCTACATTGCAAATGTAAATCAGAAAAATTACGAACGGTAAACGATACTGTTACGATTTTGTTAAGAATATAAAACCTTGAAGCAGTAGAAAAAAACCTAGGTGTTTAGTATTTTAGTATAGATTTGTATCCTGTGTAATAAAAAAAGCAACTCTCGGTTGAAGAATAGAGAGATGCTTTTGGTAAATTCAATTTGTATGTTATCAAAAATTGTAAGCTGTCCAATTGAAGTTATTGGCAGGACATCCGGTATTACCGGCTTCAATTTTTACATTTAAAAATACGTCATCGCCAAATTTGTATTCGGCCGGATTGCTTGTCAGTTGATTGGTAATGCTGATGGTAGAAGCTGTATTTCCGTTGCCTTTTTTATCTGTCATATCAATGACAGCGCCCGCGCTTTTGACACTGCCTGTACCTTTTACCAACGCGTTAACGATATTAGCTTTCGCACCGCGACGGATTTTAAGCACATTGTTCATTTGTTGTTTCGGATCGCTGCTTGCCGCCAGTCTTAAATCAATTGTCATATTTTTGATGGTAAAGTCCGATTGTCCGGTGTGAGCGGGAAAGTTTCCATCGAAGTTTCCGTCGGCTTCTACACCGCTTGCATCCGACTCAGTGCTTGAATAACCGGCTTCCCAAATTCCATAGCAGTTTTCGAGCGTTCCGTTCCAACCCTGCGTTACGTCGAACATATCGTCGTCTGAGTTTACTACCAAAAGGTTTTTCACATTTACGCTGCCTCCGAAAAATTCAACTCCATCGTCCGAGCCGTTAGGAATGTAAATATTTTCTATTTTGGTTCCGTTACCAACACCGTTGAGCGTAAATCCGTTGTGTTCCACATCGGCGCTTGAACGCGCTCCGGTATATTCAAGTATAAGGTAAGTTATCGAACCCGAATTATCGGCCGCGTTAGTTCCGCCGTAAGTATAAGCCGAATTTATTTCGGTGGAACCGATAGCACCTCCGGCAAGCGGCGCACGTCCGTTAATAATCAGTCCGCCCCAGTCGCCCGCTTCCGGTTTTGCTTCGTTAGAAGTAATTTTAACCGGTTTTTCAGCCGTTCCGTTCACATTAATTTTACCGCCTTGCAATACGAGAATGTAACTACTAAACCCTTTTTTTGCTTTGATGCTTGTTCCTGCCGGAATATTCAATACGCCTCCTTCTTCTACAATGAGTGGACCATCCAGTAGATATGCTATCGAAGCATCAAGCGTTTTTATATTCGTTACGGAACCCGACAAGTTGTTTTCAACCGTAGGTTCCGGTTCCGGCTCATTGCCATTGTCGCACGATGCGAAAACTACAGGCAGTCCTAAAATAATTACCGCAAAAAATCTCAAAAAAAACTTTCCTTTTTTCATTTTGATAAAAATTAAATTGTTTGTAAATAAAAACTGTAATACTTGTTTTTTGTTAAAAATCATAACTAATACCTATATTAATATTTTGTCCTTTCTTATATTCGTTCAATGTTATTTTTTCGCCCGACGAGCTTTCGCGTGTCAGTTGGTAAGACGGATTTAACAGATTAGAGGCTTTGAGCTTTAGTGTGAAATGCGTGTCGAATTTATACGAAACCGCGCAATTGAGCGTAAAAAGACCTTCTTCGATAATATCGTTAAATCCGCCCGCGCCAACCGTATAGATACGGTTGCTGAAATAGTTTAACACGAGTGTTGCCAGCAAACTTTTTTCGTTTTTCGTATAACTGTAAGCTATATCTGCGTTGGCAAGGAAAGGAGAAGCGCCTTCCAGACCGCTGTTTCTTACTTCCGTATTCCGAATGTCAAGTTTGAGGTTTGTGTAAATATACGACGCGTTCAGTCCTGCCGAAAGCCTGTTTGTTTGCTCAAGCTGTCCATTGAAACGATTGAAAATGTTTTTGCGGATTTCCATTTCCACACCACTCACCGTGGCTTTTTTGCTGATGTTATTGTAGGTAAGCAGGCCGGCTGAGTTTCCTTCATCTACTCGTCCGATTGGATTTTGGATGTGTTTGTAGAAACCGGTAAGCGAAAACAGCTCGCTTGAACTTATATAATAATCCCATTTCAAATCCGCGTTGTAATTATCGGAAGGTTTCAGATTCGGGTTTCCTTGACTTGCAAACGAGATATTCACATATTGATAAGGTGATATTTCTTTCGATTGAGGCAGCGTGTAGGTTTTACTTGCTCCCAAACGAATGGTGTGTTTGTCGTTCACATCATATTTCAGGTTAAGGCTCGGCAGGGAATAAATTTTATCTATCTCATTTTTTCCGGGAGCTACGTGCTGCACCCGATAATCTATCGCCATATCCACCTTATCTATTCTGAAACCGATATTGCCGGTAAGATGTTTTTCTACCAGTTGATAAGAAACTTCAGCAAATGCAGAATGAATAAATTTCGCTACATGGTATGTGTTGGGATCGCCGGTGGTCATGCGGAATTTATTATCCATCAGATTTTTCTGGTTATACAAATCGTCTAACTTCAAGTTTTCAATATCAAAAAATCCGCTTACCGCGCTGAAATTATATTCGACAGCTTCAAATCCGCAGTCGGAAAAACGACCGATATAGCCTATTTTCAAATGATTGTTTTCAGAACGGTTGTCCAATTGGTATGTAAGAGCGGTTTTTATGTTGATATCATCGTCTGTCAGCGCCGAAAAAAAGCGTTTCTGACGGTTGCTTCCAGTTAAAATATAGGCGTTTTTATCTTGCAGCGAGAAATAGTTTTCGCGTCTGTCCGGTTCCAGCAAGCCCGTTATAAGGTTGTAAGAAAATCCTATGTCTAACTTCAACTTTTTCGACAATTCCCAACCCGACAACAGTTGGTTCGACAGCAACATATTATCGTTGGTTTGCTGTCTGCGCAGAAAACCGGTATAATCGGGGCTGTCCTGAAAACGCTCGGAATTGTAACCTGAGTATTCGCCCACATACTGATGGTTGGCGTGAACGAGCATGAAATTATATTGCAGATTGTGCTTACGGTTTATATCGTAGGTTGCGTTGGCTAATATAAGCTGGCTGATATTCAATGAGTATTTATCGCCTTTTTGATCCTGCCAAACAGTTCCTGCCGTATTGGAATTGCGGAGGGTTTCTTCAACAAAAGAATAATCGACACTATGCGAAGCCACGGCAAAAAATGAGAGGGGATTGTTGTTTTCTCCTACTTTAAACGATTTTCCTCCGGAAATCCCAAAACTATGATTCAAGGGGAGAGCCGCAACCGATGGGTCGAGACTGTTGGGAAAGCGGTATTGATTATTTTCAGGCTGCTGCGTGTCGGCAAATCCGAAATAACCGGAACCATCCTGACGAAGAAAATCAGAACCATTAACCAATGTATTAACACCTCCCGAAACATTAACTCCCAAAGCGTAATCGCCTGCCAATTCCTTTGATGAGATATTGATAACAGCGCCGCCTGCATCAGAATAATCGCTCGCGCTGAATACTTTGCTTACGCCGATGTTTTTTATAACATCCGTTCCAAAAAATTCCAATGAAATGTTTTTGTATTCAGGGTCTTCGGACGGAATGGGAAATCCATTTAACAAAGTGGCGTTATAACGATCGCCAAGCCCGCGCACAAAAACATTTTTTACTCCTTCCTGACGCGAAACGCCCGAAACTTGCGCCACCGCGGCTTGGGCATCGCCGATTCCTTTACGGGAAAGTTCGCGCGCGCCCACGGCTTGCGTCGATAGAAGTACTCGTTTTTGTTCGAGCAACAAAGTATTTTCGCTTTCGCGGTTCGCTTTTCCAACAACTACCGCTTCGTTAAGCTGAAAGGTACTCGCATCGAGCAGTATTTCCAATCCGGTTTCTTTATTATGCTGTACAACAATATTGTTTTTTTCTTGAGCTTCATATCCGATATAAGAAATATGCAGCGAATATGTTCCCGCGTTCAGATTGGAAATGGCAAATTTCCCATCCAAATCCGTAGTAACGCCGTTTGCAGTACCTGATATGGTTACATTTGCTCCGATTAAAGCCTCCTTTGTTTGCGAATCGACAACCGTTCCTTTAATGCTTCCGTTTTGAGCGGATAGCAGGGGCGATACGGAAAGGAATATAAAAAATAAAAAAACTTTGTATTGGCCGCTTGTTCTTTTCATCAACATATTTTACGTATTTCGTTTAATTTTTCAGTGCAAAGGTATTTTGCCATTGTTACTTATATGCTGAGAAAAATTTACTTTTTTGTTAAGTTTTATTCGTTGGAAATTCTTAACAGAAATGTTTCTTAATCGTTAAAGGTTGTAAGAGTTTGTTTGCATAAAAACAACAAAAAACACAAGGCGGTTTAAAACTACCTTGTTGTCTCGTCCTGAAATAGCGTTACATAAAAAAAGTAATGTTATGAAAGAAATTAAGAATGAGTACGTAAGACGCACGCAAAGGGATTACAGTGT
>NZ_QVMH01000012.1 GCF_010501035.1 Paludibacter sp. 221
AAAACCGGAGTACTTTACATCGCTTTGGATGGTTCTATCTGGAGTTACAATGGAAGTAGCTATGTCACCTATACAGCTCCTCCTACTCAGGCTACTACTGCATGGTATCTTTCCGGGACTACAACGGACGCAGGAGGAAATAAAACTGCTACTATTGAGCGATATGGCACAGTGAGAATCAGGGAGAAACACTTGGAAGTAAGACGAAGCGTTTTTGATGGCAACTCCGCTGCCAATGTTTACACCATAACTCCTGAGTCTCAAGGAGGAAATGTAGCACAGGCATCATTTAGAGTACGAATGGAAACTAAGGTTGCCGGTGGAAAAACTCAGGCAGGTAGAGCTACTGCTATAGGTGTATATGGGTATTATTCGGGAGAATCTACTAATACAGGTAAGGGTGAAGGAACACTTAACGAATTAAGAGGGGTAGAATTATATTACGGTATTGGTAACGTCAATGCACATGGTACTGTAAACACAGCTCAGGGTATATACGTACGGGGGTATAAAAACAGTGGAAACATCAAGACCATGTACGATATTTTATGTCAGTCTGGTGTCGACACTTTTGATGAAAATACTACACAACATTATGGTATTGTTGTGTGGGGAGGAGGCAAAAGAAGCCACTTTACAGGTAAAACAAACTTTACCAATGGCATACAAGTAGGTATACCTTGGGGAGATGAAAATTTAGGCAAAGACAAGTACACACTAAAAATGAACAATGGAAAACTCCAGTTTCATGATGGTACCGGTTGGAAAACAGTAAAACTTGAATAACAAACAACCATTACTTCGAAAAATAAAAAAATCACGGAACGCGTTGCTCCGTGATTTTTTTTGTATTCTGAAATGGGCAGTTTAAAACGAATCAATAATAGCTTTGAAATCGGCAGCTTTCAGAGATGCACCACCTATCAGTCCTCCGTCCACATCTGGGTTCGAGAACAGTTCTTTTGCATTTCCCGGATTTGCGCTACCACCGTACAATATTGTAGTGTTATCTGCTATTTCATTGCCATACTTTTCTGCAATCGTTTTACGGATAAATGCGTGCATTTCCTGTGCTTGTGCAGGAGTAGCAGTTTTGCCTGTACCGATAGCCCAAACAGGCTCGTAAGCCAACACAATTTTAGAAAAATCGTCGGCCGAAAGTCCGAATAAAGATTCTACTATCTGAGATTTTACAACTTCGAAGAAAATGTTATTTTCACGCTCTTCCAACACTTCACCTATACAGAAAATTGGTCTCAACTCATTTTTCAAAGCCAATTCCACTTTAGTTTTCAATATCTCAGCAGTTTCGCCATAGTAAGCACGACGTTCCGAGTGTCCTAAAATTACGTAAGAAGCTCCGGTCGATTTCACCATAGCTGCACTTACCTCCCCGGTATATGCTCCCGATTCTTTATCTGCACAGTTTTGAGCCGAAATTCCGATTTTTTTCGCATCCACCACACCTGCTACACTTGCCAAATGAATAAAAGGCGTACCAATCACTACATCACATTTCAGTTCAGCACCTTTCAGCAGCTCGTTTATTTCTTTAGCCAACGCTATACCTTCTTCCAGCGTTTTGTTCATTTTCCAGTTTCCGGCAACAATGTTCTTTCTCATTTTATTTTCCTTTTTTTTAATTTATATATTTCAATATAGTTTGATAAGTTCAATTTAAATTATTCCCATTCAAAATCGCGCCAATGCCATTTTCCTTTGATAGTACCATTTTCCAGCAATACAATACCCGGATTGGCTCTGACAATGGTTTTCAGCGTTATAGGGTCTGTCTTGTAAAAGGGGTACGTTATCCCCGTATTTCCTCTCAAAACCTCTATATCATCATCCGAAGAAGCGGTAAGCACATATACTTTAGTGTCGGCGGAAAGCACAGCTTTGTTATACAAGCGTTGAACTTTTATCAACTCTTTTTGCGGAGCCGAATTTATATCATACGCAATTACTAAATACGTATAACCCTCGTAGCTCAACACATCTTCCGTAATATCTTCGAAATACTCATCCTCTATCGTAAAGTCGTGAATAGGTGGCTCGTACCCTTTGCTTACCAATGTTGTTTTTTGCTCCACAAACACCCATGTAGAATCGTTTTTAGGATAATCGTTGTGTGTAAAATCTTTTTTCACACCATCTTTCTCATACACAAATGTAGTTTCATACACATCTTGCGGATACCCGTCGGGAATTTCCATTGCTTCGGGGATGTTAACCCCTACTTTGTACGAACGAAAATCGAACATCGGAAGATGCCTGTAACTATGTACCGACAACCATGTGCCCGCTACAACAAACAATAACAGCACAAGCCATTCGGTAGCCGGAGTAAACACTGGATGAATCTTTTTTCGGTAAATAAACAGGGTAATGATTATAGCCAACAAAAATACATTCTTGATAAAAGTAGCAGTATTGCTTATAACCAACGCATCGCCAAAACAGCCGCAATCGCTTACCGGATTGGCAATAGCAATATACAGGGTTAACGGTGTCATTACCAGCATAAACAACAATGCCAGAACAACGGTTAATCTGAAGCGGATTTTGAATATAAGGTTTAAGCCAATTATCAATTCGAGTACCGACTGGATAATGCCAAGTACAAGCGCAAGAGGTATAAAGGCATCAAAAAGAGTGGTACCAAAACTCTCTCCAAACGCTATCAGGTAGTCCTGAATTTTATATGCCGACCCAAGCGGGTCTATCACCTTTACAAAGCCGGAAAATGTGAATACCGCACCGAATATCACTCGTATAATAGTCAATATAGTACTGGTAGTCTTACTTAAGGGCGGATTTTTAGTACGGTATTTAGTATTATAGCGATGTGTTCGTCTCATAGGTCAAGCATTTTCTGTAGATTCATCTATTTTTATCAACCCGAACACAGCATAGTTTATCATGTCGAAATAATTGGCATCTATCCCTTCCGAAATCAATGTTTTGCCCTCGTTACTTTCTATCTGCTTAGTCCGGTATATTTTCATTAAAATCAAATCCGTATACGATTCCATCCGCATCAGGCGCCAAGCCTCGTCGTAATCATGATTCTTATCCATCATCAAACTCTTGGCTTCGCCGGCATACTTATTATAAAGTTCCAATGCTTTGTCCTGACTCAAATCGACGGTATCTGAAACGCCCAGTTCAAGTTGTATCAACCCTATAATTCCGTAATTAATAATTGCGATTAATTCGGGGCGAATACCTTCGTCAACTTTCGAAACTCCTTTTGTTTCAATACTCCGTATGCGGTTTGCTTTTATAAAAATCTGGTCGGTAACCGATTGGGGACGCATTATACGCCATGAAGCACCGTAATCTTTCATTTTTTTTGTAAAAATACTACGGCAATCTTCTATTGCTTTATCGAACTCTTGGGGTGTGCGGTTCATAAAAATAATCCAACTGAGTTTAAATATGGATGCAAATGTACAATATTTATCAGAATATTTATAATTTTAAAATCACCCATTTCGAAGCCTTAAAATAAAAATTGTTATAAATAGTTAAATACCATTATTTCACCTCTTTTCCACTTTCGTACGAAAGAAAAAAGGCTACTTGTTGCACAAACACAAGCAGCCCATTCTTATATTATCAAATTACATCTATTCTTAAACAGATTCAAATTGTTCAAGGAACTTAACATCATTCTCCGAGAACATCCGTAAATCTTTTACCTGAAATTTCAGATTGGTAATGCGCTCTACTCCCATTCCAAAAGCATAGCCCGAATACACTTCAGGGTCGATGCCACAACTTCTCAGCACGTTAGGGTCGACCATGCCGCAACCAAGTATCTCTACCCAGCCTGTATGCTTACAAAACGGGCATCCCTCGCCGCCACAAAGGAAACAAGAAATATCCATCTCGGCACTTGGCTCTGTAAATGGAAAATAAGAAGGACGCAAGCGTATTTGCGTTTCAGCACCAAAAAGCTCTTTTGCAAAATAAAGTAAAGCCTGTTTCAGGTCGGCAAATGAGATATCTTTATCAATATACAAACCTTCTACCTGATGAAAAAAACAGTGGGCACGATACGAAATAGCCTCGTTACGGTACACACGTCCCGGAAAAATCATACGTATAGGAGGTTTCTGCTCATTCATCACACGCACTTGTACCGACGATGTATGGGTACGAAGCAATACATCAGGCAGCCTTTCGATAAAGAAAGTATCCTGCATGTCGCGTGCCGGATGCTCCGGAGCAAAGTTGAGCGCGCTGAAAACATGCCAATCGTCCTCTATCTCAGGGCCGTCGGCAACAGTAAATCCCATTCTCGAAAAGATATCAATAATCTCTTCGCGCACAAGCGATATAGGATGACGCGTTCCCAACTTGATAGGCTCGGCAGTACGGGTCAGGTCATTTTCCTGCGTTGTATTTTGTAATGAATCAAAATGCTCTTTCAACTCATTTATCTTATTCTGTGCATTGTTTTTTAAGTCATTCAGAAGTTGCCCCACTTCTTTTTTATCTTCGTTCGGAACATTTCTGAAATCATTAAAAAGCAGAGATATTTCTCCTTTTTTACTTAAATACTTGATGCGTAACGCTTCCAGTTCATCCAAGTTCGAAGCCGTCATCAAATCTATTTCCTTCTGCAAATGATTAATCCGTTCTTTCATATAGACTATTTTCTTTATTCTCAACCTGCAATTCTACACGTTTGTGCCTTGCCAAAATCGAACCACAAAAGTACACAAAATTTATCAAAACAACATCCAATATATTATTCAAAATAACAAGATAGTTTTATTTGCAGTTCATCTCAAAACATATCACAAAAAATCCACCAAAAAATTAATTCCGGTGGATTTCTATGATTTTAAAAGATTGTCGATAAATTTTATACCGTTTTCAGATAATCACCCACGTTCTTTTCTATACGTGCGCTGATATTTTCCACGCTCGCTTTTTGGAATTTCTCTCCTGTAATATTTTCGAACAGTTCGATATAACGCTCGCTAATGCTGTTCACAATTTCGTCAGTCATTTCAGGCACTTTTTGTCCTTCTTTCCCTTGAAATCCGTTTTCCATCAGCCACTCACGTACAAACTCTTTCGACAGTTGTTTTTGAGCCTCACCTTTATCAAAGCGTTCTTTGTAGCCTTCGGCATAAAAATATCTTGACGAGTCGGGTGTATGTATTTCATCTATCAGGTAGATTTTGCCATCCCTTTTGCCAAATTCATACTTTGTATCAACCAAAATCAAGCCTCTTTTCGCAGCTATTTCAGTTCCACGTTGGAACAATGCCAGTGTATATTTTTCAAGCATCTCGTAGTCTTCTTTCGATACCAGTCCACGAGCCAAAATTTCTTCTTTCGAAATATCCTCATCATGCAAACCCAGCTCAGCTTTAGTGGTAGGAGTGATAATAGGAGTTTCGAAGCGTTGGTTTTCTTTCATTCCGTCAGGTATTTTCACACCGCAAATTTCACGTACACCACTCTTATAAGTTCTCCACGCACTACCGCAAAGATAAGCACGAACAATCATTTCTACCGGAAAACCTTCGCAACGTAAGCCCACAGTTACCATAGGGTCAGGACTTGCCAGTTTCCAGTTCGGAACAATATCGGCCGTTGCATCCAGAAATTTAGCTGCTATCTGATTCAACATTTGTCCCTTGTAAGGAATACCTTCAGGCAAAACCACATCGAAAGCAGAAATACGGTCGGTAGCCACCATTACCAGTAAATCATTCTTTACGGTGTACACATCGCGTACTTTACCATGATATACATTAGTTTGTCCTTCGAAATGGAAATCGGTTTTTGTTAACGCTTTATTCATAATGTTCTAATTTTTATTCTCAATCCTTTTTTCCTGTTGTTTCTTTGCCCTTTTCTCGTAGGCTTCCACTATACGCTGCACCAGCTTATGGCGTACAATATCCTTTACATCAAACTGTATCGTTGCAATCCCCTTAATTCCCTTCAAGGTTTCAAGTGCATCTATCAACCCCGATTTTTGCGACAGCGGTAAATCTATCTGGGTAACATCGCCTGTCACAATCATCTTTGTATTCAGCCCCATACGGGTAAGGAACATCTTTATTTGTGGTGCTGTCGTGTTTTGTGCCTCGTCCAGTATCACCACCGCATCGCTCAATGTACGTCCACGCATAAACGCGAGAGGAGCTATCTGAATCGTTCCGTTTTCGAGGTAGTCTTTCAGCTTTGCCGGGCTAATCATATCCTGCAAAGCATCGTACAAAGGCTGCAAATACGGGTCTATCTTTTCTTTCATATCGCCCGGAAGAAATCCGAGCTTCTCCCCTGCTTCTACCGCGGGGCGACTCAAAATGATTTTTTTTATCTCCTTATTTTTCAGCGAACGAACTGCTAACGCAATAGCTGTATATGTTTTTCCCGACCCCGCAGGCCCTATGGCAAAAAGCAGGTCGTTGGTTTCAAAATCTTTTACCAGCTTGCGTTGGTTTTCGGTGCGTGCCGTTATAGACTTTCCGTTTACCCCGTGCAGAATCAAATGGTCAAACTTGATTCCATCCGGCTGGCTGCCTTTTTTTACTATTTCTATTATATTTTCTTCCGACAGAGAATTATTCTGAAGAACATATTGCTCCAGTTTTTTCAGAAAGCCCAATAGTTGGTCAACGTTTTCTTCGTTGCCCGAAACTTTCACAACATGCCCTCGTGCCATTAATTTGACACTTGGGAACAAGTTTTTTAATAACTGGATATTTTTATTGTTTACTCCGTAAAAAATAGTAATATCGGCATGTTCTGATAGTTCAAATATCTTCTCGTGCATAAATTTAAATGAAAATTGAAAAATGAAAATTGAAAAATGAGAATAATTAGATTATTTACTTTTCATTTTAGCTCGTACCGACGAAAACACTTTTAATAATTCAAAAGATTCGTTTTTCAAGTTACTCACCAAATTTTGGTCAATCAGCTCTGATTCTTCTAACAATTCAAGCCCAAAAAAGGTTTCATCAGTTTCTTCTACCACGATGCACATTTTTGCAAATCTTTCTGCATCCGAACGCCCACGAATATACGCTCGAAAGTTAGCTGCAACTGAAGTACCTGAACGAAGAAGTTGTTTTCCTATAATTCTTAATTCCTCTGACTTTTTACAATTTTCAGCGTAGAAATGAATTATGGCAATAGCAAATTTTTTAGTCCTTGTTTGAAATACATCATTAAAATTTAGTACTTCACCCATTTATGTTTTCATTTTTCATTTTTCAATTTTCAATTTTGAAGGCGCTGCTTAATATCCGAATAATGGATATTTTTCCATTGTTTTGTTCACACGTTCGCGTACCGATTTTATAACTTCCTCGTTACCCACGTTAGACAAAACTGTTTCTATCATTTCGGCTATTTCTTCCATCAAGTCCTCTTTCGCGCCACGTGTAGTAATAGCAGGAGTTCCCAAACGAATACCCGATGTTTGGAATGCCGAACGGCTATCAAACGGAACCATGTTTTTATTCACGGTAATATCAGCTTCGACCAATGCTTTTTCGGCAACCTTACCTGTCAGGTCTGGATATTTAGAGCGTAAGTCAACCAACATTAAGTGGTTGTCTGTCCCCCCCGACACTATATCAAATCCTCTCTTAATCAGCGCATCTGCCAAAGCAGCTGCATTCTTCTTCACCTGAGTTTGATAAGTTTTATATTCGGGCTGCAAACATTCGTAAAATGACACTGCCTTAGCAGCGATAACGTGTTCAAGCGGGCCACCTTGTA
The DNA here is from genome assembly GCF_010501035.1 of Paludibacter sp. 221. GTDB lineage: Bacteria > Bacteroidota > Bacteroidia > Bacteroidales > Paludibacteraceae > QVMH01. Next base: position 7,762 of record NZ_QVMH01000012.1, read on the forward strand.
TTCCCGGAAATACAGCCGAATCCAGCAGAGCCGACATCATTTTCACTTCGCCTTTAGGAGTAGTTTTGCCCCAAGGATTCGGAAAATCTTTTCCCACAAGGATAACGCCACCACGAGGGCCGCGAAGTGTTTTGTGAGTAGTAGAAGTTACAATATGGGCATATTTAACAGGATTTTCAAGCAATCCGGCAGCAATCAGTCCCGCAGGGTGCGCCATATCTACCATAAAGATAGCCCCTATTTTATCAGCCAGCGCGCGCATACGTTTATAATCCCACTCGCGGCAATAAGCAGAGCCACCGCCAACAATCAGTTTAGGACGTTCGCGCAATGCCACTTCTTCCATCTGGTCGTAATCTACCATGCCTGTATCCTGACGCACATTATACTCTAAAGCATGGTATAAAATACCTGAGCTATTCACAGGCGAACCATGCGACAAGTGGCCTCCATGTGCCAGATTCAGGCCTAAAAACTTATCGCCCGGATTGAGACAAGCCAAAAACACTGCTGCATTAGCCTGAGCACCCGAGTGTGGCTGAACGTTAGCCCATTCTGCGCCAAAAATTTCTTTCAAACGGTCGATAGCCAGTTGCTCGCTCAAATCCACTATTTCGCATCCTCCGTAATAACGTTTTCCGGGATAACCTTCAGCGTATTTATTGGTCAGCACTGAGCCCATAGCTTCCATAACCTGATCACTTACAAAATTTTCCGAAGCAATCAGTTCGATACCTTTCATCTGACGCTGTTTTTCGCGTACAATAATGTCAAAAATTTCTTGATCTCTTTTCATAAACGATAATTTTTCCCTTTATTCGCTCAATTCGCTTGAGGATATTGTATGATTATTATTTTTATTTTCGTTAAACTCTTTCCATAGCAAGTAAATACAAGCTCCGGCTACAACAATACACCCTGATATAATCAGAATCATACTCACAAGCCCGCCATACGATTCAACCAAAGTTTCATTCATCAAAGCCTGCACGTCGCCCGACTTATATGCGTCAGACACATTCATTATAATAGCCGGAATAAGGTTATTTACAAAATGTATCAGTATAGCCAAACTCAAATTGCGGGTACGGTAATATACCCAACCAATAAAAAGCCCCAATATAGTAGCCCCTACAAATTGCCATGGGTTCAGATGCACTATTCCGAACAGCAAAGCTGATACAATTATAGCTTTAGTGGGAGAGTATTTTTTCAGCAATCCATCCAAAATAATCCCCCTGAATATAAGCTCTTCCAACACCGGTTCCGCTACAACCACTGTTATAAATGGGAGAAATCCCTGTGCGTTAAGTGTCGAATCCATAAATATTTTCATGAAAAACTCCGGCATCGGAATTAAGTTCGAGAGAGGCCCTGTTATTCCATATTGAATTGCCGCTGTAGCTACAATTATCAAAACGAACACTTTAGCCGAAGATGGTTTGAAAGCATAGCTAAACTCGCCCGTTCGTTTTTTCCTTACCAAATGAAAAACAAGAAAAGGAAGCCCCATCGACAATGCATACGATAAAAAAGCAGCTAAACCCTGAACCGGCAGCACATCCGACAGCAAAACAATGGGCGATACAAACAACGATATTAGTATAATAATTCCCAACATGCCCCAACTTTGAGCTATACTGGGATAATAATCTTTCTGAATTTCCATATAAACTGTATTACAAAATATATTCTATAAAGAACAAACATCTCACTTTGGCATAAATCGGCTATGGTCTTCTTTTTCTATCCTCTGCTGTTCTCGTTCTTTTTCATCCCTCATTACCTTCTGTGCTTCTGCTTCGAGAGCTTTTTGTCTTAATTCTTCCGCCTCTTTTTTTAGTGTCAGTTTGTTTTTAACAAAATAAAAAACAATAGCTGTGAGTACCACTACTTCGATGCAAATAAGCCAAACTGGAAAAAACGACAACGACCGATAAAACCCAAACGCAACAATAGCCATTCCCCAATACTGCATGGGTATCCAAAACAGACGGTGAATATTTTTCGACAGCAGCAATTTATTCTCGGTTGTGTCCAACAATATTTTTTCCTTATTCCATCGGTCGCCAGCATACCACGAAAGCCCTCCGGTTATAAAATACGAGAATATAAACGCGTACTGAAGATAAATTCCTTCTTCAAAAAGTTTATACGATGCAATGGCTAATAACAAAAAGACTAATGGGATTAATATCCCCCGACCCGACCAAACAATCATAGTAAAAATTGTTTTTAAACACTAAGCCCCTCCCTGAATTCACCACGAGAGAGACTGTTGAATCACCATATTTACCTCGAACAGGACTAAGTTACTCGCAACTTTCTTTTCCTATTCTTTTTGATTGTCCAAAGGTAATACTTTTCAATTCTTTTTTTATAGTTTCCCCCCCGAAAATAAATTATTTTCTTTTCGCTTTTTTCTTCTTTGCCACCGACCAGCCAAATTTACCGATTTCCTCTCCCAGTTTTTGATATCGCCCGTGCGAATAGGCTATAAGTTTAGCATCCCTCAATTTAAATTCGCCTGTTTCGGGGTCAATATATTTGCTGTCGGCCAACACATTTACAACCTCGGCTATAAACATATCGTGCGAGCCAAGCGCGATTATCTCCTTCACCCTGCACTCAATACTTACAGGGGCTTGCTTTACATATGGGGCATTAACCACTTGCGAGACACATGGTTGCAATTTTGTTTCTTCAAATTTATTATAATCTCGCCCGCTACGCACCCCACACCAATCCGTAGCATGAGCCATATCCTCGTTAGTAAGGTTAATTACAAACTCCATATTCCGTTTTATTATGTCGTATGAATGACGCTCAGGACGAACTGAGATATAGCACATAGGCGGATTGGTACAGATAGTTCCGACCCACGAAACCGTAAACAGGTTATACTCTTCGGGGGTACTTCCGCAAGAAATTAACACCGCCGGAAGCGGATAAATCATATTACCCGGTTTCCACGAAACATGTGATTCTTTTGACATCGTTATTTATAATTAAGAAGCTGTTTTGAAGCAGTATGTTCTTTTTGGAAAAAGTATGTAAATATAATGTATAAATGTAACAACAGAGGTGCAGTACGGAATGTATAATCGTATTGCACCTCAGCTTATTGTGTTATATAAGAGCTTGATAAACTACTCCCCTTTTTGGGGTTCTTCTATTATTGTAGCTGCTTCAGGGTCTTTTTCTTTTACGAGATATGATGGTAAATTTAATCCCGCCAAATTGAAAAGGTCATTCAACGGAGGTACTGTTTTCATCATACCCGATACAAAGTTCGCAGTAGTGGTATTTCCATTTTCCGAGTTATTTCCGGCCGAATCCCAAACCGTAATTTTATCAATCTTGATATTTTTAACAGCTTCAACTTGTGTTTTAACCAATTCGGGTAGTTTTTCGAGTAGCAACAATTGGAATGCATTTGTTGAATCTCCTCCTGCTGCTGCAACTACTTCTTTATAACCTTCAGCTTGTTTTATTAATATCTCGTATAATCCACGCGCTTCCGCATCCATTTTTGCAAAAATAGCGTCAGCCTCACCCTTAGCTTTTTCGCGCATACGTTCGGCTTCTGCCTGTGCTTCGATAATCGTACGTTCTTTTTCCATTTCGGCAGGAACAACCATATTGGCAATTTGAGTTGAACGTTCTCTTTCGGCACGCGCCAACTCGGCTTTTTTCTCTGCCAAATATGCTTCTTCCATAGCTTTAGCCTCTTGCACTTTTTCGGCAGCAATAGCTATGCGCAGTGCTTCTGCTTCTTTCTCTCGTCTTATCGCATCTGATGCTGCAATGTTTATTTTTGCTTCATTTTCTCCTTTTATAGCAATGGCATTGGCCTCGGCTGTCTTTACACGTGTATCCCTTTCTGCTTCGGCTTTTCCAATAGCTTCATCTCTGAATGCTGCAGCAATACTTACTTCTTTATCTTTTTGGGTAATGGCAATACTTACGTCTCTATCCCTATGGGTTTCTGCTATTTTCACATCGCGCTCCCTATCGGCAACAGCTTTTCCCATTTCCCCCATTTTTTCTTGTTCGGCAACGCTTACTTTAGCTTCGTTAATTGCTTTAGCGGCAGCCTCTTTTCCCAGCGCATCAATGTATCCCGATTCATCGTTAATATCGGTTACGTTTACATTTATTAGTTTTAAACCTATTTTACGAAGTTCGGTATCAACGTTTTTTGATATGTTGTCCAAAAATTTATCACGGTCGGAGTTAATCTCTTCAATCATCATAGTAGCAATGACCAAACGAAGCTGTCCAAATAAAATATCTTTTGACAACTCCTGAATCTGAGAAGTAGATAATCCCAACAGCCTTTCTGCAGCATTATTCATATTTTCTTTTTCGGTAGAAATAGCAATTGTAAAGCGACACGGAACATCAACGCGGATATTTTGTTTACTCAACGCACTAGTTAGATTTGCTTCTATCGAAATAGGTTTCAGGTCAAGATAAGCAAAATCCTGAATAACAGGCCAAATAAACGCACCACCACCCTGAACGCATTTGGCTGATGTACCTCCGGTTTTTCCATATACAACTAAGATTTTATCAGAAGGACAACGCTTATATCTTGAGACTAAAGCGGCAATAAGAATAATTGTTACAACAACAGCAACAATTATTACAATAAACTCCATTGGCATAAATTTTAATTTTTATTGGTTATACTTTGTTTACTATTACATAATTATCGGATATCCCGATTATTTCAACAACACTACCTGTCGTTATTATTTCATCACTACCGGATATTGCATTTAATTCACGAATAGCTCCTTTTACACTGACGTGAATTTTTCCTTTCCCTGCTTTTTGAGCCGGAATCGACAGATACACATCTGCCGTTTTTCCAATTGTATCTTGAATATTAAAACTGTTGTTTTCTGCCAGTTTCATTAATTGTTTTATAATAATAAAAAATAGAAATATAAAAACAAGCCCGACTGCAACAGAAAGAAGGCTTAATACAACCTTATTGGGAACCACGTTATACAATGAAATACCAGTCCACCCGAAACCTAACAAAAAATGTATTAGATTGCGAAATGAAAATAATTGGAATGGTGCTTCCATACCATCCAAATCTCCGTCGAAGTCGGCTCCCATTCCATCGTCACTCCCTGAACCAACAAAAGTCATGATAGCTTGAATAATAAAAATCAAACTTGCGAAGAGTGCAACAGCCCAATATACTTTCAACACAGAATCTAAGTTGTTGTATGCTTCAATCATGGTGTATAAGTTTTTTTTAATTTATATATTTTTGAGCAAATATAATAAAATAGGAATCAAATGCAAAATAGATGTGTTATGAATAGTAAAAATAGTTTAACAAAGCCGGTATCTTAAAAAAGCATACCACTATAAATACTTGACTGATAATGTGAAAACCTTATTTTTGTATTAAACCTTAGTAATAACGATAAAATTGCAAGCTCAACCTTATTAGCTTATTAAGCTGACTGAAAAAACAAGCTAATAAGGTTAGGCTTATGAGGCATTGATATTACTAAGGTTGATCTCTGAAAATAAAACTTCGGCGCATACAAACTAACATTTCGTAAAAAGAAAGTACCTTTGCACTTTCAAAAAAAATATAATTCAATTATGAGAGATTCAATTATCCTCTACTCTGGAGGTCTTGACAGCACCGTAGCACTGTATAAATATGCAAAACAAATACAACTAGCTTTATCATTCAATTATGGTTCTAAGCACAACGCGATAGAGATCAAAAAGGCCGCATCAAACTGCCAATCACTTGGTATAGAGCATCGTATAATCGAGCTGGATTTGAATAAAATGGGATTCGTATCTGATTTGCTAACCTCAGGCGGAGAAATCCCCGAAGGACATTACGAAGAGGATAATATGAAAAAGACGGTTGTGCCTTTCCGAAACGGAATAATGTTAAGTATTGCCGCAGGAATAGCTGAAAGCATGGATTGCAAAAAAATAATCATCTCGAATCATGCAGGCGACCACGCTATTTATCCCGATTGCCGCGAAGAGTTTATTCTGAACATGAATAACGCAATCAAATCGGGGACATATAATCAGGCAGAGATTTTCGCCCCTTTCACCAACTTAACGAAACGTGAAATAGCCCTTATAGGAAAAGAATTGAATGTGCCATTCGAAAGAACATACTCATGCTACAAAGGACAAGAGACGCATTGCGGTACTTGTGGCACCTGTACCGAGCGCAAAGAGGCACTAAACGGTTTTGATAATACTGTATACCAAACATAACTTTTTTCGCCGCTACAGCACTCTAAACAAGGTTTATTGCGGGGTCTTCTTCGTATGCAGTACTCGAAATCTCGTATAGCTTCTCGTCCTCGCAACGAATGATTCTGCCACGATACAAGTCGAGCCAGCCTAAATTGTGAGTTGCCATAATAACGGTTGTACCTGCCAGGCTGATTTGATATAGCAAATCGACCAACCCACCGCCCGTTTCTGGGTCGAGGTTTCCGGTGGGCTCATCAGCCAGGATGATGTCTGGAGAATTAAGCAGGGCACGCGCTATGACAATACGCTGTTGCTCGCCCCCTGATAACTGGTGAGGCATTTTATAGCCTTTGGTAGCCATACCAACCTGATGCAGTACGCTATCTATTTGCGATTCGATTGCATTTTTATCTTTCCAGCCCGTAGCACGCAACACAAATTCAAGATTCTCGTGTACACTACGGTCAATAAGCAACTGAAAGTCCTGAAAAACAATGCCGAACTTACGACGCAGGTAAGGTATTTCAGACCGCTTCATCTTGCGTATATTGTAATCAAACACACGGGCCGAGCCTGATAGTACAGGAGCTTCACGATAAAATGACTTCAACAACGAGCTTTTACCACTTCCCACCTTTCCCAAAAGGTATATAAACTCGCCGCCATGAATTTCGAGATTTATATCCTTCAATATAACCAGCTCCTGCTGGCATATATCAACTCCTTCGTACTTTATCAGTGTCCGTTTTTCCATATTTCATTTGGTGTTATTTTAAAAACCGGCTCCCTTTTACTTCCTTTACTCCTTCTATTTTTTTAATTCCCCTTTTACTTATGCCTTTTCTTCAATTCGCGGGCTAAGTCGTCCAAGGCGTAACCTTTTGAGGTAAGCAATACGATGAGATGATAAATCAAGTCCGATGCTTCGTACAGAAAGCCTTCGTCCGTTCCGTTGGTGGCTTCAATCACTGTTTCTACTGCTTCTTCGCCTACCTTCTGCGCCATGCGGTTCACTCCTTTTTTAAACAGCGAAGTAGTGTACGAGCCTTCGGGCATTTCTTTATAACGTACCGTGATAAAATCCTGAAGATATTTAAGAAACGTGATATCCGCCTCGTTTTTCTCACCCCAACAGGTATCATCGCCCGTATGGCATACAGGGCCTACAGGGCGTACTTTAATTAATAGCGTATCGTTATCGCAATCGGGAAGGATGGAAACCACATTCAGAAAGTTACCACTCTCCTCTCCCTTTGTCCACAGGCGGTTTTTGGTACGACTGAAAAAAGTAACCATTTTTGTCTCCTGTGTTTTAGCCAGTGCCTCCTCGTTCATGAAACCCAGCATAAGTACTTTCGATGTCAGTTCGTCCTGAATGATGGCAGGAACCAATCCTCCCATTTTTTGAAAATCAATATTCATTGTGTTTTTATTATAATGTATAGTTACGAGTTACGAGTTACAAGTTACAAGTTATGAAAATCAACTATGAAAAAATTTTAACCGATTCCTTCATCTTAAAAATTAAACGAAACACCGCCCATGACATTGAAGCCCTGTGCCTCGTACCCATGCCATTGTTCGTATTTGCTGTTTATTAAATTATTCACCCTTAAAAATGCCGACAGCCATTCCCTTACAGCATACGACGCACCAAGGTTAATATCTACCTTAGCATCCATCGGAGCTACTACTACATCGCCTATTTTAGCATAACGCTTGCCTGCCAGATATACATTGCCGTATACATTCAGTTCGGGAGTGATACGGACATTCGTACTGAAATCGGCTTCGAACGCAGGTTTATGCCATGCATAGTTAAAATCGGCAACATTCCAGTTATTATACGCAGCACTGAACTGCACATTGAATTTATTGTGGTAATTGTAGCTTATACGCCCACCAACCCGCAACTGCGTTGCATTGCTGTAAACCACATCAAAACGGTTGGTATATACCATCGAACCATAAGGCAACGAAAGACTACCTGTTAGTTCGCACTCCTTATTTACATAAAAGTATTGGTTGTTAATTATTTTATACTGAATATACGCATCCAACAATAAGCCTGTAACTGGTTTCAGTTTCACTCCCGCATAAAAATCAACCGGAGTATAGGTGTCGTCAACCGAAACATCGGGATTCAGAAAGCAATTTTCTGCATACATCCGATTCAATGTATTGATTTGGTAATCGCCTGTAACACCTGCATATACCGACAGGAAACGGGGAACTGCCCGCCACTCAAAATAGACGTCGGGCGAAGGGCTGAACCCACGCCCATGAGCAAACGAAAACGATGATTTCACTCCCAAGCGCAAATCCCAGTTCTCCCTCTCTATGCTATAATACGGATTCAATGAAAAGACATAATAATTTTTCAAAACATCAGTCAACTCATCATTTTTCGTACTATAAAACTGGTTTTGAGAGCCTACAATCACTCCAAAACGGTTATCGAAAAGTTCCGTATCAAATACTGCTTTCAAATCAAGCTGTTGTTCGGTCATACCGAGCCGGGCATTGAAAAGATTATAGCCTACATCGACGGAATAACGAAGGTTGTCTGTTGTAGGCGACGATGCGATTCCGGCATAAGCGTTCATACGCCAAATAGTGTTGTGAGCAGGCATGTGCAACAATTCATCTACAGAAAAAAGAGAAGGGTCATTAATAAGATATTGCATAGAACTGGCATAACCACCATCCATATAGTTCGGAGGATAACTTTGGAGCAACGATGCTTCATCTGTCAAATCCAGAGCCATATTGCTGCCATTAAAAAAATCGCCATAATACTTAAACCACTCGTGGCTTCCGCTTATCCCCGCATAGAAATCAAGCGTCCTGAACTTTTTATCGAAAGCCAGCCCCGCCTGTGTGGTAGAGTGTGCCTTGGAATTGAATAAGCCATAATGACTCAGAATGAAATCCAGTTTCATATCCGGCTTCTTGAAAAGAGGAAACGCAAAATCGGCCAATGAATTAAAGCCTGTACCAATTCCTAATCGTGCAAAACCTTCTTTATTTTTCTTTTTATTATAAGTTAGTTCGGCCGACGACAGGTAATGTATATTTTGGTCTACATTCAGGGGTTTGCTGAAATCGGTAGTATAATTAGGATTCATTTTCACTACCTTAGGTTCTATAAAGTAAGGCAACGAATTTATTTTACCTGCATCCTGAATAACCGGACGGTATTCGCGCTCCACAGTCACATTGCGGTGTACAACGCTGTCTTCCGGTACGGTCTGTGCCTTTAAAGAAAGAAACGTTCCACCCAAAAACATCAATAGAAAAAAAGAATATTGTAATGCCTTCATTTTTTTTTGAAATTTGAAAAAACCAGAATGATTTACGATTGACAATCTACAGATTTACAATTGAATATCATTATATGTATTCCCGTTTACTTATCCACCCGTCTACTCGTTTACTTGTAACTTAATTGATTATATTTTCCTGTTCACGTAAGCCTATACTATCCAAACGCTCTTTTATCATCTCCTGAATATCATCTTGCGTAGTATAGTTCTTTTGCAAACTCAGCAAATACTGTTTTGCCTGAAAATCATCACCTTTCTTAATGTATATGTCGGCAAGCACAACAAAACTACGTGCCAGCCAGTACTGGTAGGGCGTATTTTTCTGGGCAAAATCCAAAATTACATTTTCTGATTCGTCCAGTTTACCTTGCTCATAATAAATCTCTGACAACAGGTATTTGGCTTCGGCCCCATTCCGTGTACGTGCATTGTTGCTCAACACCTGCAAATCGGCTATTGCCCCGCTTTTTTTATTCAGGGCTATGTACGCTTTCGCCCTGTTATAACGTGCTTCAAGTTTCACATCGTCGTTGGTATATGTATCATCCACTATTTCGGTAGCAATATCAATAGTCTGTTGATGATTGTGAAGAAAATAGCTGCAACGCAATACTCCAAGGCGCCCTATGTTTTTATTTTCTGTATTATGAGCTATTTCTTGCAACTGCGAGAAATAATTCAGGGCTATGTCGTACTCTTGCTTATCGTATGATATTTCGGCTGTACGCATTACAGCTTCTTCCATGTATTTATTACCTGCTATAGCAGCTAACAGTTCGTACTCGGTCAGTGCCTTGTCTTTCTCATTAGTTTGATAATAACTGTCGGCAAGGTAATAACGTGCTGTTGTACACACAGGGCTTCCGTTATCGCAATACTTACTGATATAAGCCGTAAGCCCTTCGATAGCATGGTCGTAATGCTTGTACAGGTACTGCTTTTCGGCTGCAATAAAGGTAAGCGAATCCTCTTTGCTCACAGCTACAGTCTGCACATTGCCACCCAGCGATTTTGTATATTCAATGTACGATGCCACATTGTTTTTCTCAATATAGGCCGTTTCAAGGCTTTCGAGTGCAGTACGTGATTCTTCGCTTCCGGGATAGCGCGATATTACATATTTAAACGATTCTATCGCCTGATTCAAATCATTTTTGTTCGAATATATCATTCCCCTTTCCAATGCCGCTTTAGGTGCAAGGTTGCTGTTTGGGTAATTATCCAATAGGCGTTGGTAAGTGGCTAATGTCCTGTCGTTATTTTCAAGCATCAGATAGGCGCGCCCTATCTCATACATGGCATCGTCAGCATACTGCGAGCGTGGATACTGGGTTATTAGTTTCTCCAGATTGGTGATTTTCGTAGTATATTTCTTTTGCAAGCCATTTACGTAAGCCACCTGAAACATGGGATAATCGCCGGTTTGGGGCGAAGCTACAATTGCTTTGTTATAGCTTTTTTCGGCATTGGTAAAATCACGTTCGTAAAAATAACAATCGCCCATGCGGTTCATAGCATCGGCATAGGTAGGGTCTTTTGCCGAAAGCCTGCCCGATGCGTATTTCTGAAACCAGTTCAACGCTGTTTCATATTGCTTGGTAGCAAAATAAGCGTAGCCCGACAAATAATAGGATGATTTCAGATTAGGGCTTGCATTTGAAAACGGATTCTGATAAAACGCATTTAAATCAGTTATGGTATGTTCCGGTTTGCCTAACCTGTAGTAAGATTCTGCCCGCCAAAAAAGGCTTTCGGCAGCATATTTTTTATTAGGGGTTTGCTCCAATGCCAATGTAAATTTTTCGACTGCGGAATCATAATTCTTACGCGAAAAATCCTCAGCCCCCATTTGGTTAAGCAGGTATTGTTGTGTTTCGATTAACTTAGAAGTTGGCTTTTTTATTTTCTTGATAGACTCGTAAGCTGCCTGATAGTTCTGTGTAGTCACGTATACTGCCGACAGGTAATCATAAGCACTATCGGCATACTTCGATTCGGGAAATTCTCGCAATAAGCTCTCGAACGCTTTTATAGATTCACCGAATGCCGAGTTCGACTCGTAAGTAGTTAAGGCATAATTATACAAGGCTTCTTCGCGTACCGTTTTATCAAAATTGGTGCTTAGTGCAGCCTCATAAGCCATGCGGGCATTAGGTATGTCCTTTTGCTTTATATACGAATTTCCGATATGCAGATAAGCATTCTCGGTCATTTGGTCTTGCAGCGTAGTTACTCTGGAAAGGTATAAAATGGCATTTGCATAATCGCGTGTTTGGTAATACGACAATCCGAGCAAATAAATATCGTTGCGCAGCACTTGCGGCGAAATGCTCTCGTACTTTTTCAACGATGTTATCGTTTTTTCATAGTTACCTTGTTTATATGCTATTTCCCCCACAATGCGGTATATTTCGGCATTATTGGGGTTATCAGGGTCATTGCTCAGAAGCGTTTCGGCCCGGCTGCCCACCTTATCATACTCCCCTTTATTGTAATATATCTGAATGATATAATATGGTACAATCTGCTTATAAGCAGTTAAGTTTTCCAATTCGAGGAAGACAGGTAACGCAACGTCAAAATTACCTTGAACATATTCTGAATATGCATAATAATAGTTGGCCGAAGTATTATAACGGGTGTTTTTTTCTTTCAGGCTTTTAAACAAAGCCGATGCACGAGTATAGCTCTTAGTTTGAAGCAGCGCATACGCCTCACAATATATCTTCTCGGTCAAGTCGTGAGAATTGAGTTTCTTCTCGTTTACCTTTTTAAAATAATTCAGCGTCCTCTGATATTTTTTCTGCTCAAACATAATCATCCCCAACATAAAATTAGCCTGATCGGCAAACGGGGAATAAGGATGTTTCTGTAGATAGCGGGTAATTTGTTCATCAGCATCTTTTACCCTAAGCTCATAAGCGGCTGCTATCACATAATACTCGGCTTCTTGTATTTTTCCGGCCTGCGTGGGTTTTGCATCTTTCAGGAAATCTTCGAAATAGCGGTTGGCCGCAGCATATTTGCCTTGGTTGAAAAGTTCTTTTCCTGTATCAAAACTATTATCGGAAGAGGTGAATATATGTGTGTTTTGAGCAGAAAGCCCGAATAAGCCTAAACAGAGAAGCAAACTAAAAACAATTGTTTTTTTCATTTATTCAGATTGTTTGTATGTTCCGACACCGTATTTTTAAAGTAACAAATATATGAAATTAATGCAGTTAGGTATATCTCACAAAACTCTGTTCGCATAGAACACCGACGTAAACACAACAGTAGAAACACATAAGAAATCCATTTTCTACAGCAGACTATGCGAAAAGCTATGTGAGCCTATGTGGCAAAAACATAGTTATAACGGTGATTCTTATAGTTTGTTTTATTTTTTGCAAATTTACACGAATATATTTTAATATACGAAGGAGAATAGGAAAAGTTTTGAACTATGCGAAATCTACCCTAACTGCGGATTTTAAATCCGCAGTTAATAAATCACGGGATTACAAATCCCGTGAAACGGGGGAAAAGTTTTAAACTATGAAAAAACTATTCATCGCTACCGCGCGAATCTTTCGCGTGGTAAGGTAAATTGCCACACGATACAATCGTGCGGCAACACAGGCGCTGAAAGCGCAGGTTAAACTTTAACTTGGGCTTACAGCCCGCCAAATTTGCTATTGCAAACTAACCCAAGGCGACGCTTCGCTCTGCCATTGGGCTAAATTAAAACGGGCTTACAGCCCTTAATATCATGATTATTCTAACACTTGAAATCTTCCGATCACGACAGACTACAAATCCCATTGCTACCGCGCGAATCTTTCGCGTGGTAAGGTAAATTGCCACACGATACAATCGTGCGGCAACACAGGCGCTGAAAGCGCAGGTTAAACTTTAACTTGGGCTTACAGCCCGCCAAATTTGCTATTGCAAACTAACCCAAGGCGACGCTTCGCTCTGCCATTGGGCTAAATTAAAACGGGCTTACAGCCCTTAATATCATGATTATTCTAACACTTGAAATCTTCCGATCACGACAGACTACAAATCCCATTGCTACCGCGCGAATCTTTCGCGTGATAAGGTGAATTGCCACACGATGCAATCGTGCGGCAGCACAGGGTAACTATGAAAAGCTATTATTTTCGATGTACATGCCTACCGCTTTTCGGATTGACTTTAACCCGAAAAGCTCAGGGCGGATATTTTCTACGGGTACAAACTCATAACTTTCTACATCGTCCGAAGCCTGCAACCCATCTACCGAAACCAACCTGCAAGCAAAAAACATATCTAATGTAGGAATCGTCATCCCGCTATATTCGTACTCGTTGGGCAATGAAAACAAGTACTCCAACCCGGAAACATCGCCATTCAACTCCTCTTTTATTTCGCGCGTTATAGCTTCTTCCGCCGTTTCGTCACCGTCTACAAATCCACCTGGAAGATCGAGCGTACCTTTCTGCGGCTCCTTTGCCCTTTTACATACCAACAGCTCTCCTCTTTCGTTGTGAATAAAAGCTGCTGTAGCAGCCGAAGCGTTAACGTAATAAACAAAACCGCACATTTCGCACCGCATCGACTTCTCGTTGTTTAAAATAAACTCATCCGAACCGCAAACCGGACAATATTTAAATAAACCGGAAAACTTCATTGTCAAATAGTTATAAGATGGAACAAAATAGAGCAAATTAGAACAAAAAGACATAAACCAAAAGAACCATGTACTTTTATCTCATTTTGTTCCTTTATTCCCAATATTGAGGCAAAATTAAACAAAACTCCGGTAAAATCAGCTAATCCCGATTCCGACAACAGAAATCAACACTATAAAAAAAGATAAATGTTAATAACATTTCAACTAAAGAATTTATTTATTTACATTTAAAGTTTATTTTTGTACAAAATATGCTATCATGAGCCGCAAATTTTCTTTTCCTTCAGATGACGACCCTGATATGACTGTGATACGCTATGAGCAGTTTATTTCCGGCTCAAGCAATTCCGGCTATTTCGACGTGGAGGAATTTGAAACTATAATAGAGTATTATCTGCGCAAAGGAAATACAGCCGAAAGCTCTACTGCTTTGGAAATGGGACTTAAACAACATCCTAACAGCAATACTTTATGTATCAAAAGAGCTAAAATATATCTGATGACCGGGGATGCGTTAAAAGCATACAGGATATTAGAAACTATTCCGGAAAGAAACGAACCTGAAATTTTTCTGTTAAAATTAGATGCTTTACTGAAGCTGGAACGCGATAATGAAGCGAATGAAACGTGTGCAATGATATTTGAACAGTTAGATTCGTCTGAAATGGATTTTATTCATTTAGATGTAGCACATGTTTTCATGAATCACAGGAAATACAACGCAGCCATAAAAGTTTTGAAGGAAGGAAAAAAACATAATCCCCGCAACATCGACTTATTATTTGAATTGGCCTATTGCTACGAGCAATCGGACAATTTGAACGAGGCTATAGCCGCTCAACAAAGCATTGTTGCAATCGACCCCTTTGTTTCAGAGGCATGGTTTAACTTAGGGCAGATTCACTTAGGTATGCAGAATTATACCCAAGCGCTCGAAGCATACGATTATGTACTTGCTATCGACCCGAACGACTCATTTGCCTGTTACCAAAAAGCACATATACTAACGCAGCTTGAACGTTATCAGGAAGCCATCGACTGTTACTTTGATTACGAATTAATGGTTTCGGACAATAAGCTGGTGAACAATTATATAGCTGAGTGTTATGAAAAAATGGAACAATACGATAAAGCTATTGTACATTACAAGGAGACATTACAGTCCGAACCCAATAACTATGAAGCACTCACAGGAGTGAGTGTTTGCCTGCTCGAGCAAGAGATGTATCTGGATAGTATAGACTACATCAAAGAGGCAATAAAAATACACCCGGAACTTCCCGACGCATGGGTATATCTGGGCGAAGCATATATAGGGCTCGATGAATCGGGTAATGCTCTCCGTGCTTATCTGAATGCACTTGAGCGCGACCCTGCCCAGCCCGAAACCTTAATGGCAGTGGGAAATCTTTATCTCGAAAGTTCGGATTACCAATCTGCTTTGTATTACTACATGCAGGCGTACCAACAAGATGAAAATCTGGAACACATTTACTTGTTTTTTGCTATCTGTTACTACAAAACAGGGAATATTGAATTGTCGTTAAAGTATCTGCAGGAAGCTGTTGATGCCGACGAAAATGCAGTGGCTTTATTTTTGGAATTATGCCCCGATGCAGAACAACTGACCAATCCCGATTTTGATGAAAACATATAACATAAGTATCTGAAAATTATATTATAATACCGAACCACAATTCTTGGCAAAGGTCAAGAATTGTGGTTTAAATAAAAAACATCCTGATTCATGAAGAAAAAGATTTTATTCCTTATCATTCTTGTTATTGTACCTGTTTTCTTTCTGAGCGCAGAAAACACACAACCCAAAGACAGCCTGAGCATGTTGCAAAAAGTGGAACGATGGTACGAAAACAACATGAATTATGCTACAATAACCGCTTTGATGACGGTCGAAAGTTCTTTTATCCCCTTTCCGTCCGAAATAGTTATCCCTCCGGCAGCATACATAGCAAGTAAGCCTGAGAGTAATCTTAATATATTTCTCGTTGTATTATTCGGAACAATAGGTGCTTTGCTTGGTGCTTTTATCAATTACGGACTGGCGCTCTGGCTCGGACGACCTATCATCCATAAATTTGCCGACAGTAAAGTAGGACACCTCTTGTTGCTAAGCAGTGAAAAAATCACAAAAGCCGAAAACTACTTCAACAACCACGGCAAAGTATCAACCTTTGTAGGCAGGCTTATTCCCGGCATCAGGCAGTTAATTTCGATTCCGGCAGGAATTGCAAAAATGAATTTAGTGAGCTTCTCTATCTATACTGCGTTAGGTGCGGGTATCTGGAATGGTGTATTAGCATTGTTAGGCTATGCAGCGCATGGCCAAGCCGATTTAATCAACAAATATAGTCACGAAATAGGTTATATTATAGCAGGAGTGGTTATTCTGATAATTGCTTATTTCATTATCAAAAAAATAGTTCAGAAAAAGAAAAAAAGCAAATTATCCGAAGAATAAAGATATGAGAATTTCTCATTTAAAAAAGATTATAACAATGGCGGTGTTTACCCTGATGGTGACATTGCCATTGTTTTCGTCACCTGAAAAGGCTGCTCAAGATTCAATCCCTCAAATACAATCGGGAGTGATGAAAGTAGCCCAATGGTACGAGAATAATATGAATTACGGTACCATTACGTTCCTTATGGCACTCGAAAGTTCGTTTATTCCTATCCCATCCGAAATAGTCATAGCTCCGGCGGCTTATATTGCCTCCGACCCCGAAAGCGACTTGAATATTTTCCTCGTCATTTTATTTGCTACCATCGGCTCGGTTATAGGTGCATTAATTATTTATGGGCTCTCGGCATGGCTGGGAAGAAAAGCCCTTTACAAATTTGCCGACAGCCGTATGGGGAGTGCGCTAATGCTGGATAGCGATTCGATAAAACATGCTGAAGAGGTATTCAAAAAACGAAGCAAAATTTCCATTAGCATCGGGCGTTTCGTTGCGGGTATCCGGCTTGTAATTTCCATCCCTGCTGGGTTAGCAAAGATGAATATTTTTAATTTCATATTCTTTACCTTTCTTGGGTCTGCCGTATACAACACAGCAATGGCGCTTATCGGATACTTTCTGCACGGGCAAGCCGACCTGATACACAAATACAGTTATGAATTTAGTATTATTACCGTAGCCCTGTGTGTAGTAATGATTTTGTTTTTTGTAGTACGCTACATCCTGCTACGGTTGCGAGGCGAAAAAATATACGGGTTAATCGGTTTTCCATTGGAACATTCATTTTCGAAACGCTATTTTACCGATAAATTCAAAAAAGAAAAGATAAAAGCAAGATATAACCTGTTTGAAATAAAGGATATTAGTGAAGTTACCCGAATAATAAAAAAGCAGAAAGTAGCCGGACTGAACGTTACTATTCCATATAAAGAAAAGGTATTCGATTATGTGGATGATTTGGATGTAACAGCCAAAAGCATTGGGGCAATCAATGTTTTAAAAATAACACATAACAAGAAAAATTTCAGAGTAAAAGGTTATAATACCGATGCTATCGGTTTCGAGGAGTCCATCAAGCCATCCATCAAGCCATATCACAAAAAAGCGCTAATACTGGGAACCGGCGGTGCTTCCAAAGCGATTAAATACGTATTGGAGAAACTTGGTATTGAAACTATGTACGTTTCACGCTCTGAAAAAGAAGGAGTTATTACTTACTCATCACTCGATGAAAAAATCATGTCGGAATATAATGTGATTGTTAATGCAACTCCACTGGGCACATATCCTAACATAGATACTTATCCCGATATTCCATATCTGTATATCACCGACAAGCACCTTCTTTTCGACGTGGTATATAATCCTGCCGAGACACAATTTCTTAAAAAAGGGAAAGAGCAAGGAGCTACAATAATCAATGGAGAGCAAATGCTGATAGGACAGGCCGAAGCTGCGTGGAAAATATGGAATGAACAGATATGAGCTAATAGTGAGTAGTGAATAGTCAAAGCAAAACCCCTGCAAGCCATTGGCTTGCAGGGATTTTGTTTCATCAGTAATCTGCATTTAGGAGCGTTCAACCAAATGGGTTCGTCTATATCTTACACCAAAATACAACAAGGCTAAAAACAACAGGAAAAAGACGGCATCAGAAACTGCACCTGCTTGCAATTTTGCATCCTCGCCCGAAAGTTTTCCTCCATTATAATTGGGATCGTCCGGGTCGGTGGTATCATCAAGCATTTGCATTGTCATCCTCAAAGAAGGCGATACTCCCGAAAAAGGTTCGTACAGTTGCTGACTAACCAATTTGTTAGCCCCTACAGCTACGGTTTTATATTCGTTCGAATACTGTAACTTCTGTTCAGTATGCACCTTGTTACTTATCCTTCTGTTATTTTCATCCATTATCTTTTTATCCCAATAAGAAATTATCTTACCATGTTTATCAATATCTTCTTCAAAAAGAAACAATCTTTCCGCTTTCTGTTTCTTTCTCCACTCCTCGTCGTACCTGCTTTTCTTGTCGGCGTGTACATTCTGCATAAAAAAGATACTCATTATCAATATCAACAATGATTTTATATATATCGGTTGTGTATTCATTACTGTTTGTTTTTTTAGATGGTTAAAAAAAAGCGATTATTCTTTACTTCTGTTTAATATATAAAGTACCTCACATTATTTGTTCAACAACTTTATATTTTTCACCTCTTTTTCAGTTATTACTTTTATCAAACCTACTGCCGACAGTCGGTCAGGCATAGGAATAGTACAGTAACTCATGTTCACATTATCCCTCGTGTACATTATGCGTCCTTGCATATCGTATATATAAAGTTGCTTTATCGGGTTTGAATCATTGGAGATTACATGTATCGCATCCGCACCCGTATATACCGACAACTGACCGGAAAGGGCATCTTCGTCAGCAGTTACCCTTTTAGGAGAGATTAATACGAAAAACCTGTCTTCCGAAGGGATAATCGCATTTTGAGCATCTCTCGCCGGCTGATAATCAAAACTATAATCGTACTCAGAATAGTTGCTCAGATTTATACTACTATTTTTCTGAGTATCGATAAAAGTTATATCCGCGTCATAACGCTCCATTCCTCTGAATGTAAGAGTTATCTCGCCACTCCACGAAGTAGCCAAACCGATAGGAATTGTGATTCTGTCGGTACCGATAATGTTATTACCAACCCCTATTTTGCCGTTGGTATGATTTTTTACCGAATATACTTCGGGCAGCGACTTTATTCCTGAAATAATTTTCCGGCTGTCATAATCGGAAAATACGCTTTGTCCACCCTCGCGGCGGGCTATAAAGGTTAATACCGCCCCTGCATCGTTCGAAGCTATAATGTCCAGTTTATCCGATTCATTATCCACCTCGTAGCTATTACTCCTCAACCGGCTATTGCTGCCCGAAGGACGAATAGTTGATATATTTTCCACATTAAATTCCACGTCATACTCATCGCTTACAATAGCTTGTGAGCTTTTCTCTACAAGAAACGCCTGCATTGGCGCAATGTACTTATCGGTAGTGATTTCCTGATTTATAACTCCCGAAAAACCACCTACACCATAAGTTACAAAAGCATTGTCCACCCAAAGATGATAGCACTTCTTGATGACACCTTCGTTATCCTGATATAAATTATCAAAATCGATGGTCGACATATAAGGATTACCTATCAGGGCAATCTCACTATCATCGGTAGTACCAAATTTCACAGGATATGTTACATTAGGACTTCCGCCGCTGTTTTCAAAAATAAAACGGTATGCCTCATTTGAACTTCCCCTGTTATAACTTTCGGTATTGCGGGTTACTTCCAAATAATCGGGATAAGAGGAATCGCCTCCACGGAAACCATTAAATGTGCTTGTTGTTGCTCCCTTATCGTATGTATGAATACGGTGTGCACGGCTCATATCCTCATTCTCAAAATATGGCAATTCCATAATGCCGTTAGTTTGCTGTAAGCCATACTTGCGCGATTCGTCACTTATGGGAGAATCAATGCCTTCGCCAAACTCAAAATATGGTTTGTTAGCCTGATATTTATTCATCCAGACAATCACTCCTTCGCCAGCTGTAAATTCTTCCACCGAGCTTGTAAAATAATCACTCCAATTTGCCCTGAAAATAGTTCCGCTTGCTTCTTTCGAGGCATCGAACTTTCGCAGGAAAGTACCGGGATAACCACCAAAAGAAAAGTCTCCGCTTACTACTTTTTTCAGAGGTAAAGAAAGCATATGCCATTTATTACGGCTCAATGCCGATGCCGACTTTTGAGCAGAGAAAGCCAAATGGTCGCTCAAAGTATTGCTTTTTTGCTGAATGCTGTTCGGATTTTCCAATCCAAAGTTTATCTGCACGTGCGCTTTTTCGTAAGTCAGCAAGTCGGGGCGTCCAAGCTCCCCTCCATGCATGAAGTATATATTATGACATACGTTATTCTCTTTTTCTCCAGTCAACATAGGATAGTTCAAAACATTACCCGGAATGTAAACATCAGTATCCGCATCGGGTACTTGATTTAATGTCCAGTTAGCCGGATTGTTCCAATTATTATCTGCTCCTACCCAAACAGACTTATAAACCGTATTAGCTGAACTTTCAAAAGTAGCCCGTGCTTGTGTAAGAATATCTAAATCTGCTCTGCTAACCGGATTAGCTGCTTTTGCTGCATTAATTGCTGTACGGAAAAGTTCAACGTTCTCTTCAGAATATTGTCCGCCATCTTCTCCTATTTCTGACGAGGCTATTAATTTTTCGGCTGATAATATCGCGTCGTCCAATACCTGTTGGATAGACTGAGTACTTGTATTTATCCGTACGTTGAAAGTTGCCACAGCAAGTGTTAGTGCATTTCTCTCGGCTTTAGTCACTGTAGTTCCATGTTTTTCTACCAACTCGGCCGCCTTTAGCGCTACGATAAAATCATCTATTATTGTTTGATAACACTCACCCGTTTGCTCTCCCACACAGGTTGCAGCCAGCTTATCGCGGGCAGCCTGAAGCTGAGTACAGAATGCACTGTAATTATCATTTGCCGAATTTTCAAACACTTCTCTGGCAGTTATCAATTTTTCCAAAGCGTTGTCTACTTCTGCCTGAGAATAACCGTCTTTATTATAAATTACCTCAGTTCCGTCCAAAATAGTTTTGAAAGCGTTATAATCATACTCCTGATACTGTCCGATACTATTTCCTAATACAGCATTATTAAGCATTATTTTAGATTCGCTTATAGATTCGCCCAGCAAAACCTTATTAGGGTCGTAAGGCAAGTCTATCTTAATAAGCTCAAGCCACTCCGATTCATTTTGGCTTGGATATATGGTATTTAAACCCATTGCAAGCCTGTAGTCTCCATTATTTTGCTGTAATGTAAACAAGTAGTTACTCCTTGTATCAGCCTCGCCCTCTTTACCATAAATAGCATATAGGTGACGGCTATCATCTGTAGTTTTTACATACCGTATGGTGAAATGCTGTTTAAATTCACCTTCATTTTTATCCTCCATGCTGAAACCAAAACCCATAGCATGCGATTGCTGCAAATACTTATCTCCCTGATGAATATAGAAAAAGCCGTCTTTGCCTTCTACGCTTTGGAACTCCCAGAATTGCTTGTCGTCGCCTTGTGAGTACAACTGCCCTGTAAATAAATTAGTTGCATCTGAATTGTACACAATGTATCTTTTTTGCAGATTCATCATTATACGGTATTTCTCCCCTGCTGCCGGAGTAAATTCGGGAACAATGATAGATGCTCTATAAGCAGATAAAGCGGCATCTAACGCAACCTTTGCGTTATCCACTATGGTTTGCGTCAATCCTTCGCCATTCAGTACATCTACAGCATCCTGTATAGCTGCTGCAAACACAGCACGTGCCTCAGCAGGATATTTCCCGCCTTCGGTACCTTCAACGGTTGTGTTATAAAACGCCTGAGCTGTACCTATAGACGATTCTAACTCCTCTGTAAATACCGTACCTTCTTTTATAATAG
Organism: Paludibacter sp. 221; assembly: GCF_010501035.1. GTDB lineage: Bacteria > Bacteroidota > Bacteroidia > Bacteroidales > Paludibacteraceae > QVMH01. The sequence goes on from NZ_QVMH01000012.1 coordinate 30,020, forward strand.
CTATTTTCGAGGCATCAGCTATAGCATCAGCACAACCGGCTCTTTCTTCATTCAGGTAGAATACCAGATATTTGTTCTGACTAACATTCAGGAATGTGTAATAATCTATTCCGTTTGCAGTTTCTGAGTGAGCCATACTCCAATAACAATCATCGCCAACAGTATCTTTTGCCTTTACATCCGAAACTGTAGCATAAATATATTTACCTGTTTGAGTTTTGATAGAATAAACCTGATTTTCGCCTACTACAGACGAAACAAATTCATATAATTGAGTAGAGGATTCGGACGTTGCTACTTTCTGAATATCATCCGCCTCATTGTCCAGATAACCACCTGCCTGAGATGTTATACGATACAGTTCGGTTGCTTCCGGACTGAAAACAGGAGCTTGCCACAGGTCATTGTAAGCGTCTATTTTTGCATACACATCAACAATAAGATTGTTCAGGGCAGCCCCCACAGGAGAGTAATTTAATGCTACCAAATGCGATTCAAGAGTTTCTTTTACATTGGTAAGGCTAAGTGTTTCAGACTCGCCCGAAGTTCCTCCTTTAGTAAACACCGCATCAACTTTATCTAACAGAGGTTGCAGGACTTTACGTTTCTGAGCGTTAGTAGGAGTTACTTCTTCGAAACGGAAAGTAGTATATCCATTTCCCTGCTTAGGCTTATCAAAAGAAATATTCTGATTTAAATTAGTATTATCTGCTCCAAGGTAGTTATTTGTTTTACATTTGATATAATAATACCCTGCATCGTCATATACGAATGTGAATTTAGAAATATCGCCATCAAAGTTTTTATTATATTTGTTTTGCCAACTACCAGCAGTTTCGTTTGCTACATATTCCTGAGTTGAAAGCTGTTGTAAATTATATTCTTCCGCTTCCGGATTCATTTTCAATATCACAAAAACCTGATTATCGTCCACATACGGTTGGATAACCGCTCTATCCCCATCACGCCCTATATATTGTGAATTTGGAGAATCTACGTGCCTTATTTTATACAGTTTCCCCACTTCGGGCTTAGTCATCGAGGCTTTATATGCCTTTACACTTGCATTTGTATCTCTGATTAGGTTGTTTAAAGCATCCCCTTCCTGTAAACTATCCAAATCTCCTAAATATAATTCAAGAGCACTTTTAATATCATTTATTTCCTGAGTTTCTACAGCCCCAAATTGTGCGTCAATGGCAAGTACATTATTCACTTGTTCCAGCAACGATTCTAATACTACTTGTTTCTGAGTATTTGTAAGAAGCACTTCTTCAAAAACAAAGCGGGAAAGTGCTTCTTTGTTCTTATTGAAAAATATCCTTGAATCTTCATTATTATTTATGCCTATGTAATTATTAGGCATTGTTTTACATTTAATATAAATATATCCTGTAAGGTCGGCTTCGAAGTAAAACTTGGAAATATCTTCTTCGTACGAGTTAGTATATTTACTTTCCCACAAGGCCACACCACGGTTTGCCATATAATCTCCGGTCGAGAACTGCTGTATATTATATTCTTCCGAATCATTATCCATCTTCAATATAAAGAATAATTGGTCTTCTCCTGTAAAATCCTGAGCAATAGGCCAGTCCGAATTATCTCTACCGATATAAACTTCGGGAGCCGAATCATAATGCTTGATTTTATAAAGTTTCCCTGCCTGAGGATAGGTCAACCCTTCAATATCTTTTGTAGTGAATGTGACTGTTTGAGGCAGTCCCTCGTTTCCTGAAAAATCAACCGGAGTTATAGATAAAGAATAGCTTGTACTGGGTTTTAAGTTTTCCAATACGAAACTTGACACAAAAGAAACCTCGCCTACCCCTCCTCCGTATATATAATAAAAAAAGTGTCCGCTGTCATCATTTCCGCTTAATTCCAGTTTAGCAGTAAATTCGGTTGCTTCCGATACCGCAGCAGACGTAATACTTGGAGCCGATTCATCAGCCTCGTCAGCACTATTAAGTTTCGTTATATCATAACTGATTTTATCAGTTTCGCTGTTTCCGCCTACGCTTTGGAATATTGATATTTTCAGCGGATTAGGAATTGTAGCAATAGTAGATGAATATCTTTGTTGTGTGCCGGAGATTATTTTTTCAAGCTTGTTTTCGGTAAAGTCATTGAACGATTCCCCACTTCTATAACGAAGCTGCGACTCCCAATCGGCACCTCCTATAGTTCCTCCACTCAAGTCTGTCCAAGCCCACGATTTCGAACCGATGGTTACTACTTTATAATCCACAGTAACACCTTCACGTTTGGTGTCAGGATTCAGCACTCCCGTACCATACGTTTGGTACAATTCGATACCTTCGCCCCTTATGGAGCCATGCGAAGGTACCGAAGCATATAAAAACGATATAAAGAAAAAAGAGAAACACAACGCCACCAATCGTTTTAAAACAGAAAGCGGCAAAGAAGCAAAGTAGAAGTTTCTTTTCATAAATAATAGATTTAAAAATAGATTCACTAAAAAAATGATATTGAAATCAAGATATCTGTTTCATGAAATATTGTTGATTTAAAAACCGCCTCAGTGTTGTAATTAAAATTACCTGAAAGAAGAGTCTAAATATTCAATATTTTTGATGACAAATATTTATTATGACTTTGTTCAAAGGAAGAAAAAAAGGAAATAGATAAAAAAAGGGAGAAGTTATTTTAACTAAAAACAGGTAGTTTGTATAGTTATAATGAGTTTTTATTTTCAACTTGTTGAGGTTTTGTTGAAACTGAATAAAAACAAAACTGAATAAAAAATGGGAAAAGATAAAAGGATGGATAAAAAATAACAATAAAATAGTATATAAAAAAAGAAAGGTTGTCATCACGACAATAAATCTTCTTCTTTTAACCAGCTATAAATCAGCTTCTTTTTCTTTCCGGACAATCAAAATGTACATCGAAGTATACATGAGATAGCAAAATTTGACATAAATTTATTTTGCAAATATATATATGGTAAGTCTTGTTCTACCAAGCTAAATATTAATTCTTTTTGAAATGTTGCCGTATACAATGTACGACTTCGAAAAAACACGGACATGGTAGAGAACATAACTCAATTTTTGTTTCGAAAATCCTGAAATAGCCCATTAATATCCCATTCCAAATGTCCAAAGTGGAATGACATTGTTGTATCCAAATTCGATATCATCTTTCACAACAAACCCTTTCTCCGCTTGCTGGATTTGTTTTTGTTTTTTATTCTTCCCGCCAATTTCAAACGTCATGTCATCAATCTGGAAATCGGCAGTACGGGAACTTATTACATCCGCCATAACTCTTGTCTGGTTCAGAAAGAAAGTTTCGCGAATATTTCCGATATTGGCGTTTTCTTCGGCCAAATTATATATCAAGTTGGTGTTGTCTAAATAGATTTTATCAACTTTGCCCAATCCTCTGATTCCGCCTGTATCATCGCGCAACTGGCTGATTAATCCGGCTTCTTCTATATACAGGCAGTAATCCGCGATATTATTCCGGCTGGCGGAAAGTATCTCGGCAATTTTACTCATATTAGGCTTGAACGGCGCACTTTTAGCAATAATGGAAAGAAGTTGCTTTAATTTCCGTCCGGTCGCCATGTTCATATCGGCAAACATGGGAATATCCGATTCCAGCGTTTGATTGATTATCTGCATTAAGCGCATATCAAAATCATCATCTTTTGCAAAAGGATAATAACCGCGTTTGAGATAATCGCTGAAATAAGGAAGCGGGTGTTTTAACTCTGCGATTTCCACTTTATTTCCGATAATATCTTCCAACGAATAAATCGCTGTGGAAATATTGTGAAATAATTGCAGGTATTCCCTAAACGATAATCCCTGCATGTTATACATTACTGCGCGACGGCTCAAATCTGAAGCTCCTTTCTTTATATCCAGAATGGAAGAGCCGGTAAAAACGACATTCAATTCCGAATGATAATCGTAAATCAGTTTTAGTTCCTTCGCCCAATCCTTATATTTATGGATTTCATCAATAAACAGATATTTTCCGCCTTGTTTTACGAAAGTATCTGCTAAATCTAACAGTTTATTATCCGTGAAATAAAAATCTTCCGCAGTAACATAAAGTGTTTCCTTCGGATTCAGATTTGTCTTGATATGTTGCAATACCAATGTCGTTTTTCCGACTCCACGCGGTCCGACAAGACCAATCATGCGGTTTTTCCAATTGATTTTATCGTAAATATACCGCAAAAACTGCGTGTCTGTTTCACGCAATAGTTTTTGAAAATACTCTAATAACTTATCCATAATAATTGTTTTTTGCAAAGATAATCAAATTGCACTATAAAAGTGCAAATACTGAGTGAAAATGCACTGTGGAAATGCAAAATACTATTCAAATTAGAAAAAAGTTTCTTGGACACTGAACTACTTTATGATCGCAGTTTGTGCCTCGTAATAGCAAGGGTGAAGTTTTGTAAACAGCGATGGACAGGGATAATTACCCTGTTTTTACAACAATTACCCTGTTAAGGTAATTGTGGTTGTTTTAAGGTAATTGTGTAGGTCTCTTAAATATCAGGTTGATTCTTAAACAACCATTCTATTCAAAAGCACTTAAAATCAAACAAAAAAAAGGTATTTTTGTAGATGATATTTGAAAATAATTTATGGATAAAATAAAATTGTCGGACATATTAAAAAACTCACCAAGTGTAGAATTGCTAAAATTAAGAAACCGAGAGTTTATTCTTCTGTTTTTTGTCGAAGTTTTCGCGCAAGAAAGTGTTGTTTCGTCCGAGAATATTCATTATAAGTTGGAGTCCTATTTGGAAGAAAAAGGAATTGAAGTTGACGATGAAAACGAAAGCAAATTTAGCGACACATATGAAGATAAAGCAAAAAAATATATTCAAAAATGGGCTGACAGTGGTTTCTTGACAAATTATCAAAATGAATCGGGAGAAATTTTTTATGAACTTTCGTCCTATTCGAGTAAAACGCTTGATTGGTTGAGCAATCTAAAAAAAGAAGAATATATTGGTACAGAATCCAAATTCAAAGCACTTTTTAATCAACTCAAGGAACTAGTCGAATTTACGAGCGAAGATAAAGAAAAGCGTTTACAACTCCTTGAAGATAAAAAATTAGAACTCGAACAGCAAATTCAACGCCTTAAAATGGGTGAAGATATTAAGGTTTTTGAAGAGTATGAAATTGTGCCGAGATTTAAAGATTTGAACAAAATTGCCAAAGAATTACTTTCTGATTTCAAGGAAGTTGACGACAATTTCAAGATAATTATCAAAGAAATTTATCAAAAACAAAGCGACACTTCTCTTAACAAAGGCTCTATTCTACAATATACTTTCGACGCATTAGCTCAATTAAAAGATAGTTCGCAAGGCAAGAGTTTTTATGCTTTTTGGGAGTTCCTGCTTTCGTCTGAATTACAACAAGAGTGGGACGAATTGACACAAACATTGTATCAAATGCTTGACGAAAAAAACATTGAAATTAGTGATGTTTTTTTGAAAGACATGAAGCGCCATTTGTTCGATTCGGGACAGAAAGTTTACAAAACGAATGATAAAATGGCAGAAAAATTGAGCCGGATTATTCGAGAAACAGAAGTTTCAAAAACGGAAGTTACCAAAAATCTTATTCAAGAAATTAAAAAATTGTTACTTGAAACAAGCAAAACAAAAACAAAAAAGAATCCTGATATTTCCCTTGAAATTGAAGAGATGGAAATCAGTCTGCCTTTTGAACGGAAACTGACTTACGAACAATCAGAAGAAATTGTTTATAAGGATAAACCACTATTAGCAGAAGCGAACATTACAGATTTTGATAGCCTTCATAAATTGTTTAATCCTTACGTTGTAGATAAAAAAATATTGCGAAAGCACATTAAAGAGGTCTTGAACAAAAAATCACAAGCAACTATCCATGAAATCATAGAAGATAAAGGTGGTCTGTCCAAAGGACTTCCCGAACTATTTGGTTATGTTTCTTTGGCAAGAGAATTTAAGCATACTGTAAATACCAATAAAACACAATCCATTTTGTTTGACGAGGTAAACAAAAAATCCATTCAAATTCCAGAAATAATATTGACAAAATGAATGAAAATAATAATATAAAAACCTATTCAAAAGCCATTGTTCGTTTGCTGAAAGGTACGGTGGGACGAAGTAATCCTGTTTGGGCTGACGTTATTACGTATCAAGATGAAATACAGGATTATATCAGCATTGTTGGACTTGAGTTAATAATAAAAAAAGACGAAGGTTTTGCTTTTGTAAAACAAGTAGAGCAAGAAGATGGCATGACGCTAAACTTGGTTTCGAGACGACAAATTGGTTTTGAAACTTCTATTGTTTTAGTGGTTTTGCGTCAGATTTTGGAAGAGTTTGATAGCAATCCTACTGAAACGCAATCATTCGAAAAGTTTATTACCAACACGGAAATTAAAGAAGAAGTAGAATTGTTTTTGCCCGAAAAATACAATAAAGTGAAGTTTATTAAAGAATTGGATAGTTATATTAATAATGCGGAAAAATTAGGTTTCTTGAAAGAGATCAAAAAAATGGAGAATGAAACAAGATATCAAATTCACCGAATTATCAAAGAAAAAATCACGTTGAACGATTTACAAGAGTTCAAAAACAAACTGCAGGAATATGTATAGTTTATTTACAACGAGTTCAGATACAGCAGGTTTTCGATTGCATTATATGGAAATTTACAATTGGGGTACTTTTGACAAAAAAATAGTCCGAATAAATCCACAAGGTAATAATTCTCTTCTGACGGGCGCCAACGCGTCGGGAAAAAGCACTTTAATTGATGCTTTGCTTACTTTGCTTGTTCCTTTGCACAAAGACAGATTCTACAATCAATCTTCGGGTGTAGAAAAAAAAGGCGACCGCAATGAAACAACATACGTACTTGGGAATTACGCTAATCAACAACAAGAGGGAGAAAAAAATACTACCAAACTGCAATTGAGAGATAAAAAAACATACTCAGTCATTTTGACCTCTTTCTTCAATTCCGACCAACGGATTGTTACGCTATTTCAGATTAGATGGTTTGCAAACAATGAACTGAAAACAGCATTTGGGCTTTCGAGAGAGCAACTGACCATACAAAATGATTTTTCAAATTTTGACCCAAAAGGTGCGTGGAAGAGATTGTTGGACAAGAAATACAATGCAAACGCAACAAAAAAACGCATAGAATTTTTTAATGGACCGACAGAATATGCGAAAAGAATTGTCGGATTGTTCGGCATGCGCGATATAAATGCGTTAGGGCTTTTCAATCAGATTGTAGGTGTGAAAGTATTGGACGATTTAGATGGTTTCGTTCGTCATAAAATGCTCGAAGAATATAAAGATAAAGAGGAGAAAAACGCAGAAGACCAATACATTGATTTAATCAAGAATTTTGATGAATTGATGAGTGCTAAGATTAATATCGACAAAACAAAAGAGCAAATAAAACTATTGCAACCCATAGATGAAATAGCTGATAAACTAACCGAAATTCAAGCAGAATTAGGAAAATTGCAACATTCGAAAGAAATGGCGGTGTATTTCTTTGCCAAAAAGAAAGTAGAATTAGCCAAAAAAGAATTTGATAAATGTAATGCTAAATTGGAAATTTTGAAAGAAGATTTGGCAAAATTGAAAGAAAAAGAAAAAGAGCTAAAGAATCAGGAAACTGATTTAACCGTTCAGATAAAAACCGATGCAGTCGGGAATCAGATAGAAAAATTAAAAACTGAAATAGGGCGACTTGAAACGAGTAAAAAAAATCGAAGCGACAAACTAGATAATTACAATAAAATCACTCAAAAAGTAGGTTTTTCTGAAAATCCGACTGAAGAAACATTTAAAGAAAATAGGGAAAAGGCAAGTGAGAAAAAAGGCGAATTAGTAATTTTACTTGAAAAGAAAGCCGAAGAATTAAGACAAAAAAAGAATAAGGAAGATGAAATTCAAAAAAATATTGATATAAATATTGAAACGATTCAATCCTTACAAAAGAATAAAAACAATATTTCGGGACGAGTTGCTGAAATCAGAAATGATATTTTAATTGCTGTTGATGCAACTGCAGAAGAAATTCCATTTATTGGCGAATTGATGCGAATACGAGATAGCGAAAAAGATTGGGAGTCTTCGATAGAAAAAATTCTTCATAATTTTGCTTTGCGATTGATTGTTCCCGAAAAATACTATACGAAAGTTAACGAATTTGTGAATGCAAATAATTTGAGAGGGCGCATTGTGTATCAACGTTATCGAGATTTTACTTCGTTGAAAACACTCGAACACCGAGAAATTTCGCCAAACAGTTTGTTGAATAAGATTGAATTTAAACCTAAAAACACTTATGTAGATTGGTTGGAAGATGTAATCTACAATCAATATAATTATGCTTGTGTGAATGATTTGTATGAATTTAGTCGTTACGAAGAGAGAGCCGTAACGCAGGAAGGATTGATAAAATCAGTAAAAGGGAAGCACGAAAAAGACGATCGTCCGCATATTTCGCAAAAAGAAAATTATGTGCTTGGTTGGGACAATAAAGAGAAAATTGCTTTAATCAAAAACGAAGTTTTGAAATTGCAAGAAGAGCAAAAGCAAATTGTTCAACAAATTCGCATAATTGAAAAAACGATAAAAGATACAAATACGCTAAAAGATGATTTATCCGATTTATTTAAAATTTACACCAAATACGATGATATTGATTGGCAGTCATACGCTAATACAATTCAAGAAAAAAAGGAACAAAAAAACGAATTAGGAAAAACAAACGACAAGGTAAAAAAACTTCAAGAACAGTTAGCTCAAGTTCAAAGTGAGTTGAAAACCCTGACCGACGTTACAATAAAAAATAAAGATGGAGAGATTTTTCAAATAGAAAAAAATGAATTAATTAATATTAACAAAGCCTTTTCCGAAAACTCCATTTTACTTGAACAACTTGGCGAAATTGATGTAACAAATTTTGAAACGGGAAATGCCGAATTTCAAAATCTATCTTATGAAAATATTGAAATAAAACTGTCTGAGTTTCAAACAAAAAACAAGAATGAAACAGGCGAACAAGAAATACAACAAAATGAGAATAAACTGAAAATTACTCGTCTAATTAATCAGTTTAAAAACCCTTCGCAAGAAATTACAGAAAAATATCGAGATTGGCGTTCCGATGTCAACAAATTACCTGATTCAGAACATTTAGAGTTGGTTGCCGAATACCAATCGTTTTACAAAAAGCTAATAGAAGAAGATTTAATTCGTTTTGAGAAGAAATTCAACAATTATCTTCGTGAAACCATTACCAATAAAGTCAGTGCTTTCAGAATGTTTTTTAAGAATTGGGAAGATTCTATAACTGAAAATATTCGGCACTTAAACGAATCGTTGAAAGGCATTGATTTCAATAATAATCCAACAACTTACATTAAGCTCGTTGCGCCGAAAAAATTGAGCGATGAGGCTAATGATTTCAGAAATTTATTGGATAAAGCTATTCCGAATATACGAGAGGTTGATGCTACAATAGAAGGTCGGAAAAATCATTTTACCAATCATATTGAACCTCTTATCGAAAAACTAAAAAATGAACAATGGCGTAAAAAAGTAATGGAAGTCAGAGCGTGGTTTATCTATAAAGCCGAAGAGTTTTACAAAGAAACCAACGCAAAAAAACAGACTTACGAAAGCATGGGACAGCTATCGGGTGGAGAAAAAGCCCAGTTGACCTACACAATTTTAGGTTCAGCAATTGCTTATCAATTTGGTCTAACAAAAGATGGCTTGCAATCTAAATCATTCCGTTTCATTGCTATTGATGAAGCATTTAAAGCACAGGATGAGGAAAAAGCACGTTATCTTATTTCGTTATGCAAACAACTTCATTTACAACTTTTAGTGGTTACTCCGAGTAACGATGTGCATATTGTAGAAAACGACATTTCATTTGTTCATTATGTTGAACGCAAAGGAAATGAATCAGTGCTTTATGATATGCCTATAGAACAATTTAAGTCTGAACGAGAAAAATTTGTAAGCGAATGATTACACCTACCGAAATAAAATTCAAAGCAGAAAAGAAATATTCGGCATATTTACAATCCATTGTAATGGATATTCCTTTTGACAAAATCATTATACTTGGCGATAAAAAACCAAGCCGAAATCTCGCCGAATATCAAACTGAAATTACCGCTTTACTTTCTCAATCAAAAGAGAAAAAAGGATATGGTTATATAATTAAGTTTCACACAATCAGTAAAAAAGAAATCGGGAAGCAAGATATTCCGTCCGAAATATCTTTTCAGACAGAAAGTGACTTTTTGAAATTTTTACACAAAGAAAAAGAAGTTGCAGAGTTCCGTACTGATTACAGATTGATTTTGTCAAGATTTTCTGAATTGAAAGAATGGATAATCAAATATCCAAAGAAAATTATCGAAAATCATTTACAATGGAATGATTTATTAAAAGTCTGTGATTATTTCACAAAGAATCCCAAGCCGAATTTGTATATTCGTGAATTACCGATACAAATTCACACAAAATTTATTGAAAAGAATAAAGGTATTATCAAGGAATTATTAGATATTTTGATTTCGGGATATATAGACAAAAACGAAACAAATTTCGAAAAACGCTTTAATTTGAAATATGCAGAGTCAACTGTGCGTTTTCGTATATTGGATAAAAATATAAGTTCGCATTATTTTTCAGAAATAAATGACTTGAATATTCCAATTTGTCAATTTGAAAAATTGTATTTGCCGATAAAAAAAGTCTTTGTTGCTGAAAACAAAATGAATATATTCACTTTTCCGCTGATTGAAAAAAGTCTTATTATTTTTGGCTGTGGATTTGGTGTTGAAATACTAAAAAACGTAGAATGGTTAAAACATACGGAATTGTATTATTGGGGAGATATAGACGCACAAGGTTTTGAAATTTTGTCACAATTCAGAGGATATTTTCCAAATGTAAAAAGCATTTTGATGGATAAATTGACATTTGACAAATATTATGACGATGATAAAGGAACACCAAACACAAATTCGGTAGAATTAAATCTGACAATCGAAGAGCAAGAATTGTATGAATTGTTGAAAGAAAATAATTTGCGTTTAGAACAGGAGAAAGTACCTTTGGAATATGTCAGTAAAATAATTAGACCTTAATTTGTCAGCAACTCAAACTCTCCAGTGGATTTTAGTCGTTTTAGATATGTCCTCAATATACTCAATGTTTTTTTAGGCCTATTCCTAAATCAAACAATTAATCCCAACTAAATTATTGCTAATTAGTTGGGATTTTTTTATCTTTAGAAAAAACTCCGATAAAAAGGTTTCGTGGCCAAAATCGGGGTAAATCCACTCTAAAAGATATGGTAAAGATACAAAAACTTTCAAATTTATCAAATAAAAAATGAAAAAAAACTCTAACTTTCTCAAAACGCCTTATTCATATTCTTCCTCAATTCCTCCGAATTAACTGTCTTATAATAATGCTTAAAAATGATATTCGGACTGTTACCAGCTTGTTCCACAACAAGAGCAGGATTATATCCATCGTTAATCATTTTCGTGATAAAGGAACCACGCGCTGAATACCACGTGATTTTTTCTTTGTAGCGGATTTTCGTTCTTACTTTTTCGAGGGTTTTGTTCACTTTCCAGTTGAAACGCTCCAGACGGATTCTCCGTTTTTCTTCGGTCGTGTGTTTGTGTGTGAAAACAGGAAACACAAAATCGCCGTAGCTTTTGTCTTTGTATTTATTGATTATTTCCTCCGCCTTGTTTATCAGCGGGACTTTCGCTTCTTTGCACACTTTCATTCTTTCGTACACAATCATTTTCTTTTTGATTGATTCTTTTCGAAGATAAATCGCGTCAATATTTGCCATGCCACCGGCATAAAAGCAAAAAAGAAACATATCAATATGAAATTGTTCTGTTTTCGTGAACCCTGAACGATCCATACTTTCAATTTTCTTTATCGTTTCGTGCGGAATTGTTTTCGGAACGAATTTATTCTGCTTCATTTTCAATTCTACGCATCTGAAAGCGCTGATATTAACTTCAGGAATATTTAATTTGAAAGCAGGATTGCAGACTGCACGCAGTTTTTTCAACCGCGCAACAACAGCTCCTTTGTTTCCGTTTTCGGCTCCTCTGAGTTGTAGAAACAAAGCATAATCATTCAGAAACTGCTCGTTGATGTCTTTGAAATAAAAGCCGGAGAAAGCTTTGTGGTATTTCCGCTTGGTAAAAGCATTCAGCGAAGATTTCAGGAAACCATATTCCCTGATGTTCGAAAAACTTGAAACGACATTGCCGTTTTTAAAGCGCTCTTTCTTTTCGAAAAAGTCAATCTGATAATCAATAACCTGCGAAACGGTCATTATTTTTACTTTTTCCGGAGTATGTACTTTTTCTTCAAAATAATCTGCCCATTCCGTCGGACACCAATTCTTTCCGTCCAATTCCCATTTGTCGGCAACGGTCAAATATTTCAGTTTTAAGTCTGAAAGCAGGATGTTTTTGACTTGATTTTCGGATTTTTTTGTTTTGAAACTTTGCTTGTCCAGGTCCCAATCTTTGTAAGCGCCGGTTACGTCAATGATTCGTTTTACACGACTGTAACCCGTTTGGAAGAACACTGCGGTAAGTTTTACAAGCTTTTTGTCTTTGGGATTTGGCACCCCTTTGAAGTTGATTGAATACATGTTAGATTCCTATTAACTGCCATTATGTACTCTGATTTAGTGTATATCAGACTGTACATAAGAATAGGAAATCTGACTATTTTAGGGTTAAAACGGGGTGAAAAAACAAATTCACTGTGTTTTTGAGTTTTTGTAAAACACAAATAATCAGTAGATTATATTGTTAAACCCTATATATACAAAAAAAAGAAAGGTTGTCATCACGACAACCCAATCTTTCTTGTTAACCTTAAATCTAATACCATGAAAAACACAGTGCAAATATAAGGTACTATTTTATGTTGTACAACATTTTTTTGAAGTTTTTCTTGTTTTTAACAAATATTTAAATACCAAAAATATCCTTATGCCTTTTGCTTTAGCAATGCAAAATCAACAACCTCCATAATATCTGTTACGAAATGAAATTTCAAGCCTTTGAGGTAAACTTTCTTTATCTCGTCGATATCCTTTTTGTTTTCAGCACATAGTATAATATCTGTAATACCGGCTCTTTTTGCAGCTAATATCTTTTCTTTGATACCTCCTACAGGGAGTACCTTGCCGCGCAACGTAATTTCACCCGTCATGGCGATATTCTTTCTCACTTTACGTCCGGTGAAAGCCGACACCAAAGCCGTTACCATAGTAATACCCGCCGAAGGCCCGTCTTTAGGGATAGCTCCTTCGGGCACATGTATATGTACGCTGTTTTCATCAAGCTGCTCATTACTTATCCCCAACTTATCAGCATGCGATTTTATGTATTCCAACGCAAGAACAGCCGATTCTTTCATCACATCGCCCAAATTTCCCGTTAAAGTCAATTTAGGAGCCTTACTTTTACTAATGCTCGATTCTATAAATAAAATCTCTCCTCCTACCTGCGTCCATGCCAAGCCTGTAACGACTCCGGCATACTCGTTGCCTTCATATTTATCCGAACTATAGCGGGATGCACCCAAGTATTCCGTCAAATCGTCTTCGGTCAGTTCCACATTGTATTTCTCGCCCGATGCAACCTTTTTGGCTACCTTACGCATCAGGGAAGCTATCTGTCTGTTGAGGCTACGTACACCCGATTCGCGGGTATATTTTTCTATCAGCTGTTGTATTATAGGTTTTGTAAGTACAAAGTCGTCGCTTTTCAACCCATGGTTCTCAAGTTCTTTCGGTACCAAATGGCGGTATGCTATCTCTATTTTTTCTTCCTGCGTATAGCCGCTTACCTCTATCAATTCCATACGGTCTAACAACGGACGCGGAATTGTATTCAGGTTATTGGCAGTAGCGATAAACATCACCTTCGACAAATCAAAATCAACATCCAGATAGTTGTCGTGGAATGCCATATTTTGCTCCGGGTCCAGCACCTCGAGCAAAGCCGACGACGGGTCGCCTTTATAATCGGCAGTGATTTTATCTATCTCGTCGAGCACAAAAACCGGATTTGCCGATTCTGCCTTCAAAACATTCTGTATAATACGCCCCGGAAGCGCACCTATATAAGTACGGCGATGACCGCGTATCTCAGCTTCATCGTGCAATCCACCCAGCGACACACGCACATACTTGCGGTTAAGCGCAGTAGCTATCGAGCGTCCTAACGATGTTTTACCCACCCCCGGAGGGCCATACAAGCATATAATAGGCGATTTCATATCACCTTTCAGTTTAAGCACCGCAAGGTGCTCCAATATACGCTCTTTCACCGTATCCATGCCAAAATGGTCTTTATCCAGCACCTTTTTAGCATTTCTCAGGTTAAAATTATCCTTGGTATATTCATTCCAAGGCAGGTCGAGCATAGTTTCGATATAATTCAGCTGCGTAGAATAATCCGGAGAATGAGGGTGCATCCGTTCCAGCTTTTTCAGCTCTTTATAGAATGTTTTAGCTACCGCCTCACTCCATTTTTTGCTGTCGGCACGTTCTCTCAACTCATCCAAATCCTGCTCAGGCGACAAATCGCCAAGCTCGCTTTGGATAGTCCTCATTTGTTGCTGAAGAAAGTATTCGCGCTGTTGCTGGTCAATTCCCTCTTTAGCCTTATTTTGAATACTCAATTTTAAATCAATCAACTGCGACTCCTTGTCCAACAGTTCCAGCAGTTTGTAACCACGGTCGCTCGGATTATCTATTTCGAGTAAACGCTGTTTATCCTTCACATCAAATCCCATATTAGTGCAGATATAATTAATCATGAACACGGGATTTTCAATATTGCGGATAGCAAAAGCCGTTTCGGGAGGCATAGTCCCCGATTTGGATACTATATTTATAGTCAAATCCTTTATTGACGATACCAAAGCCTGAAACACCTTATCTTTTGTATCAATCTTAACATCATCAAACAAATTGACATGTGCTTTTATATAGGGTTTCTCGGTTACAACCGTACCTAAACGAAAACGCTTTTTACCCTCCAATATAACCGTAGTAGTACCATCAGGCATTTCCAGTATGCGCACAATTTGCGCTATCGTGCCCAGCGGGTAAAGCTGTTCGTAAGTAGGGTCGTCTATCCGTGTGTCAATTTGGGTACAAACACCTATCAGCGATTCATTTTCCTGCGCTTCACGTATCAGCTTCATCGATTTAGGACGTGCCACTGACACAGGCGAAAGCACCCCAGGAAAAATAACCATATTCCGCAACGACAAAATAGGTAACACTTCGCCCGATTTCAAGTCAATCTCCTCCTCACCCGGACGGTCGTCCAACGAAATTATCGGATATAATTCCGAATCATCACTACCTTCAAGAAATATTTTATTAAAAGATTTGCTCATATTGTCATTCTATTATTTTACATTCATGCCACAATGACATAAACCGGTAATACAGATATTTTCAAAATACATTTAAAGCATTGCCTTTCAGACGATTAAATAAAATCCGAAAAATAAGCTCTTTTTTATTCAATTCTTATGCCAAAAGAATAGGGAATTATCGTAGTGAAATTTAATTAGAATGTAGATTTAAAGTTTTGACCAAACGCTTTTCCGGTAATGCTATCAATTCTTACTTTCCACACTTTTACATTTCGCAATGCGGGTTCTGAATATTTGAACTCCCTTTCCGAATAATTCTTCATGATTATATTCATATACCTTTCTTTCGTTACAAGGTCGTTATCATCAATAAAAAAGACCATCCCTTTGCACACAACGCTTTTCGACTCCATGCTGTAACTACAAGCAACATCAGGATGCTGGCAACGAAGTTCGCGTTGCGAGCAGAAAGTAATACAAACGCGGTTATCTTTGCCTAATAAATCCAGATACTTACCTTCGGGTCCTGAGTGAAGTATAATATTCTCTCCGTCATAACCAAAATTCATCGGGATAACGTATGGCATCCCGTCAATATCTACCATCCCTACAAAACAAACATCGCAAGAAGCTATTATTTGATCTATTTCGTCTCTATTGTTAACAAAAGATGTTCTCATTGACAAACTCTTAAATTTTGGAAGCACAAAGGTACAAAAAAACGCCAACATAAACAGATAGCAATCACAAATGGCTTTACGGGTATAAAAACGAATTGTACAAAGTAAAAAACATAAACACCTAATAAACGTAACATTTTAGCGTTAGAAGAACTTGCCTGAGATAATGTAGCCTGAATGAAATAAAAATAGTACATTTGCGGTTTTAAAACTAAAAAATATCACTTATGAGACTTATCATTCAACCCGATTACGAAAACGTATCCAAGTGGGCGGCAAATTATGTGGCTGCAAAAATAAATCAGGCAAAACCAACAGCGGAAAAACCTTTTGTTTTAGGACTTCCTACAGGGTCGTCTCCTATGGGCATGTATCGCGAATTGATAAAATTGAATAAAAGCGGAATCATTTCTTTTCAGAACGTGATTACTTTCAATATGGACGAGTATGTAGGACTGCCACGCGACCATAAAGAAAGCTATTACTCTTTTATGTGGAACAACTTTTTTAGCCATATTGATATTAAGGCCGAAAATACCCACCTACTGGACGGAAATGCAAAAGATGTGGAAAAAGAATGTGCAGCATACGAAGCTAAAATGAAAGAGGTAGGCGGTATCGACCTGTTTCTTGGTGGCATAGGCCCCGATGGGCATATCGCGTTCAACGAACCGGCATCTTCTTTAACATCGCGTACACGCCAGAAAACATTAACTACCGACACTATTATAGCAAATTCACGCTTCTTTAATAATGATGTAAACCAAGTGCCAAAAACAGCGTTGACTGTTGGAGTAGGCACTGTGATGGATGCTAAAGAAGTGCTAATCATTGCAAACGGACACAATAAAGCCCGTGCTTTGCGCCACGTTGTAGAAGAACCTATAAACCACATGTGGACTATCAGCGCGCTGCAAATGCACAAAAAAGGAATCATCGTATGTGATTACGATGCTTGCGCCGAACTGAAAGTAGGAACTTACAAATACTTTCTGGACATTGAAAAAGACACTTTGAATCCAGATTCTTTACTGTAAATTCTCTCATATATTATTTGACTAGTCCTAAAAAACCGTTACAGGTTTGATTAGACAAAAGTATTAATAATTT
>NZ_QVMH01000013.1 GCF_010501035.1 Paludibacter sp. 221
GAGAAAGATTCATTTTTCAATTTTCATTCTTCATTTTTGCTCGAAGAATGTGGATGCAAATGTAAAGGCTTTGATTTTTTGAGGCAAATATTTAACGAAACAGGGAATTTTATAAGCAAATCGTGTTAAAACATCAATACTATAAACAAAACATGAATAGCTCAAAAGCCCTTTCCTAACATTAATATATATTTTCCAACTCTAATTCTTCTATTAAGTCCGGATTATCTTCCTGATGGTTTATTTCTGCCTGAGTAGTAAATGTGTCAGCCTCTATATCTATCCTCAAGTTTTGAGAAATATATTCCGGAGAGAGAAATGACAGTTTACCGTTGGTTGTACAACAAAATACCGTACCACATGGCAATGCTATCGGCGACGAAAATATCTTCCCCCCGGCGTTATACTTGTCCAAAAGATTTCCTTGCGTATCTATAAAATACAGGTGTTTATCGTGCGAGCCTATTACCACTACCGACTCGTTTATCATTGCAGGCGACGAAACAACCATTTTTCCTGTTTTCACCTTATTCACCAGTTCTCCTTCGGCCGTAAGTGTATAGATATAACCATCGAACGAGCCAAACACGATTGTTCCATCCGGAGTTTGTATGGGTGAACTATGAATTCGTCCTCCTGTTTTAAACTTCCATTTCAGATTGCCCGACTTGTCGATACAGTACAAATGCTTATCGTAAGAGCCTACAACGATAGAACTATCCTGCAATTGAAACGGTTTGGAATGCATTATCCAGCCCTTGGTTTTAAATGTATTTACAAGCTCCTTATCGGAATTGATGAAATACAGCTTTTTACTGTTCGACCCTATTATCAGAGTACTATCGGAAGTTACCATCGGCGACCCGTGAACAATTCGCTTCACTTTAACGTGCGATAATTCGCTCGCCTTCCTGTCGTAAAATACAACTTTACCTTTATTAGTTCCAAAAGCGATATTATCACCCAACTCTACCGGCTCAGTAAAGATAAAACCACCGGGGCGTATTTTTTCGTTAAAATTCCCCTCGTTATCGAAAAAATAGAAATAACCGTCATAACTGCCTATACCGATGCTGCCATCGCCCAATTCGGTGGGAGTGGCATGAATCCAACCTTTGGTTTCATAGCTGTTTACCAACTCTCCGCCACTATTAAAAAAGTAAAGTTGCTTGTGATGCGATGCTATTACAATATTGTTATCGGATGTTTTTACAGGAGTAGAATAAAATGTTTCGCCAATATCAATAACAGTAGGTTGTATCGGCGACACAATACTACCATCTTGCTCAGCTTTCAGGTAAAAGGATAAAAATACAAAAAGAATTATGGTTAAATTTCGCATGCCATTTTCTGAAAAAGATGATAAAGATAATAAAATCACATGCAAAAATCATATTTCTTAACAATCTGATTTTTTATCTATGTCAAACCAAACAGCTATCAGCCCAATCATTTAAAACAAAAAATAATCGGAGGTAGGCTCACATTCGGCAAAAAACTCGCCCGGAGTGAAGCCCGAAAGTATTTTAAAATCATTTATCATGTGCGACTGGTCGTAATAACCCGCATCGTAAGCTAACTCTGTAAGGTTCTTCTCTTTGAAAAGGGATTTTTGAGCCAATGCGCTTTGAAAACGAACTGTTTTCAGAAATTGCTTGGGGGTAGAGCCGATATAATCTGAAAAAACACGCTCCAACTGCTTACGGCTAAGGCAAGCATGCGAAGCAAGCTGCTCGATACTAACCGATGCTTTGCTATTATTAATCAAGCCTATAGAATGGTTTACACGGTTGTATTCATACTTTTTGCGGCTTTTTTCCAAACGTTTTAATAAAAACCTCTCGATAAGCACTATTCTTTCCCCGAAGCTTTCAGCCTCATTCAGCCTCATTTCTAACTCGTCCGAATCTCCACGCAGGATATACTTCAGAGGCATCATCCGGTTATAAAATTCGGCCAAGGGAATATCAAAAAAGGCCATTAAACCCTGTGGCTGAAAAAGTACGGAAAACATCTCCAACTCATCGGATATAACAATATCCTGATATTGCTTTTTATGCCCACAGATAAGCGTATTTTCTTCTAACGCAAAACTCTTATCCGTAGCAGCCGGACGATGTCCAAAATAAAAGGTAAGCTCAGGAATACCGGAGGGCACAATACGGTAATTATAAGGCTCCTTAAAGGAGCCCCGGCTGCTCATTCCCCAATACCCTTTCACATATTGCGATAGAGCTACGGATGGTTTGGATACAAAATAGTGCATATAATTAGGTACTCCTGTTTTACAAATATACAATTTACAATCAAGCCACAAAAGCCTGATTGTAAATTAAAACCTGCTTATCTAAAGTCACTCGTCGCCATAAAGCCCTACTTTATTTCCCTCGCTATCAATGAAAAGTGCGAAATAGCCTCTTCCTTCCACTTCTATTTTAGTTTTCGGGAAAACAATTTTCCCTCCCAGTTTTTCCACACTTTCAATTGCTTCGTCCAGTTTATCTCCTAAATCGAAGTGAACAAGTGTTCCGTTTGCCGAAGGCTTAAAGCCGTCTGTAAACGAAATAGCTCCTTCGCCACCGGGGAAACAAGCCATTTTCTCTGTCTCACATTCAAAAACTTCAAAGTCTAAATTCAGTAATGAGCTATAAAATTTAACGGCTCTTTCAAAATTTCCGGCAGGAATCTCTACCCACGAAATCAGTTTTTTCATTGTCATTTTGTTTTTTTAGTTAAACTTACTTTTGTTACAATGCAAAGGTAGAGCACCGCCTGACTCTATAATTGGAAATTTGCGACATCTTTATAAAATAATCATCCGAACAAAAAAAGAAGTGTGGCTCAGAATACATGATTTACTACTTAAGCATCTGATTCTAAAGAAAAACTTCAAAAAACACGCCAAAACCACCGTTTTCATATTACAGAATCTTTTTCGTACTTTTGCGGACTTTAATAAAAAGAAGAATCTTGCACAGAGCATTTAAATATATAAGGCACATTTTATCGGCACGGAATACATTCGGCTTCAGAATACATTCTCCCTTTGTATTTCATTTTACGAAATTTGTTATCTACGAAAAAAATCCGTTTTATATTTTTCCTGAGATAGAGGCACTGCGTAAAGAACTGAAAAAAGACGGACGTACTATTTGCATAACCGATTTTGGAATGGGCAAAGGAGGAGAGCGAAAAGTGAACAACATTGCCCGAAAATCGCTCAAACAACCTAAATACGGTCAGTTATTCTATCGGATAGTGAACTATTCGGGGAGTAAAGATATTTTAGAGCTAGGCACTTCTTTAGGAATAACGACCTGTTATCTGGGCTCAGCATCAAAAGACATACGATGCACAACGTTAGAAGGCTGCCCCGAAACAATTAAAGTAGCCCAAGAAAATTTCAATAAACTACAACTGAATAATAATATCAACATTATACAGGGAGACATAAATAAAAATCTGGAGACAGCTTTAAATAAAGTAGAAAAACTCGACTTTATTTTTATAGATGCCAATCACCGTTCGGACGCGGTACTGGATTATTTTGAAAAATGTTTATCGAAAGCCCATGACAAAACCATTGTTTTGATAGATGATATATATTGGTCGGACGATATGGAATATGCATGGAACAGCATAAAATCACACGAAAAAGTAAGTTCTACAATCGATTTGTTTCAGGTTGGAATTGCTTTTCTCGACCCTGTATTGCAAAAAAAGAATTACAAGATGCGATTCTGACAAAACAATTTGAAGATACAGACGTTAGTAACGTCAAAAACATATTAATAAAAAGTCGGAACCAAAGCCGAAAAAAAATGAAAGTTTACACAAAGACAGGCGACAAAGGCCAAACGAGCTTAATAGGAGGAACACGGATAAATAAAAACGATGTTCGCCTTGAGGCTTATGGCACTATCGACGAGCTGAACTCTTTTGTAGGATTATTGGTTAGTGAAGTAACAGAGGAAGAGCATAAAAAATTCCTGCTCTCCATTCAAAACAGTTTATTTGACATGGGCAGTTGCCTTGCACTGGACACTACCAAGCCGGAAACAGAGAAGTACGGTATATCTTTCGACAAAACAGAGATTTCAAAAATCGAATCAGAAATCGACCGTTTGAGCGAAAACCTGCCTCCTCTGAAGTCATTCGTTATTCCGGGAGGTACTAAGGCAGCAGCGCTGGCACACGTATGCCGCACAGTATCGCGCCGTGCCGAAAGGTGTATTTACACTATGAGTGAGCATTATCAGGTTGAATCTGAAATACTTATTTACGTAAATCGCCTGTCGGATTATTTCTTTGTTTTATCGCGTTGTTTCAACAAAGAGAGAGGTACTGAAATATTTTATACGAAACTGTAATTCTTTCAATTTTTTTTTTACTTTTGCACTCGACTAAACAAAATTAAATATCAACTTAATTATTGTTATGTATTGGACACTAGAACTGGCATCAAAAATAGAAGATGCTCCTTGGCCTGCCACTAAAGATGAACTGATTGATTACGCAATGCGTTCGGGCGCTCCTTTAGAAGTTATTGAAAACCTGCAGGAGATTGAAGATGAAGGCGAAATATATGAATCGATAGAAGATATTTGGCCCGACTATCCTACTAAAGAAGATTTTTTCTTTAATGAAGAAGAATATTAATCTCTATACCGATTGTTTCGTACAAAGAACAGTCAAAAGAAAGATTAATTTATTATTTTGAATTGAAATGCGCGCGATATGATGCTTGAAAATCAGATTGTTGTGCTGGTGGAACAGACAAGGATTTGCCATACTAATTAGTTGATACAAAATTGTATTAATATTATTTAAGACTAGTATGACAAATTCTTGTTGTTTGTTAAAAACGGGTTCAAATACAATTTTTTGTAATTTTATTAGTTTTATAACAAAAACACAGCTAACAAACCTGATTTTTAGTTTGACAAAATGTGTCTGAAAAGCATATCGGATATTGCCTTATGAAAAAAGTTGTTTTTTGCTCATTGTTGTTGCTTTTTTACTTAGGCAAAATTGCTGCTCAAAGCGATTCGCAAATGAGTCAATATACGTTTTTTCCGGCAGCATTTAATCCTGCTATGGCGGGTGAAAACGATATGATACAAGCCGTTGTTTTTTTTCGGCAAGACTTTTGGTCTTTCGACAACGGGGCATTAACACTCAATGCAGGTGCAAATATGCCTTTCTCCATCGGAAAGAGTTCACATGGAGCAGGTATCCGGTTTGTAATCAAAGAAGTTGGGTCGATGTGGAGATACCAAAATGCTTATTTGCAATATGCGTATAAACACACAAGCTCCATAGGCAAATTCAGCGCAGGGCTTGATATCGGTTTTATCGATTCCGGAATTGACGGAGCAAAGGCTGAACCAAAACCGCCAAGCGCCGAAGATGAGTCGCACTCGGACAACGACCAAACTATACCTCAGGCTAAAGTGTCGGGGATGCAACTGGACTTGAACGCCGGAGTTATGTACAAGTTTACTAATGGGTTTGCTGGTATATCGTGCACCCATATTACAGCGCCTAAAATATATATTGGCGAGGATATAGTTGAACCTATAAAACCTGCTTTACACGTAATTGGCGGTTATCAGTTCAAAATACCGGATACAAAACTGGTGATAAAGCCCAGCACATATCTGAAAACTGATTTTGTAACGCTCGATTGGGATTTGACCGGTAGGCTTGAATATGATGAACGAATTTGGGGAGGCCTCTCCTATCGCATCGGCAATTCTGTTGGGGTGCATGTAGGCATGAATATCTTTGGAGGATTGACTGCAGGAGTAGCGTATGATGTACCACTTTCCAATACGTTTGTAACCTTTGGTGGATATGAGATTTTTTTAGAGTATAATTTCGAATTTTTGCTCGGAAAGCATACTAAAAAATATAAAAGTATAAGGATTCTGTAAATCCTTTTTTCTGAAATTTAATGAAATAAAAATATTTCACCTATATTTACTAGATGAATATGAAGAAAACATTGCTTATTTTTATTGTCGCTTTGCTGCTTTTTGCCTGTAACAAACCTTCCGGACAGCTGGTCGGTGTAGGGGCAAACGGAAGTTTTAAAGAAGCAGCCCCTTATGGAATGGTATTTATTAAGAAAGGTACCTTTGTAATGGGTGCTAACGACCAATCGGCCATTGGAGGCATTAACGACAGACCTATAAATGTAACTGTAGATGCATTTTGGATGGACGAAACCGAAATTACAAATGATGAATACAAACAATTTGTAAATTGGGTGCGCGACTCTATCGCCTTACGTGCGTTGGTTATGGGCGGACGTGACGAGTTTCGTATAGTAAAGAGAAACCAAACGGACGATTTGCCTCCGGAAATAGCTCCGTTGAATTGGAAAGCTAAAATTCCATGGAACTCGCAAGACGAAGAAGTTCAAGATATTTTGTCGTTCATGTACTATGATGGCAACGATATACTGAATACTAAAAAAGAATTCAACCCGGGAGCTTTACAATACCGCTACGAGTGGTTGAACTATGACCAAGCTGCTGCACCACAAAACAAATATGATGTAAACACAGGTGCATATCCGGCTAATGCTACAGTACGTGTAGATACCTCATATATAGATGAAGCCGGTGTTATCCGTCACGAAACAATAACACGTAAACTGAAATCACGCCGCGACCTTATTTCATCCAAAATAGTAAATGTATATCCCGACACAGTGATGTGGATTCGCGATTTTCAATATGCATATAACGACCCAAGAATGAGAATGTATTTCTCGCATCAGGGATATGCTCAATATCCTGTTGTAGGCGTTACATGGGAACAAGCACAAGCGTTCTGCCGTTGGAGAACCGACTACTATAATGCAAGCCATAAGGTAAAGGCGCAGGATTATCGCTTACCTACCGAGGCCGAATGGGAATATGCTGCACGTGGTGGACGCCAAATGGCGCTTTACCCTTGGGGTGGTAACTACGTACGCGACAACAAAGGCTGCTATATGGCTAATTTCAAACCGCTACCGGGAAACTATTCGGACGATACGGGCTCAACTACCATGAAAGTAGGTTCTTTCGCTCCAAACGATTTCGGATTGTTTGATATGGCCGGAAACGTTGCCGAATGGACTTCATCAGCCAACAGAGAATCAAGCAACACATTGGTGTATGATATGAACCCAAGCTTCCAATACAATGCCAAGAACAGCGACCCCGATGTTTTGAAACAAAAGGTTGTG
Organism: Paludibacter sp. 221; assembly: GCF_010501035.1. GTDB lineage: Bacteria > Bacteroidota > Bacteroidia > Bacteroidales > Paludibacteraceae > QVMH01. The sequence continues at coordinate 7,241 of NZ_QVMH01000013.1, forward strand.
AGAGGCGGATCGTGGAAAGATATAGCATATTACCTGCAATGTGGAACAAAAACTTACGAATATCAATATGAAAGTCGCCCTTACATAGGCTTCCGTTGTGTCCGTTCATATAACGGCGACTTATAAAATACTGAAATAAATAATATAAATCAGAAAAATATGTCTTCAAAAAACAAATCTAAATTTGATATTTGGTGGAATAGTCAGGGAGTGAAACGTGCATCAGGAGCAATATACAGTATTGGAGCTGCTGTTGTTATTACAGGAGCATTATTCAAATTGATGCACTGGCCTTATGCCGGACTTATTCTTTCAGCGGGAATGATAACAGAAGCATTACTATTTATTTTAAGTGCATTCGACTCTCCTCACAAAGATTACGAATGGGACAGAATATTCTCGTTCGAAGGAGATGGAACCACTTTCAATGAAATCAACATAGGTGGCGGAAGCCGCACTCCGAGTTTTGGTACTCAACAGTTAGCTGATGAAGAGTTGAAAAACCTTTCGGACGGAATTAAAAACCTTTCAGAAACAGCTAAACAACTGAATACAATATCGGATGCAGTAGGTTCAACTAAGGAATATATCAAAAACATAGAATCGGCATCGGAGGTTACAGCTAAGTTTGCCTCAACACAAACATCGCTTAATTCGGCAACAACAAGCCTGTTCGCATCTTACGAATCGCTGAATAAAGATATGGATTCGGCTGTGAACAGCACCAAACAATATGCCGAGGCTACAAAAGATATTAATAAGAACCTGTCTTCGCTTAACTCAATTTACGAAATACAGTTAAAGAATATCCAAAGCCAAAGCGCTGCTATTGAGAAACAAACTGAAGGAGCACGTTTAGTTGCCGAAAGTTTGAATGATATAGCGTCTGAAAATAAGAAAATCAAGCAACTGACACAAACTACTTTTGACGAAGTTAACCAGTATAAAGAAGCCTCGGCTCAACTTACAAGCCATATAAAAGAGCTTAACCGTATATATGGCAATATGCTGAATGCTTTAAGCTAATTTTTTCAGTTCGTTAATAATAAAATAAAAATTACTTTTCAAAGATAATAGATGAGTGGAGCTAAGAATTGTCCCGAAACCCCGAGGCAGAGAATGATCGGGATGATGTATTTGGTGTTGACCGCAATGTTAGCATTGAATGTATCGAGTGAAGTATTACAAGGCTTTTCGATGGTAGATAAAAGCTTACATTCCTCTATTGAATCGACCAATATGAGGATGGGGGCTTTGTATGACGACTTTGAACAGTTGTATCAGCAAAACCCGACAAAAGTAAAGGAATGGCTGGATAAAGCAAAAGCACTGCAACTGAAAGCCGATTCGGTTTATAATTACATTCAGAACTTCAAGTATCAGATAATAGTACTGGCCGACAAATCGGACGCTGACCCGGAGGCGATTGAAATCAAAGCAAAAGACAACTTAGATGTTGCCGGACAATATGCATTGGTAGAAGGTCATGGAAAAGAACTACATCAGCAACTATACGAGTACCGTCAATTGCTGATTGACCTGACTCCCGGCGATTCGTTGAAACAAAGACAGTATGAGACTATTTTTTCTTTAGAAAGAAGCCAAAACAAATCGTGGGAAGAATCAATGTTCGAGATGATGCCGCTTTCAGCAGCAGTAACGTTGCTTACCAAATATCAGAGCGATATCCGGACAACCGAAATGGATATGATACAGTATCTTAAAGCTCAGACCGATGCTTCGGATTTTCGTGTAAACAAAATAGAAGCCTTGGTTGTACCCGAATCCAAATATGTAATTAAGGGAGGAAAATACAGTGCCAAAATTGTATTAGCCGCAGTAGACTCTACGGCTGCCCCAACCTACTACATTAATAATCAACGCATCAACGACAGAGGGCTTTATGAAGTGAACACCAGTCAAACCGGAACATTCAAATATAATGGACAGGTGCGGTTACCGGGAAACGATGGTATTGTAAGAAGCTATTCTTTCACAGATGAGTATATCGTAGGCGAACCTTCGGCCACTATCTCAAACGTAGATTTAAATGTTGTTTACCGTGGTATCGACAACAGGTTTAGCATATCGGTTCCGGGAGTGGCGTCAGAAAATGTGAGCGTCAGTGCAAACGGAGCAACTGTAAGAAAAAGCGGTGGAAACTATATCATTAACCCCACTCAAGACGATGATATTACGATAGTAGTGTCGGGCAAGATGGACGGAAAAACCATACAAATGGGTTCGATGAAATATAGGGTAAGATATATTCCCGACCCTAAATCATACATCCAATACCGCGATGCAGGAGGAGTGCCCCGCACAATACAAGAAGGCAGGCTGACAAAGGCTATACTTCGGAGCAACGACTTTAAAGTAGTTGCCAGCTATGGCGAAGATGAATTGATAAAAGCTAATTTTGAAGTTGTATCATTCACTTTAGCTACTATTATAGGACAAGTTGACGCGCAAGGCTCAACCTTGACCAAAAGACAACTTGACGACATAAACCGTCTGGAACGTAACGACTTAATAACATTTAGAAATATAAAAGCAAAAGGACCTGATGGCAAAATAAGAAGTCTGCCACCTATCCAAATAGAACTATAATCTTATTTCTACTTAAATTTGAAAAAATAATTTTATGAAAAATAATTTTTTTATAATAGCACTTATTTTAATGCTTTTCGCTCCGATAGCGATGAAAGCACAAAAGACACCGCTGCCCTTCTTCGATAAGACCGGTAACATCCGTTTGCAAACAGTAGAATTGGATGCTTTAGCCGATACAATTGCAATAGTAAACCACCGTGCCGATGATATAGTTTGGTATCGTATAGTATACAGAGTTATTGATATGCGTGAAAAACAAAATTACCGTTTGTATTTCCCTATCAGACCTGATAACCCAACTTATCGCAGTTTATTTAAAGTGATGCTGGATGCTATTTGCGACGATGGGTTAACCGCCTACGAAAGAGGACGTGAGTTAACTCCTAAATATGAAATAGCGTTGACACCCGAAGATTTGCGTGCAAATACCATACTACCTAAAGACAGAGACGAAGAGCCAAACGCATATTTGATTGAAGTAGACGACCTGCTGGGTAAACCGACAGTCAATACCGATAACTTTGCATATTATGTGAGGAATCAGTTGAAATATATTACTCAGGAAGTAATATTCTTCGATAAGCATACTTCTAAAATGCACAGTAAAGTTATAGGTATAGCACCACTATATTCTGCCCATCCTGACAAAAGTAGCGGAAACCTGAATGCAATGCAGTCTTTACAATACTCGCTACTGTTCTGGGTGCTTTTTGACGACCTACGGCCATATCTGGCAAAACAATATGTAATTTCGAACGGAAACGAAGCTCAACGTTTAACATTCGACGATTTCTTTGTACAAAAGCTATATTCGAGTTACCTGCTGGGAGACAACAACATGTACAGCCGTATGCTGTTGGAATATGATAAAGTAGTAAGTCCGGAGCAATTTGAAACTTATGTAAAAAAAGAGCAGAAACGAATTGAAACCGAACTATTGAACTTCGAGTTAGACCTTTGGGAATTTTAATTTTATTATAACAAAAAAGATTCTATTGGAAAGACGGCTTGTAGTCGTCTTTTCATGTTTTAATATTTATTTACGGATAATAACATGAATATTGCAGCCTTATTATCGGGAGGAGTAGACAGCTCCGTTGTTGTACATCTGCTGAAAGAAGCCGGATATACGCCGGATTTATTCTATATAAAAATAGGGTCGAACGATGACGACGAGCTTCATTGCACTTCAGAAGAAGATATTGAAATGGCTTCTTTAGTAGCGCATAAATATGGTTGTAAATTGGAAATCATCGACCTGCACCGCGATTATTGGGACAATGTAGTAGCATACACGATAGATAAAGTAAAGAAGGGGTTAACTCCAAACCCAGACGTGATGTGCAACAAACTCATAAAATTTGGCGTATTTGAAAACAGGGTGGGAAAAAATTACGATAAAACAGCCACCGGACATTATGCCACTACTATTGAGAAGGATGGAAAAACCTATTTGGGTACAGCCAAAGACCCACTGAAAGACCAAACCGACTTTCTGGCACAACTCGATGTCCTGCAAGTTTCAAAGCTAATGTTTCCCGTTGGCAGCCTGATGAAAAATGAAGTACGCGAAATTGCATTAAATGCAAACCTGCCAAGTGCAAAAAGGCACGATAGCCAAGGTATTTGCTTTCTGGGTAAAGTAAATTACAATGACTTTATAGCACGCTATTTAGGAGAAAAAGAAGGCCCTATAGTAGAACTGGAAACCGGTAAAGTATTGGGTACGCACAAAGGGTATTGGTTTCATACCGTGGGTCAGCGCAAAGGCTTATCACTTTCGGGCGGTCCTTGGTACGTGATAAAGAAAGATGTTGATGCAAATGTAGTTTTTGTATCGAAAGGATATGGTGTTGAGAGTCAATATGGATACGAGTTTGCGATGCACGACTTCCATTTTATTACGGACACCCCTTGGGGGGAGAATGGCAAAACAGACATCACGTTCAAAATACGTCATACACCCGAATTTACTAAAGGCAAAATTTGCAAAACCCCTAAAGGATATCAGGTAATATCCAATGAAAAACTGCAAGGGATAGCTCCCGGACAGTTTGGAGTAATCTACGACAATGATTCAAAAATATGTATAGGAAGCGGAGAAATCTCTTATTAGAGACTTTCTCTCCTGCCCTATCATTTCATCACCCTATACAATAAGCCCCCTCAAAGAAACAAAAAGAGAAGACCATGTTCGGCCTTCTCTTTTTTATAGCTGGGGTTATCAACGGAAACTATTCTTTTATAAAGATGAAGCTCTTACCCTCTATTTTTACAATATAGATATTAGCATCAAGCATTTGCACTGGAATCATGTTTCCCTCCATTATTCCTTTTTGAATTATACGCCCTTTCGTATCCACAATAACATATTCAGTATTCAGACCAACACCATCTACAAACAGATAGTTAGTAGCCGGATTCGGATAGAGCTTTATTTCACTTACTTCTTCTTCCGACAAGCCTGAGATACTTGGTACTGTACGTGTTTCAATTATATTAGAGGCTAAAGATATTATTTCATTCTCCAATACCTCGATGTAATAAGTATAATTGCGATTCCGGAATAAACTTTTAACGTCGAATGAAGTGACCTTTTCTACATTTTTTTGATCATAACCGCTTACTGTATTTCCATTATTGTCCTTTACTGTCAGTAAATAAGCATCTGCTGTAGCCGAAGCCTCCCAGCGAGCAATAAACGAACTATATGTTGTAACGGAAGGCACAAGGGCTGTAACTGCCGATGGACGAGACGTTCCTTCAATTTGTATGGCTACATTTTTGGCATACAGCGAACTTAATGTCAGAGTAGCATTATGTTTTCCTGCCGTCAATGGGTTATATGTGATTACGACATCTTCATCTGCTTGCAATTCATTTTTATCTACACCAAAATACTCCGAACCTGTAATCGTAACGCTTATTTTTTCATCTTCGAATAAATCTGTTGCCTGAACCGTAATCGTTTGCGGCTCACTGCTATTCACATCTTGCAGGAATTTATTTATAGAAATATCATCGTTTATTTTTGGCTCTTTCAGGGTTTGTACAAATGTTTCATTCGATAGCTCTGATTGAAGGTTCTGACACAGAACTGCAACAGCATAACTATAGCTTGTTCCGGCATCCAACCCTGTTACATTATATAATGTAACATTCTGTACATTCAATCCATTATATTCCGGTAGTACTTCCCCTTCATCGTTATACACAGTCAGCAAATACGCTTCAGCCTCGTCAGATGCCTCCCATTTTGCATCAAAAGAGAATGGAGTAGTATTACCAGCATCTACAGTATTTACCGGCACTGGTAAAGAATTGCCTGTCAATTCAATGATTACATCATCAACAAGGTCAGACTGAAGCAGCATTTTTGCATCATGAATACCCAATTCGGTTGGATTATACGACACCCGAATATCTCCTCCTTCTATACCTAATTCATTTGTATCTATCGAGAAGAAACCACTTTTATTATTAATAAGAACAACAGATATTTTATCAATCAATCTTGCTGCTGCTATACTTATTACTTCGATTTTTTCCACCCCTTTGTTTGTTGATATATTGGTTTCTCCATTATACAACATCGCTCCTCCACTCTCAGTTCTAACCGTTATTGTGTTGGATTCGTATGAAGATACACCATCTATCAATGTTTTCACTGTATAAGAATAATCCACATCGGGTTGTAAATTCTTAACTTCATACGAAACAACATCACCTCCATCAATCTGATATTCTTTTCCATCCACAGTTATCAAGTAGCCCATAGCTCCCGGTACTTCGTCCCAGTTAGCAATAAACGAAACGGATGTAACGCTTGTTGCTGCTTTGGCTACCGGAGCAGCCGGCCTGCTTTTTATCGAAAAGCTACCACTTTCAGTCGACGTTAATGGATAGTTTGTAGTCACAATACGCACCTTGTAGTTATCCGAAGGTGTAATATCTTCGGGCAACATAGCTTTCAGTTCGCCGCTATAGTCTGTAGTCAATTCTGCAATTCTATTTACAGCATTGAAATCTCCATTTTCGTCAGAAAGTTCCAGATACACAACATTGGGAGCTGTATTTATATTTGTAGCCGACATAGTACCCACCAGCGTATAAGGAACTGTGATAGATTCGCCCAAAATATACTTTGGTTTATCCGGTACCCCAATAGTCAGCACCGGCCTATATATCATCTGAATATCATCAATATATACCGAATCATTTACAGTGCCTTTGCCGGGCGTACTGTTTGTTGTGAAAGAAACCAGCATAAAAGCAGGGTTGATTTTATTAGCTGTGCGGACAAAAGGGATTGAAAGCCGTTGCCAGTCATTATTCTTGGCTGCGGTATAATCCAATGCTGCTATCGAAAAAGCATGGGCTTCAATACTTGCATCTCCTCCTGTAGGATCTTGAAACGGAAAATTATCGTGTATTGTAGCAGCCACACGTGCTATATTTTCGCTACTACTTGCATTGGCCGGAACGTATTTCACCCAAACTGTCAATGAGTCCGGCGCACTAATAAATGGTGCTCTGAAATCATCATCATTAATAAGTGTTTTATTATGGTTATCTGCATTTGCAGGTGTCATAGAGCCTGCAATTATACGCCCTGTGGTCAGATTACCATTAGCCTTAACACCCACTACCGCATCCGACCAAATCACAGCACTCTTATTTCCGAGTGAACCGGGCCTCACAACAGGACTTTCCTTTACTTTTTTCTTCCGTGCACTTTCCCCTCCGAAAATTTTTATTTCCGCATTCATAAAAGAATTCCAATTAGTCGGCTCGATATAATCAGCATTTTCATTTTTATCCCAAAGTTCAAATCCTGTATTTCTTATTTGTTCGCCATAGTCTTGAGTTGTTTTTGCAGCTTTTCGTCCCGAAGAGTATTCTTGAATACCAAATACCGATACCACCTCATATTCGTACTCTTTATTCATTGTTAGGTTTCGGAATGTATATTCATTTTCTGATATATCGCCTGCACTTACCAGCTCTGTATCACCGTCATACAAAGACACTTTATAGCCGCCGGCACCCTTAGTATGTGCCCACATCACCCGTATAGCCATTTTTTCAGGGTGTGCTATTGGCTCAGGCTTTGAGTGTGTAGTTACGGTAATTGCTTCCGACAAATTTGATGTCATTTGCCCTTCCACTATCTTCACGGCATAGGTATAGTCTTTTCCCGATTCGAGTTCATCAATATAAAATGACGGATTTCCTTCTGTCGACTTATCTTCAAATAAGATATTATTTCCCTGCTTCAAAGTAAGTAAATAGTCGTTAGCTCCGGCTTTTTCCTCCCAATTGGCAACAAACGAATTTAAAGTAATGTCAGACGCAGGCAATGCTGCCGGCGGTAATGGTAATCCGGTACCTTTTATTTTTATTTTTACATCTTGTGTCGAAGCTGAGCTTAAAGTCAAAACGGCCTCATGTATACCTACGCTTTCGGGATGGTATGTAATTACTACACTTCCTCCCTCCGGGTTCAACTCATTCTTGTCGATTTGAAAATAATTACCAGCAATACTCACCGTAATTTTACCAGTCAACTTAATTCCTTTAATACGAATAGTTTTACTACGATAGGTATTAACATCCTGCTCGAATGGAGATATTTGACTATAAGTGATAACTGCACCGTCAATAGTGCTTACATTTACAAGATTAGACGCTTCGGAAACAATACCATTATTAAATGCGCTGACGCTATAAGAATAATTTGATAATGGAAGTAAATTCATCACATCATAAGTCGCTGTATTTCCAACATTCAAGCTGTCATACTCTTCAATTACTTCTCCATTCTCTTTAAACACACTCAAAAGATAACCTTCGGCAAATGGCACTGCGTCCCAATTGGCAGTAAACCCATAACTTTTTTCCTCTGTTGCAGGCTTTGCTTCGGGTATAGCAATTATACTCACGCCATGCAAGGGTATTTTTATTGTTTCAGCATACAGCGAACTTATTGTTAAAGTATCCTTATGCTCGCCGGCCAAAGTTGGTTCAAAACTTATAATCAGCGATTTATCGTCACTATCTTCCAAAACAGTTTCCTTGTCAACTTTAAAGACATTCTCATTCTTTACCGAACAGGCAATGTCTTCCAACAAATCAACTCCTTCAATAGTAATAGATTGGTTTTGTACCGGATTTAGTCCCATTACATAATCATCAAAAGGAACTATTAATCCTGTAACGGATATAACAGGGCGAATGGGGATACTGACATTCACCTTTTCAGAGCCATTGATTGAGAATAACCCTCCTCCGAATGACTTAACCGTATACACATAATCGGACGAAGAATCTAAATCGGTAAACCGGTAAGATAAATCCGTAATTTCGTTTATCTCGCGTGGTTCCTCATCCTCTTTTTCCAATATGATAGTATAAGAATCGGCTCCTTCTGTTTCTTCCCAGTTTGCAGTAAATCCTAAAGGAGTTATTGCCGTTGCCTGTAAACTTATAGGAGTTTTAGGATGAAAATTAACCACAGGGTTAGTTCCTCCCTTTGTACCCAAACTCTCCAGAACATCTACTGTAAAAGAGTAAGAACCGGGCACCATAGCCGTATAAGGGCCATAAGTATAATTCCCATTTCCGTCACTCCCTTTTTCGTACAAATCGTTAATTATCTTTTTTTCCGCTATTTTCGACTCATCTGCATTTAAAATATTATCGGGGATAGTTATGCTATATTTACTGCTACCATCAGACGCGCCCACACCTCCATCTGTCATATTCGACACACTTATAGAAAGAGTAACAGAATCACCGATTGTCAGATTTTCCTTATTAACTGCAGGCACAATAGTACCATTTGTTCCTGGCGACCCTGCAAATAAACCGGATATAAAAGTGAAATTAAAAATGAGGAATAAAGCCGTTCTTAACAGTAAAGGTTTTTTCATAATTTTCTAATTTTTAGAATGTTTGCTTTATTAAATTATGCCACTTCCCAATCAGGCATAAAAAACACGGCAAAGGTAATATTTAAACATGTAAGATATTATTAAAAAATGTTTTCTAATAAATAATTTGAGTGAAAAACTAAATAAAAAAGAGAGGGAGTAAACTTTTTACTTTCAAAACAATAATTGAGATAATGAAAAATTTGCTTATTCACTGCAAGCAATTAACTTTGTCTTTAGTAAAAGAAAATACAAACCTCCAATATGAAAAAGCTCCTCCCCTATCTGCTGGCTGTCATTAGCGGCTTTTTATTTGTTTCGGCGTGGATAAGTGCTTTACCGGGAATCGTTGTATTGCTGTGTTTTATACCCTTACTATATGCCGAAGAACTAATCAGAAACAAGCCAAAATTTCAGGTATTTCTGATTGGTTTCGTTTGTTTCTTCACAGCAAACCTTCTCTCTATATGGTGGCTGCAAAAGCTAATATCAGCTTGGGCTATCCTGCTTTATTTATACAATGCACTATTGGCATCTCTAGTCTTCCTCGCTTTCTCAATTGTAAAACGAAAGCTCGGAAACGTGTGGGGATATGCTGCGTTTATCCTGTTCGCCACTGCTTTTGAATTCATTTGCCTTAATATCGATTTCTCCTTTCCATGTATACTAACCGGCAACATGTTGTTCGACTCAAAAAACACCTTTTTAATACAATGGTACGAATACACCGGAGTATTGGGAGGCTCAGTGTGGGTACTTCTATGTAATGTTTTATTATTCTGCCTGATAAAAGGATTTATTGCAAAAAAAAGCATCAAGAGAAATTTAAAATTACTCACAATATCGCTGGTTTGCATACTTTTCCCTATCTCATTATCTTTAATATTATACCATACCTATACAGAAGAAAACAACCCTGTAGAAGCTGTTATCGTACAACCGAATTTTGACCCTTACACCGAAAAATTCACCAAAAGCCAAGATGAACAACTAAGCATTATGCTAGCGTTAACCAAACAGCGCATTACACAAAATACAGAATATGTTGTTTTTCCTGAAACAGCCTTGGATAGTAACATCTGGCTGAATAACATTCAGGAGAATTATATGGTTATGAAAATCCGCGATTCACTACTGGTTGATTATCCCCGCGCCAAAGTCATTACCGGAGCAGATATGATGCAGTACTATGTAGCTAAAGATAACAAACCACCTACTTCGACAGCAAAAAAAGCGAAAGACAGAATTTATTACGATTTCTTTAATGTGGCATTACAGATAACTCCACAAGGAGAAATAGAAGTGTATAAAAAATCGAAATTAGTACTTGGTACCGAATATGTACCTCTTGTTCAGCAATTTCCTCAGCTCGAAAAATGGATTATCAATTTGGGAGGAAGCGCGCAAAGCCGGGGCAGGCAGGATAAGCCAAGCCTGCTCAAATCCGGCATAACATCGGTAGGAACTGTTATTTGTTATGAATCAATATACGGAGAATATGTCTCGAAATTTGCAAAAATAGGGGCAGAAACCATCTGCATAATATCAAATGACGGCTGGTGGGATGGCACACCTGCACCATATCAGCATTTCCGCTTTGCACAACTACGTGCTATAGAAAACCGTCGTTCAGTAATGCGATGTGCCAACACAGGCCTTTCCGGCTTTATCGACCAAAGAGGCAATATCATAGAAAAGACCGAATGGTGGAAACAGGCAAGTATCAATAACAACATAAATAAAAACTCTGAACTTACTTTTTACTCACAGCATGGCGATTATATAGGAAGAATATGTCTGTTTCTTTCCGCCATATTACTTCTGTACCTTTTCTATAAAAATATATCAGACAGAAGAAAACAAAAATCATCGTAAAAAAACTTACTTTTGCATCACTCCAAATTATTCAATTAATAAATAAACACAAATCACTGTTATGAAAAATTTTATCTTTCAGAATACCACGAAACTTGTTTTCGGCAAAGGACAAATTTCAAAACTATCGTCGCTGATACCACTCGACAAAAAAATCATGGTCACTTTCGGAGGTGGAAGTGTAAAAAAGAACGGTGTATACGACCAAGTAAAAGAAGCTTTGAAAAACCATAATTATATTGAGTTTTGGGGAATAGAGCCAAACCCTGCTGTGGAAACTCTACGCAAGGCAATTGACGAAGGAAAACAAAAAGGAATTGATTTTCTGTTGGCAGTAGGAGGTGGCTCGGTACTTGATGGCACAAAACTAATTGCAGCCGGAATAGTTTACGAAGGCGATGCATGGGATATTGTACTGGAAGGACAAGCAAAAAACAGCATCCCGTTTGCATCCGTAATGACCCTGCCGGCTACAGGCTCCGAAATGAATAGCGGAGCAGTTATTTCACGTAAAGAAACACATGAAAAGTATGCTTTCTACAACCGTTATCCCGAATTTTCTATTTTAGACCCCGAAGTAACCTACTCGCTGCCTGCCAAACAAATTGCAAATGGGCTGGCTGATATTTATGTACATGTGATAGAGCAATATATGACTACCACCGGACAATCGCGCGTAATGGATCGCTGGGCCGAAGGGCTTCTGCTTACAGTACTTGAAATTGCTCCTAAGATAAAAGAAAACCAACACGATTACGACCTAATGGCTGATTTCATGTTGACCGCCACGATGGCTCTAAACAATTTTATAAGCATGGGAGTTACACAAGACTGGGTTACACACATGATTGGGCACGAACTAACCGCCCTGCATGGTATCGACCACGGACAATCGCTTGCCATAGTACTGGGCGGAACATTGCGTGTATTGAAGGAACAAAAACACGGTAAACTGCTTCAATATGCCGAACGGATTTTCAATATCACGGCAGGTAGCGACGATGAAAAAATAGATTTGGCTATTGCAAAAACAGAAGAGCTTTTCCGTTCGATAGGACTCGCTACACGCTTATCCGAACTCAATATAGGCGAAAATACTATCACTGCAATAAAAGAACGATTCAACAAAGCAGGAGTAGCATATGGCGAAAACGGGAATGTGACAGGCAGCGTAGCCGAACAGATTTTGTTCTCTTGCAAGTAAGAGGGAGTCAAAAGATTATTCTTGATTTTTTCACATAAGAACACCCATCGGGATGATACAGCACAATACTATATCAGCTCATGGGTGTTTGTTATTTATAAGCATCCATAGGCACTTCGATTACTATTACCTGCGAAGCTGATTTTGCCTTAATACTAACCGCACCCGTTTCCCATACCCCTAAGCCATCTTCATCCTCAAGTATGTACCCTTCAACTTCAACTTTGCCTTTGGTTACCAAAACATAAACTCCGTTGTTTTTATCGTTCAGTTCGTAAGTTAAGGATTTTCTCCGGTCCAGATTAGTAATATACAAACGGGTATTTTGCTGAATAAGGGTAACATTATCCTCTTTATCGGGTGAAACAAGTAATTGCAGTTGATTCCTCCCCTCCTCTATTTCAAATTGTTTCCAGCTATAAGCAGGCTGCAGATTCTTTTGAAACGGAAAAATCCAGATTTGTAACAGTTTTACGCTTTGGTCTTTATTCTTATTTATTTCTTCATGCGAATAGCCCGACCCCGTTGTCAGCACCTGAACACTACCCTCCTGCAATTCCACCTCGTTGCCCAAATCGTCACGATGTATAACATCGCCCTTTATAGTAAGTAGAATGATTTCAATATCAGAATTTGAATGAAAATCAAGCCCTTTTCCGGGAGCTATTGTCAGGTCGTTAATCACACGCAATGCTCCAAAATGGATGCGCTCTGTATTATAATAGTCGGCAAAACAAAAAGTATGTTTAGCGTATATCCAACCATTGCTCGAAACTCCCCTCGAATCAGCCTTATGTAGTACCGTCTTTGTCATAGCATTAGTTGTTTTCCGAAACAATTAAAACAATCAAAAAAAAGAATTGTTCACTATGCAAAAATATAACCTGATTTCGGAACTACAAAACATATAACAATACTAATAAAAGCAGAAAAACTTAGATGTTTATGGTAAATTTAAAACAGTTTCTTAGCCACGAACACATCTTAGAACGAACGGTCTTTCCACAGAAAATTCATTCTTTCACTTATTTTTTTCTCTGCGGGGTTATCCTGCGCTTTCCAAATACGCTCGTTTTTTATATCATCCGGTAAAAACTGCTGCTCTACAAAGTTATTCTTATAATCGTGTGCATATTTATAATCTTTTCCATAATTCAGCTCTTTCATCAGCTTGGTCGGAGCATTGCGCAAATGCAACGGAACGGGCAGGTTACCTGTTTTATTTACCAAGCCTATCGCCTCGTCGATAGCAAGGTAAGCCGAATTGCTCTTAGGCGAAGTTGCCAGATAAATGGTTGCCTCAGCTAAAATAATCCGCCCCTCAGGCCACCCTATTTTATGAAGCGCATCGAAACAAGCATTTGCCAGCAGTAACGCATTGGGATTGGCCAGTCCGATATCCTCCGCTGCCAAAATAACCAAACGACGAGCTATGAACTTAGGGTCTTCGCCTCCGGCCACCATACGTGCCAGCCAATAAATAGCCCCGTCGGGGTCGCTACCGCGAATTGACTTTATAAACGCAGAAATAATGTCGTAATGTATTTCACCATCCTTGTCGTATGCCATTGGATTTTGCTGAAGACGTTCCGTCACCACCTCGTTGGTTATGTGCACCGTTTCATTAGTATCGGCAGTAATTACCAAATCCAATATATTCAGCAGTTTTCGGGCATCTCCACCTGCAAAGCGAAGCATAGCTTCCGTTTCGTCCAAAACGATATTTCGTTTTTTCAACTCTACATCCGTCTTTATAGCCCGCTCGGCTAGTTCAAGCAAATCTTCTTTTTCCAGCGACTTGAGAACATACACCTGACAACGCGACAACAATGGGGTAATAACCTCAAACGAAGGATTTTCTGTCGTAGCTCCAATAAGAGTTACCGTACCATTTTCCACAGCACCCAATAGCGAATCTTGCTGCGACTTACTAAAACGATGGATTTCATCAATAAACAGGATAGGATTGCCACCCTGATTGAAAAAACGTGTTGCCTTAGCCTTTTCTATCACTTCGCGCACATCTTTTACCCCCGAAGTTACCGCACTCAATGTATAAAACGGACGATCCAGCTTATTGGCAATGATTTTAGCCAGCGTTGTTTTCCCTACTCCGGGAGGTCCCCATAAAATAAATGAAGCTATACGCCCCGATTCTATCATCTGCCTGAGGATGGCTTTCTCACCAACTAAATGTTTCTGACCTATATACTCGTCGAGCGTCTGTGGACGAAGACGTTCCGCTAATGGTTGCATATCTATGTTTCAATTATTTACAGATTATGGCTTCACAATCATTGTTCAGCAAAAAAACACTGCCTATACTTCAATTGCAAAGTTGGGAAACCGAAAGTTTCCTTTACAAAAATACAAAAAAGGATACAGAAAATATTGGTAAAGGAAGTTAAAGAAAAACCACCTTTACGAAACAAATAATACTGCTAAATTTAGATGCGTTTTTAATAACAATGACAAGGATACTCACCCTTGAACTGGAAAAGTAAAGTAAGTTTTACGCCAACATGCAAGGTGTGGGTTTTATCTGTACCATAAAGCATATGATTGAGCGCCGGAGCATATGCTTTGGGTTGTGTAGCCGTATTAATAATTATACCCGGTGGATTCTTTTCTTTCAAAGAGGTAAAACCATAATCGCAGAAAAAAGCAATCCGGTAATAATGTCGGTCGAATATATGGGGGGTGAATCTGTTTTCAAACTCTCTTTGCCGACGGAGATACTCGTAACGGGCATTACCCGAAGACTTTTTCATAGCTGGTTTATAATTTTTACCTACTTCGAACGACGCTACATATATCGGAGAAATCTTAATGCCGCCTTCTACAGTACGCTTCGTATCTGTCAATCCATGATTAGGCATATCCTCCAGTAAGCCTTGTCCATCCGACCCCACAAGCATATCATACCGAGCTTTCGAAGTTACAGTAGAAACTGTTCTCATTTTATTGCTAAAATTGAACTGAAATTTTCCACCTATCAGAAAATAAATATCGTAATGAGAAAAACCGACCAAAAGCGGAACACTTACATTATTGAAATACTGCTGTTCCCTATTTTCTCTAAAAATAAAAATCCCTTCAAAATCCCGCCCTTCGGTATCACGCATTGGCACAGTATGTGTAAACTCGTCATACTTCATAACTGACGAAAGGTGCTGAACCTCAAAGCCTGTCTGCAACATAAACCTCTTATACCGGTACTCATAACCGAAACCGATATTCGCTCCTACCTTCCCCGACGATGATGTTTCGGGCTGCAATGCCATAATACTGCTATATCCGGTATTACCCCAAAAAATGAGGTTATGGCTGTAATCCAAACCTTGCGCCTGTGTATGCACGGTACAAGCTATGAGCGAAAATAAAAATAACAACCTCTTCATCGCACAATGATTAATTGTTTATTTTTCACTCCGTTGTCAAAGTTTATATCCAGCAAATATGTTCCCGGCTGAGTTGGAGATGACAGCTTGTTGTCTCCCTCGTCTAACCGTTGCTCCGATAGCTTCACGCCTGCTGTACTCCAAACAACTACATTCCCTTTAGTCACAGCTTTTACAGTAATATTCTGCGACTTGGAAACAAGCGTAGGATAGACTGATGTCTCCTGCCGCATTTCGGGTATGAGCGGACAGGTAAACAAAATAACGCCATCGTCCAAACGTGTCAACTCGACCTGATACTCGGCAGCCATATCAAGTATATTGTCTGGCCCTGCATATATGTACGATTGATTCTCTCCCGCTAAAGGATATCCGTTCTTATACCACCGATAGCTTGTAAACTCATAACCACCATTATTTGCACTGTTTTTAAGAGCTAAAACATCATTCCACATCTGCATCATCACGGAGGCTGGATAAAGCACCGTAAAATCAATCGCATGCCGGTCAATATATCCGTAAGTATTCTTAAAAACCAGATTCAGCGAATAATAATCGGAACGCACCTTATCTGGCAACGGAACCGGAACAAAGCTCCTATTCGGATTGTCATCTGTAAAGTCATAAAAACCCGCTCTTATGGCATTTTGTGAGAATTGTACAAAACAGGAATCGGGATGCCCTTCGTATATTTCGTATTGAATAACAAAGTCCTTTTCATCGCCGCACAGTTCCCAATCATATTGATTTATACGGACTTTTACTATCGGATGTACTGTTAGATACAATGTAACCGTACTATCGCAACCAAGGATAGTTGTGAGATTCTGCACATGTGTAAAATCACCAACTACTGTTTGAGAAGGTAAGTCAAAATTATGTTTCCGGTAATCTTCATATTTAAAAATAGTATCGTGAAAAATGGTTTCCTTCAGCTCTCCCACTATCAACTCCAAATCCACTACACTATCGCAACCATTAATTGTTTTACGATAGAAAGTATAAAGGCCTGTTTGAGTGCCGACGTGGAAAGTAGTATCGGCATACACGTATGGCAAATCCGATTCGCAAATAACCTCTATCCTGTTTTCCATATAAGTGGGATGAACTGTAAGATGATATGCTATTGTACTGTCGCACCCATTCCTGCTTATGCAATGTTTGGAGTGGAAACCATCAGAGTGAAAGACGACACCATCGTACTGATATGGTAACTCCGAATCGCAAACAGGAGCAAGGTATATTGTATCGCAGAAAGGATACTCCACATCCACGTAAATACTGTCATACGCGTCGCAATCCAATCCTGTTATCTTCAGATGATACCATCCTATCTCCAGATTATCCTCGTCCTCGCACGATACCTGAATCTTACGCCCCGTTTCAACTCGTCCATCGGGGCGTGTCCATTCGCACACTCCGGCATTCAGCCGGCATATGATTGAGCTTTTTTCTCCAAGGCAAATATATTTTTTCCCTATTATAAGTCCGTCGACCCCGATATTCAGCAACGAAATATCCTGTTTTGTTTCGCTATATGCAGCATCCGATTTATTGCAACCATCGGTTAGCTTTACCGAGAATTTATTTTCAGTAGTATTAAAGCGAAATACTCCCGTGTCGTTCGACATTATCTTATTGTCTGTTCCCCAACCGGTGTTTAGTATGAACTGATAAGGCTTAACCCCTGTAGTACTGTCGGCTACAGCTATAATCGTAGTATTCCCACTAGGGCAGCGATATGCTACAATTCCATCTTTACTGAAACTGATGGAAGGAGGTTTATTGTAGTCGAAAGTAACAGTATTGTTTACAGGACAGCCACCAATGTAATGATCAGCTACAACAAATTTATGTTCAAATTCATTGAGCTGCGGACTTATAATAACAGAATTACTATTTACCCAATTATCTCCTGAAGTAGAATAACGTCCTCCATCGGGAGAACTAACAGAAAAATAGGTATCGACATCCTCGCCCTGAGCATATCCCGAAGTAGTGCGAAGATAACGTTCCACTTTATTTACCGGAAAAAACTCCACCCCTTCGCACGTGAGTTGTGATTTAGATATTTTCAGGGGCTGAATGACTCTGTAACGGTAAAAGGCTGTATTTTCCCTGAAAATGGTATCAATTCCACAATCATCGTATATACGAAAGGCATACTGCCCCGAAGGCAACGTGGCATCGGTAATATCGGCTACCGTATCAACCAGCCCTACTCTTCCTTGCTCGGTAACAACATTCAATCTTCCTACTGAGTTTACATTCCATGTTTTGGCATCGCGGTTGTAACTGGCTTTGAAACAGAGCTGAGGGTCTGGCGCCTCGATGAGTTCAACTACAGTTCCAGCCGGAGGATATTCTGAAAAGGGTTCAGATGCTTTAATCACATTGTAATGTTTAAAATTGACACCCACAAAATTCTCGGAACAAGGAGACGAAGTATTTGAAGAATACCAATAATCAAACGAACGTGGAATCAGAATCACCTCCCTGTCAAAGATGCAGGCTTTCTCATCTTCAAAAACAGCACGAAGCGTGTCTCCTATCATCCCACCTGTTATTTGTATTAGGATATCGTCGGTATAAACTCCATTGTAAAGTATTGCATTTTCCGTTATGTTAGTTACCGTCATGCTCAACGGCGGATGATAGTAAGTTCCGGAAGCGCTAAAAACAATAAAAGTGTCCTTTATACAACCGGTGTCATAAAGAGATTTTTTTTGCTGAAATGACGCATAAGGCTTCGCAATAATTAGTTTTTGGGTACAAACAGCCTGTCCATTTGGTTCGTTTTCATTTTTCACACGTACCCTTACCGTGTATTCTTTTTCCCACACATCGCAATAGGTTGTAGATATATTATCATAGATTTTACCATCTTGCGGTATATCAGCCCACGACGTAAACGCTCCCCCATCGAACGAATAGCTATACTCCCACCATACCTTAGTACCAGCCTGATGTTCTGAATAATACTCATTTAAAGATAAAGAGGAGAACATCGAAATACAAATCGTGCCGGAAGGTTGCGTAGGATACATGAAAATTTCGCCACAATCGAACGGAGGATTCAGAGTTACCACTTCTACTGCATAATACGAGTTGCTGCATCCATCGCTTACGTTTACCTCATAGCTGCCTGCCGAAAGATTTTCCAATACATATTCGGATTGGACCTCGGTAAAAGTTTCAGTAGCTACCAGTACATTTCCTTCCCGGACTTCTACGGTATAAGGCAGTTTTCCCTGTGTTATGCTAAAAGTTACTTTTCCGGTGGCCATAGATGGCATAGCATCTCTTGTACTAAGCAGTCGCGTATTAAGCGACACGTAGGATGTTGTACCTCCTACCACAGCAGTAGTATCGAGTATAACAGACGTACCTCCTATGAATCCAGAAACCGTCACATTATAAGTTCCCGGAAACAGCCCCGGGATGGTGTTCATCGAACTCGATTTATTATCGGTACTATATATCACCTGCTCTAATAGCGCAATATCAATTCCTCCTAAATACACCGTGATACTACCATCGTTACCACAATTTGCCGGAGCGGTCGTTACCGAATCTATATGTATATCGTATGCAAATGTAAAAAGAGCTTGAATAAATATAAAAATACTGATTAATAATCGTTTCATTAATGTTAATAAATTATTCCCGACCGGCATGCAAAGATATCAATTGAACGGATTGACACACCGCTTAAAGCTATTAGAAACATCAAAAATAATTAAAAATAAACCCGGGTCAAAATATTTTTATATTATCTCTATTGTAAATTTTTTCAAGAAAGCATACCTCTCCAACAGTATTTTAGAAAAATCAACAGCTTCTTGTAGCCCCGTTTCGCCACTATATCCATTGATAAGCACAAGCAAGTTTGTTGTACTATCAGATATTTTTGTCCGTTCATTATCGCTGGTAGGAGTACCTATACCCCCTATAGAATCTCGGTAAACAGGCAAGCCCTCTATATTCAGCAGCCCACGACCTATTCCCTCAAAATCATCGTCCGCAGTTCCAACTCCCAAAACAAGATTACCTCGAATTTTATCCATATCAAAACCACCAATAGAAAACCCGCTCCGGATAGAAACCAGATTTATAATATCTACCAATGTACTTACCTTATACAACGGAAGCCCCCTTACAATTCGACGGCAAAGCGCCTCAGCCGAGGGACGATAACGGTTCGGATCTTTCCCCAAAAGCTTATACACTTTGCGTGTGGCACTTATTGCATTTCGCTTATTGATATCCTCAAGCTTATACTCAGATATGATTTTCGTGCCTTCTCTTTCAATCTCATCCCACAACTCATTGCTTGTAGGTGTATTTCTCACTTTACACTCAATAACGGCCAATTTAAAATCAGGACATTTTTCCCTAATCTGATTCGATATGACTATGTTTATCATATTCCCCTATTCTCCTATTATTGTAGCTACAACTTTACGGCCTCCTCCCCTGTTTCTGAACTCGCAAAGATAAATTCCCTGCCATGTACCCATATTAAGCCGATGATTTGTAATGGGTATAGTGAGGCTTACTCCAGTGAGGGTAGACTTGGCATGTGCAGGCATATCGTCATCACCTTCGAGCGTGTGTTCGTAATACGGTTCGCACTCTTTCACCAAACGGTCGAAAATACGCCCCATATCCGTCTGTACATCCGGGTCAGCATTTTCGTTGATAGTAAGACCACAGGAGGTATGTTTTACGAACAAGTGCAACAACCCTTTTTCGGGCAAAGGCGGCAGATTCTTTATTATTTCGTCGGTTATCAAATGAAAACCACGATGGCGAGCCTGTAATGAAAATTCGGTTTGTGTTACCATATTATTACAATTTACAAAACCAATTCTTCAAAAAGCTTTTGGGTTGTTTCCTCTAAGTTATCGGAGAAGCCCGGATGCGGACGTGATGTCTGTATACAAGAGCTCCTCACTGCCGTGAGCCACCGGAAACGCTCCGGGATGTCAAACGAGGCGATAACACCACCCTCTTTTTCCCCATTTGCTATTTTCCGGAACGAATCCAAAATAGAGTACAACAAATCAAAATCCCATTCTTTTGAAAAAACATTCAGTTTGCTTTCGTCCACGTGGTAAAGCATTTTAATGAATTTGGCTTTCTTCGAAAACAAGATAACCCCCACATTGACAAACTCTTCGCGCTCCACCTTGGGCAAAACACGAATTGTAGCATATTCATATAAGTGCTTTCCTTGCATCTTGAGCTTCTTTTACATACAACATGGAGTTATCTATACGCATAGTCAAAAACTGCAAATACACATCGCGCAAATCTTGCGAAGTTTCGCTACCTTCAGTCCAATTCAACCAGTCGTCGGGAATACGATTTACAATTTCAGCTATTTTTTCTTTACTCAAAATTTGCTTGAATTCGGCATCTACCTCATCCAGTTTCGACGCAAAGGGCAATAGCACATGGTCTTTCACCATAGCAAAAGGGCTTAAGGCTTGCTTCTGCCAATTGTCCCACGTATGATGAAAATATAGTGTAGAGCCATGATCTATTAACCACAACTGGCGGTTCCAAACAAGCATATTCGTATTTTTCACCGTCCTGTCTACATTGGTCAGAAACGCATCCATCCAGACTATTTGCGATGCAAGCTTTTCATCTACCGTTGTTGTCACCGGGTCGTAAGTAAAGGCTCCTGATAAAAAATGTAATCCCATGTTCAGCCCTCTGCTCCCTTGTAGGAGGTCTTGTATTTCTTCATCACCCTCCGACTGTCCGAATGCCTCGTCTAAGTTTATAAACACAAGCTCAGGAATCCTGAAGCCGAGCACTTTGGCAGTTAACCCACCGATAAGCTCAGAGATAAGCGCTTTTGTACCGTGTCCGGAACCTCTGAACTTAACTACATATTTGAATCCATCATCAGCCTCGGCCAAAGCGGGCAAAGAGCCCCCCTCGCGCAAAGGCGTGATATACCGTGTTACATTTACCGTACGTATTTCCATTGTTTTAGTACCTCCTTATACATGCAAATATAGTGAAATTTAGTTATTCGGCGACTCCCCCGGCTACCAACTAAAAATCAGCATATCCAATATTACAAAAGGTATACATATTTGTATATACGCACAAATACAATACACTGAATATCAACTCGTTAAATAAGAATCAATTTTATTCACCTAATTTTCAACCACATACAAGATTTTATCCTAACCATTCATAAAAAAAATGAAAAGCGGCTTACATAATCGTTTGCTGAAATGGTGAATTTTAAATATTAACTTTTATTATCATTCACTATAAAATATTATCTTTGTGAGTTTTTTTGAAACAAGAAAAATTTTTGGATGTGTTTTACAAAGTATGCATTTGCCTGAAAGGCAGTATTTGCATATGGAACAGTCCGATGTATCGGATACCGCATGCAAGCGAAAGCGTAGCTTGCGGCAACAGACACCCTAATTATACTTTGCCTGAAAGGCAAGACAAGAATATTCAGTCCTGCCTTTCAGACAGGATTTATGGCTTGTTCTCTTCCGCAGGTCAACGACCTGCGGTTATTAAAATCTGACTTTTCAAGTCAGCATACTTTGTAAAATACTTTCAATTTTTTTTCATAATACCTATGTGAAACATTGAGAGAAACAAAAACAATAAATCTACAAACACATGTCTATAGAAATAAAAGAGGTACGTACTCGAAAAGATTTGAAAAAATTCGTACGATTCGGCAATAAACTATATGAAGGAAACTCATATTTTTGCCCCCAACTCGAATTTGATGAATTAAACACACTCAATCCTAAAAAAAATCCTGCTTTCGAAATTTGTGAATCTATATATTACCTTGCTTATAAGGATGGTAAGATTGCAGGCAGGATAGCAGGAATCATCAACCGTCAGGCTAACGAAAACTGGAAAGTAAAAAAGGCCCGTTTTGGCTGGTTCGATTTCATCGACGACATGGAAGTATCTTCTGCCCTACTTGATAAAGTGGCAGCATGGGGAAAATCGAAAGGAATGGAATGTATTAACGGGCCTGTAGGATTTACCGATTTTGACCATCAGGGCTTACTGCTCGAAGGTTTTGAGTACAATTCGCCAATGGCAAGCCTCTACAACTATCCTTATTATATCAAACATTTTGAAGCATACGGGCTTGATAAAGAAAGCGATTGGATTGAATACCGGATTTACCCCCCCGACGAGGTGCCCGAACGACTGGAGCGTATAGCCAAGGTTGTTTTGGATAAATATAAACTTAAGGTAGACAAGATACGGTCAGGAAAAGAGCTTGTCAAAAAATTTGGTTATTCTTTCTTTGATGTTGTTGACGAAGCATATAAGCCACTCTACAACTATTCTCCGCTAACTGAAAAACAAAAAAAGTATTATTCAAAAATGTACTTCCCATTGTTGAATTACGATTTTGCAACAATGATAACTAATGAGGAGAACGAAATTGTAGGTGTGGGCGTAGGTATGCCCGATATATCGCACGCACTGCGCAAATGCAAAGGTAAATTATTCCCGTTTGGCTTTATCCACGTACTGAAAGCACTCAGAGCGAAAAAATTCTCCGATTTCGACCTGCTTCTTATTGCTGTTCGTCCCGATTATCAAAACAAAGGTGTAAATTCAATATTCTTTTACGACCAGATAAAATACTTCAACCAATATGGGGTAAAACATGCGGAAACAACTTCGATACTTGAAGATAACTCGAAAAATCAGGCTAATTTTGAGTACTTTGAAAAAATAATGCATAAACGCAGAAGGGCTTACACAAAACAAATCTGATGAGATGCTAATTCGGCGGATTTAAAAATGGGAATAATGTAAGAAAAGGTGCATTTACTCAATCGTAATCACCTGATTATTCTGCAATTAGACACATATTTAAGAAGTTAGATGAAACAAATTTCATCTAACTTCTTTGGCATCATTACCCCAAATTTAGCTCTGTTCCATCTGATTTGTAATCAGTCTTGATTCTCGGCTCCCGGTTCTAAAATCTTTTTTGTAGCTTGTAGCTAACTTCATCTAATCAAGTCAATATACTCTTTCAAGATGCCAAGCGAATAATAACCTGCCTGATGATTTACAAAGCCGCTTTCGAGCAAATGTATCTCGCCATCCGACTGGTCGGAAATAATACGTACAACTACCAACGGGATACCGTAATCATCGCACACCTGCGCCACAGCCGCCCCTTCCATTTCGGCGCATACTACCGAAGGCAGGTTGCTTGATATGGCCTGTTTCATATCCACACTCGATATAAATAAGTCTCCACTCGCTATATCGCCTACCACCAACTTCAGGTTGTAGATATTATGCTTGGTAAGTTCTTTGCGGAAATCGGCGTTGTTTTTCAGAAAATTGTGTACTGCCTGACTCATCAGCCTTACATTCTCCGTTGGTGTTTCGTAAGACGTTTTTCCGGTAAGCGGAATCTCAAAGCGACGCATCAACGGGCGTGCATCCATATCGTGCTGGTACAGCCTTTCGCCTATTACAATATCGCCAATGTTCAACTCCGGCGAAATAGCTCCTGCAATACCTGTAAAAACAATGCGGTCTACTTTAAACTCCAGTATCAGGTTTACAACCGTAGCTGCCGCCGCCACCTTGCCCCAACGGGAAAATACGGCTACAACATCCTGCCCAAACAGTTTACCCCGGTAATATAGCCTGCTACCCCGTTCGATAATTTCTTTCTCGGTAATCGCGGCTATTACTTTTTCCATCTCTTCGGGCATGGCACCCATTATTCCTAACAGCATAGTTTATTTTTTTACGATAATAATACGACTTAAAAAAACACAGTAGACACAATTGTATTTAGAGTATAAAATTAGATATTTGAAAGTATTTTACTATAGCATTTAAATTCATTTCGCAATAGCTCATTCGGCAAACTGAATTATTCTTTGCTTTCAGGCTCAAGCTTTGTTTTATCTATATTCAGAATACGCTGATACAAAGTAGGATGCGAATAATAGAAAAACACGTACAAAGGATGGGGAGTTAAATTACTCAACGAGTCGGCCGACAATTTTTTCAATGCCATAATCAGTTGTTTGCCGTAGCCCAATTTAGCTGTATAACCATCGGCTTGATACTCGAACTTCCTCGACAATACATTCATCCCAATATCCAAAACAAAAGAAACCGGCGAATATAATATAGAGAAAGCTAATGCGTTCAGATGAAAAGAAGCTGCAGTTCCTCCCAACGCCTGAGCAAAAACATCGCTTTGCAACACGTATCCGAAAAAGAAAAACAACAGCAACATATATGGTATATTAAGCAGAAAATTTATCAACGTATGTTTGTGCTTGTAATGCCCAATCTCGTGCGATAATACTGCCACAATCTCTTCCGCACTCATTTTTTCTATCAACGTATCATACAGTACAATCCGTTTTTTTGCGCCGAATCCGGTAAAATAGGCGTTTGCCTTCGTCGAGCGTTTCGAGCCATCTATTACATAGATATTATTCAGTTTGAAACCTGCCTTGTTGGCAAATTTCTCTATTTCGTCTCTCAACTCGCCTTCGTGAAGAGGGGTTTGCTTATTGAAAAGGGGAACTATTATTTCGGAATAAAACATAGACATAAACAAGCTGAACGCCATTATCACCCCAAAAGCTATCAGCCAAAAGTATTGAGGAGTAAGTGTATATATCCATATAATAAGGTAAAGCAATCCACCTCCCAACACCACAGTTATCAAATAACTTTTCAACTTATCTAACACAAAGATTTTAGGAGTTGCCTTATTGAAACCGAACTTTTGCTCAATTACAAAAGTATCATACCACTGAAAAGGAATAAGCAGAAAGTCGCTCACAAAAAATATAAGCCCGAAAAAAACAATCGACAGCCATATTTCGTTATCAATATAATTACTAAGAATATGGTCGAGCCACCCAAAGCCTCCCAGACTATACATCAATATCGTAACGAC
Source organism: Paludibacter sp. 221 (assembly GCF_010501035.1). Taxonomy (GTDB): domain Bacteria; phylum Bacteroidota; class Bacteroidia; order Bacteroidales; family Paludibacteraceae; genus QVMH01. The sequence goes on from NZ_QVMH01000013.1 coordinate 33,239, forward strand.
AAAACTGACAGTACTTGTCAGCATGCCAAAGCGGGTATTGGTACGGAAATATTCTTGTTGCCTTGCATACTTTTCCGGTGGGTAAATATCCTGTAGTACAGCTGGAAGCGTATTTTTTGAATACCGGATGTTGAGAACTGACAGATAGCGCTCAAAAACAAAGTCGAGCACCAATATGCCAATTATGACATAAAATAAAATTTGGACTATATTTTGCATAAGGCGATTAACATTTTTAGCTGTATAGGACTGTGTTTTTAGGATGTATTTTAAACTTACAATACTTTTTATTACCTATTTAAAGGTATTATGCTACAAATATATATATTTTGACAATTATTTACTTATTTCATCGTTAATAATAGAGAAAAATGTATCTTTGCACCTATAGGCACTATGAGCTAAATGCCTGAATACAGGTCTGATATGTTTGTTTATTTGGTTATACTATTTTAATTATCAAATTACATGAAAAATCTACAAGCCAAAATATTCTGTTTCGTGCTTGTTATTGTATTTTCGTTGTGCTACGTCTCATGCACAAAAAAATCCGTACAAGAAACAATTACCATAGGAGTGCTGGAAGGTCCGTCCGCAGTCAGCTTTATCAAAATGATTGACAAAGAACACTTTGTCGACAACAAAAAAGTGAAAATAATTGTCAAGGACGAACCGGCACAAATTCAGGCCATGATGATGAGGAATGAGTTGGATTTTGCTGTTATCCCTACCGTAATGGCCGCAAACCTCTACAACAAAGGAGTAAAATACCGCATGGTAGCATGCCCCATCTGGGGAACATTGTACATGCTTACAAATGATGAAGATATACGTACTTTGAACGACCTTACAAGCAAGGATGTTGCTGTTTTTGGCAGGGGACTGACCGCCGATATACTTACTCAGCATATCCTAAAACAGGAAAATGTAAATTGTAATTCTATAGATTACCGTTTCAACAGTAATGTGGAACTGACACAGGCATTTATAGCGGGAGAAGTGAAAACCGCCGTTATATCAGAGCCTTATGTAAGCATGCTTCTCGACCAGAATCCTGATATTCGCATTGTAAGGAAATTAACGCCTCAACGCTACACGGAAGACACCGGAAACAATTCGTTTGTACAATCAGCTTTCCTCGTAAGCGATAAGTTTGCAAAACATCATCCTCACTTAATATCAAAGATAAATGATGCGTATGTCAACAGTTGCAACTTTGTGAATGAGAATCCCGAAACCGCGGCCGAATTGATGGTCAAGAATAAAATTACAACCAGTATCGAAATTGCAGCTAAATCTATCGAGCTATGCAACATACAATATGTGGCTGCATTTGCCCTATTCCGTGAGTTGTACAGTTATCTGAACGTTTTTTACACCCACAATCCTGAATCTATCGGCGGAAAAATACCGGGCAACGACTTTATTTACCAACCGTATCAGTAAAAAAAGTTATAAGTTTCTTGTTTTAGACATTTCAAATTAAAACCATACAGGTATTCAATATAAGCAATAAAAGATAATGAGACGAAAAAAGATAATCGCCACACTTTTATCTATTGTTTTTATTGCTTCGGCATGGGAATTTGCGGCTTGGAAAATTAACTATCCGGCTATCTTTCCATCGCTGGGAATACTGATAAGGGAGTTTTTACTGCTTTTCACATCACAATCTTTTTATTTAGCAATATCTACCACCATTCTGCGCGGACTGGCAGGGATATCAGCAGCTTTCGTTTTAGCTTCTGCAACGGGCACTTTAGCTGCCTTCTCACCTTTTTTACGTGCGTTCTTCAATCCCATTGTAGTGATATTTCGTTCTGTTCCGGTCATATCATTTGTGTTGCTTGCACTATTGTGGTTTTCGCCCCCGCAGTTACCTGTGTTTATAGCCATTGTCACTATTTTTCCTATTCTACATCAGAATGTACTGACAGCTCTAAGCCATACCGATAAAAAGCTGGTAGAAATGGCTGCTTTATTCGGGAAGAGCAGTTTTAAGCGTTTTTTCACCATATATCTTCCCTCTTCTAAAAACATGATATATGATGCATTAAAAACTGCATCGGGCTTCGGATGGCGTGCCATCATTATTGGCGAAGCACTGGCGCAACCTATACATGGTATTGGCACAGGAATGAAAGAGGCTCAGGCATTTATACAAGTACCTAAACTTATGGCATGGACCGTGGTAGCTATTGGGGTAAGTTATTTGTTCGAACTGCTTTTAAATATCATTCGTAAAATAAATTGGAAAAGGAAATTGCCACAACCTCAGAGCGTATCTATAGAAGATTTACCCGCAAACACTCATGATAAGAAAATTGAAATAAGAAATCTTACCAAAGTATTTGATGAAAAAACTTTATTCCATTGTTACAATAAAATATTTATTTCCAATCCCGTGTATTGCATAAAAGGAGAATCGGGCAGGGGAAAAACCACCTTATTAAGAATGATTGCCGGACTTGATAAGGAATACAGCGGAGAGATAAGTTATCCTGAATCATACCGCCTCTCCTACTCGTTTCAGGATATACGGCTTATCCCTTGGCTTACGGTACAAGAAAATATTTGCTATATTTTCGACAGAAAATCAGCAAAGCAGGATGCAAGTAATATATCAGAGTATTTGCTCAATGCACTCTCATTGTCGGAGCATGCAAATAAATATCCGCACCAACTTAGCGGTGGCCAGCAACAACGGGTTAATCTGGCACGTGCCCTTGCTGCACAAGCCGACGTACTATTATTAGACGAACCTCTCACGGGGCTTGATGATGAACTAAAGAAACAAACGACTGATTTTATTCTAATGTGGGTTGACGCTTTTCACCCCATTACAATATGGGCTACGCACGAAAATATTCAAAGCAAACACCTGCAAATAATAAACGAAGAACGGGTACTATAGCTTGCATTTGTTTATTGCTCATTTCTGAATGATTATTTATCTTTGCTTCCTGACAAAATTCACAAGATACTTTTGCACCTAAGTACCTAATAAAACAAACATTACATTTTTCGTTGTTAAATTCCACTCAATGAAACTTGTAACTAATTTCTTGTAACTACTTAAATATATGTTAGTAAAAACATTCGGAGCCGCAGTTCAGGGGATAGATGCCACCATCATTACAATAGAAGTAAACGTAAGCCAAGGCATCCGTTTTCTGCACGTAGGGCTTCCGGACAACGCCGTACGCGAAAGCCACGAACGCATAGCATCGGCACTGGACTATACCGGATATAAACTCCCCCGTAAACAGATTGTAATAAACATGGCTCCGGCCGACATAAAGAAAGAAGGCTCTGCTTACGACCTTCCCATTGCCGTAGGCATTATGGCTGCCGACGAAAAAATCAATGCAGACAAATTGGAGCAATACCTCATTATGGGCGAATTGTCGCTTGATGGTGGGCTTCGCCCCATAAAAGGCGTACTCCCCATCGCGATAAAAGCACGGGAGGAGGGTTTCAAAGGCTTCATACTACCTAAGCAAAATGCCCGTGAAGCCGCCGTTGTCAACAATCTGGATGTGATAGGAGCTGAGAATATAACTGAAGTTCTGGAATTTTTCGATGGAACGAGAGAGCTTGAGCCTACTATAGTAAATACCCGGGATGAGTTTTTTGCAAGCCAAAGCCTGACCGACTTTGACTTTGCCGATGTAAAAGGACAGGAAAATGTAAAACGTGCGCTTGAAGTAGCTGCCGCAGGCGGACATAATATTATTATGATAGGCCCTCCGGGAGCAGGGAAGTCAATGCTGGCAAAACGTATTCCTACTATCCTACCCCCACTTACTCTACACGAGGCATTGGAAACAACCAAAATACACTCCGTTGCCGGAAAAGTAGATAATAATACCTCGCTCATTTCGCAACGCCCTTTCCGCAGTCCCCATCATACTATTTCGGATGTAGCATTGGTTGGTGGAGGCACATTCCCCCAACCGGGTGAAATATCGCTTGCACACAACGGTGTTTTATTCCTCGACGAACTGCCCGAATTTAAACGGACAGTGCTCGAAGTAATGCGCCAACCTTTAGAAGACCGAAAAATAAGTGTATCGCGCGCTAAATTTGCCATTGATTATCCGGCTAGCTTTATGCTTGTAGCGTCTATGAATCCTTGCCCGTGTGGCTACTATAATCATCCTGATAAAAATTGTGTATGCTCGCCCGGAGTAGTTCAAAAATACCTGAACCGTATTTCGGGCCCATTATTGGACAGGATAGATATTCATATCGAAATCACCCCTGTGCCGTTCGAAAAACTGTCGGAAATGCGACAATCGGAAAGCAGCGAGGTAGTTCGCCAGCGTGTAATGAAAGCACGGAAGATACAGGAAAACCGTTTCAGCGAAATCGAAGGCGTGCATTGTAACGCTCAAATGTCGTCAAAACTACAACGGGAATATGCAAATCCGGATAAAGCCAGTTCGGAGTTGTTGAAGAACGCCATGCAACGTTTAAACCTGTCTGCCCGTGCTTACGACCGTATTCTTAAAGTTTCGCGTACGATTGCCGATTTGGATGAGTCGGAAAAAATACATTCCGAACACGTTGCCGAAGCCATAAACTACCGTAACCTCGATAGAGAAGGCTGGGCGGGGTAATATAGTAGCTACAAGTAATTAGCTACAAGCTACAAGTCTTATATTTTGTCTCATCCGATTTATAATCCGATGATATATTAATAGCGGATTTGAAATCTGCAAGAACAATGTATTACTTCACAATATAATCTTGAGAGGGTTATTATGAAAATCAAATTATTCTATAACTATACCTTAGCAAATTTATATATCTGCTTATTTATGCTCTTCTCTCCCTTTCTGTTCGTTGCCTGTAATGATATGCACGATACAGACAACCCCGCCGAACTACCGGATACCGGCAACGACTGGGGGCGAATGTTTGTACTTTGCGAGGGGCTGTTTAATTACAATAATAGCAAACTGGCTTGTATTGATTACGATGTACATACGCTCTATCCTGATTTTTTCAAAGAAGTGGGAAAGAATAATCGCGATTTGGGAGATACCGCTAACGATATGAAACTGTTCAATAATCAACTATGGATAGTGGTGAATATATCTTCGCAAATAGAAGTGATAGACGCATCTACCGGAAAATCTATCCGGCAAATACCAATGTTCGGCGAAGAAAACGGCACTAAAACCGCCCGCCAACCCCGTAATATCGTTTTCCACCAAGACAAAGCATACGTTTGCTCTTTCGACGGAACGGTTTCACGAATCGACACCAAAACGTTTGAAGTAGAAGCTACTGTTCTTTGTGGACGCAACCCTGATGGAATAACAGTAGCAAACAATAAACTATACGTATCAAATTCGGGAGGATTGGATGCTACGGCAGGAAACGGACTATATTATGATAACACCGTATCTGTTATTGACATTGAAAGTTTCCAACACATCAAAAAAATTGAAGTAGGAATCAATCCGCATCATATTGTAGCCGATAGTGAAGGAGATGTATACGTAGTGTCGAGAGGGAATAATGCCAATATAAAAGCTATCCTGCATCGTATAAACAGCAATACAGATGAGTTAGCCGAATCTTTCCCTGATTTGTCTGCCGTAAATTTGACTATACACAATGATACTGCCTATATGTACAATTTTGATTACGAACACGAAACCTACTGGATAAAAACATTCGACTGTGGTTCGGAAAAAGTCGTATCCGAGCAGTTTATTAGCGACGGTACTACATTAAAAAAGCCTTTTGGCATATATGTACATCCTTTTACAGGAGATGTATTTTTGAGCGATGCCCGAAATTATATGGAAGATGGCGATGTGTTTTGTTTCAGCAAAGAAGGAAAGCTACGGTACACCATTGAACAAATCGGCCTGAACCCCAATACCTTTGTGTTTTCAGATAAATAACAAAAAAACTGTTGAATAACATATTTTTTGTTCCAAATATGATTATATTTGCATAATATAGGATGCATTTTCTATAAGCCATACAAACAAGTTTGATTTTGCATCCGTTTTTTTACTATATCTGTAAAATTAAATGTATGCCATTACTCCAAGATATACTGCAATTTGTAAGCCAACTCAAAGAAAACAATAATCGTGAGTGGTTTCAGGAAAACAAAGAATGGTACAATACCGTCCGTTTGCAATTCGAAGAACTTACAGCATCATTAATCGAAGAAATATCAAAATTCGATGATGAAATTAAAAACGTAACGCCTAAAGAATGTATATTCCGAATTTACCGCGATATACGTTTCTCGCACGACAAAACACCCTACAAAACATATATGGGAACATACATTGCTGCCGGTGGAAGAAAAAGCATTCGCGGTGGTTATTACCTGCATTTAGACCCCGACAGCCCATTTATATCTGTTGGCATCTGGGCTCCGCAACCCAATTTACTGAAAGCATTGCGCCAAAGCATATACGACAATATAGAGGAACTGGACGAAATCCGCTCAGATGTTAAGTTTTCCAAATACTTCAAAAACTTTTACCAGGCGGATAAATTGAAAACAGTACCCCGCGAATTTCCAAAAGATTTTCCACAAGCTGAATTATTAAAATTAAAACACTATCTTGTAGATTATTATTTGGGTGATAAAATACTGAAAGCAGAAAATCCGGTTCCTCAAATAGTGGATATTTTTAAGGCGGGTTATCCGTTCAACCACTTCTTAAACTATACGGTAGACGAAGTAATTTAATAGTTACAAGAAAGATTTTAGAGCTAAGAAGCAGGAATCAAGACAGGTTAACTGATATTATCTGATAATCGAAAATAAGACAGATGATACTTAGAAAACTTAATTAAGACACATAAAAAAATAAAAAGATATGATTTTAGATACATTAGAAAATGCTGCATTGTACGAATCAGTACATCCGCTGTTGAAAAAAGCTTTTGATTTTTTACGAAACGAAGACCTTTCAAAATTGCCTGCAGGAAAAATAGAATTGCAAGGAAGTGATTTATTTGTGAATGTAGTTGATATTACAGGCAAAACTGCCGATGAGGCAAAAATGGAAACTCATAACGAGTATATAGACATACAAGTGCCCGTAGGCAAAGCCGAAACAATGGGATGGATTGCCGCGAGCAAACTTAAAAACGAAACAAGCCCATACAATGCTGAAAAAGATATAACATTCTTTGCCGACAAAGCATCAAATTTTATCCTTGTGCAACCCTATGAATTTGCGATATTTTTCCCTCAGGACGGGCATCAACCGGGTATTTCAGAAGGCACTTACCGCAAAATCATCGTAAAAGTGAAATACTGATAGGAAATTTAGAAAACCTTTCCGAATGATTAAGAAATTGTTTAAATTTAGCTCGCAAAATAAATTATGATGATTTTTTAGAAAAATTTCGGATTCGTTTTGTGATTTTAGCGGGCTAAATGAACAAAATAGAAGACGGAATTTTACAAAAAAGGGAATAATTTATTGCGAAAAAGGGAATTGAAAGATAATTATATTGTTTATGGTAAATTTAAACAGTTTCTTAAACTCAATTTATATCTGAATTATTAATTTAGAGAAATCAACTAAATAAAGTTTTATGGAAATTCTCCCAATAGTACAAAACGACCCTTATTTAAAACCATATGCCGATGCCATTTATGGAAGATACGAATATTATAAGTATATGGAAGATAAGTTAACGGGAGGACGGCAAAATTTATCCGACTTTGCCACAGGATATATGTATTTTGGCTTGCATAAAACATCTGAAGGATGGGTATTCAGAGAATGGGCTCCTAATGCTACGGCTATATATCTGATTGGCGATTTCAATGGATGGAAACAACAACAAGACTACGCACTAAAGAAACTTACTGAAGGTGTTTGGGAAATTCGTTTGCCCCATTATGCCATGGCTCATGGGCAGTATTTTAAACTGTACGTAGAATGGCAGGGAGGAGCAGGCGAACGCATCCCCGCATGGGCAACCCGCGTAGTACAGGATGAGAACACAAAAATCTTCAGCGCACAGGTTTGGGACCCTATTAAGCCTTACACTTTCAAACATCCAAAATTCACTCCATCCAAAGACCCCCTGCTGATTTACGAATGTCATATCGGAATGTCCAGTAACGAGGAAAAAGTAGCATCATACGAAGAATTTCGAAAAAATGTACTACCACGCATTGCCGAAGGCGGATATAATTGCATCCAGTTAATGGCAATACAAGAGCATCCGTATTACGGCTCTTTCGGATATCACGTGTCCAGTTTCTTTGCAGCATCCTCACGTTTCGGAACGCCTGAAGATTTGAAGCGTCTCATTGATGAAGCTCATGATATGGGAATTTCCGTCATTATGGACTTAGTCCACTCCCATGCTGTAAAAAACGAAACAGAAGGACTGGGACGGTTTGATGGTACACCTTACCAGTACTTTCATGGAGGCGACAGGCGCGAGCATCCGGCTTGGGACTCACTGCTATTTGACTATGCAAAGCCGGCAGTAATCCACTTCCTGTTATCCAACTGCAAGTTCTGGCTCGAAGAATATAAATTTGATGGATTCCGTTTCGATGGCGTTACTTCCATGCTTTACCGGAGCCACGGATTAGGAGAAGATTTCACCGGTTACGAGTCGTATTACAACATGAATCAGGATGGGGATGCTATTTGCTACCTTACCCTTGCCAACAAGATGATTCATCAGGTAAATCCCAATGCAATTACCGTAGCCGAAGAAATGAGCGGAATGCCCGGTTTAGCCAATAAAATAGAAGACGGCGGAATAGGATTCGATTACCGCCTGGCTATGGGAATACCTGATTTCTGGATAAAATATATAAAAGAAACTAAGGACGAGAACTGGAAAGTAGGACATATATATTGGGAGCTGACCAACCGGAGAGCCGAAGAAAAAACTATCAGCTATGCCGAAAGTCATGACCAGGCTTTAGTGGGCGACAAAACTATTATCTTCCGCCTTATCGATGCCGATATGTATTGGCATATGCAAAAAGGAGATAATACCTTGCTGGTAGACAGAGGAGTTGCGCTGCATAAGATGATACGCCTAATCACATCTACCACAATGAATGGTGGGTATCTCAACTTTATGGGAAATGAATTTGGGCACCCCGAATGGATTGATTTTCCACGCGAAGGTAATGGATGGTCGCACAAATATGCACGTCGCCAATGGGAATTGGCTGACAACCCGAATTACCTTTATTATGGACTTAACAAGTTTGACCATTCTATGATGAAACTCATCAACTCGGTCAGCCATTTCAACCTCGTACCTATTCAGCAGCTCTGGGATAAAGAAGGAGACCAGGTATTGGCTTACCAACGCGGCGACCTTGTATTTGTATTCAATTTTAGTGGTGTAAACTCCTACTCCGATTACGGCATACTTGCCGACCCCGGAGCATATAAAATTGTTCTGAATACAGACAATCCTGTTTTCGACGGTTTTGGCCTGATTGACGAAGACACTATTCATTTCACCCAACCCGAACCAAAAACCCTGGTTGAAAAAGAATGGCTAAGGCTTTATATACCTGCACGTACAGCCTTTGTACTGAAACGACAATAAAACACATATAAATAAGAGCAAATAAAAACATCCCCAAATCAGAGTTGACTTGGGGATGTTTTTATATATCACGGTATGTTTAAATCTTAATCTATAATTTCGAAACCGGTATAAGGTACCAAAGCTTTAGGAATACGGATTCCCTCCGCTGTTTGATTATTCTCAAGCAAGGCAGCCAAAATACGAGGCAAGGCCAGCGCGCTTCCATTCAAGGTATGGCAAAGTTGTGTCTTTTTATCTCCATCTTTATAACGGCATTTGAGACGGTTTGCCTGATAGCTTTCAAAATTTGATACCGAACTTACTTCGAGCCAGCGTTGCTGTGCTGCCGAGTAAACTTCAAAATCGAAAGTAAGCGCCGAAGTGAAGCTCATATCGCCACCACACAAACGAAGAATACGCCACGGAAGCTCCAGTTTTTCAACCAAAGTCTGAACATAATCTACCATTTCTTTCAGCGACTCATATGAATGTTCCGGCTTGTCTATCCTTACAATCTCCACTTTATCAAACTGATGAAGGCGATTCAATCCACGTACATCCTTACCATACGACCCTGCCTCACGACGAAAACAAGCCGAATAAGCCGTATTTTTTATTGGCAAGTCTTTTTCATTCAGAATTACATCACGATAGATATTCGTTACAGGCACTTCGGCTGTCGGAATCAGATACAAGTCATCCTCGGTACAATGATACATTTGTCCTTCCTTATCCGGTAGCTGTCCTGTACCGTAACCCGAAGCCGAGTTCACCAAATAAGGAGGTTGAATTTCAAGATAACCTGCATCACGTGCGCTATCCAGGAAGAAACTGATTAATGCCCTTTGCAAGCGTGCGCCTTTACCTTTATATACAGGAAATCCGGCTCCTGTTATCTTAACCCCAAGCTCAAAATCAATTAAATCGTACTTCTTTGCCAGTTCCCAATGAGGCAAAGCATCAGATGATAGTTGCGGAACTTTACCACCTTCTTTTTCAATAAGGTTATCTTCGGCATGCTTCCCTTCGGGAACACTCTCGTGAGGAAGATTCGGAATTTGCACCAAAAGTTCCTGAAGTTTCTGCTCAACATCATTCAGTTGGTCGCCCAACAATTTTATCGAATCTTTCAATTCGGATGTTTTCGCTTTTGCCTCATTAGCTTCTTCCTGTTTCCCTTGTTGAAACAGTTTGCCTATTTCTTTAGAAATAGCATTCATCTCGGCCGATATATTATCCAACTGGTTTTGTGTGCTTTTTCGCAAAGCATCCAACTCCAACACCTGAGCTACAATAGCCGTTCCGTCAAAATGTTTTTTAGACAAACGCCTGATAACATCTTCTGTATTTTCTGTAATGTATTTTAATGTAAGCATATTAAGTAGTTACAAGTTATTAGCTACGAAGTACAAGTCTTATTTTCTGAAAACTAAAAACCAAAATACGATATTAACCCTATCAGTCGGTTATTTTTTTCAGAATGGGCAAATTTACCACTTTTAATCGGACATAGAAAACCTGAATAAAAAAATCTCCCGCAATTTTACATATTAGTAAAATAACAGGAGATTTCGTATTTTATATTACGAAGCTCTGTTTCTTAGTTAGCTTCGATAGGTTTAATAGAAACGTAAGACTTATTGTCTTTTCTTTTTCTGAATTCTACAGTTCCGTCAATCAATGCAAACAAAGTATGGTCTTTACCAATTCCGATGTTTTGTCCCGGATGATGAACTGTACCACGCTGACGAACTACAATGTTACCAGCTTTTGCAAACTGACCACCATATATTTTTACTCCAAGTCGCTTACTTTCCGATTCACGACCGTTCTTCGAACTACCTACACCTTTCTTATGTGCCATTTTCTTTTAATTTTTATCGGTTAAGCTACTATTTCTTTTATTAACAATTCGGTTAAATCCTGACGGTGACCGTTCATTTTGCGATAACCTTTACGGCGTTTCTTGTGAAACACAAGAACTTTCTCACCTCTCACGTGTGATACTACTTCGCAAACCACTTTTGCACCTTCTACTACAGGAGCGCCTACGGTTACTTTTCCGTCGTTGTCAACCAATAATACTTTTTCAAATTCTACCTGAGAACCTCTGTCGGCTTCTGCCATGCGGTGGATATACAGTTTTTTTCCGGCTTCTACCTTAAACTGTTGTCCTAAAATCTCTACAATTGCGTACATTATATTTATACAATTTCTAAGTTATATCGGTAAGGTGAGTTGCCTTTGCGGGCATTGCTTCTTAGTTGTACCTTATTCGAAAATGAGCGTGCAAATATAGCAATTTTATTTATACAAAACAAGAGTGGCGTATAAAGATTTTTAATCAGCTAATTCTATTTTTTTGAGTTTCTTTTTTTGCGGGAACAAACAGTATTTCATCTTTCCGTAAGGTTTTATTTGCAGATAGCCATATTTATATATCTGTAAAGGTCTTTTCTCGTTAAGCATTACTTTTTTTCTTATATTATAAGTACGGTAGTGGCACATAAGGCCTAAATATGAGTTTATTGCAGTCTGCATATTTTCCAAATCTTTTTTTGCAGGCACTTCGTTTTGCAGAAACTTATCCCATTTGTTGATACACTGTATAAAATTGGCTTTCGTACGGTTGGTTATATACACACGGTGTGGCTTCACCACCGCACCAAGAAACTTCACTCCTTTCGAGAAATGTTGCAGGTAAATCTTATTAGGATGGATTTTCAGTTTTAGATTTTCCCACAAAAAATCATCCAATATCTTTTTCACATTTTTCAGATACTCAGGGTCGGGATGTATCATAACAAAATCGTCAACATATCTTCCATAGTATTCCACGCCCAATACTTTTTTCACATAAATATCCAGCTCGTGCAAATACACATTGCTGAATAGCTGTGAGGTAAGATTACCGATAGGCAAGCCACAATCTTCGGGCGTAGAAAAAAGGCTTTTCGACGCCGGTAGCCCTACCCAGTCCTTTTTACTCCCCCGTATTTTACACCTGTGTATCGGGTTATCGTCCAACACACAAGCCACCAGATACAAAACCATATCCCTGTCGAAATTTATTTTATTCCCGTCAAGCTGTAGTATAAACTTCTCTAATATTGATGACATGATACCGCGGTTGATATTCATAAAATACCCCTGAATATCCAGTTTCATGATATAGCAATCGCGTGTGTAATCGTGGCTACACTCTTTTATAAAGTGCTGCAATCGCCTGATACCATAATGGGTTCCTTTCTCTTTGCGACAACTGTAACTATCGGCAATGAATACTTCTTCGAAAAAAGGACTCAAATAATTATATATCAGGTGATGTATCACCCTGTCTCTGAAATCGGCGGCAAATATCTCACGCTTTACGGGCTTATCTACCATAAAACAAATACTGGGTGCTATCTCATAATTCCGGTTTACAATCTGGTCGTGCAGGGCAAACAGATTCGATTCATAATTAATTTCGAACTGCAACTGGTTTATTGTGTTTCGTTTATTCTTGCGGGCATCATAGTAGGCCTGAAACAAATCCAGCATCAAGTTATTTTCATTTTCCATAAATACACTTTCTTAATTTTTACTGAAAACAAATTTATCCCTGTGCCCGCAGGTATATACGGAACACAGGAATAAATAACAAGGTTTACCGTTAAGTGCTGAGATACACCGTACACTGAAGCCGTTCGCACGGCCGTTATTGTTCGCAGGGTACACGTCACTACCATTGAAGGCCAAGTTGTACGAGTACACACTGCTAAGGCTACCACTCCAATAGTTGCCGTTAGCACCTACGTTGTAGAGCTCGCCATTACTGTTGCTGCGAAGGCCGGCGGCGGGCAAAAANGGCAACAGGCAGCTTGCTGAATTTAACAAACTCTCTCCCATTAAATCATTTGAAACAACCCAATGAGACTCCCGTTTTGTCTGATAAACCTTATAATTTAAATACACGATATTTTTATTAAAAGATATAGTTTTACAAAAAAAAAATAAAACACATTCAATTTTTAAAATCCACAATAATTTCTTTGTGAAAAATTCAAACAGGTTCTAAACTCCCGCCCTATTCTTACCATAAGCACAAGTGCCCATATCACCATTACATACATACTATTGTATAAAACAAACATACTAATTGTTCCTGTGCTATGATACAACACACGGCACAGGAACAGAGTATAAGATTTATCGTTAAGTGCTGAGATACACCGTACACTGAAGCCGTTCGCACGGCCGTTAATGTTCGCAGGGTACACGTCACTACCATTGAAGGCCAAGTTGAGCGAGTACACGCTGCTAAGGCTACCACTCCAATAGTTGCCGTTAGCACCTACGTTGTAGAGCTCGCCATTACTGTTGTTGCGATAGCCGGCGGCGGGCAAAAAGAGCAAACATTTATGTCGTAACCCGATGCCGGTACCCGAAGGAGGCAACAGGCAGCTTGCTGAATTTAACAAACTCTCTCCCATTAAATCATCTGAAACAACCCAATGAGACTCTCGTTTTGTCTGATAAACCTTATAATTTAAATACACGATATTTTTTTAAAAAGATACAGTTATAAGTAAAATAAAACCCATACGATAATCTATTCCCGTTTTGGTTGCTTAATACCGGAAAGATATTTCAATAAATTAAACTCCCACTACATTTTTACTATAACCACCACCTATATCACCATTATATATATACTATTGTATAAAACAAACAGACTAACCGTTCCTGTGCTATGATACAACACACGGCACAGGAACAGAGTATAAGATTTATCGTTAAGTGCTGAGATACACCGTACACTGAAGCCGTTCGCACGGTTGTTGATGGTCGCAGGGTACACGTTACTACCATTGATGTTCAGGCTGAGCGAGTAATCACTGCTAAGGCTACCACTCCAGTAATAGCCGTTAGAACCTACGTAGTAGAGCTCGCCATTACTGTTGTTGCGAAGGCCGGCGGCGGGCAAAAAAAGCAAACATTTATGTCGTAACCCGATGCTGATACCCGAAGGAGGCAACAGGCAGCTTGCTGAATTTAACAAACACTCTCCCATTAAGCTGCACAAGGCAACCCAATGAGACTCTCGTTTTGTATAATAAATCTTATGATTAGTATTAGTATATATAAAGCCTGTAATCCTGAATAAAATTACTCCTGTGCTATGATACATTATATAGCACAGGAGCAAACAATAAAGTTCATCGTTAAGTACTGAGATACACCGTACACTGAAGCCGTTCGAACGGTTGTTAATGTTCGCAGGGTACACGTTACTACCATTGATGTTCAGGTTGAACGAGGTATAACTGTAAACGCTACCACTCCAGTAGTTGCCGTTAGAACCTACGCTGTAGAGCTCGCCATTACTGTTGGCGCGATAGCCGGCGGCGGGCAAAAAGAGCAAACATTTATGACGTAACCCGATGCCGATACCCGAAGGGGGCAACAGGCAGTTTGCTGAATTTAACAAACACTCTCCCGTTAAGCTACACAAGGCAACCCAAGGGGACTCCCGTTTTGTATAATGAACTTTATGATTAATGCTTTTGAGTACAAAGTACGTGTACCGGATAAATAAATTTACTCCTATGCTATAAAGTATCATATAGCACAAGAGTAAATAAGAAAGTTTACCGTTAAGTGCTGAGATACACCGTACACTGAAGCCGTTCCCACGGTTGTCAATGTTCGCAGGGTACACGTTATTACTACCATTGAAGGCCAAGTCGAGCGAATACACACTGCTAAGGCTACCACTCCAGTAACGGCCGTAAGAACCTACCTGGTAGAGCTCGCCATTACCACGGTCGCGATAGCCGGCGGCGGGCAAAAGAAGCAAACATTTATGTCGTAACCCGTTACCAATGCCCGAAGGAGGCAACAGGCAGCCTGCTGAATTTAACAAACACTCTCCCATTAAGCTACACAAGGCAACCCAAGGGGACTCCCGTTTTGTATAATGAACTTTATGATTAATGCTTTTGAGTACAAAGTACGTGTACCGGATAAATAAATTTACTCCTATGCTATAAAGTATCATATAGCACAAGAGTAAATAAGAAAGTTTACCGTTAAGTGCTGAGATACACCGTACACTGCGGCCGTTCGCACGGTAGCTAATGTTCGCAGGGTACACGTTACTACCATCAAAGTACAGGTAGAGCGAGTACACACTGCTAAGGCTACCACTCCAGTAAAGGCCTGCAGTACCTACGTTGTAGAGCTCGCCATTATAGTTGTTGCGGTTGCCGGCGGCGGGCAAAAGAAGCAAACATTTATGTCGTAACCCGATGCCGGTACCCGAAGGAGGCAACAGGTAGTTTGCTGAATTTAACAAACACCCTCCCATTAAATCATTTGAAACGACCCAATGAGACTCCCGTTTTGTATAGTAAACCTTATGATTAGT
Organism: Paludibacter sp. 221; assembly: GCF_010501035.1. Classification (GTDB taxonomy): domain Bacteria; phylum Bacteroidota; class Bacteroidia; order Bacteroidales; family Paludibacteraceae; genus QVMH01. The sequence continues at coordinate 49,221 of NZ_QVMH01000013.1, forward strand.
ATTTTTCATGTATCAAAGTTCATGTTCCGGATAAATAAATTTGTTCCTGTGCCATGAAACTCTCTCCGAAGCACAAGAACAAATAAATAAAGTTCACCGTTAAGTGCTGAGATACACCGTACACTTAAGCCGTTCGAACGGTTCGTTATGTTCGCAGGGTACACGTTACTACCATCAAAGTTCAGGTAGAGCGAGTACACACTGCTAAGGCTACCACTCCAGTATCGTCCGCCGGAACCTACGTTGTAGAGCTCGCCATTAGAGCGCTCGCGGTTGCCGGCGGCGGGCAAAAATAAGCAAGCATTTATGTCGTAACCCGTTGCCAATGCCCGAAGGCGGGCAACAGGCAGCTTGCTGAATTTAACAAACTCTCTCCCATTAAATCATTTGAAACAACCCAAAGGGACTCCCGTTTTGTATGGTAAACTTTATGATTAATGTTTGTTGTAACATTTACACTCCCGATACGCCGACGGTGTTGGCTCACAAGCTGCTTTGCGCAGGCATTTGAAACCTCAGTGTATAAGCAAATAAATTTGTTCCCATATCTGCCAATAGAGGCAAAACACAGGAACAAACAGACAGGTTTACCGTTAAGTGCTGAGATACACCGTACACTGAAGCCGTACGAACGTAGCTCAACGTTCGCGGGGTACACATTACTACCATTGAAGTTCAGGTTGAACGAGTACACACTGCTAATACTACCACTCCAGTATCGTCCGCCGGAACCTACGTTGTAGAGCTCGCCATTACCGTGATTGCGAGAGCCGGCGGCGGGCAAAAAAAGCAAACATTTATGTCGTAACCCATTGCTATAATAAAAAACAAGCAACAGGCAGCCTGCTGAATTTAACAAACACTCTCCCGTTAAGCCGCACAAGGCAACCCAAGGGGACTCTCGTTTTGTATGGTAAACCTTTATGCGTTTCATGTACGTCGCCATCCTCGTTTTTATTGCTTTACACTGCGCTCCCAAGCTGTAAGCTGCTTACTCAGGCTTTCGATATATTCATTGGCACGTACAAAATCGCGTAGTGGAAACTGGTTCAGGTCGTTGCACAATCGAAACTGCAAGCGTATCACTTCTACATTTTCGCGGGCTGTGGCAAGCAACTCTTTTTTGTGGGTGGCACAGTTGGCTCGGTAGATATTCTGCAACAAAGTCATCAATTCTTTTTTCATTGATTCGCCAAGAGTATAGCGGTAGTCGCGTTGCATATGCTTACTCGATTTGAAAAGGAGCAGCAACAGGTCGTAACTAACTTTATATACGGGTAAATTTTCGTAAGTAGCCATAATACTGATTATCTGTTTTTATTTTGCTTGAGAGGGGCGGAAGGAAGGGTTTTATTATTTTTATAACACAACGGCAAGGCAACGCTTTATTTTCATTAACCTTTTCGTTTCATTAAATTATACTAACAACAACAGGCTTAGTGAAATTTATAAAAATAATCAAAACATTTTTTTCAACCCAGCAATAACTCTACCCGCTCTTTCAGTTCTTTCACAAAAAGCATTGTCTCGATTGGGCTTCGCTCGCCCAGCGGATAGGTACGTATGTGGTTGAGGATAGAGTACCCGCTCTCGGCATCAGCAACCCTCTCAGGTTCTTTCAGTTCTTGTTTCGGGGTATTTTTAGTAGTGGCCTGAGGTACGGACAAAGGAGTATCGTTTTTCCAGCTCTCAAACAAATTGCTGTCGACAGGGGCTGTCAGATGAAATTGTATGCAACTTTCATCCAACGCGACAGGAAATCCTAAGTGGTCTTGAAAAAAATCTAACACTGATGGTGGGAAGCCTACTGAAATCACTTCGCCGCCCACTGCTTTTATATGTTTCTTAGTTGCTTTTAGTCTTTTGTGATTCGATAAGGCAAACGCGCTTTGCTCATAAGCTACCCAAAATGCGCCTTCTTTATACAGAAACACAGATTTCCCATCTTCTCTTTTTAGTTTATCGTACACTTTCATAGTTAAAAACATTTTTATTCAATGTGTATGCGTATATTCCACCTTGAAATAACAACACCACAAATATAAAAATATTTTTAACAATAGTATGTATTATTTAAAAAAAATAATTGCACACCGATTAATCTCGTTTTATAACGTTAACCATCAGTTAATTGTTAACAGCTACGAGATAGAAATTATTTTCAACGAATCAAATAATCAGCACATTTTTAAACCTTGCTTTGCCGGATTTCTTAGCAAAAGAAGGAAAATTCGGAGGGAAAATAAAGATTTTTATCTAGAAGTTGTCTAAATTTTAAAATCCGGCATTTAATTTTGTGGCTAATTTTTTTACAGCTACTTTTTTGTAGCTGTAAAAAAAAATCGCCGCGAGCGGCTATCGCCGCCCCCCCGCCAGACTTTATCAAGCCTGACGGGGAAAAAATAGACGAATGGACAAATAGTCGGATTTATAATTCTGAGATACACCGTACACTTAAGCCGAGCGAACGGTACGTAATGTACGCAGGGTACACGTTACTACCATCAAAGAGCAGGTAGAGCGAGTACACACTGCTAAGGCTACCACTCCAGTATCGTCCGCCGGAACCTACGCTGTAGAGCTCGCCATTAGAGCGCTCGCGGTAGCCGGCGGCGGGCAAAAATAAAGTAGTGGTCTCGCCATCAGGTTTGATCTCGTAACCGTTTGTTCCGCCTGTAGAATACCAAGACCAAGTGTTAGCTACAGCAGTACCAGAAGCACCGGGAGCTGAACCGCCACGGAAAATATCACTCCATTCGCCCTGAGCAGGAACGCGCCAGCCGGCAGGACATGGGTCGTAAGTACCATTTTTTTGGTTACGCCAGTTAAGGTCAGCGGTAGGAGCTGATGTCCAATTGTAAGGGTAAGAAGTAATTTTAAGGAACGTATTTGTTCCTGCTGTCAGACCAGTAACCGGAGCTGTTGTAGTTGAAGTCGTACTTGCACGTTTTTCGTGACCATCAGTTGTACGACCCCATTGGTATAAGTCGCCGTAAACAGCGGAATGAGTGTTTTTTGTATCAGGATAAGAAAACACAGGGCTAGATACTGCTTTTTGAGCAGTAATACTTTGGTTGGTTGCACCTAAATTGTAACACATAAATTTACTCCAACCACCACTTACGGTTTTAGCACCACATCCTACTGCTACTTCGGCTATATCACTGTTTATACTGTTGCCGTTAGCATCGGTAACTTGGCAATAGTAACGGCGCATTCCCAAAGCAGATAAGTCGGGAGTAAAAGTTGCTGCTGTTTCACCGGTTATAGGAGCAGGAGCAGCATTCTGATTAGCAGTGATTTCGTACCATTGGTAAGCAAGAGGAGCTATTCCGGTAGCCGATACGCTGATAGTAGCCGATTCGCCACCAATACCCGACATGCTACCTGCTGTCGCAGTTTCACGCCAATTGAAAGCACGAGGCTGAGTAGTAATAACTAAATTGTCGCTACCACCACTACAATCGGATACCCAAGCAGTACCGTTCCATGTGTCAATACAATTAGTAACAGTATTGTAAATAGTTAAACCCTTAGCTGCTGTTTTTTCAGCAGCGGTTTTGCTGCTCAAAAGCGCGTCACGCTCGGCAGTTGTCAGTTTCGGCAACTGAATCCCACCCTTTACCGTTGTAGTATTCAGCTCCAACAACGAGTAAGATTGAGGCTCTTGGTCGGCTCCAATAGTTACCTGAGCATTAACAATGCTTAATGGCAACAATAACATAACAAACACCAATAGTGTTTGCACTAAAATCTGTCTTCTGTTCATAAAATTTGTTTTTTAATTGATTGGTTTATAAACTTTTATAATTTTTATTATTAACCCGAATATTTTATATCTCCATGTTTTTGTTGCAACAGAAAAACACGAAAAACCTAAAATATTTTTAAATTATTTATTATACGAAATCCTTTTTTCTCCCGTCCCATTTAGCGGCTTCGAGTCCGATTTACGGGTAATATTCTTGCCCCTCCCTCTCGTTTGCAAACGAGAGGGAGGGGGGGGTATTCACCTCACCCCCTGCCCCTCTCCTTGAGGAGAGGGGTTGAGTTACTTCTGATTGTTATATTACTATTCATTCACGTTCTTTCTTCTTTTTTTATTCACTTTTCTTTATCGGGCGAAAGATGTTTCGCCCCTACAAGTGTTATCTGTCATTCTTATTTTTAAAATACTTTATTTGGCGCAAGTCTGTGACTTGTGACTATATTTTTTCGCAGTTTTAAACTGCATTTGTTTTCGGCACAAGTTGCGCTACGCTAAACTTGCGCCAGTCAGGCAAACGAGGGGAAGTAGCGTATCCCCACTGGCGCGGATGTTACATTCCGACGTGTCGGAAATTGCAGTCCGTGTCCTGCTTGAAAAGCAGCAATAATCACTTCCTTTTATCCGTAAAGCGGACTCAAAGCCGCCATACGGATACGGGTAAACAAATAGATATAACTTAATATGTTTCAAACACTTACACTCAACTATACAATACTGCAAACAAGCCCCAAAAAGGCTAATGGTGAAAAAACAGCAAAGGCGTACGATAAGGACCTAACAAATCCTATACACCGGACGCCTTGATGCTATTCTTCCCGAACCACGCTGTGAACAGCAACGTGGCCAGACATAACCAACATTCATTAAATCTGAATAGAAAACAAAAAACAATACCGCTGCCGGTATTTTGAAAATATCGACAGCGGTATATGCGAAAATCCTGAAAGGAAAAACGGTTTTTTCCCTCCGGACAAATTTTAAAGTCGTAAGTTTTTTGGCTAAAAAAGGGATAATATCCCCATATAGTATTAATAAAAGTCTCAGAGTGAGGCCTGTACTCTCTCTCTCTCTCTCTCTCTCTCTCTCTCTCTCTCTCTCTCTCTCTCTAATAAATAGTGCGACATTACAAAGCTTTTAACACTCATAATATGCATTTCTTTATTCTTTTTTTGGAAAAGACTCATCATTTGCTTTTTTAATCTTTTTAGCCCTATTTTTCGAAAAATAAAGTAACAAGAAAAATTTTCTCACTTGTCACACGGGTACAAAAGTAGATGCTTTTTACATTCTACGCAAAATATTTAACAAATTTGGTTCAGTACATTATAAAATACAGGGGAAAACAAAATCTAACTATACCACGCACCAAGCAAATTATGTTAATTACCCTGTTTAAATCCGTTTTAAGAGATTAACTATAAAATATTAAACAATACCCCCACCTTATTATAAATTATGCTTTAAGCCTTTATATATGTGATTTAACAGAGGCTAATTGGTTAATTATTGTAATACAACGGAACTAAATGGATAAATACAGGGCTAAACAGGGCTAAAATACCTTAAAAAATAAGAATGGAATGTTATTTTGTTCCCTTTTTCTTATCGAGTATGCCCCGAAAGTCTTTTTTTTGAACGCCGCTCCACACCACTGGCGCATCATTGGCGCAAGTTTAGCGGAGCGCAACTTGCGCCGGTGGTAGCAATGTTCTTTTTTATGAGCAGATTATCTTGAGCATGAAACCTTATTTTCAGAAATCAACCTTAGTNCCGCACATGCTACCGCGCGAATCCTTCGCGTGGTAAGGTGAAAAAAGAACCGGAAAGCCACACGATACAATCGTGCGGCAGCAAGGGGGCACAAGTTGCGCTCCGCTAAACTTGCGCCGGTGGTAGCAATGTTCTTTTTTATGAGCAGATTATCTTGAGCATGAAACCTTATTTTCAGAAATCAACCTTAGTAACATAAATAGTCTCTAATAGGCCTAACCTTATTAGCTTATTAAACTGTCTGATAAATAAGCTAATAAGGTAAATATTACAGTATTATCCTTATTACTAAGGTTTAATACAAAAATAAGGTTTTTAAGAGGCTATTCAGATGATTATATCAGCATACGTTGTAAAACACATCCGCAATATCAATACCTCAGAACCGCACATGCTACCGCGCGAATCCTTCGCGTGGTAAGGTGAAAAAAGAACCGGAAAGCCACACGATACAATCGTGCGGCAGCAAGGGGCAAGTTTAGCGGAGTACTTATAGGTATTAACGGAAATAAGGCAGGGCTTCGCCTACCACAAAGTTGCTGCCACCTACGAAAACCATATCGGCAGGGGATGATTCTGAGATGGCCTGCTCTACCGCCATCTTCACCGAGCTGAAAGAACCGCCTCTAAGCCCGAATACGGAGGCTTGGCGCTGCAGGTCGTCCGCAGGCAGGGCGCGGGCTATATCGGCCTGCGTGAAATAATAAACGGCATTGCGGGGAAGCAACGAGAGCACTGCGGTTATATCTTTATCGTTTACCATCCCTACCACAATGCGTAATGTGTTGTACTGTTCTGCTTTCAGTTGCTCCGCTACCCAACTGATGCCTGCTACATTGTGCCCTGTATCTAAAACAATTTTCGGGCTATCGCTTACTATTTGCCAACGCCCTTGCAACCCGGTTATCTTATTTACATCGGCCAAGCCATCTTCTATATTAGCTGCGGATATATGAAAGCCTTGTTTTTGCAACTGCCCGATGGCAACCAGTGTGGTAACTACGTTTTTCAACTGGTAGTTTCCCGTAAGCCCCACCCTAAACCGGCGGTTGTCGGAAGTGGTAACCTGCAATTTGCCCGATTCCGTTTTACCGGATCTTATCGCCAGCAGTTCGTCGGCAAACAGGATGGGTGCATCCATCTCCTTTGCCTTACGCCGAAACACGGGGCGGGTAGCCGGCTGGCTTTCGCCTATTACCACAGGGGTGGCATGTTTTATAATACCCGCTTTCTCGGCGGCTATCTTTTCTAAGGTATCGCCAAGAAGCTGTGTATGGTCAAAACTTATATTGGTTATAACTGATAGTTCCGGCTGTATTATATTCGTGCTGTCGAGCCTTCCGCCCAAGCCCGTCTCTACAATGGCCACATCTACCTCCTTGTCGGCAAAATAAGCAAATGCCATAGTCATGGTAGCTTCGAAAAATGACGGCTGTATTTTTTCGAAAAGGGATTCGTGCTTTTCTACAAAGTTTACGACATACTGCTCCGGTATTTTTTCGCCATTGATACGGATACGTTCGCGGAAATCGACCAGATGGGGCGATGTGTACAGCCCCGTTGTGTAACCGGCCTTTTGCAAAACGGCCGAGAGCATATGCGATACCGAGCCTTTGCCGTTGGTTCCGGCAATGTGGACGGTTTTGTATTTGGTTTGAGGATTGTGGAGCGCATTCAATAAGCTGGTGGTATTTTCCAAGCCCGGCTTGTAAGCGTCTTTGCCAATATGATGGAATACCGGCAAGCGGCTGTAAAGATATTGAATGGCCTCGTGGTAGTTCACCTTGTTAAAGCGTTATCAGTTTTTGAGTAAAAATTCCCTGATTACATTCTCAGCCTCTGTTTTGGCCTGTTCCAAATCATCGTTCACAATGATTTGGTCGAACTGCGGGGCAAATGTCATTTCATATTCGGCCTTGTTAATGCGCTCTGCTATCTTTTCGGGCGAATCGGTGGCACGGCCTTTCAGCCTCTCCTCCAAAGCACTTACGCTCGGAGGTGCTATGAATATAGCCAACGCTTTGTCGGCATACTGCTTCTTTATATTCAACCCTCCTACTACATCTACATCAAACACCACATTCTTGTTTTGACCTATAATCCTGTCGACCTCCGAACGCAGGGTTCCATAATACAGGTCGGAATATACTTCTTCGTATTCCAAAAATTCGTTTTGCTGTATTTTACTGCGAAACTCGTCGGCCGAAAGGAAGTAATAATCGCATCCGTGCTGCTCTGCGCCACGCGGGGCACGGCTCGTAGCCGAAATGGAAAATTCCAAGTTAAACTCTTTAGTGAGCAAATGTTTTACCAAAGTGCTCTTGCCTGCCCCCGATGGAGCCGAAAATATGATTAGTTTACCTGACACCGTGTTTTTGTTTTATTTATATCTACTTCTAATTGTTTCTTTTACGACCTCACCCCTGCCCCCTCTCCTTGAGGAGAGGGGAAGAAGATAGAGTTTATTTTAAAAGGAGAATTTAATATTATCGAAGATTATCAACTAATCACTATCAGCTAATAGCTATTCACTCCTTACAATACATTCAAGACCTGCTCTTTTATCTGCTCCAACTCGTCTTTCATCAGAATCACGATTTTTTGCATCTCGCTATGATTGGCTTTGGAGCCAAGGGTATTGATTTCGCGCCCTATCTCCTGTGCTATGAAGCCCAGTTTTTTTCCGGGAGATTTTTCAAAATCCATTGTTTCGAGAAAATAGTCCAGATGGTTGCACAAGCGTACTTTTTCTTCGTTCACGTCCAGTTTCTCAATATAGAATATAAGCTCCTGTTCCAAGCGGTTTTTATCATAGTCGATTTTTTCCGACAGGCTTTGCAGGTTTTCTTCCAAGCGTGATTTTATTTTCTCCACCCTTTCGGCCTCGAAAGGCGCTACCTGTTCCAGCAAGTTTTTTATGCTGTTTATCTTGCTTTCAAAAACCGCTCTTAATGCTTTCCCCTCCTGCGCACGAAACTCCTGAAGCTGCTCTATCGCCGCACGTATTGTACGAAGAATTTCAAACCACTCATTCTCATCCAGTTCCTGCGATTCGGTTTTAAGAGTATCGGGCATCCTAAGCAACACTTCGAACCAGTTGTCGGGTGTAGGCACTCCAAGCCTCTCCGATACCGATTTTATCTGCTGGTAATACGACTCCACTACCGGCTGGTTAATGATAGTAGCCGACTCTTTGGTAGAGTTGTCAATATATAGTGCAAAATCAATCTTACCACGCTCAAGCCGTTGCGATATTTCGTTTCTTATCTCGATATCCTTTTCGCGATAGAGCGACGATATGCGGGTAGAAATATCTATCTGCTTGCTATTCAGCGACTTAACTTCAACTACTATTTTTTTATTTCCATATTCCAGCGTGGCTTTTCCAAAGCCGGTCATTGATTGTATCATGCTATTTTGCTTTTTTTGATGGATGCAAAAGTACGTTTTTTATTCGGGAAGCGAAAACAAAGCCCCGCTAAATATCACAATATCATGTAGACCTTTTCTAACATATCGACGATATGTGTTGCCGATTGCCCGTCCGACAATTCAACACCACGCCAGTTGAAAAATATCTGGTCGATACCGGCGTTTTGCGCCCCCTGTATATCTGCCTGATATATATCTCCTATCATAATGGCTTCTTCGGCTTTCGCATTGTTCAGGTTTAAAGCATAGTCAAATATCTTCCTGTCGGGCTTCAAGGCTCCGGCATCTTCCGACAGAACCACATGTTTAAAATAATGGTCGATACCGCTATTCTTCAATTTGCGGTACTGCACTTCAATAAACCCGTTCGAGATAATGGTCAGCGTATATTTTTGAGATAGATAATCAAGCAACTCCCGCGCATGAGGCACAAGTATAGTTCTTTCAGGCAAGAGGCTCAGATACATTTCACCCAACTCCCGCACCAAGTTCTCATCTTCGATACCTGCTTTGGATAGCGGGTAACGGAAACGTTCTTTTTGTAAAAAGTCTTTCGAAATCTCCCCTGCCCCATACAAGTCCCACAGTTCGTTGTTACGCTGAATATAAACATCGAAAAACTCTTCGAAACAGTCAAAGTAACTGCTTAGCGATAAACTATCGTAGGTTATATTCAGCGATTTCTTTGCATTTGCATGGAAGTCCCAAATGGTATCGTCCAAATCAAGAAATACATGTTTGTACATGGCTCATTTTTATGCGATAACAAAAATGCGCTTCTCTTAATTATAGAGAAACGCATTTTATGTTATGATTATTTTTTACTTATCGTATTACCAAGTATTTTGTAACACTCCAAAATTCATCCGGATTGATAATTCGAATTACTTTATCGTCACCTTGTTTTTCCAGCTTGTAAGAAGCTTTTGGATGGCTCGACAACATTTTTCCTTTGATTGAAGCTGGTAAAACGATTGTTTGAGTTTCAAGGATATTAACCTGAGTGAATACTCCCTTGTTTACTCCTTTGTCAAACAAAGCTGTTTTACACAAACCTGCTTTTGTCAATACATCTGCTTTTTTCAAATCGCCTTTGCTTCCTGCTATATAATAACCTGTGTACAATTCGGCTTCGTGTTTCGCTACAAGTTCTGCTTGTGCTGCAAGCTGGCTTGTAGTAGCTTCCAGTTCCATTGTTAAGTTACGAAGCGTAGATTCCATTACTTGGATAGTTGAATCTTTAGCTTGTGCTTCGCTTTGAAGAACTGTAACTTTCATTGTTTCTTCAGCCAGTTTGTTTTTAAGGCTTTCTACATTGCGTTGCAATTCTTTCGCTCTGTAAGAAGTACGGTTCAATTGCGTTTTCATTTGGTCAAGCTCTTCTTTTTGCGCTTGCAAAAGCGAGTTCAATTTCGCAATATTATCGTTTACTTTAGCGTTTTCGTCGTTGCTAAGTTTTGTTTTAATTTGTTGTATGTGGTCTGCTTCTTTGCTTTCTACTTTTTGAATACCTTTTTCAATATGGCTGAAAACAAATTGATATTCTCTTACATCTTTTGCCAAGGCTTCCTGAACAGACATAATAGAATCATTCTTAGATTGTAATGCTTTATACTTCTGTGATTTCTCCACACACGAAGTTGAAGCAAACAATAAAACAATTGCTACGGTGTAAAATACTGATTTCATAATATATTAATTAATGTTATTATTATTGTCTCTGTTCAAAATGCAGATGTAAAAGTACAATATAAGTTTTTATTTCACAAAAAAATTTACGCAAAAGTGCCTTTATAGAGCACCTGAATGAGATACAAAAACGTTTTAAACAAAAGCAATCAATTAATAATCAACAAAATAAACAACAACCTCAAAAAATCATTGATCCGCTTTATTTTATAACAAATTGGGATAAAAATTGTTTTGTCCAGCTCTTTTTTACATGTAAAAAAGCATTTTGATAAAAACTCCCAAAAAAGGCAATCAATTATCTCTTCACTTCTCTTTACCTGCTACTACAATAACAAATTCGCCCTTAGGCTGATTAATTGTAAAATGTTCTATCAATTCCGCAAGGGTTCCTCTTTTTGTTTCTTCGTATAGTTTGGAGATTTCGCGCGATACAGAAGCTAAGCGTTCTCCCCCAAAATACTCTGAAAATTGAGAAAGCGTTTTTAATACCCGGTATGGAGATTCATAAAAAATCATTGTACGGCTTTCTTCTGATAATTCCTTTAACCGTGTCTGGCGTCCTTTCTTCTGCGGCAAGAAACCTTCGAAACAAAAACGGTCGTTAGGCAACCCCGAAGCTACAAGAGCCGGCACAAAGGCTGTAGCTCCCGGCAGGCACTCCACCTCAATACCTTCTTCTACACATTGGCGAACAATCAGAAAACCCGGGTCGGAAATAGCCGGCGTGCCTGCATCGGAGATAAGGGCAACCACCGTGCCTGCTTTTATACGCTGAGTGATAGTCTGAACTGTTTTGTGCTCGTTAAATTTATGATGCGACTGAACAGGGGTGGATATCTCGTAGTGCTTCAACAAAAAACCGCTCGTACGCGTATCTTCGGCCAGTATTAAATCCACCTCTTTCAAAATACGGATAGCACGAAAAGTAATATCCTCAAGATTACCAACTGGAGTGGGAACAATATATAATTTCATTTCTTCAAAATTTGAAAATACGCAAAAACAATCAATAGTTACAGGTATTGTTTTCTGACAATTAGAAAAAACAGGACTTTTATTTTATTGAACACTTTTCATTCTTATAATATAACAATGTATGGCCTTGATACTCTTTATGACTACAAGGTATCTTACACATCGAAGGAGCTTTCACACCGCCTCCTGCTATATTAGGAGCAACCTCGACCGTAGCTTCATCCCACAAACCTTGTTGGATAAACGAATTTAAAAGACTTGCTCCACCTTCTACAAGCACTGAATGGATATTGCGTTCGTACAGGTTTTTCAAAATACTCTCCAACACCTTATCATCAAAGTCAACAAGTTCATATTCCGGATTTTGTTCACTCTGTTTTTTTTGCCCTGTATAAACGATAGTAGGCACTGCCCCATCCAACAAATGATAATTTGAAGGGATTCTCCCTTTTTCGTCCAACACAATGCGCACCGGATTGACCCCCGCCCAATTCCTGACAGTTAGCGACGGATTGTCCAATACGGCAGTATTTGTTCCTACCATTATTGTTTGATTTTCAACACGCTGCTTGTGCACCAGCATCTTAGTCAGCTCATTCGAAATCAGCAAGGGAGGAGCAGCGGCATTTTTTCTGTCATTATCAATATATCCGTCGCGTGTTTGTGCCCATTTTAGCGAAATGTAAGGACACTTTTTCTTCTGAAAAGTGAAGAAACGCTTATTCAGTTCTTCACATTCACTCTCCAGACATCCTACCTTAACATCAATCCCAGCCTCGCGCAGCTTTGCAACCCCTCGGCCTGCCACTTTAGGATTTGGGTCGAGCGTTCCTACCACTACTTTCGGTATTCCACAAGAAACAATCAGATCGGCACACGGAGGGGTTTTTCCATAATGCGAGCACGGCTCAAGGCTAACATACATGGTCGAGTTTTTTAAAAGCGCCTTATCTTTAACCGAATTTATGGCATTGGGTTCGGCATGAGCTTCTCCATAACGCCGATGATAGCCTTCGCCTATTATCTTTCCGTCGCATACTACAACTGCCCCAACCATCGGATTGGGGGCAACATAGCCGGCACCATAACGCGCCAACTGTATGCAACGGCTCATATATAACTCATCAACGTTCATCTGACAAGGATTAAAAACGACTCCAATCTCCTACTAAAACCCATTACGCTTCGCCACCACTGAAACCGATAGGAGGCATAGGAGGATTGTTTTTGTTTTCGGGAATATTTATTTTACCCTGCTGGGCTTCGTATTTCACGATATTGTCTTGCAATGCAAAAAGCAAACGTTTAGCATGTTCGGGAGTAAGAATAATACGCGACTTTACATTTGCTTTTGACGTGCCGGGCATGATTCGCACAAAATCTACAACAAATTCGGATGTAGAATGTGATATGATAGCCAAGTTAGAATACGTACCTTCGGCCACTTCGGCAGATAGTTCGATATTCAATTGATTTTCTTTCTTTTCCATTATCTCTTTATTTTTAATTTTATAAATTTTATCTTTGTACACCGAATATGCAAAAATCGCTCGAATATATCAACTACTCCTTAAAGGGTGTATTCCCTGAAAGTGAAATCCGGAATATCAGTTTCCTGTTAATCGAGAAAATCACAGGGTTTTCGCACACACAGGTTTTACTTAACAAAAGTACAATATTTTCTGCTGAACAACACAAACAATTAGTCCGTTTAGTAGAAGAACTAAAAAAAAGCACTCCTATACAGTATGCCTTAGGCGAAACCGAGTTTTACGGATTAAATTTCTGTGTGAACAAATCTGTATTAATACCACGCCCCGAAACCGAAGAATTAGTAGAATGGATATATTGCGACAGCAAGGGGAACAAAAACCTGAAAATACTGGATATAGGCACCGGAAGCGGCTGTATTGCCATTGCTTTAAAAAAACTATTGCCAAACTCGGAAGTAACTGCGTTCGACATTTCGCCCGAGGCTATAGATACAGCACAAAAAAATGCAAAAAAGAATGAGGTTGAAATCAACTTTAAAGAGCTTGATATATTAAATACGCCTCTATTTACTCAAAAGTGGGATGTGATAGTAAGCAACCCTCCTTATATCCCCGAAAGCGAGAAACAACATATGTCGGCAAATGTTCTGAAACACGAACCTTCGTTAGCCCTGTTTGTACCAAACGACAATTCCTTATTGTTTTATCAAAAAATAGCCGTGTTTGCCACCAAACACCTTAATAATGATGGGAAACTATATTTCGAGATACATCACGATAGTGGAGAAAAAACAATAGAGCTATTAAAAAAAGAAGGATTCAAAGACATTGAGATAAGAAAAGATTTGTCGGGAAATGATAGAATGACAAAGGCTTGTATATAATAAGTCTCCCTTAAAAAAAGAAAAAAGATGAGCTTTATCCAAACTCATCTTTTTTCATTAACTGAAATAACACAATCTTTTTATATCTATTATTATTTGCTTATTTTCAATGCACCTTTTACACCTTCGGCACGTACGATATAAACACCGCTTTGCAAATCAGTCATAGTGATGTTTGAGTTTGAAGTACGCACTAAGCTACCTACAGTATTATATACTTGAAGGCTTAAACCATTTTCGTTAACAATTTCAGTTCCGTTGAAATAAACAACATCTGCTATCGGATTTGAAACAGAAGAAACACCAGCCGGAATCCACTCAACTGCATAAATATTTATATTACCATTTCCCGAACCAATCCAGATATTACCACTTTCAGTTACATCAACAACTATATATGGATATACTTTTCCATCAGTAGCTGTTACTGCATTCGATTCTAATAACATTTGATCTTTAAGTGTTTTAGAACCTTGTTTTACAATTATATTTCTATCTGTCGCGCTGTTGCTTCCTGTTCTTGCAGCAATTTTTAATTTTCCTGCCGACTGAGCACTTACAATAAAACAACGATAGTCATCTGCTCCATTTCCACTTGTTTGCAGACGAGCTGTATAGCTGGTACTTGTAGCCTGAGTAGCTGTTGATGGAGTTTCATTAAAATAAGCCGTATTAGCATCTATTTTTCCGGTCTTATCAGATTTTGCATAAAAAGTAATAGTATTATCCGAAGTTGAAATATTTGCATTGATAGTTTTAGTTTCATCGTTTACTATAAAATCAGATGCTTTAAAAGAAGATTGAGCAGACACACTTACTGCCGCAAATAATACAGAAACAAAAAGTAATGTTTTTTTCATAATAATTTTTTTAATAAATGAATATACTTTGATTTATTTAATTTCATGATACAAAAGTAAACTCATGAATAAATCACAATGTGTAAAAATTACTTCTTTATGTGTAATTATTGACATAAACAGCCCTCAGCCCTCAAAAACGAAAAACACCAAACTATATAAATTTATTTTGAGTTGGCTTTCCGATATTTAAAGTAACTTTGCCATTGCACGAATTATTCAGAACAAAATGATTGTAAAAAGACTTATTATATTACAAACCATTTAATATTAAAAATGAATCATGATTAATCACAAAGCTCATCCTTGGCACGGAATAGACATAGGCAACCGGGTTCCCGAAGAAGTTACAACTTTCATCGAAATAGTTCCTACCGACACCGTAAAGTATGAAGTAGATAAAATCTCAGGTTACCTCTCGATAGACCGCCCACAGAAATACTCGAATATAGTACCGGCTTTATATGGATTTATTCCACGCACTTATTGTTCAAAAAAAGTAGCGGAACTGACAAACGCAAGTTTAGGAAGAACCGACATAGAGGGAGACCGTGACCCTTTGGATATATGCATATTAACCGAAAAAGACGTTACTCACGGTGATATAATAGCCAAAGCACATCCTATAGGGGGATTCAGATTGTTAGACCACAATCAGGCAGATGATAAAATAATTGCAGTACTGAAAGACGATTTATTATATAGTATTTATAAGGATATAAGTGAACTTCCGGAGGAAATAGTAAACAGATTGGTGCATTACTTTACAACGTACAAGGATTTGCCAATGGACACACAGCAACGCATGGTACTGACTCATATATATGGGCGGGAAACTGCATACGATGTAATATTACGCTCTATCGAAGATTATAATGACGAAATAGCAAACGGCAAGGAACAGTAAATCTATTCTTGCCGTTTGTTTCATTTTCAAATATGATTTGTTCTTTACAAAGGATATTCTTCAAAAGCATATAATAACGTAGATAAATAACGTTCGCCCGTATCGGGCAATATAGTAACAATGGTTTTACCCTCATTTTCGGGTAACTTAGCCAGTTCGGCAGCAGCATACATAGCTGCACCGGAAGAAATGCCTACTAACAAACCTTCTTTTTTTGCTAATTCTCTGCTTGTCAGTATTGCATTATCATCTGTTACCTGTATTATCCGGTCAACTATAGTCGCATTATATATTTTAGGTACAAACCCCGCACCTATTCCTTGTATTTTATGTGGTCCCGGTTTACTTCCCGAAAGCACCGGAGAACTTTGTGGTTCAACGGCAATTATTTTGATATTGGGATTCAGTTTTTTCAATGCTTCTCCCACCCCACTAACTGTACCGCCTGTCCCTACGGCTGCTACAAAAACATCAACTTTACCATCGGTATCTCTCCAAATTTCCTGTGCTGTAGTATGCTTATGTATTTCCGGATTTGCAGGATTCTCAAATTGTTGCAAAACAACCGAATCAGGAATCTCTTGGGTCAACTCTTGTGCTTTAGCAATAGCACCCGACATACCTTGTGCACCCGGTGTCAAAACAAGCTCGGCTCCCAATGCTTTCAACAAGTTCCTACGTTCCAAGCTCATAGTCTCAGGCATAGTCAAAATCAACCTATAACCCTTCGATGCCGAAACAAAAGCCAATCCAATGCCCGTATTTCCACTCGTAGGTTCAATAATTACCGAACCTTTTTTCAAAACGCCTTTCGATTCGGCATCATTAATCATTGCTAGAGCAACACGGTCTTTCACACTTCCCACCGGATTAAAATACTCCAATTTAGCAATCAGATGCGACTTCAACCCTTTTGATTTATTATAATTCTGCAACTCTACAAGCGGAGTATTACCTACAAGCTCAGTCAGGCTTCGAGCAATTTTTTTCATAAAATATATCTTTAATTTAAGCAAGACTTAATATATTGCCACTTACTAATCAAGCGGAGTTTCCACAGTCTTTAGATAAACAACAAAGATATAACAATGATTGTTTTCTTAAATGAATTTTCAGTTCCAATTTCCAACAAAAAACAAGAGTTGCATTTTATTCAATATGTAATGAATAAAAATGCAACCCCTTTCTTTCTCTTTCTATGTATGTATTCTGTTCGTTTATCGTTATAAGAATTTACTTCTACTGAAGCCTATCTTATATTATAATGTGTAATCCTAAAGAGAAATAGATTACACTATTCTAAAAATTACCATTTTTTTCTGATACCTACATAGGATAGTGCTAATAGTAAAAGTACCATCAAACCTTCTCCTACAGGAGTGTCATTGTATTCGGTCAACAATTCATCACCACCACCTT
>NZ_QVMH01000014.1 GCF_010501035.1 Paludibacter sp. 221
AAAATTAGTATCTTCCGCTTTTCAGGCAACTGCCGGAGAAGGTGATGTATTCGAAATTTTGCCTATTTATTCAGGAGATTATGCCGGAAAAATAGCTATCAAGCGTAAAGCTACTACAGCTAAAAATGCCTTTAATCCAACAGGAGGTTCAAACGCAGGTAACCCAATCGGCGAGTTTCAGCTTTATGATGGTGGCTGTGCTATCAGATTCGTAAAAAAAGAAGAACCGATAATAGATGCTACAGTGTCAGATTTAAATTTTGGCAATGTGACTCTTAACTTGAATTCAGAAACAAAAGAAATAATAATCACAGGACTTGATTTAAAAGAAAATATTTCTTACGAAGTTACAGGTACCGATAAAGATTTGTTTACTGTGACCGAAAAAGCATGGGATGCAACAACAGGCGGAACGCTGGCTGTGAAAATTATTCCAATCGAGGAAAAAACATATACAGCCAATCTTGTTTTAACATCGGGAGAGGCTACTAAAACAATCGTTTTGAAAGCAGTAGGTGAAACATCTCCTGTAACAATAAGTCCTGCTGATGGAAGTGCAGATGTTTGGTATTATATCGAAAACGGGCATAGTGCCGACGGTAACTCCAGTAGCAAAGCAGGAAAATACATTGCAGACCAAGACGGACGGTTCTGTACTCTGCTTACTTATAATGGAACTGAAAAGCAGTGTGGCGACTTTTTGAGGCCTACAGGCACTCCTCGTAACGCACAATTGTGGAAAGTAGTTGCCGGCACTAATGCAGGTTGCTGCAAGTTGATAAATAAAGATGGCAATACATTTACATATGGAACTTCGGGAACAACCGACGAGTTCAAAATAAAGATGTTTAAGGCAAATGCCGATGGCGATGGCGTTATAACCGACATACCTATTAATACTACTTACACTACTATTCAACGATATGGAAGCACCAGCTATATTGGAGAAACAGGAGCAGCTGATAATTTTGTTCTTACAGAAGCAGCAGCTCCGCCTTACTATTGGTCAAGTACAGGATTGAATGGGAGCCCTCGTGCATGGCGTTTTGTGGAACAAGCCGAGTTGGACGATTTTTATGTAAATTCGTATGAATCCATATCAAGCACCAACGAAATTGTAAAATGGTATCGTATTAAAAGTTTGAATAAAGCAGGAGGTACCAATAACGGTTTGTACGAAAAATACTTAACATGGGATGGAACAGCTTTTGCTTTGGGCGATAAAGATGAAAGCGAGGCTTCTCAGCTATTCGGCTTTATAAAGAAAAACGATTATTCAACATCCGGTCTCAAAGGCACCACTTACAATATATACTCAAAAGAAGCTGATTCGTATCTCCGTGTGACTTCTACTACTGTTGCCGATTCGCCTCTCATTACGGGCGATGCTACCGAATGGATAATGGCACACGTATATTCCCCCGCTATAAGTAACTCCAAGGGGTCGAACCTACAGGCCAATATCCGCACAGGTTCCAGAGGTTCCAGTTCGGGCTTAGGTAGTACAACTTTCCTTACCAGTGCTTTAAAACTGGAAAAGCCTAATTATCCGTCTGGTGCTTCTAAAACAAATGAAAATACAAGCGACAGTAAATTTGCATGGGAATTTGAGTTGGCCACATTTACAGTGGAGGTAACAAAAGGAGACAATGCTACAATAACTTCTACTACTACATCCACAACATGTGATTCGGGAGATCCGTTTACTGTTACTTACAGTGTAACAAACGGATATATTCCGGTGATAACGATTAACAGCGAGCTAAGCTCTAATGTTGGTACTACTTCGGATAACATAAACTATACGTTTACAATAGATAATATTGCGGCAAATACCATTATCAACATTTCAGCCGAAGCACCGAACACCGTAACTTTCAATTTGACAAATGCACCCGGTGTTACAATAACATCTCCCACACCACTTACAGACAACAAGTATATTGCCGGTACTAGCTTGGGAATAGAGATTACGTTGGATGATGCTTACGAACAGTTGACAGTTGTTGGCGATGCTAATTCAACCGTAGAGCTACCTGTATTTTTAGGAAACAACAAATACACTGTTGCTGTACATAGCATAACAGGCGACACAGAACTTACGTTCACAACTAGTATGATTACATTCGATATCAGTACAAGCAAGCTTACAGGTGTTACCTTTGTAAATGCTCCTGCCACTGTGAATTATGATGATACATACGAACTTACATTCACATTGGAAAACGACTATCACCTGCCTCATGTTAGTGTTGACGGAGTTTTCGACCACAGCTTTACCGAACAATCGGGAACATATACCGTAACACTAAGCAATGTAAAAGCAAATAGAACAATTTCGGTAGGTGCATTCCCAAAAAATGTGATTCCGGTAACGGCCGACACCTATGTAAGTGGAACAAGTACAGGCTCTAACTATTTTACGAATAAAGAATTGAATGTTCAGCAATATCGGTCAGAGAGTGCAACTAGTAGCCATAATCGTAGAAGCTATCTGGAATTTAATACTCCGTCGGATATTTCGGCATATAACAAAGTTACATTACGACTATTTGTACAAAGGAGACAATATCTCTCTCAAACATCAAAAATAGAGGCAAGAACGGTTACCTCAAGCCTGCCTATTGCGGATATGACATGGACGAAGAATAACGAAGATAATCTCAATAAATTGGGCACAGTTCTTTCAAACGAAGTAACTATTGCTTCGGAAACAGCAGCCGGTTCTCCTATAAACATAGAGTTATACTCCTCTGTTTTTGAGAATTTAGGTAATACGCTTCGTTTGCAAGTTGCCGGAATTTACGTAAATGGGGGCGACGGATTTACTTATTTCCACTCGATGGAAGGTGCTGCTGAGACTGACTTAAGCTACATGCCTGTATTGATATTCGAAAAAGTAGAGGTAACAGACGAATGGATTGGTGACGATACTTCGGATGGTAATTTATGGAACGTTGCAAGCAACTGGAATTCAGGCACTGTACCTCCACCGGCAAGCAATATTACCATCGGCTCATCAGCTGTAGCCGATCTCCATATCAATGGCAAATATACAGCTGCCGACTTTACAAATGCTACAGATCGTAATATTGTAATTTTACCGGATGCAGCGTTTACCATTAGCGGCACTGTAAGCAATACCGGTAGCGGCAAGTTCATAATTAAAGCCGGAGATGCAACTGCATCTACTCCTACCAAAAACGGTAGCCTGATAGTGCCTCCTGCTACAAGTATAAATACCGATGTGGAATTTAAAGTACACCGTGCTACTACAGATGGAAAATACACCCAAAACGAACTTGTATGGCAATACTTCGGTATACCGGTACAGGGACCAGTGCCTGTAATTCCTACTCTGTACAACACTTTCGTACGTAGCTATAATAGCACCAACGACGAAGCACCTTGGACAGTGATGACGAACAGTGACCCTCTAATAGCGGGTATGGGTTATCAGATAGCCGTATGGAATAAATTCAACAACCAGCCATTTACATTTAGCGGCACGCTGAATACTTCGGATGTTGATGTTACATTGCCAAAAACCAATAGCGGATACGTACTAAGCAACCCATTCGCAGCAGGTTTGGATATCCAAAGCGGTATCGATTTTGGCAGTGAACTGGAAAAAGCTGTTTACCTATACCATAGCGGTAGCATGTTAGAGTGGCAAGCATTGGAAGGCCAAGGTCAAGGAACTATAGATGCCGGAGCTACAGCAGCTCCCGGTCAGTACCTCGCGCTTCCAAACGCAACTATGGGTGCAGGCTTCAAACTGCCATCGATGCAAGGATTTGTGGTGTTGCCAGTCAGCACAGGTATGACAGCTGCAAGCAGTGTTAAATTCAAATATAATGCTGTAGCACCTAATAGCACTCACCAACGTGTAGCCCGTGTAGACGACCAAGTGTACAGTAAAATAAGCCTGAGCAGCGACGACCAACTGAAAGACTGCGCATGGATATTTACCGATGCAGCGGCTACCTACGATTACGACAACGGTTACGACGGACGCAAAATGTTTGCTTCGCAAGACCGGGCTCAACTCTACTTCAGCGAAAGAGGAAATGATTGTCAGGTAAATGCACTGCCCAAAATAGAAAACAACGTGATAATGTTTAAACCTGAGGCGGGAGTTGACGAATATACGCTAACATTCAACCACAAGAATCTGGAGACAGAGTATGATGCCTTGTACTTAACCGATACGCAAACCGGCACTACTGTCGACATCACTGCCGAAGGTAGCCAGTACAGCTTTACAGCCGACGGACAAGCTACTGCAGCCAGTGCACGTTTCCAACTGAAACTGACCAACAGTAGCCAAACTACAGGGTTGATAGATGTTTATCAAAGAGATGGTAATATATACATCAACAACTATTCGGGTAAAAAAACAAAGTTGACACTATACGATATCACCGGTTTGCAACTTTACAGCTATACTATCGAAGGTAACGAGAATGTTATTCGTCCTAACCTTACTACAGGTGTTTACTTACTGAATACGGTACAAGGTGACATAGAGGAAACATTTAAAGTATTAATCCAGTAACAACATACAAATTTAATAACAACATGAAAAATATAATGATATTCATATTCGGTGCTTTTATAGGTTATGCTGTTTCAGGGATTCATCCGAAGGCTTATGCCGAAAAAACATCTTATCACAGCTCTGTAGAGCAACAACAGTATAATACATCTACAACGTTGCAGGGACCTCTCAGTACTTTTAAAAGTACCACTCCCTCGCCCGTTGTGGGCAACACAAATGATATGCCTATAGCTCCATCTTCGTCGCTTAGCAGCAATTCGGGCAGCACCATGCAGCTCGACTTCGCAGGAATGTTTTCGTCCGGAACTACCAATGGTGGTGGTTCCAGGCAAGGTGCCATTATTAGCAATGGTGCTGAACTTAATATAAATGTGAACAAAAAAAGGTCGCAGGATATACAGATTGCACAAGCCATGCAGCAAATTCCTAATCTGCCGCTCATTAGCCAGATGAGTTTACAATCGACCAAAGCAGCAAGCAAAGTTGTTAGTGAGAATAGCTATTCGCCACGCAATGAAAATTTCAGTACTATCAGCCAGAGCAATACAGCAGACAGGCTGCGCGATTTCAACACACAGACTAGTTTTTCTCCCGGTAATAGTGGTACAGGAGAAGTTGCCGTGATTACGATGACACAACCGGTAGGTGATGGACTGGTGCTGTTAGTAGTATTCTCGCTGCTGTTTGGTGTATTCAAAGCAAGGAAAATGCTTCGATAGGTTAATTATATACTACAAAGAGTATTAGTAAAAAAGCAAGTGGGAAAAATGGTAAATCATCCATTTTTCCCACTTTTTTTAGGCGTAACTCCGGCAAATTCCATGAGTGCTTAGTTATTATTTCCATCCGAGGGGAGCTGAAGTATTGAGGGGAGTGTAGATATATTTAAAACCGGTATTGTAGCCTGAGGGAGAACACATTGGCTTCTTTCGCATCTACACCGGCTACATTTGCCGTATTTTCAAAATCCACAATATCATAATAGGCTTGTATACGAACGCTTTTGGTAGCCTGCCACAAAATACCGAAACCTATCGTGTTTTTCCATCTTAGAGGTTGTTTCAAACAATAAATTTGTTTGTATAAATATTATATCACAAATATAGTGAAAGGTGAGAGCAATTGGAGAATACTTGTTTTCGCAGAATTGCCGAACCGCATCCTATATTCTACAAATATAGTTAAAAAACGACTTTTAAAACATTTTTAAAGCAAAAGGAAGTATTGAACATACTATAAAAGACATTTATATTTGCATATCTTAAAAAAACAAACTAAAAATACAGAATAGCAACAATTAACCACCTGCACTATGCCACCATAAAATATATCCGATTGCTTTTCTTTCCTATTAAAAAATTTGTAGTTAAATTTGGCTTAGATATAAGAGCTTGTCTAAATTTAGCTTACCTGATAAATTTAGACAACCTCCAAAACTATCCATGCCAATATATTGTTACAGTAAAAATATAAACCATATACAAACGATGGAAACAGATAAATTCTATAATTACTCTCCCGAACAAACCGAACAGCATTTCAAAACAAGCATACATTCAGGGCTCAGCAATAAGGAAGCAAAAGAACGGCTACAGAAAAACGGCTACAACGAGTTTGAAAAGAAAAAGCACAAAAGCCTTATTGCCAAATTCTTCGACCAGTTCAAGAGTTTCATGATTATTGTATTGCTCGTGGCAGCCATCATCTCAGGCGTGGTAGGAGTATTGCACGGCGAAGGATTCAGCGACGCAATCATTATTTTGATAATCGTGATACTGAATGCAGTGATAGGTGTATTTCAGGAAGCAAAAGCCGAAAAATCGCTCGATGCACTCGAAAAAATGTCGTCCCCGCAATGCAAAGTCATCCGCGATGGTCAAACACAGGTAATTGCATCGCGCGAATTGGTAGTTGGCGATATCGTAATACTCGAAACCGGAGATTCTGTCCCCGCCGATATACGCCTGATAGAAGCTATAAACTTAAAACTACAGGAAGCTGCGCTGACAGGCGAATCAGTTCCCGAAGAAAAAATTACACATAAAATAGAAGGAGAAGTATCCTTAGGCGACCGCGACAACATGGCTTATGCATCCAGCAGCGTAACTTACGGACGAGGCAAAGGAATTGTTGTTGCTACAGGCATGCACTCCGAAGTAGGCAAAATAGCCTCGATGATACAGTCAGTTCCCGACACTAAAACACCCATGCAGCAACGTCTGGATAAATTGGGAAAAATTCTTGCTATTGCCGCTTTAAGCATCTGTGTAATAATATTCATCGTTGGCGTATTGTACGGGCGTGATATACTGGATATGTTTATGACTGCGGTGAGCTTGGCTGCCGCTGCCATCCCCGAAGGGCTTCCGGCCGTATCCACCATTGTATTGGCAGTAGGCGTTCAACGCTTGGCCAAACGGAATGCAATAGTACGTAAACTTCCGTCGGTAGAAACATTAGGTAGCACCAGTGTAATATGCTCCGACAAAACAGGAACTCTTACCCAAAACCGTATGACGGTAACAAAAGTTTATGTAAACGGAGAAATACAGGATTTAAACAATATCTCAAAAGAAGAAATAGACACGGATAAAGAGCTGATGACTATATCCATACTTGCCAACGATGCTAAACTTAGCAAAAAGAACGGCAAATGGGAAAGCATTGGCGACCCTACCGAAACTGCCCTTTTGGATATGGGACTGAAATATAATGTGGTAAAAGACGAGATTGAAAAGAACTTACCACGTGTGGCCGAAATCCCGTTCGATTCGGAACGAAAACTGATGAGTACAGTTCATAAAAAAGGAGAAATTCTCACTGTAGCAGTAAAAGGAGGAGTAGACGAGTTGCTCGCGTGCTGCAACAGGATATACGACAGGGGGAAAATCCGCGAGATAACAACGAAAGACAAAAAAGAAATTGCCAATGCCAACCTCCAAATGGCAGAAAACGCATTGCGTGTGCTTGCTATGGCTACTAAAGAGATTAACTCACTTCCCAAGGAGATTACCCCCTCTACTATCGAAACGGAACTTGTATTCGTGGGTATGGTGGGTATGATTGACCCTCCGCGCGAAGAAGTAAAAGCTGCTGTTGAAAAATGCCGCAAAGCAGGCATAAAACCCGTAATGATAACGGGCGACCATAAAATAACAGCAGTAGCCATTGCTAAATCGCTCGGAATCATGGACGACAACGACAAAGCGCTGACGGGTATTGATGTAGAAAAAATGTCGGACGAAGATTTACAAGCCAATGCCAATCAAATTGCCGTTTACGCCCGTGTATCGCCCGAACATAAAGTGCGTATCGTGAAAGCGTTTCAGGCAAACAGTAATATCGTTGCCATGACGGGCGACGGTGTTAATGACGCTCCGGCTTTGAAACTGGCCGACATAGGCGTAGCAATGGGAATTACAGGAACCGACGTATCGAAAGAAGCGGCCGACGTAGTGCTTACCGACGACAATTTTGCCACCATAGTGTCAGCCGTGGAAGAAGGACGCCGTATATACGACAATATACTGAAAGCAATACAATTCCTGCTTTCGACTAATATCGGTGAAATTCTGGTGCTTTTCGTAGCTGTGATGGCAAACTGGGTATCTCCCCTCCTACCTATTCATATCTTATGGATTAACCTTGTGACCGACAGCCTACCCGCGCTTGCTCTAAGTGTAGAACCGGCCGAAGGAGATATTATGGAGCGTAAGCCCATCGACTCGCGTAAAGGCATCATGACAAGACCTTTCACCATACGTATTTTTCTGCAAGGTATACTGATAGCCTTATTGACACTTACGGCTTACAACATTGGGGTACACAGCAGCGTGGAGGTAGCTCAAACAATGACGTTCGCGACACTGGCTTTCTCGCAGATGGTTATTATATTCGGAATACGTACAGGCAACCACTCTGCATTCAAAGGCATATTTAAAAACAAGCACCTGCTTGGCGCTATTGCGATAGTATTTCTATTAATGCTGGTTGTACTCTTTATACCGTCATTAGGAGAGATATTCCATGTTGTAAAACTTACCGCCACACAATGGTGGTGGGTAGCAGGACTATCGTTAGCACCGCTTCCGGTTACTGAAATCGCCAAGTTGATACGAAAAATATTCAGCAAAAAACAAAATAGGAAGTAATCTACAGAGACTATAAAACACGTTTAGCTATCGGCAACAATTGAATGCTGATAGCCCTGAATAGACTAAAGAATCAAGATGAAAGAAATAAGAATGAGGAAAACGGTGAAAGGGAAAAGTATAAAGTTACTTAATTGACTCTTACTCCCTACTTCTTATCTCAAACTTGTAACTCGTAACTATTAACTTTTGTCTCATCGGATTTGCAATCCGATGATATACTAATAACGGATTTTAAAATCCGTAGATAATAGCTTTCGGATTGCAAATCCGAAAGTATAAAGGCATTACCCGTAAAGCGGACTTGAAGCCGCTATACAGAACGGAAACAAATAATAATTAAACATTAATAATTAACCCCGTGTCTTGGTGTCTCCGTGTTTAAAGAATAATAATTAAGCATTAACAACTAATAATTTATTGTTCACTCAATAAATCCTCCACCCAGCACTTTACCGTTGCGGTAGAATACGGCAGTTTGTCCGGGAGCAATGGATTCGAGTGGCTCAGCAAGTTCCACTTTCATCCGGTTGTTTCCGGCAAATATTATTCTACTCAAAGTGTTTTGTTTGCGGTAGCGTATCCGGGTGATGGTGTCGAAATTGGGAGAAAATAAATTTTTATCGACCACATTGAAATCGCGGACATAAAATTCGGTTTGGTACAGGCTTTTTAGCGGAGCAAGTACCACTTCGTTTGTCTGTGTACGGATTTCTTTTACAAACACGGCGCGATTGAGGTAAATAAGCCCCCGGCGTTGTCCTACAGTATAGAGCGGATAACCTTGGTGCTGTCCAAGTATATTGCCTTCCTCGTCAACGAAATTGCCGGGGAAAATGTATTTTTTATAATCTTTGAGGTATTCACGAAGGAAGTCGCGGTAATCGCCCGAACAGAAACAAACTCCGAGACTGTCTTTTTTATTTGCTACCGATTCAAATCCCCGTTCTTGAGCAAACCGGCGTACCTGTGTCTTTGTTAGGTTTCCTAACGGAAATATGATTCGTGATAATTGCTCCTGCCGCAATCCCCAAAGAAAAAACGACTGGTCTTTGTCCCGATCTACTCCTTCGGAGATAAAATAATGGCTGTTTTCTTTTACGATATTTACATAATGCCCCATCGAAACAAAGTCGCAACCAAGTCTGTCGGCTTCCTGAAAAATCAGTTCCCATTTCAACTCGTTGTTGCATTTTGCACAAGGAAACGGAGTACGCCCTGCAAGGTATTCGCCAACGAAATACTGTACGATTTTTTCTCTGAACACTTCTCTTGCATCGTAAACAATATGTTTTATTCCAAGCCGATGGGCAAGCGATATGGCATCTTGTAGATGTGTGTTTTCTTCCTCTTCCCAAAAGCGAAACGTGATTCCGGTGACTTCGTAACCTTGCTGTAATAAAATCATGGCAGCAACCGAGCTATCGGTGCCGCCACTCATGCCAAGCAAAACGCTTTGTTTCATATTGCAGTTACAGTCCCTGAATCTTGATTCTCAACCATTAAAAAGGCAGATCGCTTCCGTCGTTGCTGCTTGCATCTTCGGGGTTGAACGGAGGGAACTGACCTACAGGCGGTGGAGGTGCTACGTTTTGGTCTTTTTTTGCAACCTTCCATGCGCGGATTGTTGTGTACCAGCGTCCGTTGTACTCGCGGCTTTCGATGTCGAAACTAACTTCTACGTCGTCGCCTATAGCTATAGAGAATTGGTCGATGCGGTCGTTAAATAAGTTGAAGCATACTTTGCGCGGATATTGGTCGTAAGTTTCCAATACATAATCTTGCGAACGCCATGTTCCGTTTTTACCCTCGCCTGTTGCAAGAGGCAAAACGGCAATAATTTTTCCTGAAATTTCCATATCTGTCTAAATCTTTTTTTATAATCAAGCAAAGGTAATTATTAATTAAGAACTGACCAAGTTACTTCATATTTTGAAAAATATTTTGGAGTTTTTTTGAACGTATAATAATTTCTTTGTGAAAAAAATCAACAGTTTCTTACTCTATAATTGAAAACCGGAATTCGCAGATATGATAATACGTCTCGCCTGCGCGAAGTATATATGCGGGAAAAGCAGGTTGGTTAATGCCGTCGGGATAATGCATGGTTTCCATGCAGAATCCCGCACGGTTTCCGTATTCTTTTCCGCCTTTTCCTGTTTTTGGCGACGATGATTTAGATGTGTAAAAATGCAGGCAGGGCTGGTTAGTAAAAACATCCATTTTTCTTCCGCTATTAGGGTCGTAAATGCCGGCTGCAAAAGACAGTTCTTCTCCCCCTTTTTTATCGATTACCCAAGTGTGGTCGTAGCCTTTCGCATATTGTATCTGTGGGAATGAGCTATTTATACCATCCCCTACACGCTTGTATGTTCTGAAATCGAAGGGAGTGCCTGCCACCGTGTTTATTTCGCCCGTATTAATAGTAGTTGGCAATATAGGTAGGTAAGCGGCCGAATTGATTTCTAATATATGGTTTTCTACATTGCCGTTACCAGCCCCTGCCAGATTGAAAAATGAGTGGTGAGTCAGGTTTACAAGCGTAGGTTTGTCGGTGGTTGCGTCGTAGGTTATCCGAAAAATATTTTCATCAGTAAGTTCATACTTCATTATTGTTTTCAGTGTACCCGGATAGCCTTCTTCGCCATCGGCCGATGTGTATTGAAGCGTTATGCTATTCTTATTATGCTCCAGTACATCCCATACCACTTTGTCGAATCCCTTGTAGCCACCGTGCGAATGAAAGTTTCGTTCGTTAACCTGACGAAGTTTGTAAGCATTGCCGTCTATTTCAAACTGCCCGCCACTTATTCTACCAGCTACACGGCCTACCACCGAGCCTGTCATTTTTTTTATGGGGTTCAGATAGTCGGCTAAACTGTCGTAACCAAGTATAATATCGTCGGAATTGTTGTTTTTGTCTTTCACATAAAACGAAACCACTTTTGCCCCATAGTTGCACACGGTCATTTCCATTCCGTTTTTATTTGTCAGCAAGTAGAGATTTACAGGTTTTCCGTCAATTTCTCCGGCGAAATTTTCAGGATTTAATTTTGGTGCCTGAACAGGATTGTTGCACCCTGTAAAAACCAGTAACAGAATGAGGTAAGATAAGAGAATATATTGTTTCATATTGGTTGTGCGTGTCAAAATTATTTATCGTTTATGCCAGAGCTCTGTTTTACAAAAAAACAATGATTTGATTTTTTTAATGGGTAATTTCTGACAGAAAAAGGACATATTTAACCACAACCCTGCAAATTGTAATCTCCATTTTGCAATTCTGAGAAATTACATAATTAGTTTTAAAGTATTTTTGTCAAATAGGTATGAAATTTGTAATTTTGCAGCGGATTTCAGAAACTTAATTTTAAAACAAAAATAAAATGATTAAAGTAGGTATTAATGGTTTTGGTCGCATCGGACGTTTAGTATTCCGTGCCGCTCAAGAAAGAAACGACATTCAAGTTGTTGCAGTAAATGACCCATTCTTGGATCTTGACTATTTGATTTACATGTTGAAATACGATACAGTACATGGCAGATTTAACGGTACTGCAGAAAACAAAGACGGCAAACTTTTTGTAAACGGTAAAGAAGTTGCTTTCTACACTTCTATGAATCCTGAAGAAATTGCATGGGGAAAAGCTGGTGCTGACTATGTGGTTGAATCTACAGGTGTTTTCACTACTACTGAAAAAGCAAGCGCTCACATCAAAGGTGGTGCAAAGAAAGTAATTATCTCTGCTCCTTCTGCCGACGCTCCTATGTTCGTTTGCGGTGTTAACCTTGATGCTTACACTAAAGACATGGACGTTGTTTCTAACGCTTCTTGTACTACTAACTGTTTGGCTCCTTTAGCTAAAGTTATCAATGATAAATTTGGTATCGTTGAAGGTTTGATGACAACTGTTCACGCTGCTACTAATACTCAAAAAACTGTTGACGCTCCATCTAAAAAAGACTGGAGAGGTGGCCGTTCTATCTTAGGAAACATCATCCCTTCTTCTACAGGTGCTGCTAAAGCTGTAGGTAAAGTTATCCCTGCGTTGAACGGTAAACTTACAGGTATGTCAATGCGTGTTCCTACTGCTGACGTATCAGTGGTTGACCTGACAGTACGTTTGGAAAAATCAGCTACTTACGACGAAATCAAAGCTGCTGTAAAAGCTGCTTCTGAAAACGAAATGAAAGGTATCCTTGGTTATACTGAAGATTCAGTTGTATCAAGCGACTTTATCACCGATCCACGTACTTCTATCTTCGATGCAGGTGCAGGTATCGCGTTGAACGGTAACTTTGTAAAACTTGTTAGCTGGTACGACAATGAGTGGGGTTATTCAAACAAAGTGTTGGATCTTATCGCACATATGGATACTGTAAAATAAGTTTCTTATTTTATGATATAACGCAAAACGAGCCGGACTTCTCCGGCTCGTTTTTGTTTGTAATCCCAAAAGATAACTACTCGATACAGAGGCAGTTATCTTTTTTTATGTTTTTACTGAAAATAGTCAATCCCTTTGACATATCTTTCTTGGCTTCCTCAATGCCTTACAGTTGGGTTGTTAGTGCAGCACGTTCAGTATAATTTAGTTGCGGCAAACGTACTCCACCGGTATTACTTATCAGTTCTAAGAGAGAGTAATTCTCCGGTTCTTTATCAGCCCCGATAGTTACCTGTGCATTCGCATTAAAAATAAAAAACGAAAATTGAAAAATACAGACGAAAAAAAATGTCTGACGAAAAAATTGTTTTCTGTTCATGAGTTGATAATGTTTAATTGTTAGTTATTAATTATTATTTAGTTTTTAAAAACACGGAGACACTAAGACACTGAGATTGTTTTCTTCGGAAGCCGCTGGGTATGTGTAGTAAATATCCCACAAAGCCACACAAAGAAAAACACGGAGCTTCGCCAGAGGTAAAAAACTCTCTGTGAAACTCCGTGAACGGCTCTGTGTGGCTCTGTGAAACACACAACCAACATTCATTATACATGAATAGAAAACAAGGGAATACAAACAACGGTAGGGGCGAAAAATCTTTCGACCTATAATAGTTNCAAACATTTTAACGTTTGCAAAAGCATTTTTTTGAGGTGTTATTTGCTGAGAGAAAGTCATATTGCATTAAAAAAGACAAAAAGAACAAAAGATAAAGGACAAGACTTATAGCTTGTAGCTGATAACTTGTAGCTAACTAAATCATTCCTCTTTTTTGCTCGAAGAATGTGAAAACAAAAGTAAGACACTTACAAATCTATCACAAACTTTTAACGGTTAAACACATACTTTCGGAACTTAGGCGAAAACATTTTACTCAGAGTGTTAACCTATTAATATGCTGTGCAAGATACTCTTGTTCCGTTTGTCCGGGAGTAGGAATAAATTCGGCCTTATCCAAGCAACCCAATACGTGTAAATCCATGATGGTGGAATAGCCCGAACGTGATACAATCTTTTTAGCTCCCAACAGAATCGCGGCTAATTCTTCATCCTCTGTATGAGATACAATAGTTACACCGTTTATATGCTGTACAACCTTCTTTTCCTGCGGTTGTCCTTGTACAATTAAGGTCTTTCCCGACACGTTTGCAAAACGGGTAATCATGTTCTCCTCAAATATCGAGCGTTGTGGCTCTACTCCGGAAAGAATAACCACAGTTTCATATTCTCGGTTCGGGCTTATCCCATTTAGCAAACTAAAACGCGACAATGCTCCTATAAACCCGGCATTAGCCGGTAAAGGGTATTTATGCGACAAATCGCCTGAAAGATTCTTCTCGCCCCGTAAGTCGGGAATCCAACATTCATCGTATTTCAATATAAAAAAACGATGAAGCCGCCACACCACCGATTCCATAAACCTCAAAGCCTTTGGCATTTTAACCATTAGCTGGTGAGTAATGTAAACCGATTTTGTATTGCTGCTCCAAAGCCCGAAGCGATTATCTGAGATAACCATATCAAAATGCTCTGTTGCTTGTATTCTCTTTAGCCATTGGTGTTCGGCTACTATTTTACGTACTATCGCAGGGAAACACCGCAGCATAGCAAATACCTGCGATTTACCCTTTGAATAGGATATAGGATAAGAAGAATATTCGATATAAGGGAGATTGGGAAATTCTTGTTGAAGAAATTGGAGGGGGAAGCCATCAGCAGCTACCGTTACGCTATCACCCTTATCTATCAGCCGCCTGATGATTGGGACACAGCGTGTAGCGTGCCCTAAACCCCAGTTCAACGGACAAATAAGGACTTTCATATTCTCTAATAGTTACAAGTTACTTCGTCCTTCGGACAGTTACGAGTTACAAGGTAAAAGTATTTTTCCCTTTATCTTTTTACTCTATCTTCCCCTTCTTACTTTTACCTTTCAACTTACCAATAAACTCTTTCACCCTGCTACCGAAATATCAAAACCTCTCTGACGTACTCTGTTGGCAATAGAATTTAATTCGTCCAACGAGATACGCTCAATGTTCTCGATAGGCGTTTTACGGTCGAGCGTATAAATCATCACTTGCGAAGGGCGTATTTGCTCCAACGCGTTGAGCCAAGCCGTGATTTCCTCGTCAGTGGTATTATCAAACTTTTCGCCCTTATGCTCACCCCGTGTAAACATGGTTTGAATAATCAACTTACCATTAAACTGTTTAAAATGTTCAATCAGCCAATCTACCGTCAGGTTTTTATCTTTCCCTACAGGCTGGTCTAACAATTGGTAAGTCCTATCTATAGCCGAGTCGAATTTCAGTATATTATTATCTACTTTCAGAAGCGCATTGAATACCTCCGGCTTGCCAATACGCGTAGAATTAGACAGCACACTGACCTTTGCCTCAGGATAAAACTTATTACGCAATTCTATTGTATCATCAATAATACCGGCAAAATCGGCATGCAGGGTAGGCTCGCCATTTCCGGCAAAGGTAATGACATCCAAAGGCTCCGAAGATGCCCGCATATCCTCCAGTTTCGCCCCCAACATCTGCTTTACCTGCTCACGTGTAGGTATAGGAGCTTCGCGCATAGTGGTATTAAACCCGCACTCGCAATAGATACAATTATACGAACAGATTTTCGCATCAATAGGCAACAGATTAACCCCCAGCGAGATGCCCAACCTCCGGCTACGGATAGGCCCGAATATTACTTGGTCAAACAAAATCATCTTTAAATAATTATTAATTGTTAATTTTCAATGATTATCAAGTATTAATAAAAAATCTGATAATCATTACGACAACAATTTGTAGGTGTTTTTTAAAAGTATGCTCATGCCTGAAAAGGCTGACTTTTCAAGTCATTATACTTTTTAAAATGCATCCAACGATTTAATCATTAATAATTGATAATTAATAACTAACATCATTCTGCCCTGAGCAGCCGCCCTGTTTGTTCGTCAATGTATACCTTAGCATTTTCTTTTTGTAAATACGCTTGCGGAACCGGTACTACATGTCCGAACTGTGGCATAACAAACTCACCACTAAAGAAAATATTGCGTCCGTCGCCTACGTTTATTTTCGCTTCGGCAGGTAGCAACGAATATATTTGCAATGCTTCCGAAACACCTTTTTTCTTCGTTTTCTTTGTCTCCTCTATACGGTATGTTTTAATTGTCTGAGGTATTACGTCGATGTAATAAGGAGAGCCACTTAAATCTGCGGCCGACACCAATCCGCTTAAAGACGAAATACGGAACAGCACTTCACCTTTCATTTCGGCCGACGGAGTAAGGTAAATAGTATGTTTTTGCACCTCAGTAACAGACGTACCTGTAAAAAGTTCGGTCAACTGCCTTTCGAGACGATTCATCTCACTAAGCATTACTTTAAAAGATTCTCCATCGGCAGGAAAATGCTCCACATCGGCAGCAAGTAATGCCAAGCGG
The DNA here is from genome assembly GCF_010501035.1 of Paludibacter sp. 221. Classification (GTDB taxonomy): domain Bacteria; phylum Bacteroidota; class Bacteroidia; order Bacteroidales; family Paludibacteraceae; genus QVMH01. The sequence goes on from NZ_QVMH01000014.1 coordinate 16,616, forward strand.
CTTTCTCTGATACGGTAGATTTGTTTGGCAGCACCCTCAGCCATTTTAGCGGTAGAACCTGCAAGCATATATTCCTCAGTCAATGGAAGAGGTTTTGTCGTTCTTTTCTTCGGCTCGGCGTTGTTCTTATTTTTATCACAATCCGAAACGCCCTCCTTACACGGAACATCCACTCCGCAAAGCAAGCCTTTTTCGTTTACCGATAGGCGGCTCAGCACTCCATTTTCTGAAGAAACGGCGTATGTCCTGTCGGGGTCGGCAATGGCACGTGTTTTTACATTCACGCTTTTCAGACGGAAAGAGTTTTTTTCTTCTGTAATCACATCTTTAGTAGCAAGATAGCGTTCCGAATAGCGAAAAAACTCACCCGGTTTCTGTAGCGTCTTTTCCAGTTCTACCTCAATGCAAAGTTCCGTTTTAGGAAGTGAATACACTATAACGGGCTCGTCCTGTGGCAACGAGAAACTTGCCTGCGAAAACATCATTGCACAGCATGTTAGCAAAAAAGCAAAAATAAAAAACAGCTTTTTCATATTTAGTCTATTTAAGTAAAAGGGTGAAAGTAGAAAGGAAAAAGGTGAAAGATAAAAGTAAAAAACATTTTTTACTCACATGACGCATAGTAGAAATTGCTTATAAGCTATGTGTCATGAAAATATGAACTTTCACCTTTTACCTTTCTACTTTTTACTTATTTTTTCTTCTTAGCCGGTGTTCTTTTTTTCTTTTTACCACCATCTTCCATTTGCTCCTTAATCATAGCCCTGATCTGCTCTTCGGTCAAAGACTTGGGGTCGGTGTCTTTAGGAATCTTGTAGTTGTTCTTTTCGAACGAAATATAAGGGCCAAAGCGGCCGTTCAAAACCTGAATCTCATCATTCTCGCCAAAAGAATTAATCAGGCGGTTTTTTTCCACTTCTCTTTTTTCTTCAATAATTTCTATTGCCCTTGCAGCCGTCACTTCGCCCGGCTCATCCGTTTTCGGCAAAGAGTAGAATTTGCCTTTATGCCGGATATAAGGACCAAAACGACCTATCGCTACCTGCATATCCTCGTTTTCATATTCTCCCAGACTACGAGGGTATTCAAATAGTTTCAACGCTTCTTCATACGAAATTGTTTCGATAGACTGGGTTTTAAGCAACGAGGCAAAAGTTGGTTTTTCTTCTTCCTCTACTGTACCTATCTGAGCAATAGGCCCATACTTTCCTATTTTCACTGAGAGCTGACGGCCTGTTTTGGGGTCGGTACCCAAAATGCGCTCGCCCACCTGACGTTCTGAGTTTTTAATAGTATCTTCGACCAACGGATGAAAATCCTTGTAAAACTTGTCTATCGAGGCTGTCCATTCTATATCACCTTCGGCAATGTGGTCAAACTCCTTCTCAACATTCGCCGTGAAATTGTAATTCAGGATGTTAGGGAAATACTCTATCAGAAAATCGGTTACTACCATGCCGATGTCTGTAGGGAAGAGTTTACTTTTCTCAGCCCCGTAATTTTCCAATTTGGTTTGGTCGGTAATTTTTCCTTTTTTCAGTGTCAACAGGTTATATTCCCTCTTTTCGGCCTGACGGTTTTCTTTTTCCACATATTTCCTCTGCTGAATGGTAGAAATTGTAGGAGCATAAGTAGAGGGACGCCCTATTCCGAGCTCTTCCAGTTTTCGCACAAGGCTGGCCTCAGTGTATCGCGGCGGATGCTGCGAAAACCGTTGTTGCGCCACCACCTCGTCAACGCTAAGTTTCTCCCCTTTTTTCATTGCCGGAAGCAGAGATTCATCTTGTGCGTCAGGCTCATCGTCGGTCGACTCTATGTAAACATTGAGAAAACCGTCAAACACGATAACCTCACCTGTTGTTATAAACTGGTATTTAGACCCCGAAATATCTATATGGATTATTGTTTTTTCAAGCTCGGCATCAGCCATTTGCGAGGCTATCGTACGCTTCCAAATCAACTCGTACAAGCGTTTTTCATTAGCATTGGCACCTACCGAGTGCTTATTCATATAAGTAGGGCGGATAGCCTCGTGCGCTTCCTGCGCTCCTTTCGACTTGGTGGTAAACTTGCGTATTTTTACATACTTCTCGCCCACCATGCTTATAATTTCGCTTTTGGAGGTATTCAGTGCCAAATCCGAAAGGTTAACCGAGTCGGTACGCATATAGGTGATGTTACCTTCTTCATATAAACGTTGCGCAATCGACATCGTTTGCGCAACCGAAAATCCCAGCTTACGGGATGCTTCCTGCTGTAGGGTAGAAGTGGTAAAAGGAGGTGCAGGTGTCTTTTTTATTGGTTTTTTCTCAATATCGCTAATGTTAAAATCAGACGACTGACATAACTCCAGAAATTTTAAGGCTTCTGCTTTTGTCGAAAAACGATTGTTAAGTTCTGCTTTCAACTGTACCGGATGCCCGTCTTTATCAACAGAGGTAAACACTGCATTTACGCGATACGATGCCTCAGGCTTAAAATTCTGAACTTCGCGCTCGCGCTCCACTATAAGGCGCACTGCAACAGACTGTACGCGCCCTGCCGAGAGCGATGGCCTGACCTTGCGCCACAAAACCGGCGACAGTTCGAAACCCACTATACGGTCGAGTACACGGCGTGCCTGTTGTGCATTCACCAGATTTATATCAATACTACGCGGATGTTCGATAGATTTTAAGATTGCATCCTTTGTTATTTCATGAAACACTATCCGGCGGGTTTTGTCCGGCTCCAGTCCCAATTCTTCGTACAAGTGCCATGCTATAGCCTCTCCCTCACGGTCCTCATCGGATGCCAGCCATACGATATCGGCTTCTTTTACTGCTTTTTTTAGTTCTGTTACAATCTTTTTTTTATCTTTGGATACTTCGTATTTAGGTGTGTAGTTGTTTTCAAAATCGATATTAATTCCTTTATCCGGGAGGTCCCGCACATGCCCAAAACTGGACATAACATGGAAGTTTTTTCCAAGAAACTTCTCTATGGTCTTCGCCTTTGCGGGCGACTCCACAATCACAAGGTTTTTAGACATAAAATTTTGTTCTCTATTACTGAATGAATGTTGTTGTTGGTGCAAAAATAAGAAAAATAGATTGTTACCTTCCAATTTTTCAAATCATTATTTTTTATTTTTATGTTTTCAGAAGTATATTTTTAGGTATTTCGGAAACCAATAGTACAAAAAAAACAAAATAACGACTACTTGTAAAGACAACAATACTTTTTTCACAAAAAGAAACAAACAGAACTCAAAAAACGTAAATATATATGAACACAAAATTAAACACATTAACATCACATATCATACTATTTAACTAATCCGAATAAATTTTAAAAGCGATATTGCCCCAATTCTTTATTTTGAATTATTTTTGTACAAACAATAACAAACAATGGACTATAACGAAATACCCTCGCCTGCATATATACTGAACGAAGTTGCTTTCCGCCGGAATCTTGAGTTAATCAAATCGGTAAAAGAACGCGCCAAAGTTGAAATAATACTGGCATTCAAAGCATTTGCCATGTGGAGTGCTTTCCCTATTGTACGCGAATATATTCCGCATTCCACCGCCAGTTCTTTAGCCGAAGCCCGGCTCGCTTTCGAGGAAATGGGCAGTAAGGCACATACCTATGCTCCGGTTTATACCGACAAGGAATTTCCCGCCATTATGGCTTGCAGTAGTCATATAACATTTAACTCCATAAATCAATTCAATCATTTTTACCCGCAAGTTACCGGAAACAATATTTCGTGCGGGCTTCGCATCAATCCTGAATACTCGGTAGTCGAAACCGACTTGTACAATCCTGCCGTACCCGGCTCACGACTGGGGGTTACCGAAAAAAATCTGAAAGAATTACCTCAAGGCATCGAAGGACTTCATTTTCATGCGCTCTGCGAGTCGTCGTCGTACGATTTGGAGAAAATGCTGAATGTAGTAGAAAAAAAATTCGGTAAATACTTCAGCCAAATCAAATGGCTGAATATGGGCGGAGGACACTTGATAACCCGCAAAGATTACGATGTGGAACATCTGATAAATTTACTGCTGAATTTCAACAAGAAATATCCTCACCTCCAATTAATATTAGAACCCGGAAGCGCATTTGCCTGGCAAACAGGGGTACTGCTGTCCACCGTTCAGGACATTGTGGAAAACGACGGGATAAAAACCGCTATGCTCAACGTATCGTTCGCGTGCCACATGCCCGACTGCCTGGAAATGCCTTATAAACCTAAAATAACAGGAGCTACCGACGAGGTGGAGGGCAAACCCACTTATCGCATGGGTGGAAATAGCTGTTTGGCTGGCGATTATTTTGGCTCTTGGTCGTTCGACAAAGAACTAAACGTAGGCGACAAGATTATTTTCGAGGATATGATTCACTATACTATGGTAAAGACCACCATGTTCAATGGTGTAACACATCCAAGTATAGGGATATGGACGAAGGATAATGAATATAAGCTAATCAGGGAATTTAGCTATGAGGATTATAAAAACAGAATGTCTTAATAGCAGTTAGGGGATTAAATCTGTCGAGTGTGAGACATTTATGTAAAGCGCAGGTTAAACTTAACTTGGGCTTACAGCCCGCTAAGTTTGCTATTGCAAACTAACCCAAGGCGACGCTTCGCTTGCCATTGGGCTGCGCTCGAACTTGTTCGCTTGGCTTGCCAAGAATTAAAACGGGCTTACAGCCCTTAAAATCAGAGTTATTTTAAGGGCTAAAATCTTCCGACCACGACTGGACCGAATCCCCCCCTGTCTTGCCTCTCAGGCAAAGTATAATTTAGAGGGCTGTAACCGCAAGCTGCGCTTCGCTTGCATGCGGTTATGCAAATATTGCCTTTCAGGCATGAAAAAATGCCCCATGATGCATGAAAAGAATAATTAAAGATATTTGATTAAATGATGAGAGCTATACTTCGCCAAGTATAGCTCTCATTTGTTTCTTATTACCAAAGCACGAAGAATGCTTTGATAATAAACCGGGTCTGTAAACAAACAAAGTGTGAACCGGTGTTATTTAAAGTTTTTAAAGACTGGGTTATTAGCTGTAGTTATTAGCTTGTGTGTTGTGTATTTCAGAAAAGGAATGCTTATAACTTTAAATAACATTTCAAAGATATGCTGAAATACCCATTTTTTTCACTTTATAATTATGTATTTGAACGTTTTTTATTGCTAATATTACGAATGCTTTCAGGCATTGTTTCGGAAAATGAAAAAATCCCATATGCTTTTTGACAAAAAATGTCTTTTTTTGTAGTGTTTTTAACAAATACCGTACTTTTTTTGTCAAATCAGAAATTCTTTTACCGTCACCGTTTTTCTACAAAAAGCTATCGTTTTGTTTATAAACTGGGCATGCTCATTCCGGTTATTTTACGGTACAAATCCAACGCATAAACATCGGTCATACCTGAAATATAGTCCAATACCGACATAATTTTGCAATAGGCACTCTCGCCGCTTATCTCAAACTGCTGCGGTATACGCATCAATAGCTGGCGGGAATAAGCCTTCTCCTGCTCAAGAACGGCTGTAACAAAATGCTCAAGCAAAGTAAGTATGATTTTGTACCCTCCAAGCTCCACATCGAGTACTTCGGTAGAGTTATATATTTTACGAACTGCTAAATCAGAACATTGTCTGTATGCCTGAGCCGATAAAGGTGACATTTGCTTAATGAGGGGCGAATTGAAAGTGCCGTTCAGAATATGTTCTTCATTCTCCACAAACACCTCTGTACATTCATGAATCAACAGCCCAATGAGCGACGAACGTAAATAAGCTATCTGCTCATTCGTATCGGTCACCATATTCATGGTTTTTATTCTCCGCCTTCTCCGTTCTTCATCAAAAAACGACAAAAACAGCTCCTTCGTCTCGTCGGTAGTAAGTATTCTGAGCTTATGGGCATCTTCTATATCCATTATCTGATAACATATATCATCGGCCGCTTCTACCAGGTAGACCAATGGGTGACGCATATATCTGTGTGGGTTATCCGGTTGACGCGAAATACCCAACTCCGTAGCTATCCTCTCAAAAGAGGCTTTTTCGGAAGCAAAGAAACCGAATTTCTGTTTTTTCTCATCGGCATGGATTGATGCGTACGGATATTTTACAATAGAAGCAAGAGTACTATAGGTTAATACAAAACCACCCGGACGCCTGCCGTTAAACTGGTGTGTAAGCAGGCGGAAAGCATTGGCATTACCCTCGAAACGAGTGAAATCTTTCCACTCTTCCGGCTTTAGCTTTTCTTCAAGCAGTTGCCCTTTACCCTCCGAGAAATAGCTGGCAATGGCTTTCTCGCCCGAATGTCCGAAAGGAGGATTCCCCATATCGTGCGCAAGGCATGCCGCCGAAACGATAGACCCCAGCTCGTTGATAAAAGGCACTTCGCCCTTATATTTTTTGTCGAGCATTTGCCCCACCGATGCTCCAAGAGAACGGCCTACACAAGCCACTTCCAGACTATGAGTAAGGCGGTTGTGTACAAACACGCTTCCCGGCAGCGGGAAAACCTGCGTTTTGTTTTGCAACCTGCGGAAAGGCGCTGAAAAAATAAGCCGGTCGTAATCGCGCTGAAACTCGGTACGGTCGTCTTCACGGTTTTCGTGATATGCTTCCAGTCCGAAACGCTTTGTTGATAAAAGTTGATTCCAATTCATATATATTAATATGCCAATTTATTAATGTGCCAATATGCCAATGCGTATAAACGTAAAATCGTTGAATTGTGAAATTTTACCTCGGTATATGAAAACTTTTTACTTCAGCACGCAGCTTTTTACTTTGCCCATCGGTCACTTTATCCATCCATTGCCAGAATTTCGGGCTGTGATTCATTTCCCTGGTATGACAAAGTTCGTGTAAAATAACATAATCTACCAAATGCTGAGGTAATAACATCAGGTAAAATGACAGGTTTATATTTTCTCCTTGCGAGCAGCTCCCCCAACGGCTTTTACTTGATTGTATCTTGACCGACGAAAAAGAAAATCCATATTTATCTGCCAGATATTTTGTTCTGCCGGGTAATACGCGCTTTGCTTCTTTTTTCAGAAAATACTTAATTCCTTCCCAAAATTTAGACTGTATTGCTTCGTCCGCAACATCAGTACCTTGCGGATATTCTATCGTCAGAACACCTTGCTGCAAGGAAATAAAGATATTCGTTCTTTCAGCAGACTTTAGTTTTACAGAGAAAGTCAGGGTCTGCAACCCGCTTTCATCAGTAAGCAACGTTTGGGCTTTTTGCTCGTTATCCTTTACCTTTTCCTGTTTTTTCAGTATTCGGGGACGAACGGAATTGATAAACTGCAATGCCTTTTCTTCGCTCGAATTTGGAGGCAAACTTACCACGAGTTTATCTTTCAGTATCCTGACGTTAATGTTTTTAGCGCGCTTACTGTAATTAAATTCTATTATTCCGAAATCGGGGTCGAATCGTGATGGCATGCAGAAGGAAACGAGTTAGCTGTTTTGTTTAAAGTATTACAAAGTTACTATTTTTATATCACAATTTGTATGTTTTATTACCCGAAACAAATAACTTTGCATTAAAATTGGCGGTATGGAAGATTGGCGGCAACGTACAGAATTATTAATAGGAAAATCAGGAATCGAAAGGCTTGAGAATGCTTCTGTTTTAGTCGTAGGCTTGGGAGGAGTAGGCGGCATGGCAGCCGAGATGATTTGCCGTGCAGGGGTTGGGAATCTGACCATTGTGGATTGTGACACGGTGAATGTGACGAATATAAACCGCCAGATTATTGCTCTCCACAACACTTTAGAGCAACCAAAAGCAAAAGTACTGGGCGAAAGGCTGTTGCAGATTAACCCCGATTTGAAGCTGACCGTATTGAATGAACTTTTGGATAGTGAAAATACAGAGCAATTACTCGATGGCAACAATTTTGATTTTGTGGTTGATGCTATTGATACCCTGTCGCCAAAAGTTTTTCTGATAAAGGCTTGTATTGACAGAGGCATTAAAATTGTTTCGTCGATGGGGTCAGGAGGAAAAGTAGACCCCTCGAAAATAAAAATAACCGATATTTCGAAAACTGAGGTATGTGCACTGGCAAGGGCTGTACGCCAACGCTTACGCAAAATTGGCATAAAGAAGGGCTTACCGGTAGTTTTTTCGACCGAACCGGCTAACAAAGAAGCTATTGTAGAAACCGACGAGAGATATAAGAAATCCACCACCGGAACAATATCTTATTTACCTGCTGTTTTCGGTTGCTATCTGGCATCGTATGTAATTAGGGAATTGACAGATTAGCACTCTACCTTTTTCGGAGTCCCTGCATAGGCAAGGGAACAAAGCAAAATGAATAAGCTAATTGTTAGCTATTACAAATCGCGGTGCAAAATAAGGTAATAAGGCAGGGGTACCTCTACTTGTATGATTACTAAGGTCTATCAAGAAAACAACAACCTTAGTAACCGATACAGGCTGATAATAATAACCTTATTACATTATTCTTGGATGATAATAATTTGAGAGTAGCAAGACTGATTATTTTACTTTAGAGCCATCTGCGCCGGCGAGATAAAAACAAATAATAAATTAATAAGATTCCCCCTTAGAGGGGAATAGAAATAATATGATAAAAGCAAAGGATATTCGTAAAAATTTCGGAGAACTTAAGGTGCTTAAGGGCGTAGACTTGCATGTAAACAAAGGCGAAATAGTGTCGATAGTAGGGCCGAGCGGAGCAGGTAAAACAACGCTATTGCAAATAATAGGAACGCTGGATAAACCCGACTTGGGAAGTGTGGCTATTAATGGCATCGAGTTTAGTAAACTGAGTGAGAAAGAACTGGCTGCTTTCCGCAATAAGGAAATAGGTTTTATCTTCCAATTCCACCAATTACTACCTGAGTTTACGGCACTCGAAAATGTGATGATTCCGGCTTACATAGCTCATACCGACCCACAGACAGCAAAAAAAAGGGCTTTGGAGCTATTGGATTATTTGCAGCTTAGCGAACGTACTGAACACAAACCTGCGGAGCTGTCGGGAGGAGAAAAACAACGTGTAGCGGTAGCGCGGGCATTGATAAACAACCCTTCGGTGATATTGGCTGATGAGCCTTCGGGCAGTCTGGATTCGAAGAACAAAGAAGAACTACACAAACTGCTTTTTGATTTGCGCGATAAATTCAACCTTACAATCGTGATTGTGACACATGATAAGGAACTGGCCGAATTGTCAGACCGCATCCTCGAAATGAAAGACGGATTGATTGTTAATTAGCCACAAACCTTAAGCATGCCACATCCATTAGGTTGTTTTTTGCTACATAGGTTCGGTTAGTTCACACATAGCTTTCCATGTAATTTCACACTAAAAAGGGACTGGTTCAGAGGTCTTTCCTTTTGAGATACTCTCTAACTCATGTCTTATTCTTCTCCTCCAGCCATCAGCTTTAACCTGGCGGTCGTTTTATCGTAAAAAGGGAGTGAATCTACCGTATCAAACTGAAGGCAAAAATCAATATCATCCTGTAAACCATGAGCCAGTAAGCGCGATATATGTTCTGATTTCATTAAAAAGCCCCGAATATCATTCTTAGCATCCTGCCACATCAGCAAAGCCACAAAAACCGCGTCCGATTCCGCTATATATTCTCCTGTACCTAATAAACTTTCGGTCAGAGCTGCGGCAAATAAAGTATCTTCTACATTAACACGCCCGTTCCAACCTGCACAAAGTATTATTACATCATTATTAATAGTCTGTAAGTAACTTAAAACGGTACTAAAATTAGCAAAAGAGCCAATAATAAGCATATCATTAGCCGAAGCCACCTCAATAGCCTGTGTGCCGTTTGTAGTAGTCATTACTATTTCCCTGCCTCCAATTTTTTCGTCCATGTAATCAAAAGGCGAATTACCAAAATCAGCAAAATCGCACCGCGCTACATTCCGTTCTGCCCCAACCAGAAAACCCTGTTCTTTAAGCTCTTTTGCCTTTTCGATATCTGCCATAGGGATGATAGACTTTACACCCGAATGAAAAGCCACACACATGCTGGTAGTAGCCCGAAATATATCAACAACTACAACACACGACTTTTTATCGGAATTATAAAACGGAAATAATTCCGGCGACAGACATATATCTATTTTCTTTTTCATTGTTTCTGTATAAGTTCACGAGTATTAATCATTTTAATTCTCTGTTTTTTCAGATTTACAGACTGTTATCAGGAACAGATTAAAAACAAAAAGAGGTCTGGTTTTCAACACCACACCTCTTATTTGTCGGGGTGACAAGACTCGAACCTGCGGCCTCTACGTCCCGAACGTAGCGCGCTACCAACTGCGCCACACCCCGTGCCAATGAGCGTGCAAATTTAAAACTATTTTTTCAAATAATGTATTACATTTTTCATAAAAAACGTGGTCAGACTTATATTCAATTCTCTGGCATAATACCCCATAGGGTTAAATATTTATTATTATCTTTGCAAAAAATAACATCTATGTACTCTTCTGCCATATCCAGCTTTATCAAGAAAAATGACTATCCCGGATTTTCGCCAAAAGCCATCCTTTTTGATATGGATGGCGTACTTTTCGACTCGATGGAAGGGCATGTTGTAGCATGGATAAAAGCAATGCATGAATACGGGTTGCCATTCACAAGGGAAGATGTGTATATGTGCGAAGGACAAACCGGAGCAACCACAATAAACAAAAGCTTTATCGAAACACATGGCAGAGAAGCTACCGAAGAAGAAAAACAAGAAATTTACAAATTAAAATCACATTACTTCGACGAATACGGCAAACCCGCCCCGATGCCGTTTGCACCGGATTTGTTGAAAGAAATAAAAAAACAGGGGCTACAGGCAATCGTTGTGACGGGTTCCGGTCAGCCCAGTTTGCTCAAAAGCATTGAGAATAGCTTTCCCGGAATTTTCGAACACGATAAAATGGTTACAGCGTTTGATGTAAAATACGGAAAGCCCCATCCCGAGCCATATCTTATGGCTGTAAAAAAGTCGGGTGTAAAGCCTTGGGAAGTTATTGCCATAGACAATGCGCCACTTGGAGTAAAGTCGGCCTCTTCGGCCAATCTTTTTACTATTGGTCTCAATACAGGCCCTCTCGAACCTGAAGTTTTGTTGGAATACGGTGCAAATGTGGTTTTAGACAGCATGGAAGACCTTGCAAAACAATGGGGTCATTTTACAAAAACATAAAGCAACTATTAAATTTAATACATACACACTTATGGAAAAAAATCACGTAAATATGTGGCTTGCCATGAATGCCGAAAACTTTGCAGCCGAAGACCTGATGATTGTAAAAGAGCGGCTTGAAAACATACCCGAAGATAAGCTTATCCTTTTGCAGGGAGCTAATTTCCAGAAGCCAAGCACAATACTTTTAATCGCTATTTTTCTGGGTTGGGAACGCTTCTGGCTGGACGATGTAACTTTAGGCATTGTGAAAATAATAACCTGCTACGGTTGCATGATATGGTGGCTTGTGGATATTTTCTCGGCAAGGAAAAGGGCTCAGAAATACAATTTTCAGAAATTTATCCAAATGGTTTCGTTTATGTAAAACAAACGTCCGAAACCTGTGTATAAAGAAAACGATGCATATTGCCTTATCACGACATACTAAGGCTTATAAACGGATAAAACTGACCGTTTTTCTGGTATTTCCGTTTTTGTTATACCTGATTCCGGTGGACTGGCTCAACCAACAACCTACTATTTGTTTATACAAAAACATATTCGGACACGAGTGTTTTGGTTGCGGCATCACAAGGGCTATTTTATCGGCCATGCATTTCGATTTTCATACAGCTTTCGGTTACAACAAGCTGGTTGTAATTGTACTTCCGCTGCTTATATATGCCTGGGCTCAACGAACAATAAAATTATGGAAGGAAGTAAAAACTGTTAATTCATAAAAACTATGCAAATAATAAAGTATCCATCCCGCGAAGAATGGGCTTCCATTTTAGCGCGTCCGGTTTTTGACAGTACAAGCCTTTTCGATACCGTACAAAAAATACTGGACGATATACGGCACAGAGGCGATACAGCCTTAAAAGAATATACTAAAAAGTTCGACCGGGTTGAAATAAATGATTTGTTAGTTGCCGAAGCCGAATACAGCGAAGCCGAGAAGCTCGTACCCGACAACCTGAAACAAGCCATTGAAATGGCACGCCGGAATATATGGAAATTTCACTCCGAACAGCAGCACGAATATAAAGAGATAGAAACTTCTCCCGGAGTTTTCTGCTGGCAAAAAGCCATCCCTATTGAGAAAGTAGGTCTTTATATACCGGGGGGTACTGCTCCGCTTTTCTCCACCGTGCTAATGCTTGCCATACCCGCCAACATTGCCGGATGCAAAGAGATAATACTATGCACGCCGCCGAATAAAGAAGGAAAAATACACCCTGCTATACTATATGCCGCAAAGGCAGCAGGAGTACACAAAGTATTCAAAGCAGGCGGTACACAGGCTATTGGAGCAATGGCTTACGGAACTGAAACAATACCGAAAGTTTACAAAATTTTTGGCCCCGGCAACCAATATGTAACGGCAGCCAAACAATTAGTCTCGCTAAAAGAAACAGCTATCGATATGCCCGCAGGCCCTTCGGAAGTAGAGGTATTGGCCGACGAAACTGCAAATCCCGCCTTCGTTGCAGCAGATATGCTGTCGCAGGCCGAGCATGGCGTTGATAGCCAATCTATTTTAATTACCGTAGATGAAGGACTTGTGGATAAGGTATTGGAACAAATCGACATACAGGTAGAAAAACTCCCCCGAAAGGAGATGACTAAGAAATCGTTGGAGAACAGCAAGATAATCGTTGTAAAAACGCTGGAAGAAGCTGTAGAAATGACCAACGAATACGCCCCTGAACATTTGATTATCTCCACACGCTACTATATGGGAGTAGCTGAGAATATTGTAAACGCAGGCTCTGTATTCTTAGGCAACTATACTCCCGAAAGCGCTGGCGACTATGCATCGGGAACTAACCACACGCTCCCCACTAATGGCTATGCCAAAGCATACAGCGGGGTGAATCTGGATAGCTTTATCCGCAAGGTTACCTTTCAGCAAATATCACAACAAGGGCTGGTTAACCTGAGCAACGCCATTACCATCATGGCCGAAAATGAAGAACTGACAGCACATAGCAATGCTGTAAAAATAAGAATAGAACGGGATTGATATCCTGTTCTATTTCGCACCACTCCCCCTTGCACAACAATGAAGCCGTACTTTTGCTCTAAATCATTCTTTTTAGGTATGTGATTTCAGAACAAATACAGTTAATTTTGTGTTTGAGTAAACGAGGTATCACTGTCATACCTCTGTTTCATCGGAAGATTATTTTCGCCACGAAGTGGCAGGTTATTTCAGCCCAATGGCAGAGCGAAGCGTCGCCTTGGGTTAAAGTAAATATTCATTCAGCGTGCTGCAAGCGCAGGTTAAATTTTAACTTGGGCTTTCAGCCCGCCAAATCATCTGTTACAAGCAACCCAAGGCTTCGCCATTGGGCTGAAATAAATCGGGCTTACAGCCCTTAAAAGCATGCTGAGTATAACAACAAAGTTTATCATTTATGGATTCTAACTTTCTTTTCGCACTCATAATCACGCTTCTTGCAGGGTTGAGCACCGGTATAGGAAGCGCCATTGCTTTTTTTGCAAAAAAGACAAATACAAAATTCCTCTCTACGGCATTGGGCTTTTCGGCAGGGGTAATGGTGTACGTATCCTTTGTAGAACTATTTCCGCAAGCACGCGAGTTAGTAACCGGCGGAGGAGCATCGCATCCCGAACTCAGTATTGTTATAGCCTTCTTTGTAGGTATCGCTTTTATATTCCTTATCGACATGCTGATTCCGTCGGCCGAAAATCCGCACGAAGTACACATGGTAGAAGAGATGCACGATAACTGCCAGAAAAGCCAGTTAAAACGTACCGGAGTGCTCATGGCACTGGCTATCGCTATCCATAACTTTCCCGAAGGTATCGCTACTTTTACATCAGCCTATGTCGACCCCGGCATTGCTATCCCCATTGCTATTGCAATAGCAATACATAATATCCCTGAGGGAATCGCCGTTTCAGTTCCTATTTACTACGCAACGGGAGACCGTAAAAAAGCATTTTGGTATTCGTTCGCGTCAGGTATGGCCGAGCCTGTTGGAGGCTTGGTAGGATACTTCCTATTGATGCCTTTCCTCACTCCTTTTTCTTTAGGCCTGGTGATGGCGGGTGTTGCCGGAATTATGGTGTTCATTTCGGTTGACGAACTTATCCCCGCTGCCGAACGCTATGGAGAGCATCATTATTCGATAGCCGGATTTGTAGGCGGAATGGCTGTTATGGCATTAAGTCTGCTATTGTTATAAGGCGGGTATTCTTTTGAGCAAAAAAACAGAAACACAGTAATCATTTCCGTATAGCGGCTTAAATAGATTAAAGAACCAAGAATCAAGACAAAAGAATCAAGATAAAAGAAATAAGAATGAGGAAAAAGGTGAAAGGAAAAAGTATAAAACTTACTTGCCTCTTACTCCTTACTCCTTATCTCTAACTTATAACTAAATAATAACTAATAATTAAACATTAATAATTAATGTCTCTTGGTGCACTTCTTCCCCTCGTTTGTAACGAGGGGTTAAATGGAGATTACGTTTGAAACGTAGAACAACAACCCCCAAATGGCGCAAGTTTAGCGTAGTGTAACTTGTGCCGAAAACAAATGCAGTTTAAAACTGCAAAAAAACATAGTCACAAGTCACAGACTTGCGCCAAATATGGGCAAACGAGAGGTAGAGAAAGTATTATCCGTAAAGCGGACTTTAAGCCGCTATACGGAACGGAAACAAATAATAATTAAACATTAATAACTAATAATTAATGTCTCAGTGTCTCAGTGTTTAAAAAGTAATAATTAAACATTAATAATTAATAACTGACAATTAACTAAACGTGTACAAACCCAACACAATAGGCATAACACGGCTATCCGGCATAAGCTTAACCGAAATAGCGCCGTTCATCAACTGGAAATTCTTTTTTCATGCCTGGCGTATAACGGGTAAATACGAGGGTATAGAAAGCGTATGCGATTGCACCTCGTGTAAAACTGCATGGCTACTGCAATTTCCCGAAAATGAGCGTGAAAAAGCAGAAGAAGCCCTGAAACTTTTTCGTGATGCACAGGAAGTATTACGGCAATTTTCGGAAGAAAAAGGCATTCGAATAAACGCGACATTCGGATTGTTCGGAGCGTACTCCGAAAACGACGATATCGTCATTGTTCACGAAGGGGAAAAAACGCGTATTCCTACCCTTCGCCAGCAGCACACCTCTACCGATGGTTTTTGTTATGCTCTTGCCGACTTTCTGAACTCCAAAGATGATTATATCGGGATTTTCGCCAATACGGTATCAGGCGCGGAGGAAATAGCTAAGAAGTACGAAGAAAAAAACGACTTGTATCATTCCATATTAGTAAAAACTGTGGCCGACAGGCTTGCCGAAGCAACGTCCGAGTGGCTGCACTTTCAGGTCAGAAAAAAATACTGGGGATACAATCCCGAAGAACAAGCTGATATAAATAATATACTGAGGAATGATTATCCCGGTATCCGTCCGGCAGTAGGCTACCCCTCCCTGCCCGACCAGTCTATTATTTTTGAATTAGAAAAACTACTCTACCTCAAGAGTATCGGAATCAGTCTCACCGAGAATGGTGCAATGTATCCAAACGCTTCGGTTTGCGGGCTTTATTTTTCGCATCCTCAGTCAAAGTATTTCATGATAGGAAAGATTGACAACGAACAACTGGAAGATTATGCACAAAGAAGGGAAAAAACTACAGCCGAAATGCGTAAGTGGCTTAGTTCAAATCTACAGTAATAATAGTTGCTTAGGCATGAAAATGACTTGCGAAAATGAATCGGAAAAAAATACAAAAGGTATACATAAAACTCAAATTTATTTTCACAACTCTTTAGTTATCAGCATATTACACATGGCTCATTTTCCAAAATCATAATAACCAACAATTTAGCAGTTCAACAGTTCAACATCAAAACGGATATCCGATAGCAAAGTGTAAGGCGAAATCATTCGACCCTAATTTCAACCTCCAACGGTCATCTTGGGGGAGTACAGGGTCGTATAGCTTTATCCCCAAGTCGAGGCGCACAACAAGGAACGAAAAATCGAGACGAAGCCCTATTCCATACGAGAGTGCTATTTGTTTATAAAAAGAATTGAAGTGAAACTCGCCTCCCGGCTGCGTATCATAAGGTTTCACAGTCCATATATTACCCGCATCAACAAACAACGCTCCATTCAATATACCAAACATTTTATAACGATATTCGGCATTTATGTCGAGCTTTATATCGCCCACCTGGTTGTAATCGCGTCCTCTTATCGTACCGTCGCTTTGGTATACACCCGGTCCCAGTTTACTCTCAGCCCACCCTCTTACGCTGTTTGCCCCTCCGGCAAAATAACGCCGCTCGTAAGGGATAACCGTACCGTTTCCATAAGGAGTGCCTGCACCCATACCAAAATGATATACAAAACGGTTGTTCTCATCTACTATCTGATGATAGGTGATATTATAGTCAGCCCTTGCATATTGCGAATATGGGATATTTCCTATTACAGTATATAAGCCATCCTCATTCTTCTTACTGTTAAGCATATTATTAAAAGCATACAACAGATTGCCCGCTGTCTCGATACTATATCTCATCGATAAATGGTTTCGCAACGGGCGGTTCGGGTTGAAAGTAGAAAACGAACCTATATACCCGATACGTGTAATCAGATGGTCTTCGTAATTATAACGGTTGAATTTATTAGTTTCGATAAAACTATTCCAAAACTCATCCTCCACCCTAAAGTCCACATAGCTTATATCCAGAAGTTCAAGAGTATGCCTGTAGCGCGATTGAGTCCAGCCATACTTCATTCCTAAACCGAAATTTTTCACTTCAAATTCGCGCGGACGGTCTTGAAAATTCATATTTGCCGTAAATTCGGTATTTGCCCGTATGCTGTGCCTAAAATCGCTTGAAGTAAAAGGCATTAAAAAATTTGGGAAAAGCAGACTTGCCTGCCCACCCAATTCACGAGCCAACACCCCCTCTCCTTGCCACTCGTATGCCAAGCGTCCTTGCAGAGATAAAGACTCAGCACCCTTAAACACATTCCGGTGAACAGTCCCAAGATTGGTAGCTACGCCCCAATAACCTTCGGTGTAAGTAGCTTCCACTTCGGCCGTAAGCGACAGATATTTAGCAGGAGCAATCGTTATAAGACAATCCAACGAGTCTGTACCTACTTCACGGAAATTTATATTTACATATTTTACAGGAGGTAAGGCATTTAACGCAGTATAAGTTCGCTGCACCGCGGCATCAGAATAATGCTTATGCGGCTCGATAAATGTATTCTCAACCAATGTATTGATTTTGAGAAAACGCTCCTTGTCGCCCACCAAGATATATTTATCCTGAGTCTCAACCTGAAAATCATCCCGCTCACGGTTAAAATTAGTACTTATCGTCCCTACATCCCTGCTGGTAAAAAACACAACATTGCGGATATAGTACTTATTAAAAACAGCGTTATAGATAGAATCGGAATTATCCTGCTCTATATCAAGCAGCCGCATCTCCAAATCTATCTGATTGGAACGGAAAGCACTATCGGCCAGATAAGTGAGCAGCTCTTTATTGAATTTGTAATATCCTTCTTCCCTGAAATTGGTTGTAATCCGCTCGCGCTCGCTATTCAGCACATCAACATCAAACAGCATATCCCGCCTGACGAGCGTATTCACCGAATCGGCAGCCAACGCCTTCAATGATTCGTTCTGAAGGTCGACACTATAGTCACGCAAACGATAGGGGGTATTCTCTTTTATGAAGTAACTGACACGGGTTTTTTTCTTATCGGTGGTAACAACGCTGCTCACTTCGGCATGCATGTAGCCTTTATTTTCCATCGCTTTCTTGAGCGATTGCTCCGAAAGGTAAGTTTGCGCTTCGTCGTAGATAACGGGAGCTTCGCCGGCACGCATCAGTACCCGGTTTACCCATTTTGTAGTATCCCGTCCGGCGGTACTGTAAAGGCGCAGTTGCATACGCCAAATACCAAACACCGATGAATTCGGCGTCTGACGTATGTATCTCTCCAAATCTTCTTTTTTTACTTTCTGCTGTTCAGTCTTAATCTCGACCTTATCCAGCAGATACTCTCCCTCAGGAACAAACTTTGTTACCTTACATGATGAAAAAACCAAGAGAAACACAATGCAGAACCAGCAAAAACGTATCCTCATGTCCGCAAAGGTAGATGTGATATTAAAATAATCATACAAAGATAATCTTTTATCATTTTGTTTACTTAGTTTTGTATATTAATTTTTACCCTACGAAAGTTTATAAAACTTAATGGATTAAACACTATTGAAGCTCTCATGTTGTCAAAAAGTAAAATAAAATTAATTACAAGCCTTGCGCAAAAAAAATACCGCGACGAATACGGGTTATTTATTGCCGAAAGTACAAAACTGGTATTGGATTTACTGCCCTTGCTCGATTGCGATTTGCTGGTTGCAACCCCTGAGTGGCTACTAAAAAACTCTGCAACAAAAGCACAAGAGACTATTGAAGTTACCGAAAACGAACTTCGCAAAATATCAAGTCAGAAAACACCTCAAGGTGTCCTCGCCGTATTCAGAAAACCGGTTTACACATACGATATTAACGCAACAGGCAGAGAGTTAAGCCTTGCTTTGGATGATGTACAAGACCCCGGAAACCTGGGCACTATCATCCGCATAGCCGACTGGTTTGGTATCGAAAACGTTTTCTGCTCGCTTCATACCGCCGATGTTTTCGGAACAAAAGCTATCCAAGCCACTATGGGAGCCCTTGCACGGGTAAAAGTACATTACGTTGACTTACCCGCTTTTTTGCAAAAATGTGCCGATAAAACTGCTATTTACGGCACTTTTATGAATGGAGGAAGCATCTATAACGAGCAAGAACTGTCGCCAAACGGAATAATCGTGATGGGAAACGAAGGAAACGGTATTTCAAAGGAAGTGGAAAAACACGTTTCCAAACGCCTGTTGATACCCAATTTCCCTGAAGGGAAAGCTACTTCCGAATCGCTTAATGTAGGTATAGCTACAGCCCTTGTGTGCGCCGAATTCAGAAGAAGGATGATTTAAGAAGGTGATGGATTAACTAAATATTTGGTCGATAACCTTCGACGTTCTTGCTCCGCTTATCCCTGTTGATGGACACTCTCCTACGCCCCGTAGCTCGTCCACTATAGTCTGTATCAAGGGCTGCTGTATATGTTCCGGTTGTGGAGTATCAAACAATAGTTTTCCTTTAGCAGTAGTAAGCGCTATGGATTCAAAGCTAAAAGTGTTAAACAAGATACTTCCCTCGGTGCCAATAATTTTCACCGAATCTTCGGTCTGCATTTGGGAACTGACAAAACTCCACTGTCCCGTACCTAAAACACCTGACTTAAACCGAAAAACGGCAGATACCGTATCTTCTACATCATAAAGCCCCGCAATGTTTCCGGTAAAACCCCTTGCCTCAGCTATTTCGCCCAACAGGAAATCAAGAATATCCAGCGTATGTGGCGCCATATCGTAAAAATATCCTCCCCCTGCCTGCGATTTTTGTACTCTCCAGTTCTCTTTCCGCTGCAAATCGCCCTCCGAAGGTGCACGATAAAACTTAACTTCCACATTCTGTATCCTACCGACCGCCTGACTATCTAACAGTTCTTTCACTTTCAGAAAATACGGTAAAGCCCTGCGGTAATAAGCCACAAATAGTTTCTGATTATTGTTCTCAGCCGCCTGAACCATTTCCATACACTCGGCATAATTCATAGCCATTGGCTTTTCCACATATACGGGTTTACCCGCATTCAATGCCTGTATAGTATATTCTTTGTGCAAGGCAGGCGGGGTAGCCACATAAATGGCATTTATCGAATCGTCGTTGATTAAATCTTCGGCGTTGGTATAGAATTTCGGTACATGATGCCTCCGCGAAAAATCGGCAGCTTTTTCGCCATCGCGACGCATGACAGCCTCCAAACGAGAATGTTCTATTTTGTAAAAAGCAGGGCCACTCTTTTTTTCACAAACATCGCCGCAACCGATAATTCCCCAATGAATTGTTTTCATAATCTATACCTTATAAATAATAAAGAGAGATAATTAAAACAAGTATAAATTATCTCTCTTTGTAGTATTTTCATCTAAATACGTTAATGCTTATTTCATACGTTTCTTATTACCATAACCATAATAAGTATCGGGAACGCTCGTTCCATTCAACACGGTTGACATATTATTCAGTTTGTTGTTATCATAAATGTCATTTATTAAACCTGTCAATTCGCGGGTTGTATAGCCTTGTCGCGAAACATAGATTGTGTTATCTACCAAACGGTTTATCTGGAAAGTATCGGACACCATACCCACCGGAGCCGAGTCGATAATGATATAATCAAACGTTTCTTTCAATTCGCCTATCATTTCGTCCAGTCGTTTGTTTGCAAGCAATTCCGCCGGGTTTGGAGGAGTTGGCCCTGCCTGCATCACATACAGATTCGGGGTAACGACCGATTTTTTAATCATATCCTTCCAATTCAGGTCAGAATCAGACAAATACATTGTAATACCTTGTCTGTCTTTTTCCATGTCCATATAGTCGGCCAGCATAGGATTGCGCAAGTCCATACCCAGCAATGCCACTTTTTTATCCAACATAGCCAAAGACAATGCCAGATTGATAGCTACAAATGATTTTCCTTCTCCCGCTACACTTGATGTTACCAAAATCACAGGATGCTTTTTTCCTGCTATCTCAAATTGAAGATTGGTACGAAGCTGTCTGAACATTTCTATAACAGGGTTGGCTTTACCTTCTTTTACTACCACCGGGGCGGACTCTTTACTAATCCCTATTTCTCCAAGTAGTGGAGCTTTCACCAACTTCTGAAATTCTTTTTTGCCTGTTATTTTATCATTCAACAAATCTTTCAGATAAATCACCACTATTGGAAAAATCAACCCAAGCATAACCGCTACTACAAGAATTATCATTTTCCTTGGCGACACAGGATCGATAGAGGCATATGCCGAATCCAGTACTTTGGTAGGAGGAACAGCAGCCATCAGATTAAATTTATTCTCTTCTTTCTTTTGCAACAAAAACAAATAGAGAGCTTGCTTCACCTCTTGTATACGCTTTATTTCGATATACTCACGTTCTTGCGTCGGCATATCATTAATTCTCGCATTAAGTTGCGAATCTTTTCCCTCCAAATCAGCTTTTGCGATATTCAATCCGTCCAGAATACTTTTTACACTCATCACTATGCTGCCTCTCAAAGCATCAAGAGTGCTTTCCAATTGTGCAACAATAGGGTTCTGTTCATTAGTAGTACGCAAAAAGGTCATCCGTTGCAACAAGGCATCATTATATTCTTTTGATAAAAGAATCAAAGATTCATCTTCTATCCCAAGGTTGGCAGGTATAAGCCCGTACTTATTTTTTTCATCATTTACATACTCGTTTATATACTCTACCAAGTTTATTTGCGTCTGTATTTCGGCCTGTCTTTTATCATACTCGTACACCGACTGTAAAAACAAGGCAGCTTCAGAAGAAATATCTGTCAGGCTATTTTGTATTTTATATTTTTCTACTTCTGCTTCTACTTCATACAACTCTTTTTCAATTATATTGACTCTTTCATCAATGAAATTATCAGTGCTGGTTGTTATCAAGTTTTTTTCTTTAACAGTTTCTTCATTGTAAAAATCGACCAAAGTATTCAAAATTATTTTTGCTTTTGACGGCACACCCGACTCTGTGGCAATTCTTATTCCACTCGACCGTTTACTTATCGAGGCTATAGTTATATCTTTAGAATACCTCTCCGACAAAATCCTGACAGGATATGTAACGATTCTATATTTAGCACCCTCTTTCAGCGGAGATAGCTGTGTAAATGTCATCACTCCGTATGGAGTATTAATTGAGGTGTTTAAATTGTCAACTTTATACTTCTGTTTAAAATCGCGTGCTTTAAGTTCTATTTCAAATCCTTTTTTTTGCGGAGAGATATAAAACCCCAAAACATTAGCCGAAGTATCGTTGAATGATTCTGGCACAGTCAGTTGAATCGGATTATTAGAATATAACTCACGAGAACGCTTAACACCTTCTTTTATAAAGTACTCTGTTTCTAAATTAAGAGTTTTAATTACAGTAGACATCATTGTTTTAGATGTCAGAACCTGTATTTCGTCTTCAATCTCTTTCGACGAACCTGAAAGTCCGAAAGCATCCAGCATTGCCAATTGAGAAATGAGCCCGGATTGTTTCTCGTCTTTAAGCAAAAAAGTAGTTTCTACCTGATACTTAGGCAGTGTTACCATCAAGAAAAAAGCAGCAATAGCAACACATATAAAAACCGATATTAAGAACCAATGCCAGTTTTTTATATACTTTACAATCAGCTCCTTTATATCAAAAAAATCATTGCCGGCTGTATTGGTATTTCGTATATTATTATCCATCGTAGATATTCGTTGAAGTATTATTTTCTCGTAACAGTGAAGATTACACTTAAAAGTGACGCTAATGTAGTGATAGTTGATAAATAAAGGTTCAGGTTGAGCCCTGAAATAGCTTTTACATTGTTAGGCTCAACATACAAAACATCGTTCTGCTGCAAATAGTAATACGGAGAAGTAAATATCTCTGTCGAATTCAGGTTCAAACGTGCCACTTCGCCCGAATTTTCTCTTATAACCAAAACATTATTCCGCTTACCGTAAACGGTCATATCACCAGCCAAAGCCAGTGCATCCAGAATCGTAACACGCTCGTTATTTATCACATATTTTCCGGGCTTTGCCACTTCACCAATTATCGTAACGTTATAATTAAGAAACTTTATAGTTACAATCGCATCTTTCAAAAACGGCGATAATCTATCATTTATACGTGCTATTGCCTGCGACTTTGTCAGGCCGGCTAATTCTATTTTACCCACAACGGGAAAATTTATAGCTCCGTCCACATCTACCAGATACGACTGAATGGTAGGAGACGAATACAACTGGTCGCTTCCCGGATTCTCATACCCTACCACAGGAAGGTTGAAGGGAGCTATTACCTTAGGGTCGATGCCCGAAACTACAATAGACAACATATCGCCCACACATATTTTAGTTTCATGAGCATCGCTAAACATACTGCGGATAGAATCGGCAGGCAAAGTTTCTATATCATGGAAATAAGCTATTTTTTTTTGCGAAGTACAACCAATAAGCGAAACAAGGAGTACTATGGTGAAAAGAAAATTTATTTTTTTCATACAACTTACAAAAGTGATACAATCATTTTTTAGCTCCAAAAAAACTATTTTTTGACGAAATTCGTTCGGGATATACAGAAAGCGCAAACTTGCTCATCGGCTCCCCCCGAACCACCTCGTTATACTATGCAAATATTGACAAAAGTACTGAAAAACTTAAAAACAAACAAACCGATTGCCAACTTACCAAAAAATGCAATAAAAGCAATTTATCTTGTCTATATTTTCCTTATATTTGCTGAATATAGGATGCACCTCAGCATAGTTCAGGCAAGCTTGACTCTGTATTCGGTTTTCACTATATTTGCGAGTATTAGTCATATAAACAGAAACGTATATTTTTAAATAAAATTATTAATATGAAAATTCAAGAATACATCGGACAACACAAAAACAGGTTTTTGGAAGAACTTTTTTCTCTGATTCGCATCCCCAGCATTAGTGCCCATACCGACAAGCTCCCTGAAATGAAAAAGTGTGCTGAAAGATGGAAAGAGTTACTGTTGGAAGCCGGAGCCGATACCGCCGAGATTTTACCAACAAAAGGAAACCCCGTTGTATATGGCGAGAAAATATTGGATAAGAACTTTCCTACCGTTTTAGTGTACGGCCATTATGATGTGATGCCCGCAGAGCCGCTTGAGCAGTGGGAATCGAAACCATTTGAGCCCCAAATAAGAAACAACAAAATATATGCACGTGGGGCCGACGACGATAAAGGGCAGTCATTCATCCATGCCAAAGCATTTGAATATCTGGCAAAGACAAACCAATTGAAATGCAATGTAAAATTTCTGTTGGAAGGGGAAGAAGAAATCGGTTCGCCCAACCTCGAAGCCTTTTGCGCAGCTAACAAAGAATTGCTTGCCTGCGACACCATATTAGTGTCCGACACCAGCATGCTGGCAAAAGACACGCCAAGCATCACAACCGGATTGCGGGGGCTGGCATATTGGCAAATTGAGGTTACCGCTGCTTCGCGCGATTTACATTCGGGGCTTTTTGGCGGTGCTGTGGCCAATCCAATTATCGAACTGTCAAAAATAATAACACAACTAATTAATAATGACGGGAAAATCACCATCCCTCATTTTTACGACGATGTGGAAGAAGTATCGAAAGAAGAACGCGATTTGATAGCACAAATTCCTTTTGATGAAGATGCTTACAAGAAAAGTCTGGACATAAAAGAAGTTTTTGGCGAAAAAGGATACAGCACTATCGAGCGTACGGGAATACGCCCATCGCTGGATGTGTGCGGTATATGGGGCGGCTATACCGGCGAAGGCAGCAAAACCATACTGCCGGCAAAAGCGTATGCCAAGCTATCAACCCGCTTGGTACCAAATCAGAAACCGGAGAAAATATCGAAAATAGTAGCCGATTATATCACCAAGATAGCACCGGAGTATGTAGATGTAAAAGTATCGTGGCTGCACGGTGCCGAAGGCTATGTATGCCCTATCGACTCTGATATATACCGCGCTGCCGAAAGAGCGTACGGAAAAGTATTCGGCAAAAGGCCACTTCCGGTACGTAGCGGAGGCAGTATCGGGGTAATACCTGTATTTGAAAGAGTACTTGGTGTAAAGCCGATACTAATGGGATTCGGGCTCGAATCGGATGCAATACATTCTCCTAACGAGAATTTCTCGGTCGAGTTGTTCGAAAAAGGAATTGAGACAATTGTTGCTTTTTACGAAGAAGTAGCTGCGTTGTAAAAAACGCTGAATTGTTAAACCGTCGAGATGTTGAATCAATGGCTTAAACGCCGATTCGCTAGTTTAACAATTCAGCAGTTCAACAACTTAACATTAAAAGCATTCCCGCTTGGTACAATATTATTCAAACGAAAATCTTCCGGAGACGAATACAGAAAAAAAACATTTTCTGTATTCTTTGGTAATACCCTTCTTGTTGGTATTAGCCATATTTTTATGTTTCATTCTGGAGAAAGGAATGGGATGGGATTTTCACACGGCAGGAGTATTTCCCCGCAAAGCGGGAAATATATGGGGAATTTTCACAATGATTTTTGTCCACGCCGACTGGGGACATTTATTTAATAATATAATCTCATTATTTGTTCTATCCTCCACTTTATATTATTTTTACAACTCTATTGCCACCAAAGTACTGTTGCTATCTTATGTTACAAGCGGAATGCTGCTTTGGATTATAGGCAGGGAAAACTGGCATATAGGTGCAAGCGGGCTTATTTATGCTTTGACATTTTTTTTGTTTGTAAGTGGAATTATACGAAAACACATCCCGTTAATCGCTATTTCATTAATTGTTGTATTTTTGTATGGAAATATCGTATGGCATCTTCTGCCTTGGCAGCCTTACGACCCTGTCTCGTGGGAGGGGCATTTGTCCGGCGCTGTTTCGGGAATAATACTGGCAATAATTTTCAGAAAACAAGGCCCGCAAAAACCTGTGAAAATATGGGATGACGAAGAAGATGACAATGAAGCAATAAAAGCAGAAAAAGAAACCAATAATACAGATATAACGTTAAATTTTTATGGATAAGAAAGACGAAAAAGAAATGAGCTTACTGGAGTTAATCAAGAGTTTTTTCAATTGGTTAAAAAAAATCGGACTCGGCTTATTAAATTTATTGGGAGAAGTAACACGCTTACTCTTCCGCCACAAAATACTCACATCCATAATACTTATATTGTGCATCCTATGCGGTTTATACCTGAGCCGCCACTCGGTAAGGAGATATGAAGCCGATGCGATGGCCATACTCAATGGCAGTTTAGCACAAACAGTAAAAGAAGTATCGTCGCAACTGGAAACTGCGTCTCCCTTGAGTAATTCTTCCACATTGTCGGCCAAATTATCATTACCCGATAGCATAACACGAAATATCTTGGAAATAAAGTCGTTCTATGTCATTGACTTTTTGAACGACAGCACTCCTGACGTGGTGGATTTTAAACATAAACACGACCTGACCGACACTATAAATATCAGAATGCATAACCGCTTATATTTCAGGATAAAAACAAAAAATGTAAGCCAACTTCCTGTATTTGAAAGTGCATTTGTAAACTACTTCAACACGAACGACCGCCTGCAATACGAGTTTCAGACGAAGAAAGCAAATTTGGCAAAGAAAATAGAACTTACCGACGCCGAAATAAACAGGCTCGACAGCCTTGCCAAATTCTCTTATTTCAGAAACAGCGATTTACAATTACAAATGGCTTACAACAGGCTATATGTAGGCGACCAAAGGAAACAACTGTTTTACGAAGACATGCTGGGACTTCAAAATCAATTGCTGAAAGATGAAATAGAATTTGTAAACTTCACAGAGCCGGTAGTTCTACCCACAGGCTTCGTAGTGAATCCTCAGGCAAAAAACAACCGCACGAAATGTTTATTAATAAGCATTAGTATCGGAGTTGCCTTATCCATACTTCTTAGCTTAATGGTTGAAAACAGAAAGCGTATATTCAGCTATTTATCAAAAAAATAAAAAGAAAAAATACTATAAAAAAAATGCACCGGCTTTCTCGAAAACCGGTGCATTTTTTTATTCGTCACTACAATTCTCAAACACGCATTGCTCATCAAGAGTCTCAAACTCAATAGTAGCATGCTGAATATTCTCTTTATTTAAGAGCGAACGTATCTCTATTTTTAACCCCACTAACTTATCCATAGCCAAAGCCTCTTTCAACGTTACGTGTACCGTAAGTATATTGTACTCGCCATCCATCGACCATACATGCAAATCGTGGATATTTTCCACATCCTTTATCTGTTCAATAGCTTTTACCACATGCTCCATATCTATATTTTCGGGAATCCCCTGCAACACTATACGCATTGTTTGGCGGATATTCCTGAAAACATTATAAAACACAAAGCATGCGATAGCTATCGACAAGATAGGGTCGATAATGGGAACATCAAAGAAATACATTACAACAGAACCAACCAATATGGCAGCCCAGCCTAACACATCTTCGAGCAAATGCAGTGACACGACACGCTCATTTATCGAACTGCCTTTGCGCAAACGCAAAACGGCAGCGCCATTTACCACCACCCCGAAAATAGCTAAAATAAACATACCACCTGCATGCGTTTCCTGAGGCGAAAAAATACGGGGAATAGCTTCCGAAAGTATATAAACACTTCCCACAACTAATACAATAGAATTGATTATAGCCCCAAGCAAAGAAAAGCGTTTATATCCGTACGAGTACGAATTAGTCCTGCCCCTTTTAGCCAAGCGCTGAAAATACCAGGCCAGACCAAGCGATAGGCTATCTCCCAAATCGTGTATAGCATCAGAGAGTATAGCAATACTATTGGTTAATATCCCTCCTATTATTTCTATAATGGTGAAAGACAGATTCAGGAAAAAAGCTACTTTGATGTTTTTTACATCCTTATGGTCGTGGCTATGATTGTGATTGTGCGCCATACAGAGAAATCATTTATCTGTGAATAACTGTTAGAAAATTGATCTAATGTTTTTAATTTAGTACATGACAAAAAACTGAATAGCAACCAGTATTTTACTGATATTTAATATTTTTGTTTAAATCATCTACTTCCTTTTGCCTTGATGCAAAAGGAACAAAAAATCAAGACTATGCCCGCTTCGCACGAAAAATTAGCGTTTGACGGCTAAAANAATCTTCCAAACTCGCTCCTCACGTCGCTCAAACAGGGAAGATTTTTTAACGCCGCCTGCTCTTATTTTTCGGCTCACCGGACAAGGTCAGAAAAGTGCCTATAACAGGTTGAAAAAACATTCGACATTTTTTGCCATGTATTCAGTGTTTTTAATTATTCTTTTATGTATAATAGCAAGCTATTTTTTCATGCCTGAAAGGCAGGATTTTTAAAAAGCGATCTAATTTCCTTACAGTTACTAAGAATAAAGAGGACTAATAGAGGAACATCTTTTTCATCTTATTCAAATCAACTTTCAGAACATCTGTCAGGTAATTTTCGACCGAGCCGTAATCTTCTTTTATCTTATCAATACCCGCTTGCAAAAACTCAGGCTTCACAGTCATCAGTGGTTCAATGTTTGGATAAAACTCCACATATTTTGCATATTTATCTTTCAGATACTCTGCCGACAACAGGTAATCATTCAGAATGGCACCTTCATCCACTCCCAACGAGAAAAGGATAAGCGCAGTAGCCATACCGGTACGGTCTTTTCCTGCCGAGCAATGATACATAAGCGGAATAACATCCTCGTTCTGAAGCAAATGGAAAAACTCGGTATATCGTACAATGCTCATACTATCGCCCACCAGAGCGCGGTTCATTTCCAGCATCAATTGGTCGAAATCTACCGTATCTACATCAAATTCCAGATTGCTTGCCATTATATTTCCGGGCTCAATATTCAGATTGCGGTATAGCGTAACAGTCTCAAGCAACTTATCTTTTGCCATATCAATTTCGCTCTGCGACCGAAAATCAATAACCGTACGTACGGGAATACTTTGCAAATAAACAAGGTCGCTATCAGTCAGTGTAGAAAGGTCATCCGAACGTAATATCTTGCCCCATTTCACATATTTACCGTCTTTCGTTTTCAAACCTCCAATATCCCGAAAATTAAAACCTCCGGTCATAGGCAAATGCCTTTCAGCTAAAATAGCTTTTCCGTCATCCGTCGCAAACTGAAAATAACTTCTTTCCGTGTTACTCACATTCAATGGGAAAACCCCGCTACCCTCACCTTCCAGCAAAGGCTTGGAGAAATCAATAGTTTCAACACTCTTTCCGGCATAAATTTTCCACTTCCCTTTTGTACTTACCTCTAAGGTTGCAGCCTTTGTCTGTTTGTCACGCAGAATCTTAGCCTCATTACTAATGTCATTTCCTTCGTACATAGCTTTAGTTGTTTTTTGGGTACAGGCAGCAAAGCCACACACACCCAAAATCATAAAATAAATTACTACTCTTTTCATAATCAGGTTGTTTTTCAAAAAGTTTACAGAAACAGTTATTTAAAGTACTATTTCAATTTCTCAAAATACAGGAGCCTGTTCATCGGGATATTAAACTCAATAGTTTTCCCTCCTTTATACACTTTTCCTTGTTCATCTTTCCATCTTCCCTTTGGCAACTTAACCTGCCTTACGTTTTCGGCACCCACTACAGGGGCTACCATGTATTTATCGCCCAGCATAAACTGGTCTACGCAAGTAGCAAAGCCCTCGTTAGGAAAAGCGTACTCCATGTGGCGCACTATAGGCTCTCCGCTATGCGACGACAATTTAGCCTGTGCTATAATATAATCGCCCATTTTCACATGCAGTTTAGCCGCCTTGCGAACTGTTTCAAGATTTTCTTCGTTCAAAATTCTCCAAGGCGCAACCGAGAACTGCATCATTGGCATCAACGTATGTACTTGGGTAGAACGCACTATTAAATCCTGATCAAAACCGCTATCGTCAATTCCCAGAAAAGAAGTAAACTGCCCTCCTCCTATCATATCGGGGCAAGCATAGGCGTAGCCAAACATTCCGGCAGCAAGCATCTCGGATATTAACGACCGAACAGCTTTCCACGAATAATCCTTGTCGCCCAGTCGTTGTACCAACGCCTCACCTCCCATTCTCCATCCTGCACGATACTCATTGAATGGAAACTCCAGACCCAATTCTGCCCATGCCATTGTATGGTCTACCGATATAGCATCTTTTTTATAACTATCGATATAAGCAGGATTATAAAACTGATTATCCCCTGCATCAAACTTGAATCCGTCGACACCATACGTTTGCTGCATCTGTTTCAACTGGGCGATGAAATAATCCTTTGCAGCAGGGTTTGTCAAATCGTAACATGCGCTATACCCATTCCACCAGTTTATTACAGCAGGCTCATTAGTCCCTTTCCTCTTTATCAAATATCCTTTAGCCGCCAAATCGCGATACTCCGGACTATCAGCGCTAACAAAAGGACATATCCAAAGCATAACTTTGAATCCCATAGCATGCAATTTGTCTATCATCGCTTTAGGGTCTGAAAATTTTTCAGGCTTAAAATCAAAATTACCGTAATACTTTTGCCAATTGTCGTCTATCATCAGCACCCCTACCGGAAAATCATTATCAACAATGCTTTGTGCATAATTCATGATGTCTGTTTCGTTCTGATTATACATCAGCTCAATCCATGTATTATACTGAGGCATTGTAAAGAACAGTTCGTCAGGAAGAACTCCCGAAGGCGGAAAGTATTTTCCCGAAGCTGCCAGATATGCGTCCTTTAGAGTTTTTCCCGCTTTTTCCACGGTTATTTCCTCATACTGAGATTTCACGATAATAGAATTATCTTTCACCTCAAACTTAAACGGCAAATTGCTCCAAATAAACCGTCCTTTGTTCGACAGAAAAAATGGAACTACCTGATTATTATTATTCTGCAATGCCAAATCAAATTCAGCCAAAGGCTGAGTATATGGCATTTTTGCCCCTAAGCCAACAGCCCCTCCCCACCAATACTCATCTTTTTCGAATGTGATTTGAGTTTCATAAACATTTTGTGCCAACAACGAAAAAGCGACTAAGCCCGCACAGAAAAGTAAAACGAGTTTTTTCATGAAGTACCAATTATTAAATTTATAAAATGTTTGTCTATCCTACAAACTTACATAAAAAAACAAGATTTTCATTCGGATTGTTTGAGATAACATCTTAAATATCATTTAAAACATCATAAAAACACGGAGGATAAAGTGTAAGTGTTAGACAAGGCCATTAGTACCAAAAGCAAGAACCGCCTTGTAAATCACTACAGGGCGGTCTCAGTTTATGAACAGAATACTTATAAAAAAAGAATAACCAACTATTCTTATAAGTCGAATTGAATGAATTATGAAACTAATAAAGAATAGACATTAAAAATATCATTATCTTTATTTGTCTGCATAATAGGGTTTTGTGTATAAAAATTATGTTATAACCATAATTTTATTTCTTAATCCTCTTACTTATCACTCTTCTTAAGAAGCGTTTTACGGGAGAATAAATTAATCATCAGATATATACCTGCAAACAACAACAATACTCCCATTGCAGGGGATAAAGGACCTTCTATCTCGTTGAGAGGAGGAGTGTAACCGGGGTCAACATAATCTCCGGCAGGGGGAGGAGTGTCATCCGCCAGAATATTGTGACTGCTACGAACAGCAGCAAAAGCTATATTAGTAGTTACAATTTCTGTTGGAGAGTCCTTTCGTGATGAACGAGAAAGTACAACAGGAGAGGCTGAGCCTATTATCTCCTGATTCTTGATTTTCTTATATCTATCAGATGTTGGCTGATAGGTATAGTCGGCTACAGGGGAGTCATAGGTTTCTATCGCTACGTCGTATTTAGACGATTGCTTTAAAAGCGATATACTACTGGTAGACTTCATTGTCGTATTCAACTTGTTACCCCTATCTCCATTGGAAGCGGAAGACGAACTCTTTTCCGATTGTCTGCTATAAACAGGCAAAGCATTGGAACCACCGGACTTAATTTTCTTTTCTGTAGGTTTCGATGCGTACACAGATATATCTACCGGATTTGTAGAGACGTCTGATTTGCTGAGAACAATTAATGATTCTGTCTCGCTTGTCCGGATTTCTTTATCTGAATCGAAAATTAACTTGCTTATCAGAAAAAAACAGATTCCTGCTAATACAAATACTATTAATGTCTTTTTCATTGTTTCTTTTTTTGTAGTTAATGGGTAGTTGCCAGGCATCTGAGGGAGAGGAATAAAATTCTTACTCCCCCCGGATGCCTGAGTTACTACTATTCTATTTTATAATAACTTTTTCGGTTACTGTTTCACTGTCATTTTCCATCACTGCTTTTACGATGTAAACGCCATCTAATGGATAGCCTGAGATTACGGTGACACCGTAAGGGCTTATCTTGCGTGAGACAATAATGCGTCCCGAAAGGTCATACAGATAGAGGTCGCCACAACTATTTCCTTTGTTATATGCATAGACTGAGCGGTTCTCGGTGTAAATGTGAAGCACATTGTCATTGTCCGAATCTGCTGTGTCTTGTGCATTAGTTACAATACGGAAGCGTTTCTGCATATCGCCGTCACCCGATGCGGTGAATTTATACTCTGTACCGCTGGCGGTTATGTCTGTGACAACACCAAGTTGCAAGTCCACTAAATAAAACACATTATAGGTTTCTTCTACATTTTCGTGGCTGAAGCGCAAGGTATATTCACCTTGTGTTGCCGGAGCAAATCCTATCAATGTGTTGTTTATATCGGGAACTGTATTAACCTGATAATTACCATCGGTTTCCGAAGCATAAATTTGAGTGGATTGGCTACCGCCGAACATTTTGCGTCCATCCCAACCGTTATCGTAACCACGGGTACTGTTCGCCTCAGTGAAAATCCAAAGACGGTCGGCCGAAGTGTCACCCAGAACATCAACAATGGTATAGACTTTCTGCAATGATTCCGAATCGTTTACCAATATCGGCGATACGCGTTGCGGAGCTGTATTGCGTCCTACTACATCGGCATAATCGAAAGACAAGGTTCCGCTATCTTGTCCGTCTTCCAGTTTCACCAGATAACCTTGCATCGACGGAATGTTGCTAAGCAGTCCGGCTGTACCTGCATGGTTTTTCGGAATAGATACAAATTGTCCGGCAACTACCGGGTCAACACCACTGGCTGATGTACCATCGTTGTTCTTCCAGTCTGCATACGAGCCTGTATTGTAAATGTAAACCGTTTCTTCCAAACCTCCGTCGAAAGTCATCTTAGAGATGTCAATTCCGGCAGTATATGGGTTACTTATTACATGCTGTCCTTCGTACTTACCGCCAGTGGTACGGGTGAAGGTTTTACTGTAATCATCGTTTACCAATTCGCCACGGAAAGTGTATTTACGGTTAGCAGTTTTGCTGGTAACTTCGTAACCTGCAAAAGGCTCCATCACATCAGTACCGGTCATCTCTGTCCAGTAATAGTTAGAGGCTTCGTCTGTACCACTCTCGTTCCAACGGCGTAAGTAGCTTCCGGCGAAAGAGGCAGAAGCGGCAGTACCTTTTACAGGAACACCCATGTATTGCCATTTGTATTTGCCACTATCTGTGTCAGGTTTTTCTGTGTCAACAGACGCTACACTGAACATCTCAACGGTAGCCGATATGGATACCCCCTGAGGGTACAAGAAAGTACCGTTAGGAAGACCCGAAGCCGAACCGATAACCAGAGAAGTCTGATTCTTAAGGAAAACGCTGCCTTGGGTTTCAAGCAAGCTGCCTGCTCCAACGTATATTTTCTTATTCGTCAGGTTTTCTATGTTCGACACAGTATGTGTCTCGCCCGACACTAATACCAAGTCATTAACAACTTCCTCGTCGAAAATCAAAGCTTCATTTTCTCCAAGAATCACATCCATAGCCCAGTTGCCAGACGTACTCCAACTTGTATTAACAGTACCAATCCATTTGTTCTCGGTATAATACTCATAAGCTCCCAGGTCTATCTCGCTTCCTCTGAAACGGAGATTAGCAGCCAGGTCAAGAGTAGTAAGCGGTTCCAGTCCTACGTACAGCGATTGTTTTCCTGCATTAACGGCAGGGCTTTCGCGTTGCAAGCGATAGTTACTGTTTGCCGCGTCGACAAACATCGGATCTCCATTCAGGATAATCTGGTCTGCTATAAGAACAGCATCTACTACCAAACAGTTATTATAGAATACCGTATTCTTGGTTGCACTTACTTTACCGTTAACAATGCTATTATTCAGTGTAACTGTTCCCTGATAACAGTAGATAGCATTTGATGCCTTAGCGCCCAGGTTATCTACTATAGTTACGTTTGTCAGTTCCACTGCCGACTTAGCGCCACCGGAATAAATACCACTACCTGCACTTGTAGCATTATTGCCCGTTATAAGCGTATTGGTTATTCTCGGAGTAGAGTTGTTGGTATTATAAATACCCGCACCTTGCGAAGTCTTGTTACCTACAAACGAGCAAGCGTCGATAACTGCTGCCGAAGCATTCAGATAAAGTCCTCCACCATAGCTCGAAGCCGTATTATTCGCGATGTTCAGATTACGCAATACAGGCGACGATGTTGTCACAAAAAGACCTGCACCGTAAGTTCTGTATATGTACTGGTTATTCACTTTAATACTACTTCTACCGTTAGCATTTCCTTTGGTGATAGTAAATCCATCCAATACAGCGTCTTTCACATCGCCAACCGAAATTACCACGTGATAAGCATTAGTTTTTCCGTCTTTCCTTATTTCACCACTTAATACAGAACCATTCTGAGGTTTGTCCGGTGTCGATACAATACGTTTATCATTCAGCGTACGGATACCATTATCAGGGTCGAAACCTCCATAAATCTTGATATCAGGAAGCAATGCGAATGTACGGTCGCGTTCAGTCCGTCCGTTTCCGGCTCCATACAGAGGAATATAAGTACCTACTGCAACATATATTGTTGTAATATCGGTGTTGCCTCTTGTTATAGCCAGCAGCGGGTCGCTTAGGTTAGGATAAGCCAGTTCCCACGAGCTACCATCAGCAGCATCAGGTACAACGCCTGTTCCGTAATCCTTCACATACACAATGCCGTTAGCGTCAGGGGCTACCGCACGTCTTTGAACTTCGTAAGCACCCAGGTCTACTATATTATTGTAAATACGAGGATTACCATCCAAATCGGTACTCATGCCTGCCGCATAGGTATTAAGGCCTACGTTAACTGCAGGGCTCATCGGCACTAAGCGATAATCACGTCCTTCGTCGTTCACAAACAATGGGTCGTCGATAGATATAATGGTATTATTTGTACCAAGCGTTCCACCCTGAAGCAGACAGTAACTATAAGTCACGCTTCCGGCTACTTTTCCTGTAACAACACTGTTGCGAAGAGTTACCGTACCACCGCCACGGTAAAGTGCGGTCGAAGCGGTTGCTCCCTTATTATCAGCAATAGTTACATGAGTCAGAGTTACTGTAGTTCCGGCAGCATACACGCCACCACCAACAGACGTACCGGCACTATTACCCGCTATCAAGCTATTGTCGATATTGGACGATGTATAACTTCCGATATAGATACCACCTCCATAAGCGTTAGTTGTACTATTTTCCATAACCGATACATGGCTCAAATTCAATACAGATGGTTTAGCACTGGTACCTATAGCATAAATACCTCCACCATACGATTTCGAAGCATTAGATTCAATATTCAGATTACGCAACACAGGTGCAGAGGATGTTATATACAGACCTCCTCCATACGTGCGGTTCACAGTAAAGCCATTAATACTAATCGTAGAGTTCGTTCCATTAGCGTTTCCTCCCATGATAGAGAAACCATCTAATGTAGCCGTACCTACGTCGCCCGACGAGATTACTACGTGACGCGCTACCAAAGTGCTGTCTGAATTCAGATAACCACTCAGAATAGAAGTCGATTCCGCATTGAAAGGTGTAGGAAGGATACGCTTATCTTCCAGTGTACGGATTCCGTTATCAGGGTCGAAACCTCCATATAGTTTCACATTTGGTTCTAACACGAAACTACGGTCTTCATCCTCAGTTCCTGTTCCAACCTTATACAGAGGCCTGTATATACCTACTGCCACGAATATACTATCTATATCGGATGTTGGTTTTCCTGAATCCTGCAATGGGTCGCTCAGGTTAGGATAAGCACGCTCCCACGACCTACCATCGGCATCAGCAGGAACTGTATTTTCGCCATAATCTTTCACATACACAATACCGTTAGCGTCAGGCACTATAGGCAATCTGCGCAATTCGTAAGCACCTAAGTCTACTATGCTATTATATATACGCTCGTTACCATCCAAATCCAACTCAATTCCGGCCGACAGGGTATTTTCTCCCAAGTCAATCGCTTCGCTACCAGCCAATAAACGATAGTTATAAGCCGGAGCATCCACAAACTGAGGATTAGCGTTCGACACTATCGTGCCCGCAGCAATAGTTCCGTTTTGGAGCAAGCTATGATTATACACTACTGTACCGGACACTCTACCCCAAACAATACTGTTGTTTACGGTAATTGTTCCCTGAGCACGATAAATTGCAGTAGAACTTGCCGAGCCTTTATTGTCGGCTATCGTTACGTTGGTAAATACCGGCATCGAAGTAGCACCGGCAGTATATACACCACCTCCGACAGCTGTACCTGTATTGCCTGCAATCAGCGTACTGGTCACTTTAGGCGAAGAATTACCTACATTATATATAGCTCCTCCATAATATGCTTTGTTATTCACAAACGAGCTCATGGTAACAAGCGGTGCGGACGATACATCCAAAGATAAACCTCCTCCATATGTACTTGCCATATTGTCTACTATATTCAATCGGCGCAAAGTAGGAGAAGATGCGCTCAGATTAATCGCGGCACCAGAATACCTATAAAAGTTCTGATTATTAATCTTCACAACACCACTACCATAAGCATATCCCTTAGTGATGGTGAATCCATCTAATAATGCTTCACCAACATCACCTGCCGAAACTACCACGTGGTAAACCATGTTCTTTTTATCTTTTTTGTAGTCGCCACTAAGTATCGAACCTTTTACGGTATTTCCCGGTGCGGCAAAGATACGTTCGTCGTCAAGCGTACGGATACCATTATCGGGATCGAAACCTCCATACACACGCAGATCGTTTACCAAACGGAATGTACGGTCTTTCTCCTGCAAGCCATTTCCCGACCTGTATAGCGGCACATAAGTACCTACTGCCACAA
This sequence comes from Paludibacter sp. 221, assembly GCF_010501035.1. Lineage (GTDB taxonomy): Bacteria > Bacteroidota > Bacteroidia > Bacteroidales > Paludibacteraceae > QVMH01. The sequence continues at coordinate 53,902 of NZ_QVMH01000014.1, forward strand.
ATATGCTATCAATATCCGAGTTGAGTCGGCCTGCTGCCAGCATTGGCATAGCCAGGTTAGGATAAGCCTTTTCCCACGAGCTACCGTCGGCATCGGCCGGAACAGCACCTGTGCCATAGTCTTTTACGTATGCTATACCCTTAGCATCAGGAACAACCGCACGTATTTGCGATTCGTAAGCTCCTAAGTCTACCACATTATTATAGATACGTGGATTACCTTCCAGGTCGACCGGAATATTGGCTACATAATCATTGTAACCCACATCCACAGCCGGACTATGAGGCATCAGGCGATAATCGCCCGCTTCATCGCTTATAAATTCAGGGTCGTCTACCGATATAATAGTATTATTTGCTGTAAGAGTACCTCCCTGATGCAAACAATAACTATAAGTAATGCTTGCACCTGCAAGTTTTCCACGGATAATACTATTGTAGAACTTGACTGTTCCACCTGCACGGTAAAGCGCAGTGGATGCCGCAGCACCTACGTTATCAGCAATGGTTACATGGGTTAACTCGGCCGAAGTACCTCCGGCATATATACCGCCTCCGGCAGCCGTACCTGAACTGTTACCTGCAAACAAACCGTTCTTTATATTAAACACAGTCTGAGTTGTAAGGAACAATCCTCCACCTGAACTATTGGTTGTAGTATTGTTTACAATCGACACCTTACTCATGTTCAGAGTAGACACAGCACCCGATGCTCCTATGGCATACATACCACCACCATACGACTTGGATGCGTTAGAGTCGATATTCAGATTGCGCAATACAGGTGAAGAGTTTATAACATGCACTCCACCACCATACGTTCTGTTTACATTCAGCAGGTTGATTGCCGTATTACCTGTTCCATTAGCATTTCCTCCGGTAATAGTAAAGCCATCTAACACAGCCGTACCCACATTGCCCGAAGATACTACAACGTGATATGCCACCAAAGTACTATCGGCATTCAAATATCCGCTAAGCATGGATGTTTCATCGCCATTGCCCGGAACCGGAAGAATACGCTCATCGTCCAGAGTGCGGATGTCGTTATCAGGGTCGAAACCTCCATAAACTTTTACATTCGGAGCCAAAACAAACGCACGGTCTTGTTCAAGCAATCCATTTCCGGCCTTATATTCCGGAGCATAGTTTCCTATGGCAACGAATATGCTGTCGATACCCGCAGCAGGTCTTGCTGATGCAGCCAGCGGATAACTTAAGCCTGGGAATGCAAGGTCCCAAGAGCTTCCGTTAGCGCCATCAGGAACGGTATTTTCACCGTAATCTTTCACATACACAATACCGTCGGCATCGGCTACCAAAGCTGGCACATTGGCCTCGAAAGCGCCTAAGTCGACTACGCTATCGCTGATGCGGGCATTACCATCCAAATCTAAGTTGATACCGGATGCCAATGCGTTATTTCCTATATTTATGGCTGGGCTACCGAATACCAAACGATAATTGTCGGCAGCCACATTCATAAACTGCGGAGGATAATTCGATATAATAGTTCCGGCAGCTAAAGTACCTCCCTCAACCAAACAATGGTTGTAAAGCACCGTATTGGCAGCAGCATATACTTTACCTTGCACAATACTGTTTTTCAGAGTTACAGTACCCTGACTACGGTATATAGCTGTAGAAGAAGCCGAACCTGTGTTATCCGAAATAGTAACATTGGTGAACTCCATAGTAGAAGTAGCCCCTGTTATAAACAAACCGCCACCACTGCCCGAAGGAGCATTTTTAACAATCAGGCTGTTCTTCATTGTCGAAGTCGAATTTACATCCATATAAATTCCACCTCCATTACTGTCAACCTTATTACGTATTATCGTTACATGGCTAATGGCCGAAGATGATGTTTTCATATAGATACCACCACCATACGCAGTAGCTTCATTCGCTTCTATTTTCAGATTGCACAACGAAGGAGACGAACTTATTATGAAAAGTCCACCACCGTAACGCCGGTGTATATCCTGGTTGTTTATTTTTATGCTGTTGTTAGCACCCCTTGCTTTAGCACCTGTAATGGTAAAGCCATCAAGCACGGTTGTACCTACATCGCCTGCCGACACAATCAAGTGATAAGCCAAAGTTTTGCCGTCACCATTCAGGTCACCGCTAAGGATAGAACCTTGTGTAGCATCAGACAGAGGAAGTACCCGCTTATCAACTAAAGTCTTAATTCCATTGTCAGGGTCAAAACCTCCGTATATCTTAACGTCTTTAGGCAATACGAATGTACGGTCTTGTGCCATTGTACNGTGCCATTGTACCGTTACCATAGCGGTAAAGCGGCTTATAAGTTCCCACAGCTACGAATATACTGTCGATTTGGGAACCTGTACGGCTTGCCGACAACATGGGGTCGCCCAGGTTTGGATACGCTTTTTCCCACGAGCTACCATCAGCATCGTCAGGAATGGTGTTAGTTCCATAGTCTTTTACATACACGATACCTTCGGCATCGGGCACTACAGCGCGTGTTTGAGACTCGTAAGCACCCAAATCCACAGCTCCGTTGTAAATACGCGGGTTATAAGCCAAGTCTGACAGTAATCCTGTTGCATAACTGTTATTACCTGCATCTACACCCGGGCTCACAGCCTGTAAGCTATAATCGCCCGCTTCCTCGTTCATATACAATGGGTCGTCCACCGATATGATGCTTGGCGGATTTATCACTCCCCCTTGATGCAGACAGTTATAGTACGTTACTGCGCCGCTTACTGTTCCGCTTATGATACTGTTGTACAAGCTCACGGTACCAGCATTACGGTAAATAGCCGTAGATGCTGTTGCACCCTTATTGCCTGCAACAGTAGCATTTGTCAACTTCAATGAAGTACCATAAGCAAACAAACCACCACCATATGAAGTACCTGAGCTATTACCTGCGATAAGGATATTAGTCATAGTGGTGTTAGTGTTTGTCGCAAAATAAGCACCGCCACCATAGCTTACCGATGTATTATTCAGAACAGACACCTGAGCCATTTCGGCTGAAGATGCGCCGTCTATATAAAGCCCGCCACCATACACGCGCGATTTGTTGGTATTTATACTAACGTTGTGCAATAATGGAGACGATACACTCACGTAAACACCACCACCGTTTCCACGGTCAATAGTCTTGTTGTTCACCACAATAGTACCTGTACCCTTAGCATAACCACCTGTGACGCTGAAACCATCTAACAGGGCTGTACCTACTGCATCCGAATAGATTATTACGTGATTAGCCATTACTGTGCTGTCAGCACTCAGATAACCGCTCAGGGTAGATGTCTGATCCATATTGTCAGAAGTAGGCAATATGCGTTCATCCAACGCGGTGACACCATTATCGGGGTCGAAACCACCATATATTTTTACATTTGGCGATGCCACAAATGCGCGGTCTTCTTCCGTCAGGCCGTTACCGGCTTTGTAAAGAGGGGTATAAGTACCTACAGCTACAAATATGCTGTCGATATTGTTTATTGCACGGTTGGCGGCTGCCAATGGGTCGCTCAGGTTAGGATAAGCCTTTGCCCATGAGCTACCGTCGGCATCAGCCGGAACAGTTGCTTCTTTGTAATCTTTTACGTAAACAATTCCGTTGGCATCAGGAACGATGATAGTCTTTTGCGACTCGAAAGCTCCCAAATCTACCACCTTGTTGTGAACACGTGGATTGCGGTCTAAATCAACCGTTGCACCATCCATCAAAGTATTATCACCCGAATCGATAGCAGGGCTACCTGGCAATAAACGGTAATCGCTGCCTGCAGCATTCACAAACTGTGGATACTCGTTGGATATAATTGTATTAGGAGCAAGAATACCTTTCTCTACCAAACAATACTTATATTCATCCATAGCTGCGTTCACGCCACCCCACACAATACTGTTTTTCAGTTTCACAGTTCCCTGGGCGCGATATATAGCCGATGTAGTCAATGTTGTATTATCTACAATTGTCACATTCAACAGCTCTACTGCAGATGTTGTTCCGGTTGAGAAAATGCCACCACCATTGTATACTATCGTATTTCTTGCAATCAAGCTGTTCTTAACCGTTGGTTGCGAAGACAGGTTATAAAGCGCGCCACCATCGTTGGCTTTGTTCTTCATTATCATAGCGTGGCTGATAACAGGAGCCGACAGGTTCATGTACATAGCGCCACCATACGTAGTTGCTTCGTTCGATTCTATTTTCAAATTGCGCAACGAAGGAGATGATGTATGCAAGAAAAGCCCGCCACCATAACGACGGTGTATATCCAGATTGTTAATTTTGATGCTGGTACTAGTTCCTATTGCCTTTCCTCCGGTTATAGTAAAACCATCAAGCACAGTTGTACCCACATCGCCTGCCGATACTACTACGTGATAAGCCAAGGTCTTGCCATTACCGTTAAGGTCGCCACTAAGCACACTACCACCTACACCGGAATCAAGATAGATACGTTCGTCTGCCAGGGTTTTAATACCGTTGTCGGGGTCGAAACCACCGTATATCTTAACGTCTTTAGGCAATACGAATGTACGGTCTTGTGCCATTGTACCGTTACCATAGCGGTAAAGCGGCTTATAAGTTCCCACAGCTACAAATATACTGTCGATTTGGGAACCTGTACGGCTTGCCGACAACATCGGGTCGCCCAAGTTTGGATATGCTTTTTCCCATGAGCTACCATCAGCATCGTCAGGAACGGTGTTAGTTCCATAGTCTTTTACATACACAATACCATCAGCATCGGGAACCACCGCACGTGTTTGAGACTCATAAGCACCCAAATCCACAGCACCGTTGTAAATACGCGGGTTATAAGCCAAGTCTGACAGTAATCCTGTTGCATAACTATTATTACCTGCATCTACGGCCGGACTTACAGTCTGCAAACTATAATCGCCCGCTTCCTCGTTCATAAACAAAGGATTGTCTACCGATATGATGCTTGGCGGATTTATTACTCCTCCTTCGTGCAAACAGTTGTAATAAGTTACTGCACCGCTTACTGTACCACGGATAATACTATTGTATAAATTCACTGTACCTGCGTTGCGGTAAATAGCAGTAGACGCTGTTGCAGCTTTATTATCTGCAATAGTAGCATTCGTCAGGTTCAATGAAGTACCATAAGCAAACAAACCACCACCATATGAAGTACCTGAACTATTACCTGCAATAAGGATATTAGTCATAGTGGTGTTAGTATTTGTCGCAAAATAAGCACCGCCACCATAGTTCACTGATATATTATTTAGAATAGATACCTGAGACATCGCGGCAGAGGAAACTCCATCGATATAGAGCCCACCACCGTAAACTCTCGATTTGTTGGTATTTATACTAACATTGCGCAACAGAGGAGACGATACACTGATGTAAACACCACCACCGTTTCCACGATCAATGGTTTTGTTGTTCACTACAATAGTACCTGTACCATTGGCATTACCGCCTGTGATACTGAAACCATCTAACAGGGCTGTACCTACTGCATCCGAATAGATTATTACGTGATTAGCCATTACTGTGCTATCAGCACTCAGATAACCGCTCAGGGTAGATGTCTGATCCATATTATCAGAAGTAGGCAATATGCGTTCATCCAACGCAGTGACACCATTATCGGGGTCGAAACCACCGTATACTTTTACATTTGGTGCTGCCACAAAGGTACGGTCTTCTTCCATCAAACCGCTACCGGCTCTGTAAAGAGGGGTATAAGTACCTACAGCTACAAATATGCTGTCAATATTATTTATACTCTTATTAGCTGCTGCTAATGGATCGCTCAGGTTTGGATATGCCTTTGCCCATGAGCTACCGTCGGCATCAGCCGGAACTGTTTCTTCTTTATAGTCTTTTACGTAAACAATTCCGTTGGCATCGGGAACGATGATAGTCTTTTGAGACTCGAATGCTCCCAAGTCCACCACATTATTGTGGATACGAGGATTGCGGTCTAAGTCCTGAGTAATATCGCCCAACAGGCTATTATCTCCGGCATCCACAGCCGGGCTACCAGGCAATAAATTGAAATTGCCTGCGGCTGCGTCTACAAACTGAGGATACTCGTTAGAGACAATAGTTCCGTCCGAAATTGTGCCACCTTCTACCAAGCTATATTTGTATTCGTCTAAAACAACATTTGTTTTTCCCCATACGATAGTATTTTTCAACTTGATAGTACCTTGGGCACGATATATAGCCGCAGAAGCTACTGCTGCCGTATTCTCTGCAATAGTAACACTTTCGAGTTCTATAGCCGAGCCTGTTCCGGTAGAATAGATACCACCACCATTGTACGAAGTAGTAGTTGTATTACGGGCAATCAAAGTATTTTTAATAAGCGGCTTGGAATCGCCCATATTATAAACACCTGCTCCGTCGCGTTCCGATTTATTATTGATAATCGAAGTATTGCTGATAACAGGCGACGATATGTTCAGATACACACCACCTCCGTACATGGCAGCCTCGTTCGAACTTATCATCAGATTGCGCAATGCAGGAGACGACGTATGCAATGAGATACCACCTCCATAACGGCGGTCTATAACCTTATCGTTTATAGTAATAGTAGTACCGCTTCCGTTTGCCTTACCATTTATGATGGCAAAACCATCCAGCGTAGCCGTACCAACTTCGTTGGCAGACACCACTACGTGGTAAACACGTGATTTACCATCACCATATACGTCTCCGTCAAGAATACTTCCGCTTCCGTCAGAAGCAGGCATGATACGTTCGTCGGCAAGGGTTTTGATTCCATTGTCAGGGTCGAAACCACCATATATTTTAGTGTTTGGCGCTAATACAAATGTCCGGTCTTGTAGCAACGTTCCTGTACCATATATGTAAAGAGGCTTATATGTACCTACAGCTACAAATATGCTGTCGATATCGGAGTTTGCCCTTCCCGCTGCAATTAACGGGTGAGAGAGATTTGGATATGCTTTTTCCCATGAACTACCATCGGCACCATCAGGTACTACCTTGTTGCCATAGTCTTTCACATACACAATACCCTCCGCATTGGGTATAACTTCACGTTTTTGCGATTCGTAAGCACCCAAATCTACAGCCCCGTTGTGGATACGTGGAGCACCACTTAAATCAACTGTAATACCACTTGCGTAACTGTTGTTTCCTTCATCTACAGCCGAACTCATCGACAATAAACGATAATCCGATTTATCGTTATCGTAGAAAAGCGGGTCGGATATAGATATGATACCTGCGGTAGTAATATTACCACCTTGATGCAAACAGTTGGTATAAGTGAATGTTCCGCTTATTGTTCCGGTCACGATGCTATTGCGCATAACCGATGTACCGGAGCTACGATAAATCGCTGTTGATGATGCTTCGCCCGTGTTATCGGCAACAGTTGTTTGAACCAATGTTACTGATGTGCCGGAAGCATATATACCACCTCCGGAAGAAGTTCCTGCGCTGTTTTTTGCTATCAAACTGTTTTTTATGTCCAAAGACGTGTACGCCCCTGCATAAATACCGCCACCATAATAATTCGTAGCAGTATTTTCGAGTACCGATACATGGTCGAGTTCAAGAACAGACGGCGTAGTCGATATTCCAATTACATAAATACCACCACCATAGCGGATAGCCTTATTAGCTACAATCTGCGTATTGCGGATAGCGATAGAAGAGTTTACTACATATACCCCTGCACCATAATGGCGTTCTACAGTCAAAGCATTAACTTTAATGTTGGTAGTGAGGTTGGCATTTCCACCTGTAACAGTAAAACCATCCAAAGCGCTACCTGTATCGCCTGCCGAAATAACTACGTGATGAGCAAAGAGAGTTCCATCACCTTTCAGGTCGGCACTAAGTACAGAACCCGAAATTTGCCCTTGGTGATTAGGCAGGATGCGATTATCGGCCAATGTGCGGATACCGTTGTCGGGGTCGAAACCGCCGTATACGCTCACATTCGAAGGTATAACAAAAGCACGGTCCTGGTCGGTAAGCCCACCTCCGGCACGATGCAACGGACGGTAAGTACCAACTGACACATAAATGCTATTGATTCCCGAAACCGAAGGTACTGCAGCCATAATCGGATCGCTCAGGTTAGGATAAGCCTTTTCCCACGAGCTACCATCGGCATTATCAGGCACTATACCAGCACCATAGTCTTTTACATATACGATACCCGAAGCATCAGGCTTAACCGTACGTGTTTGTGCCTCGAAAGCACCTAAGTCTACTATAGTGTTGTAAATACGCGGATTACCGTCAAGGTCTATGTCGAGCCCATTTGCCAGCGTATTAAGTCCTGCATCCACAGCCGGGCTCACCGGATTCAGACGGAAATCGCCTCCTTCTTCGTCCACAAACAAGGGGTCGTTGATAGAGATGATACCTGTGGTAGCAATGTTACCACCCTGATGCAGGGTATTATTATAATACAGGTATCCTCTGCTAACTAAATTTCCTTTATTATCATAATAAACTGAATAAGTTACAGTACCGGCAATTATACTATTACTCATAGTAACGCTTCCATACCCTGCATGAACGGCCGTAGAACTTGAAGAACCTATATTACCTGCAATGGTCAGGTTAATCAGTTGTACCGCACCCGAACTTACATAAACACCGCCTCCAACACCTGTGCCGCTATTGTTTTCGGCAATAAGACTGTTTTTTACAGTCAGAGCAATGTTGGAAAAAAGACCCGCTCCCGAAGTTGCTGTATTACCTGTGATAGACAGGTTGTTCATAAGAGTAGGCGTACTGCCTACATAGATACCACCACCTGAACCTGTTGCTGTATTAGCAGTTACCAACACATTATACACAGTAGGCTTACTATTAGTAACCATATACATACCACCACCTTGGTTAGCTGTGTTGGAAGTAATCTTCAGGTTACTCAACTCAGGCGACGAGGTCATTAAATAAATACCACCACCATAATACCTGCTTACATTCAGTGTATTGATTATAACATTCTCGTTCGAAGTGAACGTACGGCCATCTTTTATGGTAAAACCATTCAACACAGTACTACCTACATCGCCTGCCGAAACCACTACGTGGAAAGCCTGAAGGCTACCATCACCTTTCAGGTCGCCGCTAAGAATACTACCATCTGTATCTGAAGAAGGAAGTATACGCTCGTCGGCCAGTGTGCGGATACCGTTATCCGGGTCGAAACCTCCATATATCTTTACATTTTTAGGAAGTAAGAATGTTTCGTCACCGCTTTTTATACCATTTCCGGCCTTGTAAAGAGGGGTATAAGTACCTACTGCAACAAAAATGCTGTCGATATCGGTAATTTCCCTGTTTGCAGCTATCAACGGGTCGCTCAGGTTAGGATAAGCCTTTTCCCACGAGCTACCATCAGCATCGTCGGGCACAATTCCCAAACCATAATCTTTTACATAAACAATGCCTTCGGTATCGGATGTTATCAGGCGCTTTTGTGATTCATAAGCACCCAAATCGACCATACCATTGAATATACGCGGATTATTAGCCAAATCGGTATTAAATCCGGTAATATATGAGTTATTACCTGCATCGATAGCAAGACTTTGGGATTGCAGACGGTAATTATTGTTATTTTCGTCCACAAACATCGGGTCTTCGGACAGGATAATACGAGGATAATTTATCGTAGCCCCTTTGTGCAGGTTATAATTATGGGTAAAAGAACCTCTTGAGCTTTCGCTGGAAGAATATCCTAATGTACCTACAATGATACTGTTATTGAGAACCACATTCGTATAATTAGCATGAATAGCAGTAGCAGTTGAGCTTCCCGCATTACCAGCTATGGTAGCATTGGTAAGAGTCAATGTACCCGAAGCATTACATACACCACCGGCATATCCTGTACCTGCATTATTTTTTACAATCAGCGCATTCTGTATGCTCAGGGTACCTGAATTGTACAAACCTGCCCCAGGAGCATTTAGCGTACTGTTGCCTATAATGGATATATTGTTGATAGTAGGAGTTGAACTTACGATATACATACCGCCACCATAGCCGCTTGTGGTAGTAGTAGCATTATTACTGATTATAGTTTGTGTAATAACCGGCTTACTGGTAGTAGTTATATATATACCACCACCATATGTCGTAGCTTTATTCGAATCTACTTTCAGATTTTTCAAAACAGGAGATGACGTCATTATATGGATACCACCACCATAACGACGATGTACATTAAGCCCATTAATGAGGGCGTTAGTATTGTCGGCAGAAGTGCTTCCTCCTGTAATGGTAAAGCCATCCAGACAAGCCGTACCGACATCAGCTGCCGATACCACCACGTGGTAAGCATTAAGCGTTCCATCACCTTTCAGGTCGCCGCTAAGGATACTACCATCCGTATCAAAAGAAGGAAGAATACGCTCATCAGCCAATGTACGGATACCATTATCGGGGTCGAAACCGCCATATATTTTCACATCCTTCGCCAGTAAGAAGGTACGGTCACTCGCATCCGTCAGGTTTTTAGGCAGATGGGTAGGAGTATAAGTACCTACTGCAACAAAAATACTCTTGATACCAGACGAAGCGCTTATAGAAGCAGCCATTGCTCCACTAAGGCTTGGGAATGCTTTTTCCCACGAGCTTCCGTCAGCATTAGCCGGAACTGCTCCTGTTCCGTAGTCTTTCACATATACAATACCAGCGGCATCGGGTGTAAGAGCTACTTCTTGCAACTCGTAAACTCCTAAATCGACTGTAGTACTATAAATACGTGGATTCCCGTCAAGATCGGTCGCCAGCCCATCGGCCAAAGCATTATTTCCTCTATTTACAGCAGGGCTCTCAGGAGTTAAGCGGTAGTCGCCTCCCAATATATCCTTAAACAAAGGGTCGTTGTTTGAGATAACTGTGCCCGAAGCAACCGTGCCATTTTCTACCAAACAATATTCATACGTCAGCGCATTGGTCACAGTACCCCAAAGGATACTGTTTTTCAACGTGATAGTACCCTGATTACGATAAACAGCCGTAGAAGCCGCTGTACCTTTATTATTGGCTATAGTAACATGGGTCATCTCCATAGCCGAAGTTGTTCCGGTAGAGAAAATTCCACCTCCCGTAGAAGTTCCTGCATTATTTCCGGCTATCAGAGTACTGCTTAGCTTGGGCGAAGATGTGGCATTGTAAATACCTGCGCCCGACGAAGCGTTCGTAACGTTATTTATGATTGAAGTATAACTGACAACAGGAGACGAAGCATTCATGTAAATACCTGCACCATAAGCGTTACCCGCGTATGTAGTGCGGTTGCTGCTAATAGTAGTATAGCTGATTACCGGATTGGATGTATCCATATAGATACCTGCACCATGAGAGCTTGAACTACTCGTTGTGTTACTGCTAATGGTAGCATTATTAATAACCGGACTGGAACCCTTCATATACACTCCCGCACCAAAAGCTGAGCTTCCGGTAGTTGTATTACTCCTTACAGTTAAGTTCTCTATATTGGAATTGTTCTGGTCCAAATACATTCCGGCACCATAGGCCGATGTTCCGGTAGTTGTGTTATTGCTTACAATTAAGTTTTCAATATCTGAATCACTTTTCTCCAGATACGCTCCCGCACCCAAAAGAGCTGCCGTATTCGAATGTATTTTCAGATTCTTCAGTGCAGGCGACGAGTTTGAAAAATAAATACCCGCACCATTACGGTTGTTTACCGTATATCCGTCAATAACAAGATTCGTATTCTGGTTGGCATTACCGCCAGCGATTGTAAAACCATCTAAAGCGGCAGTACCTGCATCGCCCAGCGATATTACCACGTGATACACATTGTCGGTTATAACAGGGTCATTTCCGCTCAGGTCGCCACTAAGTACAGAACCTTGCAACGTACTTCCAGCCACAGGTAGAATACGATTATGAGCTAAAGTACGGATGCCATTATCGGGGTCGAAACCTCCGTATATTTTCACATTTTTAGGCAATACGAAAGAGCGGTCTCTTGCCGTAATACCATTACCAGCTTCGTACAAAGGATTGTAAGTACCTACGGAAACAAAAATGCTCTTAATATCCGACAAATCCTTACTTGCTGCACGGATAGGCTCACTCAGGTTAGGATATGCCTTTTCCCATGAACTTCCGTCGGCACCCGCAGGTACTGTACCTGTGCCGTAATCTTTTACGTACACAATACCCGAAGCATCAGGAATAACTCCACGCTGTTGCGATTCAAAAGCCCCTAAGTCTACTATATTATTGAAAATACGGGAATTACCAATCAAATCGACCGATAAACCGGATGCAAAATTATTGTTACCTGCATCTACCGCCGGACTATTGAGTTGTAAACCATAATCAAAAATCTGGTTGTTTACAAACAGCGGGTCGCTTATCGATATGATACTATTATTAAGACCAATTGTACCGCCTTGGTGTAAACAATATTGATACGTTGGTGTAGTATTATTCATTGTACCATTGACAATACTGTTACGAAGCGTCAATGTTCCACTCCTAAGAGCTGTAGATGCAGCAAGACCTTTATTATCGGCAATCGTTACCTGATTCATCGTGAGCGTGTTGCCTGTACCTACGGCATAGATACCACCACCCTCGCCCGAACCGGCATCGTTGGCTGCTATCAAGCTGTTGCTTATCTCAGAAGTTACATAATTACCGGCATGAATTCCACCACCAGTATAATTTGCGGTTTTGTTCCTTATTACCGAACTGTTGCTCAAGTTCAGTGCCGAAGGAGTAGCCACAACACCTATTGCATAAATACCGCCTCCATAAAGCGTTGATGTATTAGAATCGATATTCAAATTACGCAAAACAGGGGCTGAATCTACGATGTAGATACCACCACCTTGCCGCCTATTGACAGACTTGTTATTAATCACTAAGTTAGAATTTACATCGGCAACGCCACCAGTAATGGTAAATCCATCTAAAACGGCTGTACCAACATCGCCTGCCGACACAACAACGTGATATACATTATCGGTTACAACAGGGTCGTTACCGTTCAAATCTCCATTAAGAACCGAACCGCGCGAAACATCACCCGGAACAGGAAGAACACGATTGTCGGACAAGGTACGGATACCATTATCAGGGTCGAAACCGCCATATATCTTCACATCCTTAACCAACATAAAAGAATTGTCTCTACTAGTAGCTCCTGTTGCTGATTTCACAGGAGTATAACCAGGCTTGTATGTTCCTACGGCAACATAAATGCTATTAATACCGGAATTTCCCCGTTCAGCAATCCGGATAGGAACACTTAAATTTGGATATGCTTTTTCCCAAGAACTTCCATCAGCACCAGCTGGAACGCTTCCTTCTCCATAATCTTTCACATATACGATGCCCGAAGCGTCGGGTACAATCTCAGACTTTTGTACCTCATAAGCTCCCAAATCCACTACATTATTGTACACACGGGGATTACCATCCAAATCGAGGGATTCGCCAGAGAGATAAGCATTATTTCCAACGTCTATCGCCGAGCTCTGAGGCAACAAGCGGTAATCCATATTACCGTTATCCACAAACGCTGGACTCTTGACTGATATAATACTATTGTCAGAAGCAAGTGTTCCACCTGTAAGCAGAGAGTTATTGTATATAACAGTACCACTTACCTTATTATCTGCAACAATACTATTATTAAGGGTAACCGTACCTACATTGCGGAAGAGTGAAGCCCCCGCTGCCGAACCTGTATTGTCGGCAATGGTAACGTTAGTTAGCGTCACAGTAGTACCCGTAGCATAAAGGCCACCACCATCAGCAGTGCCCGAACTGTTTTTTGCAATCAAGCTCTGGTTAATCGTAGATGAGGTATAAGCAGCTATATAAATACCACCACCGGCAACATTAGTAGTTTTATTGTTCACTACTGAGCTATGGCTCAAATCAACAGTAGAAGGAGTTGCTGCAACACCTATTGCATAAATACCACCTCCATAAAGCGTTGATGTATTAGAGTCGATATTCAGATTACGCAAAACAGGGGTTGAATCTACGATGTAGATACCACCACCTTGCCGTCTGCTGACTGACTTATTATTAATCACTAAGTTGGAACTTACATCGGCATTACCGCCTGTAATGGTAAATCCATCCAAAACCGCCGTACCAACATCGCCTGCCGACACAACAACGTGATGCACATTATCGGTTACAACGGGGTCGTCACCGTTCAAATCTCCATTAAGAACCGAACCGCGCGAAACATTACCCGGAACAGGAAGAACACGGTTATCGGATAAGGTACGGATACCATTATCAGGGTCGAAACCACCATATATCTTCACATCCTTAACCAACATAAAAGCACGGTCTCTGTTAGTATCTCCCGCCGCAGTTTTTAAGGCAATATGAAGAGGTTTGTATGTTCCTACGGCAACATAAATGCTATTGATTCCGGAATTTCCCCGTTCAGCTACCCGGATAGGGATACTTAAATTCGGGTATGCTTTTGCCCAAGAGCTTCCATCGGCACCAGCCGGAACACTTCCTTCACCGTAGTCTTTTACATATACGATACCCGAAGCGTCGGGTACTATTTCAGACTTTTGTACCTCGTAAGCTCCCAAGTCCACTACACTATTATATATACGGGAATTACCATCCAGGTCGACCGATTCGCCAGAGAGATAAGCGTTGTTTCCAACGTCTATAGCCGAGCTATGAGGCAGCAAACGGTAATCCATATTATCACGGTTCACAAATGATGGATTCCTTACCGATATGATACTATTATCTGCCGCAAGCGTTCCACCTCTAACCAAATTATAATTATGTGTAACAGCACCGCCTATTTTATTATCGTCAACGATGCTATTGCGAAGAGTAACCGTACCTACATTGCGGAAAAGCGAAGCTCCCGCTGCCGAACCTATATTCTCGGCAATGGTAACGTTAGTTAGCGTCACGGTAGTACCTGTAGCATAAACACCACCACCATCAGCAGTGCCCGAACTGTTTTTGGCAATCAAGCTCTGGCTAATTGTAGATGAAGTATAAGAATTTATATAAATACCACCACCGGCATAATTGGCAGTTGTATTATTCACTACCGAACTGTGGCTCAAATTCACTACCGAAGGGGTAGCTGACACACCTATTGCATAAATACCGCCTCCATAAAGCGTTGATGTATTGGAGTCGATATTCAGGTTGCGCAAAACAGGAGAAGAGTTTATTATAAACACTCCCCCTCCATAACGCCGGTGTATGCTCAGGGCATTCACTGTTATATTACTGTTAGTACCTGTGGCCGCACCACCTTTTATGGTAAAACCATCTAATGTGGCTGTACCTACATCGCCTGCCGAGACGACTACGTGATAGGCATTATCGGTCACAACAGGGTCATTACCACTCAAGTCACCACTTAGGATGGTGACATTTGTTTTCCAATCGCGCTGAGAAAGCAAATTCTCAGTACCGGAGAAACCACCGTAAATTTTTACATCTTTCTTCAATACAAAGGATTGGTCGCGTGATTCAGTGCCATTACCAGCAATAAGGCTTGGGGTATAAGTACCAGCCGATACCCAAACCTCATCATCCGCCGAAGCGGCATTTATTATAAGCTGTAAATCGCCCGAAGCATTGGCCCAAGAACTCCCCGAGCCGACACCACCCTGCTTCACATACCATGTATCGGCATGCAAAAATGAGAAACCAAGCAATAACATTAACGTCACCGCTACGATTCTTAAATAGTTGTTCAAACTTTTCATAAAACTGTCATTTTGTATATTCTTTTTCGTTATTTATTATTCTTCTTTATATTTTTTCCTATTCTTTCTACGCTCGTGAAAATCAATTTCCATATCACACAAAATATCTATAAAAAAGCGTTATATACACCAGAAGCAAAAGACCCTGACATAGGAAAACGCACCATACATCACATGCCCTGACCTGTGTATCAATCCGCATAGATAAAAGAAGAGAATAAAGTCAAGAAGAGAAACTAAAGAGGACGGGGGTTTTTGTGTTGAGTGTTTTGTGTTTGTGTTTAAGAAAGGGTTTTCTTAGGGGGTTGTCCTCTTTAGTTGACTGCTTCTTGTTTTATCCTTATATGTTATGTAATATTCGTTTTTATATCATTTTTTTTCGAAATAAGTTATCGGTTATTCAACTTTGGGATTATATTTTTTTCTCTTACGTTTTTATAATTAGCAGAAGAGATTAAGGGCCGGGTAAATTATTCTCTTTATGTTTTTGAGTAAACAAAAAATGGTCATCGAAAGAGCCGTCTCTTCCAATGACCACACAATACATATTCATAAAATAGAAAAAGAAAAATATATTAAATGCAATACATATACTTATAGTATATATAAACACCGGATATAAATGCTGAGGGAAATTAACAAACAATCCGCAAGATGATATGCCAGGATATAAAATATGAAGGAAAGTGGATACAAAACATATAAAAGGAAACAAAAAGACATAAAACCCCTTTCTTTTTATATGTCCCCATATAAAAAGATAACATGACTTTTCTAGTAAATGCTGAAAATTTAGATTATTGTCTCTCTCTCTCTCTCTCTCTCTCTCTCTCTCTCTCTCTCTAATAAAAATAAAGAGTTAACCAACAAATTATTGTTAATTAATTTTAATACTAATTCTTTATTTAAATATAGAGCAAACATTGAGATTTCTTTTCCGAATATATACACATCAAGTTTCTGCTTTGGCAAGAACCCTAAATAAATTCTGTTAATCAAACTTGATTACCTTGAGAATATCCTCACCTTTTACAAAAACTCCTGCAAATATAGAGGCTTTTTTATTTTAAACCAACTTTTTTAACTAAATAGAAAAATCACAGCCCCTCGAATAACCATTCAACCACTACTAAATACTATATATCATCCATAAAAGAATGTTAAATCACGAAAATGTTAAATTCGTAATATTCTCCTCCCCGCTGATTTTATAAACAAAAAACGCTTTGTTCATATATATAACTGAAATCAATCAGATGCTCTGTAAAAAACAGCTTTTAATTTAATCGAAAACATCACAAAATAAGAAACCAACATTAAAACATCATCCTATTTCCGTATTTTTGTTGTCGATAAAAATTTTTCCGGCAACCACATTGCTATAAGTAAAATGAAAAAAAACTCCTACATCATATTCCTGATATTAGCGATACTGACAATCGTTTTATTTTTTGCCGATTTGGTTTTCGGAAGCATCCGAATCCCTGTTCAGGACATACTCTCAGTTTTCACCGGAAATAAAAAAGACATTATTACATCCGAGATTATACTCAACCTGCGTATCCCGAAAGCTATTACCGCCGTACTCACAGGCTCTTCGCTTGCAGTGGCAGGTCTTATGATGCAAACCCTCTTCCGCAATCCTTTGGCCGACCCGTATATCCTTGGAGTTAGTTCCGGGGCAAGCCTTGGAGTAGCCATTACCATTATGGCAACCTCCATTTTGCCCATTGCATTTACCCACAACGGTTGGCTATTAATCATTTCGGCCACTATAGGGGCTTTGCTGGTGCTACTTCTGGTTATTGCTGTTTCGTTCAGGGTAAGAAATGCAGTATCGCTGCTTATTGTAGGCATCATGTTTGGGATGATAGCCGGTTCGCTGGTCAATGTGTTGCAAAATTTCAGCAACCCCGATTCTATAAAATTATTCGTCATGTGGACATTTGGAAGCCTGAGCGCCGTTACATGGGAGTATATGAAAATACTGTTTCCAGTTGTCCTTATCGGGTTGGCAATGGCTTTCTCCCTTCAGAAAAGACTTGACGGGCTTTTATTGGGCGAGAACTACGCCCGCTCTCTAGGCATTCCTATTACCGCCACCAGAGTATTGATAGTTATAGCAACCGGACTGCTTGCCGGAGGAGTCACTGCATTTGTAGGGCCTATCGCCTTTGTGGGTATTGCTATTCCGCATATTGCACGGGGGTTATTCCGCACGGCAAATCATAGAGTGCTTCTACCCGCATGTGTACTTTGTGGGTCGTCGCTACTGCTCGTATGTGATTTAGTATCGCAAATCCCCACACACCATCTGCCCATCAATACAGTTAGCGCCTTATTTGGCGCTCCTATAATTATATGGATAATTATGAAAAGAAGCCACTAACCCCCTATTCCCCCTACCCGAAAATGAAAAATCTTCTATCTGCATATAATTTATCCATTGGCTATTCAAAGAAAAAGAATAACTACACCGTACAGTCAGACCTCAACCTTGAGCTGAAAGCAGGAGAACTGGTGTGTTTGATAGGGCCTAACGGAAGCGGGAAGTCAACTCTGATGCGCACACTGTCGGGTTTGCAAAAAGCATTGAAAGGCGATGTACTTATTGATGAAAAGAATATAACCACCCTATCCCAAAATGAAAAGGCGCTATTAATATCAATGGTACTTACCGACCGTGTAGACATTGATAATGCAACCGTATACGATATTGTTTCTTTAGGGAGATACCCCCATACAAGCTGGTGGAACGGGATATCTAAAAATAATGACGAAGCTATTAGTAACGCTATCAGGATGGTTCATCTGGAGCATAAAACGCTCAGCCCCCTGAGTGAACTGTCGGACGGAGAACGCCAACGTGTGATGATAGCCAAAGCCCTGGCACAAGATACCCCTATCATTCTGCTGGATGAGCCTACAGCACACCTCGACCTGCCAAACCGTGTAGAAATAATGCTCTTACTACACAAGCTGGCTCACCAGACCCAAAAGGGTATTTTGCTCTCAACCCACGAGTTAGACCTTGCGCTACAGGCAGGCGACCGCATTTGGCTGATGGATTTACAAAAAGGGGTAAAATCGGGGATACCGGAAGATTTAGTACTTAACGGCAGTTTCAATGAAACATTCGAGAGCAAAAACTATTTCTTCAATCCCTCCAATGGTAATTTCTCGATGAATTATGACTTGGAGAAAAGCGTATCGGTTTCGGGAGATAAAACCCGTATGTACTGGACTTTAAGGGCACTGGCACGGGCTGGATACAAAGTAATTCCGGAGGCAGCAATCAGAATTGTTATAACTGAAAACGAATGGGTCGTTCAGGATAAAAAAGTAAGCAATATCGAAAATTTGCTCAACGTGATGAATACCTTATAACACACTCCATACATAGCAGCTCCAAATGTGACAAAAGGTCTACATACACGAGCGCATCAAAACAACCTAATACACTGATAATCAGATGCTTATCTAAAATCACGAATCTCTGATTACCAAGTTCGTAAAACGAATTTCCTCTCCTGTCCCTCGTTTGCAACGAGGGGCTAAATGGGAACCACGTTTTAAACGTAAAGCCATTAACCTCTCGTTATAAACGAGAGGTAGGAATTGCGCAAATAAACACAAATTTACGCAAAATCCTATTTTATTGAAATAAAGCAAGTTACAAAAATAAAATTTGCGTAATCTGCGTAACTTGCGTTCATTTTACTTCTGAAAATTACTCTGATACAAATAGCGTTTTATGCTCTTTTTAGGAGTCTTTTCAAACTCGTGCGGATAAAGCTGAATTTTAATAATCTTCTCGTAAGCCCCTAATATAGCGTTTACAGCTTGGCGGTTTTCTTCCATTTTAGCCTCCAACTGTTCCTGGCTAAGATGCTGTGAATCTACCGCCTCATAGTCGGGATATACCAGCGCTACCAGTTTCCCCTGATTTTCCACTACTAAACTTTCCATCACATACGGCATATTGTCCAGCTTCGCCTCTATCTCTTCCGGATATATATTTTGTCCGCTACCGCTAAGTATCATTGTCTTAGCCCGTCCGCGGATAAAGATATTGCCTTTTTCGTCAACAGTACCCAAATCGCCTGTTAGCAACCATCCATCTTCAAAAACTTGATTGGTAGCTTCTTCATTCTTATAGTAGCCATCCATCACGTTTTCACCCCGAACACATATTTCTCCCGTTCCCGTTTCAGGGTCAGGGTCTTTTATTTTCACCTCCATTATATCCAATATCTTACCGCACGACTTCACGGCAAAGTCTTTTTTATTGGCATAACTTATCAGGGGAGCACACTCGGTCATTCCGTAACCTACCGTGAACGGAAATTTCATTTTATAGAAAAAGTCTTCTACTTCGGCATTGAGCGGCGCGCCACCAATAACGATTTCGCTGAATTCGCCACCAAAAGCGTCAATCAGTTTCTTACGTATCTGCGCCAATATAGTTTGGTCCAGCAATGGGATGCTAAGCACCCATCGCATGGCAGGTTTAGCTATCAACGGAAGTATCTGCTTCTTATAAATCTTCTCAATAATCAGAGGTACAGTAAATACCACACTTGGCTTCACTTCGGCAAAAGCCTTCAACAGTATCTTAGGCGAAGGTGTTTTCCCGATAAAGTGTATATGACAGCCGGCACAGGTAGAGGCCAAAAAGTCGAAGGCACAACCATAAGCGTGTGCCAAAGGCAAAAACGATACGATACGGTATCCGGGAGCCACAAGTTTTGTACGGAACCCGAAAGTTATGTTTCCGGCAAGCGCATTACCGCTCGTTAACACTCCCTTACTGAATCCGGTAGTGCCCGATGTGTAGTTTATCGACACTATTTCCGTATTCGGTTTGTCAACATAGCGCACACAATCGCGAAAAAATCCATTAGGATATTTACCGTAAAACAACTCCTTAATACTATCAGGTTGCAGGCGATGCCTGTCGAGTATATCAGCAGGCTCTACAGGAGCACTGTCTTCTGTATTATCTTTAGTAAATTTTTTCTGGTTAAGTATAGCAATACAATTAAAATCGCGCAATGAGAAAACAGCTTTTATATGAGCCAGTTTCTCTTCTTCAAGCGATTCCCAGATATTTTCGCCGGTGAACAATAGTTTTGATTCCGAATGGTTTGCAATATGATGCACATCATTCGGGTTAAAATCCTGCAGGATAGGAACTATTATTGCTCCATAAGTAATAGTAGCAAGATATGTGATAGCCCAGTTGGCTGAGTTTCTGCCTATTAACGCTATTTTATCGTTACGTTGGATATTGCATTGTTCAAATAAAACATGCAGCTTAGCTATTTTCTTAGATATATCAGCATAAGTCAATGTTTTATCTTCGCCATAATCGCTATAACCGGGCAAATCCCAATTACTGCGGAAACTGTCCTCAAACAGTCTTATCAGATTTTCTTTAACCATAAGTTCTAAAATAAAGCCATTTTATTACGGTTGCAAAGATATAAAATTACACGAAATCAGCAAAAATGTGCAATTATTTTTCGTTTAAAATCTGTAAAAAAAATCTATAAACAACCTCTTACTTATTTTGATTGGAATTGATACATAATTCCAATCTGCCCGCGATGATGGGTTTTATTATAAAACGAACCGAATGAGTATTCTCCGTATATACCAATAGCATAAGTAAACATATAGGATACACCGATACATATACTATATTCAAAAAAACTGATTGCCATTTTTTTACTTTCAACATTCTCCCAAAGCTCGGTAGCAACACCAAGGCATAAACCATAATATGCATCGAAACCTAAAGGGAGTCTTAATTCCAACTCATCGGGCAATGAATGATATGTAAATTTCAGACCATAGTAAAACGAATCAGAAACTGAGCGTGCATAGCCAATTTCATACTGCCTATCATTGTAAACGAAATACCATTCTTTGTCATTATGAAATATTTTTGCATACGACCAATACACACCTGTTTTAAAGTTATCGAATAATTCGCAATCACCTTCCAATCTGATTGCAGGTTTCACATCATGATATTCTTTTTTCGAAAACTCGTAGATTTCCACAGGTCTACAAGCCGCAGTTCCAACACCTAATTTCACCGAAGAGAATAATTTTTCCTGCCCAAACAAATAATTTGACAATAACAGAAAAAGCACAGTAAACAAAACAGAATTTCTTCTCTTCATAAAACTTGTATTAGTACAATTATTCTATTTTGAAAAAATCCGTATCCCATGGAATAAGTTTTTCACCACAAGATACGGATAAGTTTTATTTGAATTGTATTTTAAAATGTAAATATGCAATTACCACTGATGCGTTAAAACGCAATTATTTTCAGCAATTCCCTATTTCACAACCACATACAGAAGCATATCGTTTTTCCGATTTAAAAATTTACGTTAATATTTAAAGTCCCATAGAGACGGGGGGTTGGTAATGACCGGCTTTTAGTACTGCCTCTGCGTGCCGTAGGTACGCTACTTGCCACAAAGGTTTCGTACCTACGGCACGAATAATGCCCGTCATTATATACTGTTACCAAGCTTATACTCCTACGGAGCACATGGATAATATTTCAATCTCCAAAAAACATTTAACGCATCAGTACTAATATGCAATTAATTGTTGCGATACAACCGCACAGAAGCAAGGGCTTACTTTTACCTTTGATTCGTACATTTGGGGTATTTTCTAATAGTTACTAAAAGTAAGAACCGCCCTGTAAATCACTACAAGGCGGTCTCAGTTTATGAACAGAATACTTATAAAAAAAGAATAACTAACTATTCTTATAAGTCGAATTGAATGAATTATGAAACTAATAAAGAATAGACATTAAAAACATCATTATCTTTATTTGTCTGCATAATAAGGGTTTGTGTGTAAAAACCATGTTGAAATCATAGTCTTATTTCTTAAATCCCCTGTCTTGCCGGAAGATTCTTTTCGCCACGAAGTGGCAGGTTACTTCAGCCCAATGTGTTGCATTGGGCTGAAGTGAATAGCTCCACTCTACGCGCTGAAAATGTCGATTAATCTGAGAACAGATTCAAACTTGTTTAAAATCTGTCGAATGTGAGACATTTATGTAAAGCGCAGGTTAAACTTTAACTTGGGCTTACAGCCCGCCAAGTTTGCTATTGCAAACTAACCCAAGGCGACGCTTCGCTTTGCCATTGGGCTAAATTAAAACGGGCTTACAGCCCTTAAAATCATGATTCTTCTAACGCTTAAAATCTTCCGGCCACCTGTCTTGCCGGATTTGTAATCCGGCAATTGATTAATAGCGGATTTAAAATCCGCAGATAACAGCTTTCGGATTGCTGCTCAAACTTGTTCGCTTTGCTTGCAAAGAAATCCGAAAGAACAAGATATTATTACTTATTTTTTATCCTCTTCACGTTACTCATGCTTCTTAAGAAGCGTTTTACGAGAGAAAAGCCTTACAAGGTAAAGGACTGAAAACAACAACAATACTCCTATTGCCGGAGAAACAGGCCCTTCTATCTCGTTCATAGGAGGATTGTATCCGGGGTCGACCGATTCGCCCGGGTCTTCGTCGTTTGTCGACAACAGGTTTACATTGTTTCGTACAGCAAGAAATAGCCCGGCCGATTCGCTTACCGACGAATATGGACGTGCCGAAGCGTACATCTTCAGTTCCGGGCCCCCATACACTATTTGTTCTTGTCGCTTTTTAATGTTCCGATTGGGTGCTTGATATACGTACTGAGCAGTTGGCGATTGAAGCTCGTCCACTACAACATTGTAGCCCTGTTTGGAATTAAGAAGCGATATGGTACTGGTAGACTTCATTGTTACACCCAAGCGCACATCCATGTCTTTTTGCGATTGGGATGCCGGATTTTTATCTGTCGATACATAATTAGGCAGACTTACGTCGTCCGACTTTTTCTTGCTTGCAGAGGTATCCGATTTCTTTAGTGATATATCTACCGGTTTTTCCGATACGTCCGAATAGGTAAAAACAACAACCGATTCGTTTCCTATCGTACGTTTTTTCTCGCTTTTATCAGAAAGCAGATTATTTATCAGAAAGAAACCGCCTCCCGTTGCTATAAGTATTATTAAAATAATTTTTTTCATTGTTTCTTTTTATGTTTTGCATAACCGAGCTGCCTATGGGGCTGGCCGGGCAATCTCTTGCTTGGCCAAACCCCGGCGGCTTCAGTACTATTTTATAATAACTTTTTCGGTTACTGTTTCACTGTTATTTTCCATAACTGCTTTCACAATATATACTCCGTCGAGCGGATAACCCGAGATAACGGTCATTCCGTAAGGAGTTATCTTGCGCGAACCTAAGATGCGTCCCGACAAGTCGAACAGATACAATTCGCCTTGACCATTGCCTTTGTTAAGAGCATAGATATTACGGTTTTCAGTATAAATGCTCAATACACTTTGGCTATCCGACAAATCGGTAGTTTGCTCGTTGGTTACTATGCGGAAGCGTTTTTGCAAACTATCGCTGCTCGTAGCTGTAAATTTGTACTCGGTTCCGCTGTCGGTAATGTCGGTTACAGTACCACGTTCCAAGTCGAGCAGATAAATAGCCGCATATATTTCCGCTGTATTCTCGTGAGTGAAACGCAAGGTAAACTCGCCTTCGGCTCCCGGTACAAACGCAAGCTGCGTATTATTGATGCTTGGTACGGTATTTACCTGATAGTTACCATCGGCTTCGGCAGCGTAAATTTGTGTAACGTTATTTCCGCTAAGCACTTTGCGGCCGTCCCAACCGTTGTCGTAACCACGGGTGGTATTGGCTTCGGTAAATATCCACAAGCGGTCGGCAGCAGTTTCGCCTATCACATCCACCACAGTGTACACTTTGGCCGGCAACTCGGTTTCTTCTGCCGTAACAGGTGCTACCCGTTGAGCAGCCGTGTTATTTCCTACTGCGCCGGCGTAGCCAAACGACAGTGTTCCTGTGTTTTGTCCACTAAGCAGTTTTACCACATAACCTTGCATCGAAGGGATACGGCTCAACAATCCGGCTGTTCCCGCATGGTTTTTCGGGATGGCTACAAACTTACCTGCTACAATGGCATCGGAAGCCGAGGCCGACGAACCGTCGTTTGCTTGCCAGTCGGCATGCGAACCTGTGTTGAACAGGTAAACTGTTTCTTCCAGACCTCCGTCGAAGTTCATTTCGCTTATTTCCAGCCCGGCCGTGTACGGGTTACTTATTACGTGTTGTCCCTCGTACTTGGCTCCCGAAGTACGTGCAAATGTTTTGCTGTAATCGGCGTTCACCAGTTCGCCACGGAATGTATATGTTTTCGACGCTGTTTTGCTGGTTACTTCGTAGCCCACAAATGGCACAAGGTCGTCATTACCGGTCATCTCTGTCCAGTAGTAGTTGGCAGCATCATTTGTTCCTGTTTCGTTCCAACGGCGCAAGTAGCTTCCGGCAAACGATGCCGAGGCTTTTGTTCCCGATACGGGTACGCCTATGTATTGCCATTTGTACATATCGTTAGGCGAAGCAGCCTGGTCAACATACGCCTTGCTGAACATCTCTACCGTAGCATTTACAGTTACACCTTGCGGATAGATGAATGTAGCATTCGGAACAGTTGCGCTGCCGGCACCTACAATCAGACTTGTATTGTCTTTCAACGACACGATACCTGTAGTAGTAAGAGCCGCGCCTCCGCTTATACGAAGTTTTTTATTCGACTGGTTCACTATTTCGGCTACAGTGTAGCGTTCGTCCTTCTTAATAACAAGGTCGTTCACAGCATTCTCGTCAAATTCCAACTCTTCGAAATTTTCCAACGGAATGTTCATCAACCAGTTTGTACCTGTTTTCCAAGCGGTATTGGTACGGCCAATCCACTTGTTTTTCTCGTGATACTCGTAAGCTCCGAGGTCTATCTCAAGGCCACCTACACGAGGTTTACCACTTAGTTCACGTGTTGTCAGAAGGTCTAAACCGGGATAAAGCGCTTTTTGACCCAAGTCGATAGCCGGACTTTCGAACAACAGACGATAGTTACCTCCTGCCCTGTCTACAAACATCGGATCGACATTCGAAATCACGTTCACTCCATCTATTGTTTTGGCAAGCTCAACCAAGCTGTGGGTATAAGTAACATAAGATGCACTACCACTTACTCTACCAAATACAATACTGTTGGTCATGCTTATTTTTCCCGAAGCACGGTATATCGAAGCCGAAGCCGTAGCGCCTACGTTGTCGATAATAGTAGCATTGTGAAGCGTCATTGTCGATTTTGTACCCGACAGATAGATACCTCCACCGGCTGCTCTTCCCGAACTGTTTTTCGCAATCAATATGTTTTTCAACACCGGCGACGAGTTTCCTACATTGTAAATACCTGCACCGGAATAAGAAGTTTTATTTCCGATTACCGCCACACTGGTAATAGCCGGCGACGATGCCGTCATGTATATACCTGCACCATAATAAGTAGATATATTCGAAGCTACATTCAGGTTGTTCAGGTTTGGCGACGATGCTGCCATGTAAACTCCTCCACCATAACGACGGCGTACAGTTTGTTTATTCACCGTGATGTAAGAATTGTTTCCGTTAGCCTTACCGTCGGTAATTGTAAATCCGTCCAATACTGCCGTGCCCACATTGCCCGTCGAAATCACTACGTGATACGAGTGGGTTTTGCCATCGCTTTTCAATGCACCGCTAAGGATAGAACCCTGCGTAGCATCGTATGCCACAGGCAGAACACGTTTGTCGGCCAGTGTGCGGATATCATTTTCGGGGTCGAAACCGCCGTAAATATGGATATTGGGCAACAATACAAATGCACGGTCGCGTTCGGTTTTTCCGTTTCCGGCTCTGTAGTGCGGGGTATATGTACCTACAGCTACAAATATACTGTCGATGTCGGTATTAGTACCTCTTGTTATTGTCAGCAGTGGGTCGCTCAAGTTAGGATAAGCCAGTTCCCACGAGCTTCCGTCAGCCTCATCAGGTACAGCCGCCGATTTATAATCCTTCACATATACAATACCGTTGGCATCGGGTGCTACTGCACGACGCTGTACCTCGTATGCTCCAAGGTCGGATTTCACGTTGAAAATACGCGGGTTACCTGCCAAGTCAACAGTAGCAGTAGTATACGTATTATCTCCCTTATCAACTGCGGGGCTCAAAGGCAACAGGCTGTAATCGCGAGCCTCGTTGTTGGCAAACATCGGATCTTCGTTCGCCACTACTATTCCGGCCGGATTTCCCACTGCTGTAGCACTGCTGTACATACTGTTTTTGTAAGTTACCGAACCTCCTACTCTACCTATGATGATACTGTTTTGGAATGTCACAGTACCGCCACCACGGTAAAGGGCTGTCGAAGCAGTTGCTCCCTTGTTGTCGGCAATAGTCACATGGTTCAGCGTAAGCGTTGTAGAAGTATAAATACCGCCTCCGGCAGCCGTACCCGAACTGTTGCCTGCTATCACACTATTACTTATTTCAGAAGTTGTGTAACTGCTGATATAAATACCACCGCCGGCAGTTCTGGTTGTAGCGTTATCCACTACAGAACTATGACTTAAATTAAGCTTGGAAGGGCTTCCGCTCGAACCTATAACATAAATACCTGCACCATACGATTTTGATTTATTGGTATCAATGTTCAGATTGCGAAGCGTAGGCGCAGATTCTCTGATATAGATACCGCCACCATAAGTACGGCTAATTGATTCGCCTTCGATATTAACGGTAGAGCTTCCTTTTGCATTACCTCCTGTAATTGTAAACCCATCGAGTACTGCAGTACCTACGTTGCCCGATGATATTACTACGTGGTATGCCATCAATGTACTATCGGCACTCAGGTAACCGCTAAGGACAGAACCTGATTCGGTATCGCCCGTTACAGGCATAATACGCTTATCAGCAAGAGTGCGGATATTGTTATCTGGGGCAAAACCTCCATATACTTTTACGTTTGGAGCCAACAGGAACGTACGGTCTTGCGCCTGAGTACCTGTACCCACCCTGTAGAGTGGAGTATAAACACCCGTTGCAACAAATATGCTGTCGATACCCGAAGTAGTTCTTGCAGCCGCGTGCAGCGGTTCGCTCAGGTTAGGATAAGCCTTTTCCCAAGAGCTACCGTTGGCATCATCAGGAACTATAGCATCTTCGTAGTCTTTCACATACACAATACCGTTGGCATCGGGCACTACTGCAACTTTACGCAGCTCGTAAGCACCCAGGTCTATCACATCATTAAATATACGGTCGTTTCCGTCCAAGTCTACTGCAATTCCGGCTGCCAACGTATTATCTCCCAAGTCGATAGCCGGGCTACCCGGTTCGAGACGGAAATCGTTCGACGTAGGAGCTATAAACTGTGGTGTTGCATTCGATACAATTCCGGCAGTAGTAACCGCAATGCCTTCGCGAAGCGTGTTGCTATATGTTACTGTACCGCTTACTGTACCTACAATGATGTTATTTTTCAGTGTCACCACACCGTTGCCTCTATAAATAGCAGTTGTAGACGACACAGCCTTATTATTCGCAATAGTAGTATTTACTGTTTCGAATGTAGATGCTGCTGTACCCGAAGTATAGATACCACCACCATAAGCCGAGCCGGTTACGGAGTTGTTAGCTATAAGGCCGTTTATAATTTTCACGTTGGATAGCCCTGTATTATAAATACCTGCTCCGTGGCTTCTTGATTTGTTGTTCACTACAGACACATGGCTCAACACCGGCGACGATGCTGTAAGGTACATACCTCCACCATAGTTGCGTGCTTCGTTGACACGTATATTTACATTGCGTATTGCAGGCGATGATGATACCAAATACATACCACCGGCATAACGGCGGTTTAATGTCTGACCGCTTACCTTAATGGTACCGCTTCCGGTAGCCAGCCCTTTGGTTATTGTAAATCCATCGAGGGTAGCAGTTCCTACATCGCCTATCGACAACACCACGTGATGTACCCGTGCTTTACCGGTTCCGTACAAATCGCCGCTAAGTATCGAACCGCGTGTAGCATCGTCGGGACGTGGCATAATACGCTTGTCGCCAAGGACACGAATACCGTTGTCGGGGTCGAAACCTCCATACACATTTATATTTTTTACCAGTGTGAATGTACGGTCTCTCTCCAATTTTCCGTTACCCGAACGGTAAAGCGGTATGTAAGTTCCTTTTGCTACATATATCGTATTAATATCGGTAATAGCACGGCTTGCCGCTATAAGCGGGTCGCTCAGGTTAGGATAAGCCAGTTCCCACGAGCTACCGTCAGCTTCTTCGGGCGCGGTGGTTGTTCCGTAATCTTTCACATACACGATACCGTTGGCATCGGCTTTAACCGCACGTTTTTGCGATTCGTAAGCACCCAAATCCACTACGTTGTTGTAGATACGCGGGTTACCTTCCAAATCTACCGTACCTACGGCGTTGGCGTTATTACCCGCATCCACTGCCATACTTACCGGAAGCAGGCGATAGTCGAACGCTTCGGAATTGATGAACATTGGGTCATCTATCGACACAATACCCACAGGGTCGCCCACAGCATTGGCTCCGGTGTACAAACAAGTGTTGTAAGTAACCGTACCACCTACTTTGCCTACAATGATACTGTTATTGATAGTAACCGTGCCTGCCGAGCGATAAAGAGCTGTTGATGCAGCTGCACCTGTATTGTCGGCAATAGTTACCTGATTCAGCGTAGTTGCTGTAGCTGCTGTAGCAATACCGCCACCCGAAGCTGTGCCCGAAGCGTTACCCGCTATCAAGCTATTGCTTATGTTGGCTGTAACATTTGTGTTAACCCTGATACCACCACCCAAGTTGGTCGATGTATTACCTGTAACCGAGCTATGGCTCAGGTTAAGAACTGAAGGTGCTTCCGCGCTTCCGGTTACATACATACCACCACCATAAGTAGCTTTATTCGAATCGATATTCAGGTTACGAAGTACAGGCGAAGCATTTTGTATGTACATACCACCACCATAACTTCTGTTTACAGACAGCCCATTAATATTATTGTTTGTAGTAGCCGAGGCATAACCTCCGCTTATGGAAAATCCATCCAAAGCAGCCGTACCTACATCGCCCAAGGCCATTACTACGTGGTATGCCATTGCCGTACTATCGGCTGTAAGGTATCCACTCAGTACCGAACCCAACTCGGTGTCGCCCGGTACAGGCATGATGCGTTTATCGTCGAGCGAGCGAATGTCATTATCGGGGTCGAAACCGCCGTATATTTTCACATTCGGAGCCAGCAGAAACGTACGGTCTTTGCTTGTAGTAGTAGTTCCTACCCTGTAAAGCGGGCGGTAAACACCTACAGCTACAAATATACTGTCGATATCAGAAGCCGGACGCGATGCCGCGTGCAGCGGTTCGCTCAGGTCAGGATAAGCCAATTCCCACGAGCTACCATTAGCATCGGCCGGAATCGGATTGGTTCCATAGTCTTTCACATACACAATACCTTCAGCGTCGGCCACAATCGGCACTTTGCGTACTTCGTAAGCACCCAAATCCACTACGCCGTTGAACACACGCTGGTAGCCATCCTGATCGAGTTCTATTCCGGCTGCCAAAGCGTTATCACCCAAGTCGATAGCCGGGCTACCCGGTTCGAGGCGGAAATCGTTGGAACTCGGAGCCATAAATTGTGGATCGGCATTCGATATAATCGTTCCTGCACCCAATGTTCCACCCTGATACAAGCTGTTGGTATAAGTTACCGTACCGCTCACTTTACCTGTGATAATGCTGTTTTTCAGCACCACTGTACCACTGGCACGGTAGATAGCTGTAGAAGCAGCCACACTCGTATTGCTTGCAATAGTCACTTGAGTTAAGTCCACAGCCGAAGTAGTACCCGTAGTATAGATACCACCACCGTTGTAAGACGCACCGGAGGTATTGCGTGCAATCAGACCGTTGGATATTTTCACAGCAGAATTACCTGTGTTATAAATACCTGCACCATCGCGGGTTGCAGTATTATTCACAACTGACAAGTGGCTTGCCGTGAGAGACGATGCAGATGCTAAATAAGCACCACCGCCATATAGGGCTGCCGTATTCTTGTTTATCATTACATTGCGCAATGTAGGAGCCGAAGCAATGATGAAAATACCGCCACCGTAACGGTTGGTTATTGTATTTCCGTTAACAACATTAGTACTGTTTACATTAGCGTTTCCACCTGTGATGCTGAAACCGTCGAGTACGGTAGTACCTACATTGCCTGCCGAAATCACCACGTGATATACATTGTCGGTTATAGTAGGGTCATTAGCATTCAGGTCGCCACTCAGGATTGAACCACGTTCAAAATCGTCCGGGCGCGGAAGAATACGTACACTATCTAATGTGCTGATACCATTATCGGGGTCGAAACCGCCGTATATTTTCACATCCTTAGGCAACAGGAACGAACGTGTGCGCGCTACTGTACCGTTTCCGGCTCTGTAGATAGGCTTGTAAGTACCTATGGCTACAAATATGCTGTCGATTTCGGAACCAAAGCGGCTTGCCGACAGCAAGGGGTCGCTCAGGTTAGGATAAGCCAACTCCCACGAGCTACCATCGGCATCTTCGGGAACGGTGTTGTTGCCATAATCTTTTACATACACAATACCGTCTTCGTCGGGCACAACGGCACGTTTTTGCGACTCGTAGGCTCCCAAGTCCACCGCATTGTTGTAAATACGGGGATTACCCGCCAAGTCGATATCCATTGTAGCATAAGCATTATTACCCGCGTCTACAGCCAAACTTACAGGTTGCAAACTGTAGTCGTAAGCCTCTTCGCTCATAAACATCGGGTCGTCGATAGCCACAACACCCGCAGGACTACCTACAGCCGTAGCTCCGGTGTACAAACAAGTGTTGTACGTTACCGTACCGGCTACTGTACCCGTAATAATACTATTGTTTAAAGTAACAGTACCCGCCGAACGGTATAGAGCCGTAGAAGCTGTAGCACCCTTGTTATTTGCAATAGTCATATGGGTAGCTACCAATGATGTACCGGCATAATAAACGCCACCACCTGCTGCCGAACCGGATGTATTATCGGTTATTAAGCTGTTATGCATTTCGGAGGTTGTATAACTTCCAACATAAATACCACCTCCCGAATTAGAAGCTGTATTGGCTATAACCGAACTGTAGTTCATATCGAAAACAATAGGTGTAGCTGAGCTACCTGATACACAAATACCGCCACCATAAGTTGTTGCTTTATTGGAGTAGATATTCATATTCCGGAACAATGGGGATGCGTCTTTTATCAATACGCCGCCACCATAAGTTCTACTCATTGTTTTTCCATTCACGCTATTAGAGCCACTGCCTGTAGCACTACCTCCGGTTATGGTAAACCCGTCGAGCATAGCCTTACCTACATCACCTGCAGCCATTACTACGTGATATGCCATCACGGTGCTGTCGGCACTGAGGTATCCGTTAAGAATAGAGCCTTGCGAATCGTCACCCGGAATAGGAAGAATACGGTCGTCGCCCAAAGTGCGAATGTCGTTATCAGGATCGAAACCACCATATATCTTTACATCAGGAGCCAACAAGAAAGTACGGTCTTGGCTTACTGTACCTGTTCCCACGCGGTAAAGCGGAGTATAGCTACCTACAGCCACGAAAATACTGTCGATTTCCGAAGCAGGTCTTGACGCTTCGTGAAGCGGGTCGCTCAGGTTAGGATAAGCCTTTTCCCACGAGCTACCATCCGCTCCCACAGGAACGGTTTCTTCTCCGTAGTCTTTTACATATACAATACCGTCGGCATCGGGTACTATCGGGTTCTTAATGACCTCGTAAGCTCCCAAGTCTACCACATCGTTGTATATACGTCCGTTTCCATCTTGGTCAACTTCAATTCCTGTAGCCAAAGCATTACTACCCAAGTCGATAGCAGGACTACCCGGCTCCAAACGATAGTTGAGCGACGAAGCATCTACGAATTGCGGATCGGCATTGGATACTATTGTTCCATCGGCCAGTGTTCCACCCTGCAACAAGCTATAACTGTAACTTATCGTACCTGTTACTTTACCCATAACGATACTGTTGTACAAACTGGTAGCACCACCGGCATGATAAATGGCAGTAGAAGCCGCCGTGCTTGTATTATCAGCAATAGTAACGTTGGTCAGGTCAACAGCCGAAGTTGTTCCGGTTGTATAAATACCACCACCGTTGTAAGATGTACCAGCACCATTACGTGCTATCAAACCATTGCTTATTTTCACTGCAGAATTTCCTGTGTTATATATACCTGCACCATCGCGGGTTGCAGTATTGCTTATCGCCAACAAATGGCTTGCTGTGACAGACGAAGCTGATGCTGAATAAATACCACCACCATATAGAGCGGCTGTATTCTTATATACTTTTACGTTGCGTAATGTAGGAGCCGAAGCACTAACATAAATACCGCCACCATAACGGTTGGTAATGGTTTGCCCGTTCACTACATTTGTACTGCTTACGTTAGCGTTTCCACCTGTGATGCTGAAACCGTCGAGCACGGTAGTACCTACATTACCGGCCGAAATTACCACGTGGTAAACATTGTCGGTTATAACAGGGTCGTTTCCGTTAAGGTCGCCGCTAAGGATAGAACCGTGTATCTCGTCCGGTTTCGGAAGAATACGTGCGTGCTCCAATGTACGAATACCTTTATCGGGGTCGAAACCGCCGTATATTTTCACATCCTTAGGCAACAGGAACGAACGTGTGCGCGCTACTGTACCGTTTCCGGCTCTGTAGATAGGTTTGTAAGTACCTACGGCTACGAATATGCTGTCGATTTCGGAACCAAAACGGCTTGCCGAAAGTATCGGGTCGCTCAGGTTAGGATAAGCCTTTTCCCACGAGCTACCATCGGCATCTTCGGGAACCTCGGCTGTACCGTAGTCTTTTACATATACGATACCATCGGCATCATTAACAACAGCGCGTTTTTGCGATTCGTAAGCTCCCAAATCCACCGCATTGTTATAGATACGCGGATTGTCGGCAAGGTCGAAAGGCATCGTTGCATACGCATTGTTTCCTGCATCAACAGCAGGGCTTATCGGCATCAGACTATAGTCGTACGCCTCCTCGCTTACAAACTGCGGATTGTCGATAGCTACAATTCCCGCCGGATTGCCTACAGCCGTAGCACCGGTATACAAACAAGAGTTGTAAGTTACCGTACCACTCACTTTATCAGTAATGATACTATTGTTGAATACAACTGTACCTGCCGCACGTATAACACCTGTTGAAGCAGCAGCCCCTATATTATTCGCGATAGTAACATGAGTCATTGTCAACGATGTACCACCTGCATAGATACCACCACCTGTGGCAGTACCTGAGCTGTTGCCGGCTATCACACTATTGTCAATAGTTAATAAAGCGTTAGCGTTTATATAAATACCACCACCCGAGTTATTACCCGAAGCATTCGCCAAAATTAGGTTGTTACTCATTGTCGAGGTAGTATAAGCAGCGATATAGATACCGCCACCTAAAGCACCCGACGTATTGTTGGTTACCGAACTACGGCTCAAATTGAGTGATGCAGGCTCAGCAGCAGTACCAATAGCAAAAATACCTGCTCCGTAAGAAGATGAGTTATTGAAGTCGATACTTAAATTGCGTAAGGTTGGTGCTGAATTAGTGATAAAAATACCACTACCATAATTTCTGTTTACGGTTTTTCCATAAACGGTAATTGTTCCGGTACCTTTGGCACTACCTCCGGTTATGGAGAATCCATCCAAAGCGGCTGTACCCACATTGCCTACCGATACCAATACGTGATATACCATAACCGTACTGTCGGCAGTCAGGAATCCACTAAGTACAGAACCTTGCGAAGCATCGCCCGAAGTAGGCAAAATGCGTTGGTCGGCAAGGGTACGGATGTCATTGTCGGGGTCGAAACCTCCATATACTTTTACATCGGGTGCCAGCAAGAAAGTACGGTCTTGCTCCAAAGTACCTGACCCTACTCTGAACAACGGAGTATACGTTCCTACTGTGACAAATATGCTGTCGATACCCGAAGTAGAACGGGCAGCTGCAAGCAAGGGCTCGTCCAAATTAGGATATGCTTTTTCCCATGAGCTACCATCGGCATCAGTCGGAACTGTTTTGTCTTCGTAGTCCCTTACGTATACAATACCTTCGGCATCGGGAATGATTATTGTTTTTTGCGATTCGTACGCTCCCAAATCCACCACACTATTATGAATACGCGGATTGCCTGCCATGTCGGCTGCTATTCCGGCTATCAGGGTATTATCACCCATGTCGATAGCAGGACTTGCAGGGTCTAATCCGTAATTATTGTTGGTCGGGTCAGTAAATTGTGGATAATCGTTGGCAACGATAGTTCCGGCTGCCAGCGTACCGCCTTCGAGCAAGCTGTAGTTATAACCAACCGTACCACTCACTTTGCCCATAACAATGCTGTTCGATACGTTTACCGTACCACTGGCATTGTGAATAGCTGTGGAAGCTGCTATTGCAGTATTGTCGGCAATAGTTACACTTGTCAGTTCTACCACCGAATTAGCTCCGGTAGAATAAAGCCCTCCACCATTGTATGATGTACTGGTAGTGTTTTTGACTATTAATCCGTTCTTTATTTTCAGCGAGGAATCGCCCGCATTGTATATACCGGCTCCGTCGCGACCTGCCGTATTGCCTACCACTGCTATATGGCTCGCATCCAACGAAGATGAAACTCCCTGATAAATACCTGCTCCAAAATAACTTGCGGCATTAGCGCTGATATTAATATTACGCAATATAGGTGAAGAACCACTAATGTAAATACCACCTCCGTATAAGTTATTTACCATCTGAGCATTAACCGTAATATTTCCACTTACATTGGCATTACCTCCTACAATACTGAATCCATCCAGAAGTGCAGCGCCTACCTCTCCGGCAGATATTACCACGTGATATACATTATCAGTTATAGTAGGGTCATTACCATTCAGGTCGCCACTAAGGATAGAGCCTTGGGCTATATGCCCCGGAAGTATACGCTTATCGGCAAGGGTACGGATATTATTATCGGGGTCGAAACCGCCGTATATTTTTATATCCGGAACCAACACAAAAGCACGTGTGCGTTTAGGAGTACCATTACCTGCCCTGTAAAGAGGCTTGTAAGTACCTTTAGCTACAAAAATACTGTCGATATCAGTTCCTACACGGCTTGCAGCACGCAATGGTTCGCTCAGGTTAGGATATGCCTTTTCCCAAGAACTACCGTCAGCATCGGCTGGTATAGTTGCAGTACCATAATCTTTCACATATACAATACCTGTTGCATCAGGTGTGACAGCACGTTCGGCAAGCTCGTAAGCTCCTAAATCAACTGCTCCATTAAGTAAACGCGCGTTTCCTGCCAAATCCTCAGTCATACCATCGGCGTAAGTATTATTACCGGCATTTACTGCCGAACTTACAGGCATCAGCGTATAATCATACACCGACTCGTCTACAAACTGTGGTTCGTCGATAGAAACTACTCCTGCCGGGTTTCCAATAGCGGTGGCTCCTGTATACAAGCTACTATTGTGAGTTACCGTTCCGCCCACTGTTCCACTCACAATAGTGTTGTACAGGCGTACTGTACCCGCTGCCCTATTGACAGCAGTTGAAGTAGCTGCTCCCGCATTGTCGGCAAAGGTAACGTGAGTAAGATTGAGAGTAGTTCCGGCCATATGGATACCGCCACCTGTAGCTGTACCTGCACTGTTTTTAACTATCAAACTGTTGTTTATAGCTGATGTAACGTTTGCTGCAACATAAATACCCCCTCCGGCACTATTAGTAGTTGTATTGTTGCTTACAATACAGCGGTTCATATTAAGTGTCGAAGGTGTAGCTGCAGCACTACCCACCACATAAACACCTGCACCATAAGTAGTGGATGTGTTCGAAATAATATTTAAATTACTTAGCTCAACAGGCGAATCGACGATATGAATACCGCCACCATAACGCCTGTGCACCGTTTTTCCATTAACCGTAACCGTATTATTTGCACCTGTAGCTTTAGCTCCCGTAATGGTAAAACCATCTAAAACAGCGGTTTCTGTATTTCCTGAGGATATCACTACGTGATAAGCTGATAGTGTTCCATCGCCATTTAAGTCTCCGCTCAATATAGAACCTTGCGAAGTTTTACCCGGAACAGGAAGAATACGTTTGTCTGCCATGGTACGAATGCCATTATCAGGGTCGAAACCGCCGTATACTTTCACACCCGAAGGTAGAGGGAAAGCACGGTCTTGCTCCATTGTGGCATTGGCTCCCTGCATAAGCAGAGGCACATACTTACCTATAGCAACAAAAATGGTGTCGATGCCTGAAGCCGAACGGCTTGCAGCCAGCAGAGGCGTGCTTAACTCAGGATATGCTTTTTCCCAAGTACTACCATCAGCATCGGCAGGTACAGGATTCACTCCGTAATCTTTAACATAGACAGCTTTATTGGCATTGCCTGTCATTATATTCCTTTGCACTTCGTAAGCGCCCAAGTCTACTACATCGCTATATATACGAGGATTACCATTCAAGTCCACTGTTTCTGTAGCAAGCACATGCGAGTTATCTCCTGCATCAACAGCCGGACTTATAGTTTGCAGACTATAATCGTTATTATCAGGATCGGTAAACATAGGGGCTGACGTGAAAATTATTCCACTACCAAAACTTCCACCCTGATGTAAAGTGTTTTTATAGCTGAATGAGCCATAATATGTATATGTAGTACCTCCTGTTTCCGAAGTATAACTTGTATAACGTCTGTATAATGCACCCTTTACAACACTATTGCGGAAAGTGACTGTACCACCAGAGTTATTCTGGTAAACAGCAGCACCCGTACTTGCAGTATTATCTGCCATAGTAACATTGGTTAATGTTGGCGACGATTTAGCTCCTGCAAAGAAGCCACCACCATTGGTACCTGTAGTATTTTTCGCAATTAAGCTATTTCGTATCGTTGGAGAACTGGCCGTAATGTAAAGGCCACCACCTTCGGTAGTACTTTTATTATTCATAATAACGGCGTAGCTGATAGCAGGATTACTGGTTGCTGCAAGATAAAACCCGCCACCATCGTCAGCACTTATATTATTGGTAACATACACATTACTGATAACCGGATTACTCTTGTCATTCAGATAAAGCCCACCACCATAGGAAGATGCCGTATTCGAATCAATTTTCAGATTCGATAATTGAGGCGACGAGGCATCTAAATAAATACCCCCACCATAATTCCGGTAAACGGTTTTAGTATTAATTTTAATATTGCTACTAACATTAGCATTACCACCTGTAATGGTAAAACCATCGAGCAAAGCTGTACCTACAGCCCCAGCCGATACTACTACGTGATAGGCATTATCGGTTATAGCAGGGTCATCGCCATTCAAATCGCCACTTAGTACCGACCCTTTCAGGGTAGCGTCCATATCCGGCAGGATACGTTCGTCGGCCAATGTACGGATACCATTATCGGGGTCGAAACCGCCGTATATTTTCAGGTTGGGAACCAGTACAAAACTCCGGTCGCGTTCGGTTTTAGCATTATCTTTACCAAACAAAGGCACATAAGTACCTACGGCAACGAAAATGCTGTTGATATTAGAACCGGCCTGCTCTGCAAAACGCATAGGCGTACTCAATTCGGGATATGCTTTTTCCCACGAGCTACCATCGGCATCGTCAGGAACACTTCCCAAACCATAATCTTTTACATACACAATACCATCGGCACTGGGAACTATAGCTATACGTTGAGTTTCATATGCTCCCAAATCCACCAGACTGTTGTAAATACGTGTATTGCCGTCCAAGTCTGTCTCACCTTCGGCAACATATGTATTATTACCCACATCGACAGCCGGACTTGAAAGACTTAAATGGTAATCATCATTGTCTGAGTCCAGAAACATCGGATCCTGAATTGAAATAACGCCGGTACTGATAGCTGTAGCATTGGTATATAAACAGTTGGTATAGCTAAAGGATCCATAATATGTATAAGTGGTACCTCCTGTTTCTGAAGTATAGCTTGTACTGTATCGACTTAAAGCACCTTTAATAACACTATTGCGGAAAGTAACAGTACCGTTAGTAGCATTACGCTGATAAATAGCTGCTCCCGAACTTGCCGTATTATCTGCAACAGTAGCATTGATAAATACGGGATTACACACGGGCGATGCTATATAAAAACCTCCCCCTGAAGTACCTTGGTTTTTCACAACCAAGCTATTGCGCATAGTTGGAGCACTGGCAGTCATATACATACCACCACCAAAAGAGGAACTGGTATTATTCCTAATCACAGCATGATTGATAACAGGCTTACTAGTTGCTGCAAGGTAAAAGCCCGCACCATATGAGGTACTGGTGTTGCTAATAACAGATATATTGTTGATAGTAGGGCTACTGCCTGTCATATAAAGCCCTCCACCTTCAGCAGCAGTAGTGTTATTAGCAACATGTACATTATTCATAACAGGGTTGCTGGAAGCCAGGTAAAACCCACCACCTGAGGTATTAGCACTGTTATTAACAACATATACATTATTGATAGCAGGACTACTGGCAGTCAGATAAAGTCCTCCACCCGAAGTAGTAGCAGTGTTCGAGTCTATTTTCAAGTTAGACAGTTGCGGAGACGAAGTATGTAAAATAACACCTCCACCCCAACGCCTATTGATAGCTTTTGTATTAACCGTAATAGTACTGCTTGTTCCTGTAGCTGCACCATCTTTGATGGTAAACCCATCTAATACGGCCACACCCACATCGCCAGCCGAAATTACTACGTGGTAAGCCTTTACGCTACCATCGCCATTCAAATCGCCACTTAGTATCGAACCTTGCGCAGTACTATTCAAATCGGAGAAAATACGTTCATCCGCCAATGTGCGGATGCCATTGTCGGGGTCGAAACCGCCGTATATTTTCACGTTTGGGACTAATGCAAAAGCACAGTCTTGTTCGGTAGCACCACTACCCTGCCCATACAAAGGCACATAGGTGCCCACAGCCACAAAAATGCTGTCGATACCTGAGTTAGCCCGTTCAGCAAAACGAAGTGGCGTACTCAATTCGGGAAACGCTTTTTCCCACGAGCTACCATCTGCATCAGCAGGAACACTTCCTACACCGTAGTCCTTTACGTACACAATACCTTCGGCGTCGGGAACTATGGCTATACCTTCAGTCTCATAAGCTCCCAAATCCACCACATCATTATAAATACGTGCTTTACCACTCAAATCAGTCTCGTTTTCGGCAACGTATGTATTATCACCCATATCAATTGCCGGGCTCAAAACATTCAAGCGGTAATCATTATTGTCCGCATCTAAGAACATCGGGTCCTGAGCTGAAACAATGGCGGCGCTAACCGTACTGGAATTTACATATAAACTTTTTGTATGGCTAAATGAACCATAAGTTGTAGTAGCTCCTGTTTCACTATTTGTTACTGAATACCTATATAAAGTTCCTTTTATAATACTATTGCGGAAAGTTATAGTACCATTGGTAGCGTTACGCTGATAAATAGCAGGTCCCGAACTTGCTGTATTATCCGCAATAGTAACATTAATCAATACAGGATTGGCCACAGGAGACGCGACATAAAAACCTCCTCCCGAAGTAGTAGCTTTATTTTTCACAATTAAGCTATTGCGCATGGTTGGAGCACTACCTGCTATATACACACCACCTCCTAAAGAAGCACTGGTATTATTTATAATAGATACATAGCTGATAGCAGGGTTACTTTTATCATTCAAGTAAAGCCCACCACCCTGAGTAGTAGCTGTGTTCGATTCAATTATCAAATTGGAAAGTGTTGGAGAAGAGGTAAATAAATACACACCTCCACCAAAACGGCGGTTTATCGCTTTCGAGTTAACAGTAATAGTACTGCTTGTTCCTGTAGCTGCACCACCTTTGATGATAAACCCATCTAATACGGCAGTGCCTACATCGCCAGCCGATATAACTACGTGGTAAGCATTATCGGTAACAACAGGGTCGTCACCATTCAAATCGCCACTTAAGATAGTGACATTTGTTTTCCAGTCGCGCTGAGAAAGCAAATCCTCTGTACCGGAAAAACCACCGTAAACCTTTACCCCTTTTTTCAATACGAAGGCTTTATCACGATTTGTAGTACCGTTGCCAGCCAGCGTATTAGGAGTATAAGTTCCGGCTGCGACCCAAACTTCATCATCTGCCAAAGCAGATTTTATAATAAGCTGTAAATCGCCCGAAGCATCGGCCCAAGAACTCCCCGAGCCAATACCACCCTGCTTCACATACCATGTATCGGCATGCAAAAATGAGAAACCAAGCAACAACAAAAATGTCATCGCAAGGTGTCGATAGTAGTTTAAAATTTTCATAAGTCTGTCATTTTATATTTCCGTTGCATTTATTTTTCTTTTCTTTTTTCGTTGTCATTGTTTTTATTACATTGTTTTATGAGTTCATACTTTTTGAATTATGATTCTTTTATTTATGATTCTTTTTCTGATTTTTATTTTTTGATGAAAAGAAGAAGAACTAAAGAGGACAGGGTTTTTGAGTTGAGTGTTTTGTGTTTGTGTTTAAGAAAGGAATTCTTAGGGGGTTGCCCTCTTTAGTTGACAACTTCTTTTTTTTTATTTTTGTTAGTCTTTATTCGTTATCCGACAAATGGCTATGTTACGGACCGGGAGTGTTATTCATTACATACTTTGATGGATAAAAAAAATGGCCTTCGGTGGAAAGGGTTATGATTCCACCAAAGACCATAGTATATATATGGAAATAGATATATATATTAATAAACAAAAAGCATGTGTATATACATGCACTTATAGTAGCAACCGGAAGTACACTACTAAACAGAATAACAGAACCAAACAGAAAATAATACAGGGTTCCTGCTATTAATAATATTATGGAAAGGGAAATAAAGCCGGGAAAGGATAAAACCGATAAAACATGAAAGGTATGGACACAAAGCCCTCTTCTTTTTATATGGTACCATATAAAAAGATTATTGTATAGCTTTTCTAGTAAATGCCGAAACGTTAAGAGGTTAGTCTCTCTCTCTCTCTCTCTCTCTCTCTCTCTCTCTCTAATAAAATAACAGGATTAACCAACATATAAATGTTAATTAATCTTATAAAGATACTATTATTAGAGATTGCTGCAAACATCGCTATCTTTTTCTGAAATATACACCCTTTTGTTAAAAAAAATTGAACTCTAAAACAAGGGAAACTTTTTGGTTAATTCCATAAAACAAGATTACCCTTTGTTCATTTTTTTACAAAAACACATACAAAGATAGACTCTTTTTTATTTCAAACCAATTTTTTTAACTAAATACAGAATCTACCATAAACAAAAAGAGCAAATACAACCCTCACATAATTCCTTTGTAACAAACAGTTACATGCAGATAAAAGTTATATTTACTCAAATAAAAATGGCTTGCGAAAATAAATCAGAACAAAAAAATGGATGAACATAGAGCAAAGTAAAACAAAAAAAGTTGAAGATAAGGATTGCATGCACCCTCATTGTTCTTTCTCCTATCCCTCGTTTACAACGAGGGAGTAAATGGGAATCACGTTTTAAACGTAAAACCATTAACCTCTCGTTTATAACGAGAGGCAGGTATATCCTTTACTCAATATTGTTCCTTTGCTCAAAGAGTTCGCCATTCAATTCAACTTAAGTATAAAAACATTAACTTAACGCTTTAATATTTTCAGCGTTCACTATTTCTTTTGCACCCGGCTCATACAGAGACTTCAATCTGTCTTCGTAAAGCTTCTCTACCTTGCCACGAACCACCTTCATCGAACTGTTTATCAAGCCGTTCTTTTCCGAGAAAGGTTCGCCTATCACAGCCACAGCAGCAGGGAGCCAACGCTCGGGGAACATCCCTTCGTATTTTCCGCCTTTCTTGTAATCGTCTATTTCGCTTTGCAGTTTAGTTAATGCCATTTTTTTAGCATCTTCCGATTCCCAATCCAGACTTGGGTCTGTGTTTTTAACAAACGACTTTAAAGCCTCCTTGTTCGGCACAATCAGTGCCGAGGTATAAGGGTCTTGATTATTATGGAGCACAACATATTCGATAAACTTTGAGTTGTCGGCAAACGATTCTTCAATACCTTCGGGGCTGTACTTCTCGCCATCGCTCGAAATAAGCAGGCTCTTGAAACGCCCTACAACATACAAAAATCCGTCGTTGTCCATATATCCCATGTCGCCCGTATAAAGCCAACCGTCTTTAACGGTTTCGGCAGTAGCCTTTTCGTTGCGGTAATATCCTGCCATCACGTTCTCGCCTTTTATCACAATCTCGCCTTTCGTGTAGTTTGGCAGTTCCTTACCATCTTCGTCGCAAATTTTCAAATCCATCGGGGTAACCAAAAATCCGGATGAACCCAATTTATGATGCTTCTCACTGTTGGACGAAATAATAGGGGTAGCCTCCGACAACCCGTACCCCTGATACATCGGTATTCCTATAGCATAATAAAAACGCTGCAATTCGATATCAAGCAGCGCACCACCACCGATAAAAAAATCCAATTCTCCGCCAAATGCCTGACGAACCTTCTTGAACAGTATTTTATCGAAAAGAGCCAAAATAGGCTTTTTCAAAATCTGAAGCCCTTTACCTTTATTATATCCTTCCTTATTATAGGAATAGTTCATCTTCAAAGCAGTATTAAACATCCACTGAACAAATTTTCCTTGCGACTGGATATTGCTTTCGATGCTTTTACGGAAATTCTTTGCCAAAGCAGGCACACTTAGCAGCAGGTTTGGTTTCAGTTCCTTTATATTAATCGGGATATTTTTCAAAGTCTCCATTCCCGTTTTACCTGTCTGAACAGTTCCCACACTTGCGCCGCAAGCCATAAAACTATAAAAACCTGCCACGTGGGCAAAACAATGGTCTAAAGGCAGAATAATAAGCGTGCGGTAAGTTGGCGGAATAGTCATCAGGGTAAGTGCCTGTTCCACATTAGCCGTATAATTGCGATGCGTCAGCATGATTCCCTTAGGGTCGGCAGTAGTACCCGACGTATAGCTAATGTTTGCCATATCGTCCGGCTTAATAGCTTCCGCCGCTTTTTTCACCGAGTCGGGGTAATTTTTCAGATACTCCTCGCCCCATGCCATAAGCTCTTTCAGGCTCATTTCCAATGGTTCGTATTCCGGCTGTTCATCAAAAACGATTACCTTTTTCACCAATGGAAGCGACCCTATAATCGAACGGATTTTTTTCAACTGCCCGCCCGATACCAATATATATTTAGATTCGGAGTGTTCCAAACGGAAAATCAGGTCATTGCTTTCTTCCAACTTTATCGAGAGCGGCACATTCACAGCACCCGTATGCAAAATTCCTAACTCGCCCACAATCCATGCATTACGCCCTTCGGACAGAAGCGCAATTTTATCGCCCTGCTTCACGCCCAGTTTTATCAGCCCTGCCGCTATCCG
Organism: Paludibacter sp. 221; assembly: GCF_010501035.1. Classification (GTDB taxonomy): domain Bacteria; phylum Bacteroidota; class Bacteroidia; order Bacteroidales; family Paludibacteraceae; genus QVMH01. Next base: position 98,266 of record NZ_QVMH01000014.1, read on the forward strand.
GTGAGCTTGTTCTTTTGTTTCTTTATAAGTAGTAGGAACGAATTTATCTGTTTTCTTCTCCCACAAAAACGGGTTATCTGCATATTTGTCTACACTGGTATTCAGAAAGTCTATAATAGTCGGTCTATTCATTATCTATTAGTTTTTAATAAAAAATTCCTTTTCTTAAGCGCGACAAATATAATGCTTTTTCAGTCCAATAAATAAAATCCTTTTTATTTCATGCTCAAAAACATAAAAAGTGAGCAAAAAAAAACAACACCAAACCGAATAAAACAAAAATCCGCCGGGCTTCAATACCCGGCGGAAAAAAGCTCCTATATCTGTATTTTTGATAAAGAGCGGGATTTTACAGCTCCGCAATACACCGCACACTTAGGCCAAGTGCACGGCCGTTATTGTTTGCAGGGTACACATTACTGTCATTGAAGGTCAAATAGTATGAGTACACGCTGCTAAGGCTACCACTCCAGTAATAACCGTTAGCACCTACATTGTAGAGTTCGCTATTACTGGGGTCGCGGAAGCCTGCAGCGGGCAAAAAGAGTGTGGTAGTTTCACCGTCAGGTCTAATTTCATAACCATTAGTGCCACCAGTATACCAACTCCAAGTGTTGGCAACAGCAGTACCCGAAGCACCGGGAGCCGAACCGCCACGAAAAATATCGCTCCATTCGCCTTGAGCAGGAACACGCCATCCAGCGGGACAGGGATCGTAAGTACTATTTTTCTGATTACGCCAATTGAGGTCAGCCGAAACTGCTGACGTCCAATTGTGAGGGTAAGAAGGGGAAAGTATAAAAGTTTTTGTAGTAGCGTTAGTACTTTCACCATTAGTAACTGTACCACCAGTAGTAACTGTAGTAAGAATAGTAGTACTGATTCCGCTTGTACGTTTTTCGTGACCATCTCTCACACGTCCCCATTGGTACAAATCACCATAAACTACCATATCATTATCTCTTGCAATAGGAGTATAGATAAGATTTATATAATTAAACACAGGACTATTATATGCCTTTTGGGCTTCTATGCTTTGGTCGGTCGCTCCAAGATTATAACACATAAATGTACTCCAACCTCCTGATACGGTTTTAGCACCACAGCCTACTGCCACTTCGGCTATGTCGCTATTTATGCTGTTGCCGTTAGCATCGGTAACTTGACAGTAATAACGGCGCATGCCCAATACTGATAAATCGGGAGCGAAAGCTGCTTCTGTTTCACCAGTTATAGAGGCAGGAGCGGCGTTGGTATTAGCTGTCACTTCGTACCATTGGTAAGTAAGCGTACCGATACCGATAGCCGATACGCTGACAGTAGCCGAACTGCCACCAATACCTGTAAGAGCAGTTGCATTTTTAGTTTCTGCCCAGTTGAAAGCACGAGGCTGTGTGGTGATTTGCGGAGCTACATTACTACCGCAATTCGAAATCCAAGCAGTACCATTCCAAGTGTCGGTACATTTAGTAGTAATGTTGTAAATAGTAAG
>NZ_QVMH01000015.1:0-4551 GCF_010501035.1 Paludibacter sp. 221
ACACTCCTGTAGGAGAAGGTTTGATGGTACTTTTACTATTAGCACTATCCTATGTGGGAATCAGAAAAAGAAGATAGAAGATATAGAGCTTCGGAAGAAGATATAATAAAATAATTTAGTTAAGAGTTTGCATTTTATTCAGTATATTTTGAATAAAGTGTAAACTCTTAACTATTTTTGTTTGTGAATTTAAAATAACCGGTAAATTTTCGCCATGATGAAAAATTCTATTTTTGTATTATTTTTTCTATTTTTGAGTATACAGGCATATTCAGAGCAAGTTATCCCGGTATTTAAAGATGTCTTGTTTTTTGATGGTTATGCGCCGCTTGTTTCTGACAGTGTTTATGAAGAGTATGCCGGTAAACTTCCCGACGCGGGGGTAATTCGTCACAAAAATTCATCGTATGCCGTCAAACTAACAAAAGAACAGCTTTCCAAGTTTGGCGATAATATTGTGATGAATGTCTTTATTAACCCTGTATGTGATAATTATGACAGGCTGGCGAATATAAGTTTAGCGATGGTGCCTAAAGGACAAAACAGTTATTCTCCAACGGAGGTTAACCGATATGAAATCGGGCGTTTTATCACTCCTTTTATGGATAAAAATAAAACTTTTCAGCCCGCTTCTTATTCTTTTAATCTGAATTATCTGAGTCCGGTTTTCAGAGATAAAAAGTTATTGTCACAGTACGATTATTGGATTGAATTTGAGGTTTTCGGTGTGCCCTATGCGGCAAATAAGGAAATAGCAGGTTGTGAAGGACGAAGTGATGTCTTTTTTGGCAGTTTGGAATTTGTAAGCCCTGCGGCTCCTGCTAAAAAGGGGAAAGGTCTGGTTTTAATGCCGCTTCTCTTTAAATATCAGCTAAATAATTATAAGGAAGAATCGACCGACGAACTTGGTAAGACGATTAAATCAGTGAAGTTTTCTTTAGATAAAAATGTGCGTAATGCACGATTGGTTTTGATAACCTCTAACCATGGAGCTAATAGCGGGGGAGAGGAATACAACAGAAGGATGCATTACATTCGTTTCGACAATGAGCTTATGTTGGAATACAAGCCAGGCAGAAGAAGTTGTGAGCCCTTCCGTCATTTTAACACGCAGAGGAACGGTATTTACGGCAGGTCAGAGAAAACAGACGAGCAATGGCAGGCATTTAGCAACTGGTGTCCGGGAGATGTGATTGATACGAGAATTATCGAATTAGGAAATCTGAAAGCCGGAGAACATGAATTTATGATTGAAGTACCCGAAGCTCAGTTTGTAGATAAACAGGGATATATACCCGTTTCTCTATATCTTTTGGGAAATGCTAAATAAGTAGTTACAAGGAATTAGTTACGAGTTACAAGTTACAAGTCTTATCTTTGGTGTATTAGGAGTGGGAAGAGCAAACTCAAATTTTATTCAGTGCTCAACTTAATTGGTTGTGATGGATTTTTTATAAAAGAAGGTTTTGCCTTCTTTTTTCATGTCGAAAGTTACGATCTCTTCATCCGGCCTGTTCTGAAAGAAGCAAAGCATGCCGAAATCGCCGCCACAGCAAAAACTATGTAGCCCGAAAATAGCAAGAAAGAAATAGAAAAGAGCTTGATTGTAAAAGATAGCCATGCCTGCAACAGAGAGTACCCCTATAACAACGGCAGGTGCTAATGCTATGATTTTAAATTGCCGATAATTAATAACTTCTCCATCGGCTTGTACGTAGAATAAGAACTTTCGTATATTCATACCAAATGAAACATGCTTTGCGCCTACAATTTTGTATGCGATGGCATGAATTAGTTCGTGCAGCACAATTCCGATGGTAAACAGGAAAGCGATTCCGGCCGCTAAGTAAACCAGATACATATAATCGCGTGAAACGTAAAATGGCATGAAGGCTTTGAACGCCCCTAATATGAAAGCAAGAATGCCTAATAACTGATACATGTTGGCAGCACGCGCCCAACCTTGGTTTTCGGCTAATTCGTTTTTAACAAAGGGCTTTATTTCTTCGTGTTCAACGCTGGTTATTTCGGTATAATCAGGGTTGTTTATTATATCTTGATAATTCATCAGGGGCTTATTTATATAGATTTTGTTAACGAAAAGAATAATTTATTTTTGAAAGGGGAAGCTGAAATTTCTAATATACTTTATACTTTCACCTTTCACCTCATTACAGCTTTATAATTATTCTCTCTCCAAGGGTTTTTGATAACTGTTTTTTCACTTGTTCCAGCAAACTCATTTCCTGCATTATTTCAGCCATTTTTTCATTGTCTTTGTTTTCGTTAGCTTCTTTCAGTTCAAGCAGTTTTTGTCTTATCTGGTCGATGATAACACTGTTTTTCAGTTCAAACACAATGCGGGGCACAAGTTCAAGCAGGCGTTCCGAATCCGGTTCCACTTTCTTTATCTTCGAGTGTACTTTGCTCAAAGTATATTTTTCGGCAATCAGGTCGGCGGCCACCATACTTATTTTATTATCGGTATGATGGAGGAAAAAACGCTCTGCCACAAAGTTTTCTTCTTCGTGATGAAGCTTATACTCTTCCAGTAAAGAAGCGTATGTTTCGTTCAGAAAACGTATGCTGTCCGATTCAAGTTCTTCCAGTATGTAAGTTCCTACAGTTTTGAATGTCTTATTCTCAACGTCGGTGTAATACAGAACATGATTGCCATAGCGGATAAGCATTTCCAGAATATTGCGCTCCTCGGCTTCAAACTTGCCTGCGCCTATTATATTCTCAGTTTTTAAGTCTTGTTGCTCGTTCGGTATGTTTATTGACTGGATGCTCTCCTGTTGCTGCTGACTCCAGTTTTTTTCACGTTCTTTACCTTTCAGTTTGTTTATTTCATGGTAAAGGACCTGTTCCTGTACATTTAGCAGCGTGCTACATTCCTTTACGTATTCGGCACGGATTATATGGTTTGGAATAAGCGAGATGCTCCTTACAATATCGGTTATCAGTCCGGCGCGTTTTATAGGGTCGTTTCCGGTATCTTCAAGCAGCAGGCTGGTTTTAAACCGGATAAAGTCGGACGAATTTTTCTGTACATACTCGATGAAATCCGAAGCATTATTGCTTTTAGCAAACGAGTCGGGGTCTTCACCTGCGGGTAGCAGAAGCACTTTTACATTTAGCCCCTCCTCAAGCAGCAGGTCTATTCCGCGTATAGATGCCTTGATGCCTGCAGCATCGCCATCGTATATTACGGTTATATTTTCGGTAAAGCGGTGAATCAGGCGGATTTGCCCGGACGTTAGCGATGTACCGGAAGAAGCCACTACGTTTTCAATGCCGCTTTGATGCATGGAGATAACATCGGTATAACCTTCTACCAGATAGCATCTATCTTCGCGTACGATGGCTTGTTTTGCGTAGTAAATGCCATAGAGTTCGTTGCTTTTATGGTAAATTTCCGATTCGGGCGAGTTGACATATTTAGCCTTTTTATCGTCTTTTTTCAGGATACGTCCGCCGAATGCTATAACTTTTCCTGAAAGCGAATGAACAGGAAACATTACACGTCCCCTGAAACGGTCGTACAGCGATTGGTTTGTCTCATTTTCGAGCGTTAGTCCTGTTTTAATCAGGTATTCTTTGTTATAACCCGCTTTAAGAGCGGCTCTTGTAAGCCTGTCTTTATCATCGAGGCAATAGCCCAGTTGGAATTTTTTGATTATATCGTCACGAAAACCCCGTTCGCGAAAATAGCTCAGTCCTATGGCTTTACCATCAATGTGGTTGTGAAGTATGTCGGCGAAGTATTTTTGAGCAAACTCATTAACGAGGAACATGCTCTCGCGGTCGCTGTGTATCGCCTGTTCTTCGGCCGACAGTTCGCGTTCTACAATCTCAATATTGTATTTCTTTGCCAGAAACCTGAGTGCATCGTAGTAGGAGAGTTGCTCGTGCTCCATGATAAAGTGTACCGAGTTTCCCCCCTTGCCGCAACCAAAACACTTGAAAATACCTTTCGCAGGCGATACGGTGAACGAAGGTGTTTTCTCGTTGTGGAATGGGCATAGGCCAAGCATGTTCACCCCCCGTTTGCGGAGCGTAACATAGTCCGAAACCACCTCTTCGATGCGTGCGGTTTCATTAATACGGTCTATGGTAGCCTGGTCAATCATTTATTGTATAAGGAGTGAGAAATAACTCCAAGCGAATACAAAATTACGGAAAAAGTTCTTATTTATTGTATATGCTCCGAAGTTAAAAACAGTTTATTTGTTGAAGATGCTTTACAAAGTATGCTTCTGCCTAAAAGGCAGAATTTGCATAACCGCAGGTCAAAACGAAGTGACGACCTACGGATAGTTGCCGGCGCGGACTTGTAGTCCGTGTCTTGCTCGTAAGAGCAAACAATTTGGAGATTATGGTTGCTTTTCAAGCAGGACACGGACTACAATTTCCGACACGTCGGAATGTAACATCCGCGCCAGCAGGAATAAACCTTAGTAACTTCAACAGCTCATAAAACCAAACCTTATTACCTTATTAAACATTATATTGGCGCAAGTTTAGCATAGCGTAACTTGTGCCGAAAAT
>NZ_QVMH01000015.1:4558-51189 GCF_010501035.1 Paludibacter sp. 221
CATACAGTTTAAAACTGCTAAATATATAGGTACAAGTCGCAGGCTTGCGCCAAATATGTGATTTCTATGTGTCAAAATAAAATAACCCCGCTACCGCGCGAATCTTTCGCGTGGCAAAGTGAAAATATTGCCTTTCAGGCGGGAGCATACTTTTTAATACATCTCCTATTTCTTTAATTTTAGTTTTCAACGATTTCGACGTATATTTGCACTCATTTTTATTAAAAAGAAATTAATTAGTATGGTAAAAACCGAACAAATAGTAGATCAGATTGTTGAAGGAATACAGGAGCGGAAGGGTAAAAAGATTGTAGTGGTGGATATGTCAGAATTGCAGGATGCTCCGTGCAGCTATTTTGTGATTTGTGAAGGCGATTCGCGCGTACAAGTAAATGCCATATCAGAGTCGGTAAAAGACTGGCTGCGTGATAATGCGAAGGTAAAACCTTATGCGGTAGATGGCACAGATAATGCCGAATGGGTGGCTATGGATTACGGATATATTATTGTTCATGTGTTTTTGCCTGAAGTGCGTGCATTTTATGACATAGAGCACTTGTGGGAAGACGCCAAATTGACAGTAATTGAAGATTTGGATTGACCTTTCGTAAAACGGTAAAGTTTTTGTAAGAACTTGTTTAAATTTTACTCGCAAGATAAATTTTGGTGATTTTTTAGGGAAATTTTGANTTACGATTTTAGCGGGCTAAATGAGTAAAATGAGAGGTGAAATTTCACAAAAAAGAACATAATTTATTGCGAAAAAGATATATTCAAAGCTACAATAGCTTCTTTTGGGAAAATTTAAACAAGCTCTTAGTCAAAATTCAAATTAAAAAGTAACTAATCAGGAATAATGGAAAATAAAAGACCGGATGGAAATCCGAACAATAATAATCCGAAAAATCCGAATGAAAAGAAGTTCAAGTTCAATTTTTCGTGGATTTATGGGTTGATAATTTTGATATTGCTTGGGTCATACTTCTTCTCGGATACCACACCTTCTAAAGATGTACCGTTTTCTACATTCGAGGAGTATGTGAAAAACGGGTCGATTGAAAAAATACAGGTATATACTTCGCGCAATACGCTGGAAGCTACTGTAGCTGCCGAAGCGGCTAATGAAGTTTTCGGGTCGCGTGCCGATTCGTATAAAGACAGGATGATAACAGTGCGTATTCCTTCGGTGGAAGAATTTTCGAAGTTCATCCAAAAAGCTAAAGATGAATACGGTTATACGGGTGTTGTGGACTATAAAGAAGGGCGGAATTATTTCGAACTGTTCTTATATAGCTTTTTCCCAATCATATTGTTAATAGTTTTCATCGTGTATATGAACCGCCGTATGATGGGACAGTCAGGCGGTGGCGGTGGAGTATTCAATGTAGGTAAATCCAAAGCACAGTTGTTCGATAAATCGGCAGCAAACAAGGTTACATTCAAGGATGTGGCAGGTTTGGAAGGTGCAAAGCAGGAAGTAGAAGAAATAGTAGAGTTCTTAAAGAACCCTACAAAATATACCCAGTTAGGAGGTAAAATACCTAAGGGAGCATTGCTTGTAGGCCCTCCGGGAACAGGTAAAACCCTGTTGGCGAAAGCTGTAGCAGGCGAGGCGGATGTTCCGTTCTTTTCAATGTCGGGGTCTGATTTTGTGGAAATGTTTGTTGGGGTAGGGGCGTCACGTGTACGCGATTTGTTCCGTCAGGCAAAAGAGAAAGCCCCTTGTATCATTTTCATCGACGAGATTGACGCTATCGGACGTGCGCGGGGCAAGAATCCGAACATGGGAAGCAATGATGAACGTGAGAATACATTGAACCAATTACTTACCGAGATGGACGGATTTGGTACTAACAGCGGGGTGATAATACTTGCTGCTACCAACCGTGCCGATATTCTGGATAAAGCGCTGTTGCGTGCCGGACGTTTTGACAGGCAGATACATGTCGACCTGCCGGATATTCAGGAGCGGAAAGAGATTTTCAATGTACATTTACGCCCCATCAAAATAGATGAATCGGTAGATGTTGACTTCCTCGCAAGGCAAACTCCCGGATTCTCAGGTGCTGATATTGCTAATGTATGTAATGAGGCTGCCCTGATAGCTGCCCGCAAGAATAAAGATTTTGTAGGTAAGCAGGATTTTCTGGATGCGGTAGACCGTATTATCGGAGGATTGGAAAAGAAAACCAAGATAACAACCGTTTCGGAGAAAAAATCCATTGCATACCACGAAGCAGGGCATGCTACCATAAGCTGGATGTTGGAACACGCCAACCCGCTGTTTAAAGTAACGATTGTGCCGCGGGGCGAGGCGCTTGGCGCTGCATGGTATTTGCCGGAAGAACGCCAGCTTACAAATAAAGAGCATTTGCTCGACGAAATGTGCTCTACTTTGGGTGGACGTGCTGCCGAAGAGGTATTCCTCAACCAGACTTCTACCGGAGCTATCAACGACCTGGAGCGTGTTACTAAACGTGCTTATGCTATGGTGGCTTATTTCGGGATGAGCGATAAAATGCCGAATATGAGTTATTATGATTCTACAGGGCAGTCGGATTATGGTTTTACCAAGCCTTACAGCGAAAAAACTGCTGAACTGATAGATAAGGAGGCAAAAGAAATTGTAGCGGAACAATTTGAGCGTGCAAAGAAAATACTGAAAGAACATGCAAAAGGACATAACGAGTTGGCCGAATTGCTGATTGAACGTGAGGTGATTTTTGCAGAAGATATGGAGCGTATTTTCGGTAAACGTCCGTGGACTTCGCGCAACGAGGAGCTAATGGCTCTGAATGAACGGGCTAAACAAAAGAAAGAAGCTGAAAAAACAGAGATTAAAGCGGAAGATATTCCTGATGCGCCGGTACAACCGGAAGTGAAAAAAGAGCCTAAAGTTAAAAAAACAGTAACTAAGGTAGTGGTAAAGGAAGAAGATAAAGCTGCCGCAGAAGAAAAGCCTAAGGAAAGAAAACCAAGAGTAAAAAAAGATAAACCGGATGAAACAAAATAATTCATCAAGGGAAGAAATACTGAAACGTATTGAAGCCGCCCGTAAAGGGCGGTCTTCGTTTCGTGAAGTGAGCACGGACGAAACAAAGCCTGTTTACAAACCCATACAGCCCGATGCTGTGACGTGCTTTAAAAACGAGCTTGAAGCTATAAACGGACAATGTGTGGTGTACGACGATGAGCAGGATATGTACGCCGGATTGGCGCAATTTGTTGCCGAGCGTGGTTTCCCTTACTTGTATTGCAGCGATAATGATATTGCCGGCTGCTTGGATGAGGCGGGAGTCCCGTATTCAAACAATGAAGCGGATTTTGAAGCTATGCAGGCGGGAGTGACAGCTTGTGAATTTCTGATAGCACGTACAGGTAGTGTGATGGTGTCGTCGGCATCGTCGCATGGGCGGCAGATGCATATTTTTCCTCCTGTGCATATTGTAGTGGCAAAATCATCGCAACTTGTTGATTATGTAGAAGACGCATTGAAAGCTGTTCAGGCAAAATACCCGGACGGCCTGCCTTCTGCAATAACCACCATAACAGGCCCAAGCCGTACTGCCGATATTGAAAAAACGCTGGTGCTGGGTGCGCACGGACCGAAAGAATTTGTGGTTTTTCTTTCGAAAAACTAAAGTTTTGCTAACTTTGCCTTATTGGTTGTGCTGAATTGAAGAATCGTTAAATTGAAGAATCGTTGAGTTGTTGGGTAGTAGAGTTGCCGACTAAACACTTAAACACCCCTTGCGATTTATAACCGTTAGCCAATTAAACAATTCAACAGTTAAAGGACTTGTAACTTGTAACTAATTTCTTGTAACTACTTGCTATCTATGAATAATTTTCTTCAACGTACTATAAGCGGGGCGGTTTTTGTGATTCTTATTGTAGGCTCTATCATTTGGAGTCCTTATTCTTTTGCTGCTTTATTTACGGTTATAACGGCTCTGGCACTTTATGAATTTCACAAACTGACAAATTGTCAGCAAAATGTAGATGTGAATCCATTTTCTGCCATTTTTGGTGGAGTCTTGCTTTTCATATCTTCTTTTATGTATACCTTTTGTATACCTTTGAGTCTTATTTACCTTGTTTACGGCTTTTATGTGGCTTTGATTCTCGTTGTAGAACTATATCGTAAAAAAGAGCATCCGGTTAATAACTGGGCTTATTTCATATTAGGTCAGGTGTATATTGCCCTGCCGTTTTCTATCCTGAATTTCATTCTTTTCCTTCCCTCGTACCAGCCTTTAGTGCTGCTGGCTGTTTTTGTTACCATCTGGGTGAACGATACGGGGGCTTATCTCGTAGGGTCGAAGTTTGGGAAGCATCGCCTTTTCGAACGCATCTCGCCCAAAAAATCGTGGGAGGGGTTCATCGGCGGAGCCGTTTTTGCTTTGCTTTCAGGATATGTCTTTTCGCTGTTTATACCACAGATAAGTTTGATTCAGTGGCTTATCTTTGCCGAAATAGTGGTTGTAGCCGGCACTTTTGGCGACCTGATGGAATCGTTGATGAAGCGTAGCCTGGGTGTAAAAGATTCGGGCAATATTATTCCGGGGCATGGTGGAATCCTCGACCGTTTTGATAGCATGATACTGGCCGCACCTATGGTATTTATATACATACAGGTGCTGGTTTACTTTTTCTCTAAGTAATATATTTTATTCTCTGTTATCAGAGAGTGAGACTCGTAATTTGTAACTGATTACTCGTAACTACTTAATTGATTATTATGAATTTTGATGATATCCGTTTTTATGCCGATGCTGAAATTCCCGAAGTAATGGAACGGTTGGTAGGCAATAAGCAATTTGTCAATCTGCTGAGTACGCTGTTTCCGCTTGTGCCTAAAGATATACTGAAGGAGCAGTTGCTCACGGTGGTATCTACCGACGATTTTCAGCGTAGGTTTGCTTATCCTTTTCTTAAGGATTTGGAAGCAAATAAAACCAAAGGTGTTGACTTCTACGGCCTGGATAGTATCGACAGGACAAAACCCTATTTATATATTTCCAATCACCGCGATATAACAATCGATTCGGTTTTCCTCTGCTTGCTTATGATCGAAAATAAGATGAACACAGTAGGGATTGCTATCGGCGACAACCTGTTGATATATCCTTGGATTGAGGACTTTGTACGGTTGAACAGGAGTTTTATTGTTAAGCGCGGGTTGAATGTACGTCAGGCACTGGAAGCATCGCAGAAACTGTCGGCATACATTCGTTATCTGATAAAGGGAGACAGCCGCTCGATATGGATAGCACAACGCGAAGGGCGTTCTAAAGACTCTAATGACCGTACACAGGACGGTTTGTTGAGGATGCTGACTTTGAGTAGCGAGAAGGGTTTTTACGATAATCTTTCGGAGTTGAATATCTGTCCGCTGACTATTTCGTACGAGTATGACCCTACCGATTATCTTAAGGCTAAGGAGTACCAACTGAAACGTGATAATCCGGAGTATAAAAAACGTCCTGAAGATGATTTGGAGAATATGCAGGTAGGAATTATGGGGTATCGTGGCAAGGTGGATTACCGTATTTCGGGCGACATTAACGATAGTTTGAAAAATATAACAGAAGAAGCATCCGGTTTGAAAGAGCAGATTAGCTTGCTGGCTAAGGTTATCGACCGGAAAATTCATTCGAACTACACTATTTTTAAAGTAAATAAAATAGCGTACGATTTGTTGAAGGGTGAGAAGCGTTTTGCGGGCGAATATACCGATACTGAACGTTTCGATTTTGAGCACTACATCTCGAAGCAGATTGCCAAAGTGGATATTGAAAACAGGGATTCATTCTTTCTCCGCACAAAGATGCTTGAGATGTATGCTAATCCGCTTTTGAATTATATGAATGTGTAACTTTCTTCACGAAGCATCCATATTGTGATATATAAGCAACGGATTTCTTCTTTTACGATAAAAATTTATAGAAACGCGTATGGATATATCTATAGAAATTTTTCTGCTGGTTGGGTCTGTACTTTTGTTCATCAGCCTGCTGGTTGGTAAAACGGGTTCACGCTTTGGCGTACCTACTTTATTGCTTTTCTTGTTTATAGGTGTTCTCGCCGGTACCGATGGACTGGGAATACAGTTCGATTCGCCACAGATAGCACAGAGCATAGGTGTGATAGCCTTGAATATTATCCTGTTCTCCGGTGGTATGGATACGAGATATTCTGAAATTAAGCCTGTGATGTGGCAAGGAGTGATTTTGGCTACAGTAGGTGTATTCCTGACTGCCCTGCTGACCGGATTCTTTATTTTCTGGCTTACCAATAATGTTATAAAAGCAGTTTCATTCTCGCTGGTAGAGTCGTTTTTGCTTGCAAGCGTTATGTCGTCAACCGACTCGGCATCGGTTTTCGGTATCCTCCGTTCGCGTAATACGGCGTTAAAGGAAAATCTCCGTCCGTTGCTTGAGTTGGAGAGTGGTAGTAACGACCCGATGGCATATATGTTGACTATCGTTCTTATCCAGTATATACAGACCCCCGAAATAAGCGGATGGGCTATAGCTCTGAAATTTGTACAGCAGTTTGTTTTAGGAGGCCTGCTGGGCTTGCTGATTGGGAAATTCGCTGTGCGCCTTATAAATAAAATAAATCTTGCCAATGACGCGCTGTACTCGGTGCTGCTGCTGACTATCATGTTCTTTATATTCGGCTTTACCGATTTTGTAGGTGGCAACGGTTATCTGGCAGTTTATTTAGGTGGACTGATGATTGGCAACCAGCGATTTGTTCAGAAAAGAAGTTCGCTGAAGTTTTTTGATGGTCTCACGTGGCTTTTCCAGATAATTATGTTCCTTACCTTAGGGCTTTTAGTGAATCCATCCGAATTGTTGCCTGTGGCAGGTATCAGTGTATTGGTAGGTGTGTTTATGATTCTTATTTCGCGTCCTATCAGCGTATTTGCCTGTTTGGCTCCTTTCCGCAAAATGTCGATGAATGCCCGTGTTTTTACATCGTGGGTAGGGCTTCGTGGGGCTGTGCCTATTATTTTTGCTACTTATCCGTGGCTCGCGGGTGTAGATGGGGCTAAGGATATATTCAATATCGTGTTTTTTATCACCATCTTATCGCTGGTTATTCAGGGAACGAGCATTACTTCTATGGCTAAATGGCTCAAACTGGCTACCCCTCTTCCTAAAGAGAATAAATTGAAAGAGTTTGATATCGAGTTCTCGGACGATATAAAATCGGCTATGACTGAAATAACCGTGGATGAGCAGATGCTGGAGAACGGTGATTCGCTGATTGATATTTCGTTGCCCGATAAGGCATTGGTTGTTATGGTGAAACGTGGTGAAAATTATTTTGTGCCGCGTGGTACTACTCATCTGGAGCCTCACGATTCGATACTGATAATCACTGATAATGAAGAAACCATAAAGGAAACTTACAGGCAACTGGGTATCGACCCACCACAATAAAAACAAATAATTATTTGTCTTTTAGGCTAAATTTATAGGTAAATGTATTTAAGGGGCGTTGCCCCTGCGACCCCACTTCATTTTTGCCTTGATGCAAAAACGAAGCAAAAAGTTAACTACATTGAAACACCTACGCTTGGCATAGTCCGAGTAAACTCGGCTCTGCCCTCGCTTAAACGGTGTTTTCAAGACTGTGCCCGCTTCGCACGAAAAATTAGCGTTTGCCGGCTAAAATCTTCCAAACTCGCTCCTTCGTCGCTCAAACAGGGAAGATTTTTTAACTCCGGCTGCTCTTATTTTTCGGCTCACCGGACAAGGTCAGTCGAAGATAAAAGACGTTAAGCATTAAGCATATATTCATAAGAATATGTTACCATCAATAAAATATAAGGCTTTTGTAGTAGAAGAAAGTGAGGGAAAATACTTAGGCGGTGTTGTAGAAAAGGACACTAAGGATTTGCCCGAAAATGAAGTGCTTATACGAGTACATTACTCGTCGGTGAACTATAAGGATGCTTTATCTGCCACAGGCAATAAAGGGGTGACAAAGCACTACCCTCATACTCCCGGTATTGATGCGGCGGGTGAAGTTGTTTCTTCTAATGTAGAGCAATACAAAGCCGGAGATGAGGTTATAGTTACAGGCTACGATTTGGGAATGAACACCCCCGGCGGGTGGGGACAATACGTTTCGGTTCCCACATCGTGGGTGGTGAAGTTGCCCGAAGGCTTGTCGATGAAAGAAGCGATGATTCTGGGCACGGCAGGTTTCACTGCCGGAATATCCATATCACGTTTAGCTGAATATGTGAAGCCTGATGACGGAGCTGTTCTGGTATCGGGAGCAACGGGCGGAGTAGGGTCGGTTGCTTTATCTATTCTCTCCAAGCTCGGTTACGAAACGGTTGCTATCTCGCGTAAAGAAACTGAGTATGAGTATCTGAAAGCGTTGGGCGCAAACCAAATACTGCCTTTGGACGATTTTCTGGCTTTGGATAATAAGCCTGTTTTGTCGGCCCAATATGCGGGAGGAATTGATACTATCGGCGGCAAGGCTTTGGAGAACATGATAAAGACTACTAAATTATACGGAGCAGTCACTACTTGCGGTAGCGTGTCGGGTACTAATTTGAGCTTAAGTGTATTCCCATTTATACTTCGGGGCATTGCTTTGCTTGGGGTTTCAGCACAGAATTATCCGGGTAATTTGCGTGAACCATTGTGGCAGAAATTGGCGGGCGATTGGAAACCTGTTAATCTTCTCGAAATTTATAAGGAGGTTGCTTTAACTGATTTGAATGAGGTTGTGCAGTCTATTTTAGCCGGAAAACTGAAGGGAAGGACTGTTGTGAGTCTTGCCTGACAAAGGTTAATCTTAACTTGGGCTTACAGCCCTTAAACTCCCTATGCTGCCGCACTATTGTATCGTGGGCATTTCAAAGTCCTTTTTCACCTTACCACACGAAAGATTCGTGCGATAGCGGATGTGAACACGCCAAGTTGCAATCAGGTAATTTATTGATAGCGGATTTTAAATCCGCAGTTAATGGCTTTTGGATTGCAAATCCGAAAGGACGAAGCACATAGAAATCACATATTTGGCGCAAGTCTGTGACTTGTGCCTATATATTTAGCAGTTTTAAACTGTATGTATTTTCGGTACAAGTTATACGTTACGCTAAACTTACACCAATATAATGTTCAATAAGGTAATAAGGTTTAGTTTTATGAGGTGTTGAAGTTACTAAGGTTTATTCCTGAAAATAAGGTTTCATTCTCTCAGATTAACCCCTATGCTGCCGCACGATTGTATCGTGTGGCATTTCAAAGTCCTTTTTCACCTTACCACGCGAAAGATTCGCGCGGTAGCGGGGCTTCGCTTTGCCATTGGGCTGAAATAAAACGGGCTTACAGCCCTTAAACTCCCTATGCTGCCGCACTATTGTATCGTGGGCATTTCAAAGTCCTTTTTCACCTTACCACACGAAAGATTCGTGCGATAGCGGATGTGAACACGCCAAGTTGCAATCAGGTAATTTATTGATAGCGGATTTTAAATCCGCAGTTAATGGCTTTTGGATTGCAAATCCGAAAGGACGAAGCACATAGAAATCACATATTTGGCGCAAGTCTGTGACTTGTGCCTATATATTTAGCAGTTTTAAACTGTATGTATTTTCGGTACAAGTTATACGTTACGCTAAACTTACACCAATATAATGTTCAATAAGGTAATAAGGTTTAGTTTTATGAGGTGTTGAAGCTACTAAGGTTTATTCCTGAAAATAAGGTTTCATTGCCCAGACTAACCTATTACTCTCCCTCGTTACAAACGAGAAGTCGGAAAATTTCAGTTGCTGGCGCGGACTTGTAGTCCGTGTCCTGCTTGAAAAGCAGAGATATTCAGCCAGCTGAATTATTGGCATACTGGCACATTATTCTTATTGATACATCTTCTATTTTCTTCCTTTAAAAACTTATCAACATCTCCTGTTTTTTTAAGAATTCTTATACCAATATTTACGTTCGAAATGTTTTACTTTGTAGTAAATGAAAGCAGACATTCTCGAAAAAATGAAGGTGCTTGCGGAGTCGGCGAAATACGATGTTTCGTGCGCCTCAAGCGGAACTACCCGGAAAAATCAACCGGGTACGTTGGGTAGCGCGCATGGCTGGGGTATATGCCATAGTTTTACAGAGGATGGGCGGTGTGTCTCGCTTCTTAAAATAATGCTTACTAACTACTGTATTTACGATTGTGCCTATTGCATCAATCGTAGGAGCAATGATATCCGCCGTGCTACTTTTACCCCTGACGAATTGGTTGAACTTACAATAGAATTTTATCGCCGCAATTATATCGAAGGTTTATTTCTTAGCTCAGGAGTGATAAAGAATCCTGACTATACGATGGAACGCATGGTACGTGTTGTAAAAGAACTTCGCACAATCCATCGCTACAATGGTTATATCCACATGAAAAGTATTCCCGGTGCGAGCGAGGAGCTTGTGCGTCAGGCGGGGCTGTATGCCGACCGTTTGAGTGTGAATATTGAGATACCTACCGAGCCTAATCTAAAAATGTTGGCGCCTGAAAAAAACCATCAAAGTGTTTTCAAACCCATGCTGCATATACAGCAAGGTGTGTTGCAAAGTAATGAAGAACGCCGGAAATTTCGTTCAGCTCCCCGTTTTGCCCCTGCGGGTCAAAGCACACAGATGATAATAGGTGCTACGGATGATAATGATAAAACGATATTGAATACTACAGCAGCACTATACACACGTCCCAGCATGAAGCGGGTGTATTATTCGGGCTTTATACCTGTGAATACTTATGACAATCGCCTTCCGGCTCTGAAGCAAGCTCCGCTTGTACGTGAAAACCGCTTGTATCAGGCTGACTGGCTGCTTCGTTTTTACGAGTTCAAGGTAGATGAAATTGTAGACGATCGTTTCCCCAATCTTGATTTGGAGATAGACCCTAAACTCTCGTGGGCATTGCGCCATCCAGAGGCTTTTCCTGTGGATGTGAACAAGGCTGACTATGCTATGTTGCTGCGTATACCCGGACTTGGGGTAAAATCTGCCAAACTTATAGTTTCGTCGCGCAGGTTTGGGAGAATAACGGCTACCACTTTGAAAAAAATGGGTGTGGTGATGAAAAAAGCGCAATATTTTATCACTTGTAATGAACTGGCATTTAATACCGTGCACGAAACTTCGCCCGAATATATACGTAAGAAGCTGACAGAGAAAAAAATGAAAAAAGGCGATGCTCCATTGAATCAGTTATCCATCATTTTTCCTGAGTAATGATTGTATTCCGATATGATAAGACTTTCGACGGTTTGCTTACAGCGGTTTTTGATGCTTATGTACGCAAAACTTTTCCTGATAAGTTATTGGGAGAAGGAGAGCTTGCCCCCTTGTTTGTAGAAGAGTCTTATCTTGTTACAACACAGGCGGAGCGTGCCGACCGTGTTTGGAAATCGGTGCAGAAAAAGCTCTCAAAAACATCGTGCAATATGATTACACATGTGTGGCTTTCGGAGGAAGAGGGTAGCGACGAGCTTATTTTCCGGTATATCCGGAAGAATCTGGATAGTAAGCATTCTATCGAAATGAATTTTGCCGACCCTGATGTATTGCAACTGAATCAACTTGCTAAAAAAGTAGGACGCGAAGCCGAGCATATCCGTCAGTTTGTACGCTTCCAAAAAGCTGCTGATGATATTTTTTTTGCTCCGATTTCGCCTATCTACAATGCACTGCCTTTGTCGGTAGAGTTTTTTGCCGACCGCTTTGCCGACCAAAAATGGATAGTGTATGATATGAAAAGGAATTACGGCTATTATTACGATTTGAAAAATGTGACTGAAATAGCCCTCGATATGGATGAAAATATGCCGGATGGTAAACTGGATGAGAAACTAATGGCTGAAGATGAGAAACTTTTTCAGAGCTTGTGGAAAACTTATTTCAAAGCATTGACCATTAAGGAGCGTATAAATCCCAAACTCCAACGCCAACATATGCCTCAGCGGTTTTGGAAGTATTTAACGGAAAAACAATAAATTTATGCAACATATTAAAATAGAGATAAAAGGCGTTAGCGCCGAGTTGGCTCTTGGCAACTATATGCCCAAAGACCCTACTATTTACGAGAACTGGGAAGATTTCTACCATTATGACGATATTATTCATGAATCTTTGTTGTTGAGCGAATATGTAAATGAGCTGACGATTTTTAAAGATGGGGAGCAGACATTCAAAGGTCATATTCCCGCATCGCAATTCAAAGCACAGAAGAGTATTAGCCCCGTAATGGAGCAAGGTAGTTTATATCTGCGTACCGAGTGTGTGGAAAACGCTGTTTATACTTGCGAGTTTGATGTGGAGGAGTTTGATATAACAAAGCTCTTTTTTGAAACACAGGATTATGATTCGTTCTTTAAAGTAGGGAAGTCTTTTATTACCAATGCCTTGTACGATGGCAAGGTGATTAAGCCCGAATGGCAAAGCGCTGTGCCTGTTGGCAATATCTGTTTGCTGTGTAGGTTTGAAAATGGGTATTTGATACCGCAATACGATGCGGTAGGTAAAAAATCAGTTTAAAAATATCGGGTTGTTCATTCCCGAATGATTTTTTAAGATTATATTTGTTCTTTAGAAATAAATAAAATAATAATGAGTATGAGAACTATCTTAGAACCTAACATGGAAACTGCATTGAATAAACAGGTAAATGCAGAACTTTGGTCGGCGTATTTGTACCTTTCGATGTCGTATGATATGAAAGACAAGGGATTCGACGGTATTGCCAGCTGGTTTGAAAAGCAAGCAAAAGAGGAATTTGAGCATGCACAACGTTTTATGAACTTTATAGTATCGGTAGACGGCAAGGTAAAGTTAGAACCTATAGATGAAGTAAGACAGGAGTGGAACTCTCCCAAAGATGCTTTTGAGGATACATTGCTGCATGAGAAACTGGTTACTGAAAAGATACACGGACTGATGGATATGGCTATTGAGGCTAAAGACTATGCAACGCAAAGTATGCTGAGGTGGTTTGTAGATGAGCAGGTGGAAGAAGAAGATGCTGTCCGCAGCCTTTTGCAAGCCTTAGTGGTTATCAACGATGATAAAGCAGCCATGTGGATGTTTGATAAGAAATTGGGTAAAAGAGAGGATGATTGATAGTAATCGGAGCTTAAGCAAATAAAAATCGCCTGTGTATAAAGGAATTATCCTATTTTTTTTTGTAAACAGTAAAACTTACAGGTAGTGCTGTCCCAAAAGTCAATTGATAATTAAAACTGCTTACAGTTTATAATTTGACTTGAGATATCTTCTCAGGCCTATTCACAAATCAAATAATTAATCCCAACTAATTCATTGCGAGCTAGTTGGTTTTTTTTGTGTCTTTAGAAAAAACTCCGATAAAAAGGTTTCTCAGCCAAAATCGGTGTAAACCCACTCTAAAAGATATGGTAATTTTTTGTGCGAAGCGGGCATAGTCTTGAATGCGCCGTTTAAGCGAAAGCAGAATCAAGTTTACTTGAATTTTGCTGAGCGTAGGCGCTTCAATGAAATTATTTTTTGTTCCTTTTGCATCAAAGCAAAAGGAAGTAGGTGATTTAAACAAAATCATTTAATGTCAGTAAATTACTGACTGCGATTCAGATTTTTGTTGTGTGCTAAATTGGAACCATAATAAATTTACTCTTGTTGTTTTGCATCTGTTTTTCGCTAAAAATTTGCGTAATAGTACAATAACTATTATATTTGCAACGTGTATGCTGAAAAAGAAAGGATGCAATAAAAGCCAAAGCATTATTTTTTTTAACAAAAGCACTTTGCAAATTTTTACAATTGATGCAAAGAAAGTGTCTGTGTTTTCTAATAAAGGAACAAGTGTCTACTATTAACGGTTCGTTATTAGTTGTGCGGCTCTGATTCCGTAATTTAAAAGTTCTTTGACATGTTGGTTTTTTTTTGAGTATGTTTGGTTTTAAAGCAAACGTTGCAATAAATCGATCTAATAGCAACGCGTTGTGATTAAAAATTTTAACATCTGCCATTGAAAAAGCTTCCCGGTCTTCTTTATTTGAAAGATATAACGCATCCGGACATCATCGCGCAAACGGGAAACAACATCCAGCCGGCAGGCTGTAAGTTGGGAAACAAATGGTTCTTTGGAAAAACATCCATACACGACCACAATCCGAGCGATTTTTTTGAACCCTTTCCGCTCTCTAACGAAAGATATGGGCCTAAAAATCAAACAGGTTTTCCTCCTTAAGCGGCAGGGTTTTGATATCTTCAAGATGCAACGCGGTATGATTATCCAAATCAAGAGCGGCAATACCGCCTTATCTACAAGCCTCATTTGGCTTTGTTGGCAGGGCCCGCCAAAACCAGCCGACGCCATCGGTTTTACGTCCCGATTTGGGAATATAACTAGGGTCGAAAACAAGCACCCTGCGGTCTGCGCAGTACTGATTCACAAGTGCGGCGTTAAAGTTGAAAGAATCAAAATTGCTTTCAAATTGCTGACGGTACCGCTGTTCATCATGGTGCCCGTATCTGCCCGGTTGCAGAAAATTCACCGGGGGATTTAATACTCAAAAAAAACCAAAGAACGTCTTTGATAAAATCTTTACGCCATTTGTTTAATGGCTCTAAATGTAGAAAACACTGCTCACAGAGCAAATTGTAGAATAAACGAGTCTTGAAAATCATATCTGAATAGAAAGTGATGTGTCTGTAAAGACTTTGATTATCAATGACTTGTTACAGTGGAACGATATTTGTTTTGTTGTAAATCAATATAATAACTAAAAGTTTAACGAACTATTGCATTTAGAAAAGACAATAAAAAAACTTTTTTATGTTCAAATTACTTAGAGGTATGAAAAAAAACTTTTTAATAGTATTCTGCTTATTAATTACGAATGTTTTTATTGCATTTTCGCAACCAAACTTAACAAATATCCCTACCCCGATTACATATTTTCCGACGGGAACTAATCCATATCTCATATATGGAACAGAGGGGAATAATGCGACTCCTAAAAACAACTACAGCACTTCAATTAGCACATATACTGGAGGATTTAAAGCAACTCCTACAGCAGAAAATTACTGTGGCTTTTTTCTGGAATTAAATGCGCTGAAGGATGTATCTACTCAAAGGTATTTGTACTTTATGAGTTATAATTTTCGTGGCAGCTACCTTAGAGTAACTACAGATACTGGTAATACAGCCACTGTAACTTTGGATAACAAATCTAAATCTTATCAGATAGTCGGGTCTGATTGGACTTTAATAGAAGTAGACTTTTCGGCTTCTTCCATAACCAATATTAAACGATTGGCCTTTCAAACATATAATAATCTCACTCCTACTTACATTGCTAATGTTTACCTCTCAGATAAACCTTATGCAGACCCTACAATACCACAAGCAAAAGCGATAGACCCACCCGTGCGTCCTGCAGGAACTTATTTGTCGATCTACAATGATCTGCCTTATGCTGCAAATGCTGTAACAAAAATAGTGAAATATGGTAACGGAAATATCTCTGAGCTTAAATTTTCGTCTACAGAAAATTTTGTTAAAACAATAGTGCCGGCAGCAGCTAGCTCTGAGATTGACGGTGTGGAATTTACTTGTTCTGAAACTAGTATTAATTCGTACACAACTATATATTTCGATATTTTTCCAACAGAAAATTTTGCTGCCGGAGATGTTTACATTCGTTTGGAATCAGCAAATAATGGAGGAAGATATATAAAAACCAGTTTACCTGAATTAACAGCAAAAACATGGAATACTGTAAAAATTAAGCTGTCTGATTTTGCTCCGGGGTGGAATGGGATTAATCCGACAGATGTAATGTCAAAATTTTATGCAGTTCGGTTTGCAACTCCTAAAAGTGTTATTACGGAAAAGACATTTAGTATAGATAACCTTCATTTCTATAAAGATTTGTCTCCTCAGGTGCCCGCCACACCCGAGCATACAGGACGTACTTCTATTTTTGTAGATGGCGACAGTAATCTCAGTGGTGATTTTAGCGGAACAACAACAGATGCTATAGAGGGGAACAACTATTTACGTATAACAAACCTACAAAACGGAGCAAGTTTCACACTTGATTATCCTGCTGATATTCAGGAGAACATGCTCCATTTAGATGTATGGGTAGAAAATTCACAAAACACAAAACTCACACTTACGCTTGAAAACGAAGCAGAAGATTCCGGGTCTGCTACAATATCAGCTTCCCAACTGCAGTCTGGAGTTTGGAATAAAATAAATATTTTAGTATCGGATTTTGATGTACCAATAGATGGAGCAATATGGGGCGAATTATTTACTAAACTTATCTTCTCAGGTTCTGACCATGCCATATATGTAGATAATATCTATTTTTATCAGGCAGACATTCCTACTACCACAGTTGCACCAGCTCCTGCACAAACAAATCCGGACAGGGTATTGCGTGTGTACAGGGATAATTTTGAGGCAGCAGCACAAGCTCCAGGAACCGGTTTTGGAAGTTTATTTTCTCAAGAGCAGACATATACTAGAACAACAACAACAGATAAGTACCGGGTACTTTCAGGTATGAGCCAGTATGCTAAGATAGACTTTGGTGATGGTTTTTCTCTTGCCGACTGGCCATTTCTTCATATCCATGCCAGGGTAAATAATGCTAACGCTAATCTTAATATAAAAATAGACGGAGTATCAGGAGCAACCACTTCTTCACAGCCTTTGGATGCAAGCGAAGAATGGCAATCTATCACTTTATCTACCGAAACTTTAGGTGCTCCGGCCGAGGCGCTAGTTAAAGGGTTGAGTATAGCATCCGATAATGGTTTTGTTTTCATTGACAACGTGTATTTTTACAAGTCAGTGTCAGACCAACAACCGACCACCACCATTAATGTTGCAGGTTCAAATGGAGCTGATGGGAACTACCCCAGTATTTATCAGGCAATTGATAAAATTATATCAACAAATCAAGATGGAAAAACCATCACTGTAACCGTAAATGGCAACTCGATAGAAGACCGGAAAATTAAAATTCAAGAGGGAAGCAATACCAATTGGACAAAGTTGACAATTAAGCCGGGAACTAATGCTCCGGCCGAAGGGTATACTATTTCATTTTCGCCTTTAGCTTCGTTGGATCAGACTTATTTATTTGAATTTTTCGGGGCTAAAAATATAACAATCGATGGAGCATTGGACGGTAGGAGAGCCCTTACTTTTAAGGGATTTTATAATCTGGATGTTTCGACCTGGACATATGGTACCAGCAACTCTATTATCCATTTTACCATTGGCTTGCAGTCGGAAGACATTGTTATTCAGAACTGTATATTTACAAATGACACGGACAATCGTTCAATAAGTGCAATTTCAGGATACTCTGTACAAAATCTTACAATTCAAAATAACGAATTCAGGAACTGTTTGAGTACAAAAGGGATGGCAGAAGAATCTGCGATTGGAGTTATTGATTTTCGCGCAGGGAGCAGCAGTATTTATAACAACATTAATATACTGGGAAATTATTTTTACGAAACAGAACCTGTTAAATTCGAAAGTTTTTATACCCGGCTGTTTATTAGCGTATCGACATCTACTCTTACCAGCTTTACGGCAAAGATAAATGATAATAAAATAGGGGGTATTGGCTTTGATGCTAATGGAAACTTTATAAATGGGAATTTAACTTTCAACTCTTCGGGTACCTCAACCCATTTAGGTGGAATAAGGTATGTAGCAGACGCAGAAAGCGCTACTAACACTCTGAATATAGAAGTAAAAGGAAACACTATTGCAAATTTCGATTGTATAAACAATACAACAATTAATAGTATAAGTGGCAAACCGGATGTTGCTTGTTTTACAGGAATTGAAGTTGCCAACTGCGAAATGGATGTGTCAAACAATATAGTTGAAAATATAAAGTGGAAAACAACTGCAACAAGTATTTCTTCTGCCACTACTCTGACCGGGATATATTGCCGGGTGTATAAAAACACAAAGACTACCATTAAGTGTAACAACAACAAAATGAAAGACCTTGTGTTGGACGTAGCAAACGGAATCTCTACCCTGAAAGTATATTGGAACGGGATTAAAATACAAACAGAAACTATCAATGACAAGATTGGCTTGGTAGAATGTAGTGGAAACCACATAATATGGGACTTGAATGTACCTGATTTGGTTTTTGCAACCAACTCCGAATTAAGTGCATTCCATATAATGGATGCACGCGGATATATGCCTCTAAACTTATTCAATAATATAGCAGTATTAAAAGCTTGTAATCTAGGGATTAACACAACTGTTACATCTCTGTATCGTATACAATTAGATTATGCTTTAGGTAATGATACTCCTGTGGCCAATATATACAATAATATTGCCTATACACAAGGAGCTGCATCCGGTTTTGCCGGACAGACACGGGCCAAAGGAATGTATGTGGTTTATTCAAATCAAGGAGTTAACAGTAAAGTTAATTTCTATCATAACACAATATTCGTTAATAACGCCGGAACGGCAGCAAGAGCCGTAAATTATCAGGTTGCAAAAGACGAAAATAGTGAAAATAGCAAATTATATTCATGGAACAACAATATTGTAAATTTAGGAGCCGACTATCTTCTCGGTCTGGGAGGCCCTACCGATTTTAAAAACATACTTGTTACTGACTATAACAACTATTACAGCCCAAGAACTGCTAATTATTTTGCATATGGTTGGAATAATGCAGAATACAGGTCCAGTACTTTCGACGATTGGAAATTCAACAATACATTCTGGCTCATTCCTAATAAAGGTGAGCAAGACTTCCATAGCTCGTTTGTAAATCCAAAATTTGGTGGCACCGACGCTAATAGTATTTCCATACCATTTACTTACGATGGTGTAGAAAGCCTTAAATCGCTTTTAAAACCTAATGCCTTTATTGCCGGTAAGGAATTTTCAAATATGCCTGTTGATATTGCTGGTGCAACCCGGAGGAGTACTCTTCCTACTGCCGGAGCTACAGAAGCTATAACCTTGAATTATTGGCGTGGTACCACAAGCAGCGATTGGGGAACAGCTAGCAACTGGACTGCCAATGAAGTTCCAGAAAACGGCGAAGATATCATATTTGCAACAGATGCCCAGCGCGATTTAGTATTAGACAAAGACCGTACAGTTCGCGATATTTATAATGACACAGGCCGTGCTTTAATTGTCGACGGAAAAAAATTAACTATCAGCGGGCTTGTCCGTATGGATAACACAGGTAAAATAGATGCTACTAAGGCCAGCCACGAGTCTTCTTCTATTTATTATTATCCTGAAGGAAGTACAGGGGCTATAGTACAGCATATATATAAAAACACCTATAAGAACGATGAAATAGCTAATTTGACTTTAAAAAATCAAACAAATTATTTTGTGTTATTATACGACAAGCTGAATATATCAAAAAACTTTGCGACAGAACAAGGAACCGGTAATAAGGGAGTATTGAATTGTTATCATTACAATACAGAACTAACGTTATCCAATACAGAAGAGCAAGAAATTCCGCGATACTCTATTTATAATGATAGCGTTTACAACTTAGTAATAAACAGTCCGAAAGTTGTAACCAATCAGGACAATCTGTATGTCAAAAATAACCTGACTATTGGAGCCGACAATTCTTTGGAAATTCCAATAACAAAACTGGTAAAAGTATATGGCGCTACTACAAACGCTAACGGTATTGCAGGCTTGCTAATAAAAGCCGACCCTAACCACGTACAGCCAGCGGGAAGTTTCATCTTCCGTAAGGGAGACGTAGTAGAAGGTACCGTAGAGTTTCATGTGAAAGCTTCAAACCCCATTGAGACACCCAAAGAAGCGGATAAGTTTCAGTGGCAATACTTCGGCTCACCTGTAGAAAGTTATAATGCTAAGAATTTCCAAAGCATGTATATCCGCGAATTTAACGAAGGAGT
Source organism: Paludibacter sp. 221 (assembly GCF_010501035.1). GTDB lineage: Bacteria > Bacteroidota > Bacteroidia > Bacteroidales > Paludibacteraceae > QVMH01. The sequence goes on from NZ_QVMH01000015.1 coordinate 24,544, forward strand.
AAACACCGGATTTTGGACATCGCTTACAAATGATGACGACCTTAAAGCATTTATTGGATATGAAATATCCAGGTATGCTGATAAAAATGCATCTTTCAATATCACAGGCCAGTTAGTTAACCGCGACAAGGAAATAACTTTAGGAAAAACCAGTGGTACGGATTATTCGGGTCAGTACATTTTCTCGAACCCGTATACAGCTGCTTTGCCCATAAATGATGCTATGTTTAAAGCAGGGACAAACATTGAGCAAACAATTTATCTGTTCAATACAGGAACTCTTGGAGACTGGGAAGACAATCAAAGCAATCAAGAAGGAACCGGCAAAGGGCAGTTTATAGCCATTCCGCTAAAGCAAGCCGGAACTGTAGTTGGCTTAACTTCCATTCCATCAATGCAAGGTTTTATAGTCAGAACAAACAGCGGAGATGCAGGCAATACATTCAACTTTGTTTACGATGTCGACAGTGTTGTGAAAAACACCCATCCAATGCGTTCCAAAGCTCAGGACGCTGCGAAACCTGTATTTACCAAAATAAGTCTCTCTTCCGAAAGCAAGGCTAAAGACCTGCTTTGGCTTGTGACAGATGAGAACTCAAACTATGGATTTGATAATGGTTACGATGGTTATAAAATGACATCTTCAGCCCAAAAATCTCTTCTTTGTGCTGTAGGCGAAGATGGAATTTATCAGGTAAGTACAATCCCTGATATAAATGGCACTTATCTTTACTTTAAAGCAGAAGAGGGTGTTAGGGAGTATACGCTTACTTTCGACCATAATAATATGGAACAAAATTACGGAACTCTTTATTTATTGGATTTGAAGACAAACGAGCAGGTTGAAATTACAGCAACAAATTCTACATACAATTTTATTGCTGATAATGAAACTACTCCTGAAATACGATTCCAGATAATGAGTGAAAGAAACAATGAGGATGATGTGAAAGTATCTTCGGAAGAGATACAAACCTATCAGTTGAATTCTTATGTGTTCATAAAAAACGGATATGATAACAACGGGAAATTCTACTTATATGACATCTCCGGAAAACTAATTTATAAACAAAACATTTCGGCATTAAGTACTTCGTTCATTTCAGAAAACGCATTGGAATCCGGAGTATATCTGCTGAAAGTACAGGTAGAGAATGAGGATACATTTTCAACTAAAATTGTAATAAAGTAAAAATTAGAAAGAGAGTAATTTTTTAATAAGAAAGTCAGATTTATCTTTTTGTAAATATATTTTAATATGAAAAATCTAATAATAATCTTTATAAGTTGTTCGGTCGTCATGGCAGGTGTATTTACAACCGTGCTTATATCCAACAACAATTCAAAAGATGCCAATATACCATATACCGTGCACAATGGTGCCGGTGAGCAGATATCTGCTCCTAAAATGAAAAAATCGCAGCCTCTGCCTTCTTTCAAGGGTTCGTCGGAACAAAGAACGGAAGACATGGAAGCAACAATATTAAAACTTGAACAGAGAAAACCTATATTTAATTCTTCTGAAAAAGCCACTAATATTGCCGATATTACTATACCCAACAATTTGAACATAAAAGCGAATGACAAAACCTTAAATAAAAATAAGTCTGTAGCAAGTACTTCTTTATCAGGAGGAAGTGGAGGTTCGGGAGCCGTTTTATTATTAGCACAGAATAATACATCTTCTGCTAACAATGGGGCACAATCGTATGGACTGGCTAACAGAATTGGAAATTTGTCAATTGACGAAAGCCTGTCTATCTCCAATCAGGCTATTTCGGGAACCATAATGCCACCTGCTGAAAAAGGAGTTAGTAGTTTGAACGAATTACCTTTAAATGGAAATGAACTATTTATTTTATTGTTGTTTTTGGCTATATATTTCGTATATAACAGGAAAAATAAAAATCAGACAAAGACATCGCATTAAAAAAATAAAATATTATTGAATCAGAAGAATCAACCTGTTATAATTAGCAGGTTGATTTTGTCATCTAAAATAGATACAAACAAAATAATTATATCCGCCACAAAAACCAATGCATTAAACAAAGAAATAGTGGCACCTAATTTGAATAGAGATGAATTATAGTTTTTATAATGACTTAAATATATTTATTGTGAGAAAGAGTTTTTTAATACGCCTGCTATTTTCTATTCTATCGTTAAATATACTGGGAATCCCGGCCATCTTTGCAACACAAAATGCCGGAACAAACCAAATAATTTTAGAAAACAGGGATAACACACCAGCCGACTATACTTCAGCCTCTGCTATCAACCAAAAGCTCGGACGGGGAATCAACTTAGGGAACATGTTTGATGCCCCTACTCTTACGGCTTGGCAGAACCCTTTCAAACCGGAATACATCGGGATGATTGCTAACTTAGGATTCGACCATGTACGGATGCCTATTCGCTGGGAACAGGATTTCCGTTCGATGCAGGAATATCCTTATACCATAAATCCGCTTTTTTTAGACTCGGTAAAAACAGTTGTTGATAGCGCGTTGGAGCATGGGATGTACATAATGATAAACTTACACCACCACGCTCAATTAATGGCCGACCCCGATGGCCAGAAAGACCGTTTTGTAGCTCACTGGGAACAGATTGCCGATTTTTTCAAAGATTATCCGGATAGCCTCCTTTTTGAAATACTGAACGAGCCCAGAGATACTAAAGACGCCGAAAGTAATGATCCACAACCCCTAATGACCCCGGAAAAATGGAATGAAATTTATCCCTTGGGCTTAGCTGCTATTCGGAAAACAAATCCTACCCGAATTGTAATGATTGCGCCCGCAAAGGTAGGAGGCGTTAGTGGGTTGCAATACTTAGTCCTTCCCCAAAACGACGATAACCTAATTGTAACAATCCATTGCTACACCCCCTACAGCTTTACCGGGCAAAAACCAGGTGCAGGTGTAGAATGGCAGGGAGTAGAGGGAGAAAGAAATGAACTTCTGACTTCATTTAATACAATCAAACAATTCTCTCAAAATAATAATAACATACCGGCCCACATGGGAGAATTCGGGGCTAACTTCAATGCCGATATGGCAAGCCGTGCCCGCTGGACAACCTTTGTAGCCCGAACTCTCGAACAGGAAAACATCAGTTGGGCGTATTGGGAATTTTGCGCCGAACGATTCGGAATATATGATGTCAAGACACAACAATATCACAAACCATTGGTAGATGCATTGCTATACAACTCCATACCTGATGCGGTAGATGCCAATAATGTAATATCTACGGTGTACAAAAGTAATTTTCAGAATGGAGAGGATGGATGGACTCAATATGCCTCAAATAACGGACTTATCTCTATAACAAATGAAAATAGTTATTTCAAAGCCACTATTTCAAGAGTGGGTGAAACAACTGGTTGGTATGCTCAATTGCTAAAAAAATCTTTTGTAATAGAAAAAGATAAACGATACAAAGTATCCTTTAACGCATATTCAAGTGCTGAATTTACCTTAGGCGCAAATATGGGAAACAGTGACACCCCATGGAAAGTTCATGGTTCAGCAAACTTCCCAATTACTACAGAAGAAAAAAATTATTCATTCATATTTCAAATGAAAAATGATACGGATAATACTGCCAGAATACAGTTCAGTATAAAAGAACTTCCGCTTAATGAAAATGTATTCTTCAAAGATATTAAGATTGAAGAAGTTAGCATGTTAATAAATGAGCCGGAACAACATGAAACTGTAGTGGTAGGAAATTCGATAACCCTAAGCACTATAGAATATGATAATATAACTTATACATGGTACTACGCAGAGAATGAGCAAGATGAGTTTGAACTGATACAAGACGCAGGTAATCTGAGCACTTATACGTTTATCCCGTCGACTACAAATACCGGCATCTACAAAGTGTCGTACCAAACAGCTGACGGTATTTATCACCAGGCTATTATTAACCTTACGGTATTGCCAATACAAGAGAGTTCCGAACTCCAAACGGGTATAGAAAGCCGCTCTGTTACGCTTTCCGTTCCCTTGCTCGATAAATCAGTTTACACCTGGGAATACCGTGCTACCGAAACCGACACTTACTCTTTACTCAAAAGCCGTATCAGAGCTAACACTCATACCCTCGACCCCTTAAGCCTCTCGGACAAAGGATTCTACAGGGTATCATACCTTACTGATACCGAAGAGCAGGTTGTCACGTTCAATCTGGATGTGTTGCCCTTATCGTCCTCCAGCCAAACTGTATTAAAAATACAAGGAGATGATATCACGCTTACCATTAACAACGCACCCCAGGAAGCAGAATATACCTGGGAATACAGTAATGATGGTGGAAACAGTTTTGTGAAAATAGCAGAAGAATCTACTTCATCCTTATCACTAACAAATCTGAAAGTGACCGATAGTGGTCTTTATAGGGTGACTTACATACACCAGGGTACAGCCTACTCAACCACCTTTGAACTGACTGTCCTTCCACTTATCGAAACAGAAGAAGAAGTAAAAGCACCCATCGGAAAACCTCTTACCCTAAGTGTGGATGAGCATGAAGGTATTAGTTACAAATGGGAATACATCGCACCAGATGAACCAGCCTTAACCCTTTCGGAAACAAGTAACAGCTATACTATAAATGAACCGGCAGCCGAAAACGCAGGGATTTATAAAGTTTCTTTTCGAACCGGGACTACAGCTTATGTTGTAAGAATAAGGCTCACTCCGTTACCACTACAGGAACCCGAAATTCAAAACATAACCGGAATAGAAAACAGTTCAATCGTTTTAAGTGTTACGCCATCTACAGGAGCAACTTACCTATGGGAGTATGCCGAAACAGCAGAAGGTACTTTCGAGGAGATAAAAAATGAATTGGATGCCTATTCGCATCAGATTAATACTTTGGCAGCCGGCAATGCCGGCGTATACAGAGTGTCTTATGCTACCGGCACCGATTTTTATATTGTAACCATCAACCTGGGTATAACTCCCTCAACCGTATCCACAAAAAGTATCACTGAAATACAAAAAGAATCCGTTACACTGGTTGCATCAGACAATACTACTCTCACCTACAAATGGGAATATGCAGCAACGCCGGATGGAGTCTACACGGCAGTTAGCAATACCCAGAATGAGTATTCTATCTCTGCCTTATTGCCAAGTGACAGCGGTATCTACCGTGTTACCTATGAATACGAAGATGAAGCCTTTGTTGTTATGATTAGCTTGTATGTGTTGCCTTTGAATGAATCCGAAACTACGGTACAAGGCGCCTTTGGACAACCCATTACATTAAGTGTAGAGCATCATGATGGCATTACTTACCAATGGGAACATGCTAAAACAGCAAGTGATGAATTTGAGCCTATACCTAATGCCGGTTCCAGTTCATTCACCATCGATAACTTAACCGAAAGTTTGGTTGGTATCTACAAGGTATCCTACCGGACCAGTACAGATACTTACATTGTAAAGATAAACCTTGAAGCCTACACCTTGGAAGAATCCAGCCAGGACATAAGCAAGGCGGTAGGTGATGATATTACTCTAAGTGTCCCCTTATATGCAGGTGTAAGTTACAAATGGGAATATGCTGCCACGGCAGGTAATTTTACAGAGCTAAAAGAAGGATTAGAAGCCAATACTCATACCATCAACAATGCAACTGTGAGCAACAGCGGAACATACAGAGTATCGTATGCATATGGAAACAAGTACCATATTGAGAATATAAACTTAAAAGTATTTGAGACAACTACTTCTTCGCAAGAGGTAGTAGGCCCTATGAATGGTTCGATAACCTTATCGGTAACGGCTTATGAAAATATTACTTATAAATGGGAATATAGCAAAACAGAAGATGGAACTTATGCACCATTAGAAAATACTGTCAACACATATACCCTGAATAGTTTAAACAGCAGTACTCACGACGGGTACTACCGGGTTTCTTACCAAACAGAAACAGCCGCTTTTGTCACAACTATCCATCTGAGAGTCGGAGAAGTTTATAACAAAACCACTCCCGGGGTAGAAAAAAGCTCTGTTACTTTATTTGTAAAAAGTTATAATGATACATTCTATACATGGGAGTATGCCGAAACGATGGAAGATGAATTTAGCCCAATACCAGATGCCGGAAATACATCCAGGTATACCATCGAATCTCTTACTACCGAGTATGCCGGAATATACAAAGTATCCTACTACAATACTTCTAGTGCTTATATTACTTATATTACCCTAAATGTCTCACCCCTCTCTTATCAAAGTATAATAAAAGCAGAAAAAGAGTCAGTAACAATGTCTGTTGAATTACTTAGCGGAACAAAGTATAGGTGGGAATTTAGTGAGACCGAAGATGGAGATTATACGCAATTAGAGTATACAAGAGATGCCAACACTTATACTATTGAATCTCTTGACTTTTCTAATCAAGGCTTTTACAAAGTAAGTTATCAAACAGCTACCAATGCTTACGCTACCATCTTTAAACTGACCGTTTTACCATTGACAGAATCCAGCCAGGTAGTTCCCGGTTACGAAGGCGAGTCCGTTACTCTCAGTGTGGAATATCATGCCGAAGCACTATACAAATGGGAATTTCGTAAAGAAGGAACAGTGCAGGGAATTGCAAAACAACGAGCCCTGACGGCAGATGATGGGTTTAAAGAGATAGAAGGAGTTACCGGAAATACTTACACAATAAATCCATACATTCCTGCAAATAATGCGGGAGAATACCGCGTAAGCTTCTCAACCAACGACAAGTACCATATAGAAACCATAACACTATCCAATGTCAAGAATATGGTTTGGAAAGGAACTGTGGATAATGACTGGAACAAGCCGGAAAACTGGAGTCCGAACAGTACGCCCGATGGAGCAACAGATGTATATATACCCGGAAATATGGAAAGTACTCCCAAGTACCCTATCCTGTCAGGCAATAAAGCAGACAATGTTTGCCATGCCATCTACTTCATGCAGGGAGCAGAAGTTGCCCGTCCTGACCTACTGACGTACGAAAAAGCATACGTTGTACTCAATGTCGGAACCGGCGGACAAGAAAGTATGAGTGAAACAGATTTTCTATCGGACGTAACTGCCGAAAACCGACGGAAGTTTGCCGCAGCCAATTCCGGCTTGCTTGCACGCCAGCAATGGCACATGCTTTCAGCACCTTTAAAACAAATGACATCCGGCGGATTTGCATTCGGAGGCTATCCTCTTACCTTCATGCGTAAGTGGGACATACAAAGCCCCGAAGCAGGTACCCTGATGACGGGACGATGGACGGGATACTACCGTGGATTCAACGAAAACCTGACAGCAGGCGAAGGCTTCATACTCTGGATAAACAAAGCCGAGGATAAGGACATGTACAGAGAAGCCGGAAATGGAACTGACAACCATTTCACTGCAAACCGTAACTACGGAATAAAAGAAACAAACGGTATCCTGGAGTTCCCCTATTACGAGGACGACGATATGATACGTGCACGCCGTACTCAAGCAAGTGAAGGCAGCAACCTGAGATACTATTACATTTATGACAGTCCGGAGAATACAGATACCTATATGCAGGTTACAGACAAATCGGATGTATATGCTTTCGACCAGTCGGCTTACCGTTTTGTGGTGGAAGATAATAACCGAAACTTCCCGGCTACAACAACTGTTGCATACAATAATGAAAATGAAAGCAGGAGCTTACTGATAGGTAACCCTTACATGTCGTCTGTCGATTTCCAGGAATTCTACAATCAGAACAGCGATAAAATTTACTCTTATTACAAAGTATGGGATGAGGATGAGGATGAGGATGAGGAAAACTCCGGCTTCATTACCTACAGTTTTGGCACAGACAACCAGAGCGAAATACCAACCGGAGATGTAACCCGCTACATTCCTCCCATGCAATCTTTTGTTGTAACCACAAAAGCAGCCACAGGAGAGCAGTCGTTGACCTTCAATGTAGCAACAATGACAGCAGTTGCCGATGGCTCGAACAAGCTAAGGATAGCAGGCAGCAACAACAGCAATGACAATAACACTAACTTGTTGCGTGTAAAAATATCCAACGGTAAAGCTTCTTCCCAAGCGGTCATTGCCCATCAAAGGCCGGATGCAACCGATGCTTATAACCCTGAAGAAGATATTTACAAACTATTCAGCCCAAGTGCAGGAGTACCAGAGGTTTATACGAGCGTAGACAACTGGGCAGTAGAGATAAATCATCTCTCAAGCACAGACATTACAGTGCCTGTATGTATAAAGGGTGGTGGTGAAGAAAATATGGAATTCAGCATTACCGGAATGAACCGTTATGACGGTGATAAAGCTATATACTTCATCGACAGCGAACAAGGCAATACCATAAACATAAGCGGACAGGAACACTTTACGTATTCCTTCAGCAATAAGGCAGGCGCTAAGGAAGAAGGACGTTTCTTCGTCCGTTATGAATCAGGGCAAGGTAATAACACTGATTCCGATGTAAGTATCAAGGCATACTTTAAGGATAGTGAGATTTACATCATATCCCTGAACTCAGATTTGATAAACAGTGTGCAACTGTATGATGTGAATGGAAAGCTGCTTTATAGTAACCAACAGGTAGAAAACCTGATGCTCAGCATAAACAACGCTGCCCTGCAAAACGTAGATTTTGTTATTATCAAGGTGGTAACAGAAAATGGCAGTAAGAACATCAAGCTGATAAGGACAAACTAAGTAGCTACAAGAAATCAGCTATAAGTTACAAAAACTATCAGCTGCAATTAAATTATTATTTGTTATTTTAAAAGAAAATAGATATTTCATGTTCAACAGAAGTTTTTTTAAAATACTTTTTATATTCTTATCCCTGCTAGTTGCATCTGTTCTGGCTACGTATGTAGTGAAGGATAATTATGCTCCCGTATCTTTTTCCGGTGATATCGAACATTACTCCATACACGGCAGCTATGATAATACGCCCAATACAACATGGGGAAAAGAAAAACAAGTATATCAAAACAAGAAACAAAACCATATTGCCGTGGGCGGAGAGTCTTTTAATGCTCCGCAGGAGCTACCTGTGTATCAAAGAAGGAATACGGATAATTATCCTGCACAAACGCATGAGACTGACTGGGACAGGATAAACGACAAAAAGGAGAAGTCCCCATCATACTCTGCAGATAATAGAAAATACAATCCTATAGTTAATCCTAACCAACAGATAGCTTATTGCTCTTTTAGTGAGCACGATATGCGAAACCGGAAGCCTACCACCAATTCAAGAGCTAATGCGCAAGGAAATACAATTTCTACAAGTTCACTGGCAACAGTTTCACTGAACAGAGGAAGCCTGAACTTAACCGGGAATAGTAAGAACATAATAATACAAAATAATGGAACTACAGAGGCTACACCAGGCATCACAGGAAATGGAATAGGAACAGAAAGTGACCCGGTAGTAGATGATATGATACCGAATCTAACGGATGGAGGAATAGGAACAATGAATACACCGGTAGGGAATGGCATAAAAATCCTTATAGTGATGGCAATCCTCTTTTGTGTAATCAAAACGAAAAGGTAGTAATACTCTCCAAAAGAATGATGGATAAAAAAACAAATGTAATAACCGTACATTCCGTTCAACATCCATATACCGTAAATAAGACATTAAATTATCATATTCTATTAACTCATAAATAATTTGGATGTATTTTAAAAAGTATGCAAGCAAAGCGCAGCCTGCGGTGTCCGACACATCGGACTGTTCCATATAAAAATCTGAATTTTCAAGTCAGCATACTTTTTAAAACACATCCAATAATTTTAGTCCTTTCAGAACAGTAGACAAAGGTTAAATCCGGTTTTACTCTTTCCAACATTTTAAGCTCATCCGTTTTTTTAAAACAAATTTCTGTTCCATTTGTTATTAATGGTATAAAATCATTTTAACAAATTCTTACTTATGGAATGGATAATCAAAACCCTACAAAACGCCCCTGAACTGGCCATTTTCCTCACCCTCGCCACAGGGTTTGCCATCGGGCGTATTAAAATCAAAGGATTCAGCCTTGGGCCTGTCACTGGTGTATTGTTGATGGGAGTTCTCGTCGGGCAGTTGAACATAGTAATCTCACCCACTGTAAAATCAACTTTTTTTCTCATATTTCTTTTCGCAGTAGGTTACAGCGTTGGGCCACAGTTTGTACAAGGGCTGAAAAAAGAAGGGTTGCCGCAGATAGCATTTGCAGCTATTGTGTGTGTAGCATGTTTGGCAGTGGCTTGGGTTGCTGCACTCATAGCAGGCTTTGATATTGGCAACGCTGCCGGACTGCTTGCCGGGGCGAACACTATTTCGGCCGTTATCGGAGTAGCTACCGATACCATCAACCAACTGTCGATAGATACAGCGCAGAAACAACAATACATCAACCAGATTCCTGTAGCCTATGCCGTTACCTATATTTTCGGCACAGCAGGTACGGCATGGTTTCTTGCCAGCATAGGACCTAAGATATTAAGCAAAAATATAGTTCAGGACACCAAAGACTATGAAGCCACTTTAGGCGGGGCACTCAATGATAACGACGCCAGCATGGAAGATGCTTACGACGGAACAACTTTCAGGGCAATAAAAGTTACAAGCGATTATTTTGATGAACCAAGAACAATAGGAGATGTTGAAAAAATGCTTGTAAACAAGGATTGGCCTGTATATATTGAGCGTATCCGACCCCTGAATGGAGATATTATTCAGGAGCCCACCCTTGACATTATAATAAATAAAGGCGACCACATCGTCCTTAACGGCCCTATTGAGACACTTTTAATAGATGAAAATTTCATTGGCGAAGAAGTGGCAGACACCGAGTTACTCGATTTCAGGGTAGAATCGTTACGGGTAATCGTTACCAACAAAAAAATAATCGGAAAAACCCTTTATTCTTTCAAAAAACATAAAGAACGACACGGAGTAGTACTCCGCAAAATGCACAGGGGAAAAGCCAATATTCCACTACTTAAAAATATACGATTCCAACGCGGTGACGTACTTGAAGTAGAAGGCAGAAAATCGGATGTAGACCGTTTTGTAAAATATATTGGTTATGCCGAACGTCCTACTAACATCACCGACCTCTTATACGTTGGCTTAGGCATATTCATCGGGGGAATTTTAGGCTCCCTTACCGTGCGTGCCGGAAATGTACCGTTAAGCCTCAGCGCAAGTGGCGGAGTTCTTATTATGGGAATCATTTTCGGATGGCTGCGGTCACGCCGACCCACTTTCGGGGCGGTACCCGAACCTGCCATCTGGCTTATGAACAACTTAGGACTGAACGTGTTTATAGCTGTAGTGGGCATCAGTGCCGGCCCCGATTTTATAGCGGGACTGAAAGCCTCCGGAGTAAGCCTTTTCATTGCAGGTATATTCGTTAGTATAGTACCCATGCTTATCGGGCTTTTGTTAGGGAAATACGTTTTCAAATTTCACCCTGCCATTACATTGGGGGCTTGTGCCGGAGCACGCACTACTACCGCAGCATTAGGAGCCATACAGGACTCGCTGAAAAGTAAAGTGCCTGCATTATCTTACACCACAACGTATGCAGTAGGAAATACCCTGCTTATTATATGGGGAGTAGTCATCGTGCTACTGATGAGCTGAAAATAATTTTTAATGTTTAATTATCAATGATGTAAACTATACCAACTATGGACATATCAAAACTGAAAACCTCACGTAAGCGTGAGCAGGAATTAGAGCAGCTAAGCCCGTTCGAATTGAAAGACAATTTAATAAGTTTAGCATCCGACTCACAGAAAAAATCAACCCGCACCATGCTCAATGCAGGACGCGGAAATCCGAACTGGACAGCAACAACACCCCGTGAAGCATTCTTCACACTTGGGCAATTCGGTATAGAAGAGTGCCGCCGCGCGATGGATAATCCGGTAGGGATGGCAGGTATACCCCGGAAAAAAGGTATAGGAAAACGTTTCGAGGATTTTCTGCATAAGAATAATCAACTTCCGGGAATCGCTTTATTGAAAGAAGTTTACCAATATGGAATAAAAAAACATGGCTTCGTTCCCGACGAATGGGCATTGGAACTGGCCGAAGGAATCATTGGCGACCAATATCCTGTGCCTGTACGTATGCTAAAACACGCCGAAGTAATTGTACACGACTATCTTATTCAGGAAATGTGCGGCAACAATCCTAAACGGAGTGGGAAATATGACCTGTTTGCAGTAGAGGGTGGCACGGCCGCTATGTGCTATATTTTCGATTCGCTGGTAGAAAACTGCCTGCTTAAGAAAGGCGACAGAATAGCTCTGGGAGTACCTGCATTCACTCCTTATCTTGAAATTCCGGAACTGGACAGGTATCAGTTTAAAGTGACCTATGTTAAAGGTTCAGCCAAAGACGAGAATGGAAACTCAAACTTTCAGTACCCAAACGAAGAACTGGATAAATTGGGCGACAAATCAATAAAAGCGTTTTTCATTATCAACCCAAGCAACCCTACATCGGTAGAGATAGCAGACGAAAGCCGGAAGTATCTTGTGAAAGTAGTGAAAAACCTGAATCCCAACCTGATGATTCTCACGGACGATGTGTACGGAACTTTTGTTGAAGGATTCGACTCGCTGATGAATGAACTGCCACAAAATACATTGTGTGTGTATTCTTTCTCAAAATACTTCGGGGCAACCGGATGGCGTCTTGGGGTTATCTCTCTGTATGAGGATAATATATACGATAAGATGCTGAGCGCTATCCCCGAAAAAGAGAAGCAACGCTTGGCTAAACTTTACGAAAGCCTGACACTTTATCCCGAAAAACTGAAATTTATCGACCGCTTGGTGGCCGATAGCCGTCAGGTGGCACTCAACCATACGGCAGGTTTATCGCTGCCCCAGCAAACACAAATGATGCTATTTGCAGCGTTTGCTGTGCTTGATAAGGAAAACAAGTATAAAAAAGCAAGTATCGACCTGATACACAAACGATACAATCTGCTTATGGACGGAATGCAATTTCCTACATCGCCCGACCCCGAAAGAGCAGCATATTACTGCACAATCGACATTCAGGAGTGGGCATTGAAAAACTATGGAAAAGACTTTGTAGAGTTTCTCAACAAGAACTTTGAGCCTGTAGATATAGTTTTCCGTCTGGCTGAGAAATCATCCATCGTATTGCTGAACGGAGGAGGCTTTGCCGGCCCCGAATGGTCGGTGCGGGTATCATTGGCTAATCTGGAAGAAGAAGACTATTGCATTATCGGTAAAGAGCTACACGAAACCATGCAGGAATACGTGAGCGCATGGAAAAACAAATAGTCACAGATTTCAGGAAAAAGTTGAAAGTTGAAAGGGAAAAGTGCTTTTTCCTAAGTAACTGTTGGGAGATATATAAAAATTGAAGAAGCAAGGCGTAAAGCGGACGTTAAGCTCTGCTGGCGCGGACTTGTAGTCCGTGTCCTGCTTGAAAAGCAGTTATTCAAAAGTTTGCTCTTACGAGCAAAACACGGACTACAAGTCCGTGTCAGCAGAGTAAGGAATAAGAGGTGAAAGATAAAAAGTACTTTTTCCTTTCTCCTTTCACCTTTCACCTTTTCCCTAAAACACTCGTCAACTAAAACATTTAAAATAACTGAACTATTAACTTTTTTAGAAAAAATAAAATTATGAAAAAAACATTTAATCTCATTCTGTTTGTATTTGCTCTAAGCGTTGCAGCTATGGCACAAACAAAGCCCACGATTTATATCTTAGCAACTGGAGGTACAATAGCAGGAACAGGAACAGGCTCGAACGATGCCGACTCCGAATACAAGGCCGGAGCAATTACCGTTAACGCATTATTGGAGGCAGTGCCCGAAATAAACGACCTTGCCAACGTAAAGGGCGAACAGGTGGTAAACATCGGCAGTCAGGATATGAACGACGAAGTATGGCTGAAACTCGGAAAACGTGTAAACGAACTTTTACGCCAAAATGATGTGACCGGAATTGTTATCACACACGGAACTGACACGCAGGAAGAAACCGCTTATTTTCTCAATTTAGTGGTAAAAAGCGATAAGCCTGTCGTTTTAGTAGGCTCTATGCGCCCCTCTACAGCCATCAGTGCCGATGGCCCACGAAACATATACAATGCGGTGGCCTGTGCTGTTGCACCCGAATCGAAAGGTAAGGGAGTAATGGTAGTAATGGACGATAAAATTTTGGGAGCCGACGACCTTACCAAAACAAATACATTGAGCGTAGGTACGTTCGAAAATCCTAATTATGGTCCGTTAGGCATAGTGTACGGTGGAAAGCCTATTTACACCCGCGAACCGCTGAAACGCCATACTATCAAATCGGAATTTGATATTACCAAAGTCAACAAACTGCCCCGTGTAGAAATTATCTTAAGTTATTCCAATGCTACAAGCCTGTTTGTAGATGCAGCCGTAAAGGCAGGCGCAAAGGGAATTGTTACAGCCGGAGTAGGAAACGGCAATATGACCACCGTAATGCAAAACAGCCTTGCCAAATATGTGAAGGAAGGAAAAATAGCTGTAGTACGTTCATCCCGTATTATGACCGGACCTACCGCACAATGGGACGAGGTGAATGATGATAAACTTGGTTTTTCGGCCTCATGGTATAATAATCCGTATCGCTCACGCGTACTGCTGATGCTGGCTCTGACCAAAACCACCGATTATAAAGAAATTCAACGCATGTTTGCCGAATACTAATTCTCTAACAAATTTTTTAGGCGTAAAGCGGACTTTAAAGCCGCTATACGCCTTTGGATTCGCACAGCGGCTTTAAACCGTTTGTCGGAGAGGCATTAATATCTCAAATACATGCACGCCGTTAGGTGTGTAAGTTTGGTAAAAAATATTCATAAAATAGCCGGCGTGCCGTAGGTACGCGACAATTACGAATAAAGTTGCGTACCTACGGCACGTTAGCAATAGGAGGAACCATATTATTATCAAACTTTAATCCCTACGGGATATTTTTAAACATTAAACAAGAACAGGACTTAATAACTCTCTCTCCCTAAGGGGAAGGGGGTAACAACAAAAACACTGTAATTATGAAAAAAATATACTTTATCGTTATCGGCTTGTTTATGGCAACAAGCGTTTTTTCGCAGCACAAGGAAAGCGGAAATCTCATCGAAAAGCTACTGTGGGACGATAATATGCTCAACATAATGGTTGACACAAGAATAGACGCGCAAGCCGGAATTGTAAACGGAGACTTGAACAATCTTGGGTTTCATGGGCAAACAATCAAGATATGGTTTGTCGGAGAGATTATTCCCGGAGTGCGCTATCGTATCCGCCACCGCCTGAACAAGCCTCAGACTCCCCTACGCGAAGGATATTCAGGCGCTACTGACCAAGCATGGCTGGCTTTTGATTTGGGTGAGCATTGGACTATCACCGCAGGGAAACAGTCGGTACAATTCGGTACGTTTGAATACGATTACAACCCTGCCGACATTTACCTTGGCAGTATGGCTTTCAACGATTTGGATGCTTACAAAACAGGGGTCGACGCAGCATTGAAATTTGCAGGGCAAACTATACACTTTCAGGTGGTGAACTCTGACGCTACCCAATTTGCACATCCTGATTACGCTAACAGGGCATTGGCGGCAGTAGCTATGTGGGAAGGAAACCTGTTCGACAACCTGCTCAAAACCCGCTGGGGCTATGCAGCTTTGCAGCACAACAGCGACACTTTTTACAACTGGGTGACACTCGGAACGCAACTGAACATAGGAGATTTTACTACCGAGCTGGACTATTATTGGGGCGAGCGTAATATGGATTATAGTTCTGTTGTTATGGAAAACATCTTAGGCAACCGCCTTGTATGCGACCAGTCGGTATCGGTAAATCTGAAATACAATTTTGGGAAATGGCGTCCGTTTATCAAAGGGGTGTGGAATCAGCGTCACGACAAGGGTTTCGGAAGCAATGCGTACGAGAGTTTCGGCATACAAGGTGTTGTAGAGTATTATCCTTTCACCCATCCTTGGGTAAAAGACCTCCGCTTCCATCTGATGTACGGGTATAACTCAACCGATTTTCAAGGCGTATTTAATACAACACCCAGCCAAAACGAACATACCATATTGTTTGGTACACGCTGGCTGTTCAAAGCTAAATAAAACTTACATTTCTATTCTTACATCAAAAATGCTTAAAAGCCCTGTAGCTCCCTGTAGCGAGAACAGGGCTTTTTTTACTTTATTCTTCGTAGGGTCAATAGAAAAGTTGAAAGAAGTACGCAAGTCTGCTTTTTCCAACATCGTATTATCAAACATCGCCCCCATTAAATCACAATTATCAAAAACCGCGCTTTCCAAATCGCTCTCCACAAAATCGGCTTCGTGCAAGCTACAATTCCTGAAAATTGTCTTTTTCAGCTTCAGTTTGAAAAACACACAGTGATTCAATATACAGTTCTCGAACCGCACGGCAAAACAAAACTCATCGCAATCGTCAAAATGCAAGCCCAGCATTTTACAGTTGTTGAACTTAACGTCCTGAAACGAAGTCTCCGCGAGTTTAGCCAAACTAAGGTTGCACTCGATAAATTCACATGCCAGAAAACGCACCCTCGAAATATCTGAATTGCTAAAATCGCAACGTACGAACGAGCAATTTTCATACTCGGTTTCAGCAAGCGGTTTCAGCGTAAAATTAACGGACTCAAACTTCTTTTCAAAAACGTATTCCATAATTCTTTTTTCAATGCAAATACTTCTACTGGCGCAAGTTACGCTACGCTAAACTTGCGCCGAAAACACATGCAGTTTTAAACTGCAAAAACATATATAGCCACAAGTCACAGACTTGCGCTAAATATAGTTTCAGATTTTTGTTTCTTTTATGATACAAAACAGAGGCTTACAAAAGCTCCAGTATCATTTTTTCCAGCTTTATCAGGTCTTCGGTAAATTTTCTTATACCTTCGGCCAGCTTCTCGGTAGCCATGGCATCTTCGTTCATCAGCCAACGGAATGTTTTTTCGTCCGTTTCAATCCGTTCTATTGCCATATCAGCCGCTTTAGCCGCATCCAGTTTTTTATCAAGGCTTCCCTCTTTGGCTTCAAGTTCTTTCAGCAACGAGGGCGAAATAGTAAGCAAATCGCACCCTGCCAATTCGGTTATCTCCCCTATATTACGAAAACTTGCTCCCATCACCTGCGTTTTGTAACCGTATTTTTTATAATAATTATAAATCTCGGTAACCGATTTCACCCCGGGGTCGTCTGAGGGCTGAACATCCGGCAATCCTTTCTCTTTCTTATACCAATCGAGAATACGGCCTACAAACGGCGAAATAAGCGTTATCCCTGCATCGGCACAGCACACTGCCTGAACTAACGAAAACAACAAGGTAAGGTTGCAATGTATTCCTTCTTTTTCCAATGTTTCGGCAGCACGGATACCCTCCCAAGTCGAAGCTATTTTTATCAAAACCCGCTCTCTCGAAATACCGGCATCTTCGTACAACGCAATCAGCTCACGTGCTTTCTTTACCGTTCCTTCTGTGTCAAAAGACAAACGCGCGTCAACTTCAGTCGACACCCTGCCGGGTACAATTTCCAGAATTTTCAACCCGAAATTGACTGCCAGTTTATCCAATGCCTTTTCCAGTTGCACCTTTTTATTGTCAGACAATTTTTTAGCGTATCGAATGGCATCTTCTACCAGTTCTTTATACTTCGGCTCTTTTGCCGCAGCAAAAATAAGCGACGGATTTGTGGTAGCATCCACAGGCCTGTACTTCATCATCGACTCGAAATCGCCCGTATCGGCCACTACTGTCGTATAATTCTTAAGTTGGTCTAATATGTTCATAAAGTATATATTTAAGTGGTTCAAAAAATCTTTGGTATATTTTAGAGGTTGTTTAAATTTTGGTGATTTTTCAGGGAAAATTTAAACAACCTCTTAAATACGCTTCTGCCCAAAGATAGGAAAGAATTTAATCTTACTGAAAAATAACGAGGCAAAAAATGGTTAATTTCATCAAACCGCAATACGTTTACACCACAGAGCTTAAAAAAACAACCTCTTAAAAAGGTCTTGTATTCCGGACACAAGTTCTTACTTTCGGGACGGTTTCTTTTTTGTTAATAAAAGAGCTGGCGATTAAACAAAACAGCAACGTTTTGTATCCTAATTTATAACAAATTAAGTTCTTATAATTGAGCACTAAGCTCCGAAAACCAGATACTTATGAAAAACAGCACTTTATTTCTTATTTGCCTGTCTATTATTTTCAGCTTAAAAATAGCCGCACAGTTACCTGAAACAAGTACAGCCACCGACCCCACATGGTATTACATCCAAGTAAAGGGCGAGGGTGAACGTGCAGGACGGGCTTTGTGCAAAATCGGGAATGATGTTTATGGAAGACATTTATCGGATATCGTAACCAACTCGGACAGAGATAATTATTTATGGCGTTTCGAAAAAAGCGGAAATAATTACAACATCATAAATAAGGCTGCTGCAAACATGCTGGATATTCGGACAGCAACCGAGATTGAAGAAAACATCAAGATCGCAACTTTAAAACAAAACTCTCCTACAAGCTGGGAATTCATACCTTACAACGATTATTTCCAAATCAAAGCAAGTACAGGCGATTTTTATCTCCATCAGGCCAACAACGGTGGAAAAAGAGATTTTGTAATCATGATGGAAGGTGAATATTGGGGAAGTAGTAATAATTCATATTTTCAATTTCTATCGTACAACGACATACCTCCGAAAATAAGCGAAAGCACCAACTACTGGTATTACATTTTCAGTGGAAACCCTCAATACAACAAATGTATTACTGACATAGAAGCCGGCAGTTCTGAAAAAATAAAATTTGAACTTCAAGACCAGACTGAAAACAATAAACACCAGCAATGGAAACTGATTAAGCCAATAAATGCAACCGACGAAAAGGTGTATTTCGTAAACCGTGCTACGAAACAGATTATCCAGACCGAGTACGATTTTAACGGTTATTATTGCGCACAATCTGTTTCAAGCGTTGATGCTACAAACGGTTGGCAAGTGAGTTATCTGGGACTGAACCAATTTTCTATTTCCGGCTACAATAATTATAACACTATCGGATACCTGAATGTATCCTCGACAGAATCGCCAGCCGAAACCATCCCCGACGATATGCTGAACACATCTTTTTCATGGATTTTCAAAGAAGAACTGAATCCGGGAAAGGATGATGACACCGGACTGGATATTGTATCAAAAAACCCGTTCGACACCATCGATGTTTACACCGTCGACCGCAAGATTATTGTTGACGGAACGGATGATTACGTTGTCACAAACATGTATGGAATAAGGGTTAATGCAGACCAACAACTTGCTGCGGGGGTATACCTTGTCACTATTCAGGGAAAAACATTATCCATTTTAGTAAAATAAATAATTAAAAGAGTTCTTTTATTATCACACAAAATATATCATGAGAAATAAACTGCATTTAATACCGGTAATCGCTTGCTTTCTTACGAGCTTTATGCTTGCTGCCCAAGAAAAGCTTATTCTTTCGTACACAACACCGGAATCAGACCACATCAACTTACTATCTGACATAAAAATAGCACCTACAAAAGGAACTGCGTCCAGTTCGCAAAGCGGATATGGAATTGACAAAACCCTCGACGGAGATTTCTCCACCATATATCATTCCAGTCACTCCAATACAAGGTTTCCGGTAACCCTGACATACGAGTTTAAAAACACAAGCGAGTTGGATTATCTGGTGTACTATCCTCGTCAGAACGGCTCAAACGGATATTTCAAAGAGGTGGAAGTGTATTACACCGTAAGTGGAGGGCAGAGAACTAAGCTCGGAAATTTCGACCTAAAAGGCTCAGCAAACCCTTCAAGAATCAGTTTCGGAAGTACATTAAAAAATCCTGTAAAAATAGAAATAAAAGTATTGTCGGGAGTGGGTGACAATGGCACCGGCTATGCCAGTTGTGCCGAAATGGAGTTTTATAAAATGAGCGATAGTGCAAAAGAAATGTTTGATATTTTCACTGATGGTAGCTGTAGCAAGTTGAAACCGGGTATAACCGATTCGGACATTAAGAAAATCTCCAACTCATATATTAAGCAGTTGGCTCAGGATATCAAATCCGGAGTATACAAGTCCGAATTCAGAGTACAGGAGTATTCTGCATATCAACATCCTGACATCATGTCCAAAAGTAACAAGACAAGCACCTATGGGCTGCGAGACAACCCTACGGGAATATACGCAACCGAAGGCGAAGATGTTATTATCTTCGTAGGAGACACCCACGGGCAAAATCCGACAATATTCATTCAGAACCCTGACGATAAAATATCCGGCACATCTTACCCATTGGGTACGGGATTCAATCGCTTCAAAGCTCCCTTCGCAGGACTGATGTATGTAATATACTATACAGAAACAGGAGAAGAAAGCGCAATAAAAGTGAATATAAATACAGGAACTATAAATGGCTATTTTGATAATCAAAAGCATACAAAAGAAGATTGGAGCAAAATTTTGAGTGCTGCAACATTCAAGCATTTCGATATAAAAGGAAATTATGCAACAATGACGTTCGAGACAAGCGCATATCGCAAGATTGTTTCTGATGGTTTGGCTTTGATAAATCTATATGACCAGTTGGTGTATGATGAGCAAGAATTTATGGGGCTGGTAAAATACAAAAAACGATATAAAAACCGTGCCCACTTTCAGGTGGTATATGGTAATGCATATATGTATTCGGGTGGTAATCATACCGGATACAATGCAAATACTCAAAGCAGCATTTTGGATGTAAACAAACTGACCGGAACCGGTTACAACTATGCTGAATACGTATGGGGACCTGCACACGAGTTGGGACATACGCACCAAACCCGTCCGGGACTGGCATGGCATGGCATGGCCGAAGTAACTAACAACCTACACTCGGCATATATTCAAACAAAATGGACAGGTAAGTGCCGCTTGCAAGAAGAAAAAATGACCGTAAACGGAAACCCCAACTCAAATCGCTACCAAAAAGCCTTTGTGGAAATAATAGATGCTAAGATACCTCACAACGAGCATAAAGACCCCTTCTGTAAGTTAGTTCCTTTCTGGCAATTAAAGTTGTATCTGATTGATATATTGGGAAAAACAGAGTTTTATAAAGATCTTTATGAGATGGTAAGAACTACTCCTGATTTTAGCTATGCTACTAACCATGGTGCATATCAGATGCAGTTTGTAGAATTTGCTTGTAAGTCGGCAAATCTGGATTTGACTGAATTTTTCGAAGCTTGGGGCTTTCTTACGCCTGTTAATATAACAATAGATGATTATGGAGTTAGAAATTTCACTGTTACAGAAGCAATGATAGCAACTACTAAAGCAAATATTGCGGCTAAGGGGTATTCGAAACCTCCAAAAGATTTTTCCCGCATAACAGATAATACAGTCAACTATTATAAATAAAAAGACTTCATACTAATAAAAAAAACGACACCACTTTTAAAGCATTAAAGTGGTGTCGTTTTTTTTAAATATGAATATCTTTCAATTATTGGCACAAGTTTAGCGTAGCGTAACTTGTGCCGAAAACACATGCAGTTTTAAACTGCAAAATATATGCACAAGTCGCAGACTTGCGCCAAATATGGCAAAATGGTTTGGCGTTTGTAACGTTGCTTCAATACTTCGTTAAAAAACGAAGAACAAAACCCCTCGTTGTAAACGAGGGGAAGGATATAAGAAATGCTCGTAGGGGCGAAAAATCTTTCGCCCGATAGGAAGAAAGGAAACAGATATGTTCTGTTAATTATTTCTTTTCTTCTTTAAACCCTGTTTTAACTGTCCAGCCCAAAGCAAAAACCAATAATAAGATAATCAGCACCGAGCTTACCGAACCAATGCGTGCTGCCGCAATATATGCTTTAGGAAGAAAATTAAACTCTATTTCGTGCTCGCCCGCAGGCACTATCATTCCCCGCAAAGTCCAGTCTACCCTGAAATGTTCTGCCGGCTTTCCATCGATAGTAGCTTCCCAACCATGCGGATAATACACTTCCGAAAATACAGCCAATTGGTCGCTACCTGCGCTGCTTCTGTATCTCAGGCGTACAGGCTCGTAAGTCAACAATTCGATTTCAGCATCCTCGTCTTTCTCAAACTTAAAACTATTCAGCTTATCAGCAAATTTTTGGTCGATAACTGCTGTTTCAAGCGGGTTGATGCTGTACAAAGCAGCAAGTTCCTCATCTGCATTCTCCACCCAGCTATAGTTTTCTACAAACCACGCATTGCCATAAGCCTGCGGATTCATTATCGGGGGCTGTTCGGTATCAAAAATAACATAGCGTGTATTCAGCATATTCAGCGTAGGAGTTTTACTAAAAACATCCATGTTTTCCAAATCCTCATACGTTTTCACATTCTGGAAAGCACTTTTTATCGACCGCATTTCGCCCGTTATCCTGTAATCTATCAACTCCTGGTAACGGCGCAATTTAGCCGCGTTATACCCTCCAATGGATTTGTGATAATATGCCGTATAGCTTTCCTGAAACGTGTTATTCAGGTTCAACACCCTGTACGAAGCATCTGTATCCTGTAGTATGAATTTGTCGGCATTAGTTTTCTTAAACGAACTAACCGACTTTTCGGGCATAAATTTATCATAATTGACATAACGCTTGTCTACAGTCCATAAATCAACAAAAATCAACAACGTAATACCTATTGCAGCATATTTTGATACCTTGGCGGCATTTTTACTCTTTATAAACCAGAAAATTAGCGCAGCCCCAAGCAGTATAAACATAAGCGAACGGAACGCGTCTTTTTTCAGAAGGCTCTCCCTGTCTTTAAGCAAGGCATTGTAATACCAATCGGGAAATTGATACTGCATATCGTTGGCCGAAGTAAAATCGAGGAAAACGCCCGGCATAATCCAAAACACAAGGCAAAGCCCACCCGTTATCCCCAACGACCAGTAAAAAGATTTCAACAGCTTTTTCTTATCCACCTTTTGCGACAAGATAAGCATCAAACCCCAAATACCAATTATAGGGAACGTGAGCCCCGGAATAACCAGCGACATGGATACTGTACGGAATTTACTGTACATAGGCAGGTAATGAAACAGGAACTCATTGAAGAACATAAAATTACGCCCCCACGATAGGAATACAAAAAACAAAGTCCCTCCCAGAATCCACCATTTAATAGGATTTTTGATAACAAACATCCCCAGCAGAAACAGAAAGCATACAAGAGCCCCGAAATATACAGGCCCCGAAGTAAAAGGCTGGTCGCCCCAATAAGTTGCAGTCTGTATTTTCTTACCTGTCTGTATACGGTGAGCTTTCATAGCTTTGCCCAGTTCCGAATCGACGCTCAACTCGCCGCCTGTAACACCCCCGTAAAAGTTAGGAATAAGCAGAGTCATAGTTTCGGCCTTACCATAGCTCCATGCAAACGCATAATCAATATCCAAGCCCGACGAGGCCTTATCTGTGCTACCTGTAGTTTCGGCAGTCAGCTCGCTGGCTCCGCGTATACTCTCCTTGCTAAGTTCATAGTTGGAATACAACGTACCCAAACTTGGCAACACAGCAATGACAATACATGCTGCGAATATCCCGGCCACCTTTGCAGGAGCTACAAAGTCTTTTTTTCTGAACTCGCTAAACATGTAACCCAAAAACAACACGACACACAATATCGCCAGATAATAAGTCACCTGTATGTGGTTCCCCTTGAACGAAAGCGCCACCCCTAAAATTGTAAGCATGCTCCCGACAAGCCATTTTTTGCGGAAAACCAACAGCATACCGGCTATCGTAAGCGGCATATAGGCTATAACATAGGCTTTGTTGATATGGCCTGCCTCTATGATTATGATATTGTACGAGGCAAAAGCAAATGCAATGGAACCTGCCAGCGCAAGCCAAAAATTAGCACCCATTACACACATGAGTATATAAAAACAAATCAACCCCATCAGCACCATGCTTGTCCCTCCTTCATCAATAGCCTTGATGGGAGCTTCGAGATAACTGAGAAAGTTTCGAGGGCCTTTCTGTGTACTTATGGTATAAGTTGGCATCCCCGAAAACATGCTGCCTGTCCACCCTATAACCGGGAAATCTTTACTTTCCTCGGTCTTTGCATAATTGCGTACTTCTTCGGACATCCCGATGTATTTTACCACGTCTCCCTGCTGTATAGTCTTGTTCTGGAACACCGAAGGAGCAAAATAAACAACAGTTAATACTACAAAGATTAACAACGCAATAAGGTGGGGAACTGATTTTTTCAAAAATACTTTCATTCGTATGTGTATATAATTATTTTATGTGTCTGTGTTTGTTTACAGTAAGCTATGCTCGTTTTTCGCTTGCATACGATATCCGAATATGTACAATCTCGCCATTGTATGGCTACATTGTATTTCTTCTTTTCACTTGTAACTTGTAACTCGTAACTCGTAACTACTTAGCTATTCAAGATTGCGGTTTAATAAACCTTTTGTAACATTCCAGCGGAATAGTAATAATACATATCCTTTGGGAGACTTAAACTGCACGGCGTAATAAAACCATAAAAGGACGGAAACTCCCCATTTCAAAATCTCGGTGAAGTATTTTAAAGCAAGTTTTCTTCTTCCTTCTTTCTTGCAGCGGACATATTCGCTGTATCCTACGCCTTTGCCCAGCTTTTTCACGTAACTGTAAGTGGTACGGTTTTCGGGAATTACGTGTTGTACCTCTACATCGGGGAAATAGTATATCTCCAAGCCTTCTTCTTTAAAGCGTGCAAAAAGGTCTTTTTCTTCGCCACCCGCCAGGTTTTTCAGGCTTCGCCCCAGTTCGGTATTAAACAACCCTACTTGGGTAATACATTGCTTTCTGAAACCCATATTGGCTCCTATGGGAAATGCACGCCCCGTGAAGCGCTTTGTTTTGCGTCCCCTGTCTTGTGCCGAAACAAAAGTCATAGACCACCGCGATAGCCATACCGGAGTTTTACCCGACTCGAACAAAGGCACTATCTTTCCCCCGAAAGCCATCCCATCGGGAACAGAAAGAACGTTTTTCTTCAGATTAGGCAAATAATCGGCCGACACAAAAGCATCGTCATCCAAAAAAACCAAAATACCGTAGGTAGAT
Organism: Paludibacter sp. 221; assembly: GCF_010501035.1. Lineage (GTDB taxonomy): Bacteria > Bacteroidota > Bacteroidia > Bacteroidales > Paludibacteraceae > QVMH01. The sequence continues at coordinate 49,778 of NZ_QVMH01000015.1, forward strand.
TCCTGTATCCCTCTGTTTCTTGCGTGCGACAAGCCTTGTTTCATCTCGATAAAATACAAGAAATCCACATTCGGGTAATCTTGCTGAAAACGCAGGCACTCCTCCTCCGTATTATCGCTACTGTTATTATTAACCAGTATTATTTCATACTCCTCTACAGGAAAATCGTTCACAGCCAGACCCTCTAAAGCCCGGTAAATATATTTAGCCCTGTTGTACGTACAAATAATAATGCTGAACATTGTTTTTCTTCAATAATAAAGTTAAAGCCTTTCAGGCCAATTCGCCTTTTATCAACCTGTTATAATATGTATTGTTTTTACCTGTATCTTTGCTTGCCAAGTTTTTATACGTCAACTTATGCACCGGCGAGTATTTGCAAATTTCCTTAAAGCGTTGCTCGTCAAATTCGCGAAAAAACTCGAACCACAAGATATGAGGATTTTCATTGTTATAATATGGCATGTCTTCCCAAGCCTTTTTGTTTTCCTCATCAAAATCAATCGCAATAGAAAACAACAGATGGAATATAAAATAATGAACCAAGAAACGTTCGCGCCTCCAGTATTCATAAAGCAAATTCCGCATATCACATACAATCTTATTGCCGGGCTTGGCCGACATACACCAATTCGAAGCCTTAATGGTATTTCCGGCCATCAATGACGATTTGAAACAAAACAGCGATGCCTCAGTTATATAAGCGGGCAATTCTTCCGTCAGAAATACCGTAGTGTCAATCCACGTACCCCCATACTCTGCCAACAGCGATATTCGGATTATATCCGAATAATGCGCTTGCGGAATAGAGCCTTTCCGGTGCTTTTCCTCAATATATCCGGGCAACGAAATATACGTACTCAGATTCTCGTAAGTAAGCAATACCACCTCCCTGCCTGCCGAGTGTCTTGTTATGGACTCGATGCACCGTTTTACCAAAACAGGAGCATCCTCTATCCCCTGCAACCAGCATATCCATATTTTTTCGGGGTAAGGATTTTCCGTTTTTTTTTCAGAATACTGTTTTGCAGTAGATAATACATACTTGTACTTCTGCAAATAACGGTATGCCTGATATTCGTTTTGCAACAAGAGTATCCTCCTGTCACTAATCCAGCGCAGGCGTTGTGTCTTTCTCCAAAATTCGACGAACGAATACCGGAGCCCTTTTTTCTTAATTAGCTGAATATATTCCGAAAGGGATTTCACACCTTATTTGTATTACTATAACATTCAAACACAAAGATACTTGAAGAAATTGAATAATGAAAGCAGTGATAAATCATAAAAAAATCCCAAACAAAGTTTTTACGGTTAAATATTTGCACCTTAACGGCATTGCCTTTATTTTTGTCCTCACATTCTTCGAGCAAAAATGAGGAATGATTTAGTTAGCTACAAGTTATCAGCTA
>NZ_QVMH01000016.1:0-39916 GCF_010501035.1 Paludibacter sp. 221
TGATAGCAGCTGTCGCTTATAAAAATAATTTTAGGTCAAATAACGGATAATCATATTAAACATTAATAAACTAATAATTAATGTCACCGTGTCTTAGTGTCTCCGTGTTTAAAACTTCTTATCTCTAACTTGTAACTCGTAACTATTAACTTGTAACTAAATAATAATTAACAATTAACCCCGTGTCTTGGAGTCTCCGTGTTTAAAAGAAGAAAAAATTAAAATGGCACAACAAGGATTAAAACAAAAAATAACCGCTATGAATTGGAAACAGCTTTTTGCTGTTATCCTTGCAGGGTGGTTTATAGTCAACCTGCTTCAATCGCTTTTTACCGAAGTGATGAATGATGAGGCTTATTATGCGCTGTATGGTAAAAAGTTGGCATGGGGGTATTTCGACCATCCGCCTATGGTGGCTCTCACCACTTACCTTTCCGCTTTATTGTTCGGTGGTAATCTGTCGGTACGTTTTGTCACTATCCTGTTGCAGGTATTCACTATTGCCCTGATGTGGAAAGTATTGGAGGAAAAAGTGCCCGATTCCAAAAAGGTTGTTTTATTCTTCGTCCTTACCGCATCTATGATTATGTTCGCATCTTACGGCTTTGTCACAGCTCCCGATGTGCCCCTGCTGTTTTTTGCTACACTGTTTTTGTATGCTTACCAGCGTTTTCTGCAAAAAGATTCGTGGGTAAATGCGCTGTTGCTCTGCATTTCCATGACCGGGATGATATACAGTAAGTACCATGCTTTTATTATCATAGGTTTCGTAGTACTTTCCAATTTCAAGTTGCTTGCTAACTTTAAAGCGTGGGTTGCAGTTGTTTTTACAGCCGTATTGCTCATTCCGCATATTATGTGGCAGGCAGATATGGATTTTATTACCTTCAGGTATCACTTGGTCGGACGGAATTTTGGTTTCCAATGGGATGAGTTTCTGGGGCATTTCCCCAATCAGCTTGTAATGTTCAATCCTCTCACCTTAGGTGCGTTGATATATGTACTCGTTAAATTCAGACCCAAAGATTTGTTCGAGAGGGCATTGTTTTTTCAGATAATAGGTTTTCAGGTATTGTTTTTCCTGATGACATTCAAAGGGTATGTACAGCCTCACTGGACTGTGCCTACTACTATGGCTATGATTGTTTTGCTTTACCGGTACAGCCTTAAAGATGCCAAACTGCTTCGTTTTATAAAAAGGTGGGTTGCTCCTTCCATCCTGTTGATTTTTATTGTTCGTATCATATTGGTTACCGACCTGCTGCCCGAACGTTTAGGGTTTCATGGTAAAGAGAAAAGGGCGTTGGCTATAGAGCAGGTTTCGGGTGAGTTGCCTGTGGTGTTTACAGGCTCGTTTCAGCTTCCTTCTACTTTTCAGTATTTCACAGGTAACGAGGCTTTGTTGCTGAGTGGTGTCAACTCGCGTCAAACGCAGTTTGATATCTGGCAGCAGGAGCTTAAATATCAGGGCAAACCTGTGTTTATACATGGTTATGTGCATGGCAGGTCGGAGGAGTATGATGTTGATGGTTATCAGTTTCACGGCATGGTGACAGATAATTTTCAGTCGGTAAACAGGGTAAGGATTAAGTACGAATTGCCTGTGGAAGAAGTATATCCCGGCGATGTTATTGAAATCCCGTTCGAAATAATAAATCCTTGCAATTTTGATATAGACTTCAACCATCCTGAGTTTCCGGTGAGATTTCTTATTACCTTTGCAAAAAAGAGGAAGATTGATTTCTCTGCGGGCGAGGTAAGCAAACAGTTTGATATATTGGCAGCAGGGGCTGAAGATAAGGCTTCTTTCTGTGTCGTAGTGCCCGATTTGGAGCCGGGTAAGTATCAGGTGGCATTGACTTTGGAAAATAAGATTTGCCCTGCCAAAAACAGCGATTTCGCTTCGTTGAGAATAAAAGGCAGGTAGGTAAATGTGCCAATGTGCCAATATGCCAATGTGATTGATGTGACTAATTCTGCAAAGCAGAGCTTTGCTTTTAAAAGCAGTGTAGCGGGACGCTACGCTATGTGTTGCTCCTATCCCTCGTTGCAAACGAGAGGGAGAATGATAACAAATGTAGGGGCGAAACATCTTTCGCCCAATAAGAAGAAGAGAACAAAAGAATATTACCCGTAAAGCGGACTCGAAACTGCTATACGGAAACAAATAATAATTAAACATTAACAATTAATAATTAAAGAGGCAGGTGTTTGATATGGCTGCTTTTCAAGCAGGACACGGACTGCAATTTCCGACCCGTCGGAATGTAGCATCCGCGCCGGCAGAGGTAAAATAAGCTACTTTATACTTTTACCTTTCACTTTTTTGCTCATTCTTTTGTCTTGGCTCTTGATTCTTGTTTCTTGTTTCTAAAAAAACATGTATGATTGATAAAATTTTTATATTGAAGTTTCTGAAGTTTTGTGTGGTAGGCTTTTCCGGAATGATTGTGGATTTCGGTGTCACATGGATTCTGAAAGAAAAGATGAAGCTAAACCGTTATATTGCCAACTCGTGTGGGTTTGTACTTGCGGCGTCTTCTAATTATATGCTGAACCGTATCTGGACTTTTGAAAGCCGGAATCCCGAAATTGCTACAGAGTACTTATCGTTTTTTATAATATCGCTTATTGGCTTGGGATTGAACAACCTGATTCTTTGGTTGTTTTCTGATAAATTGAAGTTGAATTTTTATTTGTCCAAAGTGTTGGCAACAGGTGTAGTTACCCTTTGGAATTTCGGGATGAATTTCCTGTTTACTTTTGCTGTTAAGTGATTATTTAATAACGGTTTTCGGCAATAAAAACGCTTTTTTAGCGTACTAAATACTAACGTTTGTTTTTATTGTAAATCTTTCTGTGCGTTGCTCATAAAGGTAAATTAATAAATATAACTAAATGGGAACTACGTTTAAAACGTAGAACCATTAACCTCTCGTTACAAACGAGAGGGAGGTTTGGATATTATGGCTGCTTTTCAAGCAGGACACGGACTGCAATTTCCGACACGTCGGAATGTAGCATCCGCGCCAGCCAAGTGTAAATAAAATTTGTAGGGGCGAAAAATCTTTCGCCCGATAAAGAAAAGCGAACATAATTTATCCGTAAAGCGGACTTTAAGCCGCTATACGGATACAAATAATAATTAACCATTAACAATTAATAATTAACCCCGTGTCTCCGTGTTTAAATTGTAACTCGTAACTAAAGACTTGTAACTACTGATATAATTATGAAGAAGTTTTTTTTATTTTCTGTTATTTTAGGTGTAATGTTGTTTAGTGCATGTAAAAGTTCGCGTACGCTTCAGAGAGGGCAGAAAGCATCGTCTTTCAGCCATCTTATACAGCTTGTGGAGCAGGCACAACCGAGCTTTAAGTCGATGTCTGCTACAAAAATAGCAGTCGGGGTAAGCATGGATGGCAACCAGATGAGTGTTTCTGCCAACCTTAAAATTATTACCGATTCGGTCGTACAACTTTCTATTATCCCGTTTATGGGTATCGAGGCGTACTCGCTCGAATTGTATCCTGACAAATGGATATTGTACGATAAAATAAACCGCAAATATTACACCGATGGGTACGATTATTTTTATTATACGATGGGTATTGACGCCGATTTTTACTCGTTGCAATCGTTGTTTTCCGCACGTTTGTTCAGTATTGGCAAACGCGAGGTGAATATAAAAGACCTGAAATACACCCCGCTCGAAGATGGAAAAAACCAGATTTCTTTTGAATCGGCTCAGGTGAATCAAGAGACTTTTCTTACCAATACTCACGTAATAGAAAATGTTTTGCTGAAAGATAAAAAACAAGATAATACGCTGGTTACAAATTATAATGAATATGTGGAAACAAAAGGCATAAATTATCCCCGTAATATTGTTATCAGCCTTCTTAATAAAGAGGTTTCCGTATTTAGTTTGGATATGAAGTTGCAAAAAGTAGTGTTCGATTCGGAATTGAAACTCTCCTTGTCCAATATGGAAAGATATACAAGAGGAACGCTCGACCAATTAATGAAATGATGAAAAGATATTATTTATATACTGTTATTTTTTTTGTTAGCTTGGTGGTTTTTCCGCTAAGTGCTCAAAGCATTAAGCAACTCCAGAATGAGCGGAAAGCAATACAGCAAAAGGTACAAACAACGAATAAAATACTGAGCGAAACGCAGAAAAACCAGAAGAGTTCGTTGAACAAACTGAATATCCTTAGTGCTACTATTCAGGAGCAGAAAACCCTTATTAGTACGATGAATAGGGAAATTAATGAACTGGATGAGGAAATCAGGGACTTGAATATGCAACGAACCGAGCTTGAGAAACAGCTCGAAACCTTGAAGGCTGATTATGCACGCATGATTCAGGAGGCGTATATTAACAGGAGTTTTTATAACAAAATGATGTTTCTGTTTTCGGCCCAATCGTTCGACCAGTCGTTCAGGCGTTTGCGCTATTTGCAGGAGTACTCCTCGTACCGCAAAGAGCAGGTGAAGGAAATAGAAAGGGTAACTGCCGAAATTGATGAAAGAAGCAAGGCAGCCGAACAACATCGCCTTGCTAAACTTTCGGTAGTGCAGGAGAAGGAACAGGAATCAAGAAAACTGGCTCAAAACCAGCAGACGGAGAGGAAGATGCTGAATGACCTGAAAAAGAAAGAAAAAACACTCAGAGCCGAACTGAAAAAACAACAACAGAAGGCCGCTGAACTGAATAAAAAAATTGATAAAATGGTGGCCGACCAGATAAAGAAAGAACAGGATAAAGCCAATAAAAATGCTCCCCAAACTCCTGCGGCATCTATTAATACGCTTACGAAAGAAGAAAAGCTGATAAGCGGCAATTTTGAGAGCAACAAGGGGCGTTTGCCATGGCCTGTGGAGCGTGGGGTGATTGTAGGGAAATACGGCGTTCATAAACATTCGGTGTTCAATACGGTGACAGTAAACAATCAGGGGATTTATATCCAGAGTCCGGCAAACACCGAAGCCCGTGCCATATTCGAGGGCGAGGTTACGAGCTGTTTTCTTGTGCCGGGCAATAACTGGACGGTAATTGTAAAACATGGAAATTATCGGACGGTATATGCCAACCTTACTCAGATGTATGTGAAAGAGGGTGATAAAATAAAAACGAAGCAACGAATAGGAAAGATATATACCGACGATGATAACGAGAATAAGACCGAACTTTATTTCCAGCTATGGAAAGGGAAGGAGAAGCTCAACCCGGAGCCGTGGATTGCTAAAAGTTAAGAAGTTGCTGTTGGCTGTGCAAGCGGGGTTAATCTTTTGGTTTTAATAGTTGTTGTTAAGCCGGTTGTAATTAAAAAGTTGTCAACATAGTTTACTGAATAATAGGAAAAAATATTAATTTTGTAGTTGAACGAGCTATTTTAAATTGTTTTAAAATATAAAAGGATAGGCGTAAAGCGGACTTTATGCCGCTTGTTGGATGAAGATTAACTTGAAAAAAGTTATTAAAAACAGAAAAAAGTAATCGAAATAAAATATGAGTGAGATATTAGATAATTTGTCTACCGGAACATACGACGACAGTAACATTATTACCCTCGAAGGGTTGGAGCATGTGCGCCGCCGTCCCGGTATGTATATAGGTAAATTAGGCGACGGGAAGCATGCTGACGATGGTATTTATGTGCTCTTGAAAGAGGTGCTTGATAACTCTATCGACGAATTTCGCATGGGTTTTGGCAAAACCATAGATATACGGTTGCAGGACAAAGAAGTAGAGGTGCGCGACTTTGGCCGTGGTATTCCGCTTGGCAAGATGGTGGAGGCGGTTTCCATTATGAATACCGGAGGTAAATATGACTCGAAGGCATTTAAAAAATCGGTAGGGCTGAACGGGGTCGGTACTAAAGCCGTTAATGCCCTTTCGGAACGGTTTGTAGTGCAGAGTTTTCGTGATGGAAAAACACGCCGTGCCGAGTTTCAGCAAGGCAAACTCACTGCGGATACGGGCATCGTAGATGCCAATAATGCCGATAAAAACGGTACTTTTATCAGTTTTATTCCTGATAACGTGCTTTTCACCAACTTCGAGTATAAAGAAGAATACATAGAGACAATGTTACGCAACTACTCGTATCTGAATACGGGTTTGCAGATAAATTTCAATCAGAAAAAATTCTTCTCTAAAAACGGGCTGTTGGATTTGCTTAACGAGAATATGACATCCGAGCCTCTTTACCCGATTATACACCTGAAAGGCGAAGACATAGAAATAGCCTTTACACATAGCGACCAGTATGGCGAAGAGTATTACTCGTTTGTAAACGGACAGCATACCACCCAAGGCGGTACGCATCAGAGTGCATTCAGAGAGTCGGTTGCAAGAACAATTAAGGAGTATTACTCGCGCAATATGGAAGTGGCTGATATCCGTAACGGTATGATTGCCGCTATTGCTATCAGTGTGGAAGAGCCTGTTTTCGAGTCGCAAACCAAAACGAAACTCGGCTCGCGCGATATGTCGCCCGATGGTATTACGGTAAATAAATTTATATCCGATTTCTTGAAAAAAGAGCTGGATAACTTTATGCACCGGAATACTGAGACTTCTGAAATTATGCTTCAGAAGATACTCGATTCGGAGAAAGAGCGTAAAGCGATAGCCGGTGTGACAAAACTGGCACGCGAACGGGCTAAAAAGGTAAGCCTTCATAACCGTAAACTACGCGATTGCCGTGTGCATTACAACGACTCTAAAGGCGATACCGAAAACTCGTCTATATTCATTACTGAAGGGGATTCAGCAAGCGGGTCGATTACCAAAAGCCGTGATGTAAACACTCAGGCTGTATTTAGCCTTCGGGGTAAACCGCTGAACAGTTACGGGCTTACGAAAAAGGTGGTTTACGAAAACGAGGAGTTTAATTTGCTGCAAGCTGCCCTGAATATCGAGGATGGAATCGAAGGTTTACGGTACAATAAAATAATAGTGGCTACCGATGCCGATGTCGACGGGATGCACATCCGTTTGCTTCTGATAACTTTCTTCCTGCAGTTTTTTCCCGACCTGATTAAGAAAGGGCATGTTTATATATTGCAAACACCTTTGTTTCGGGTGCGTAATAAGAAAGAAACTATTTATTGTTACTCGGAGGAAGAACGCCTACAAGCTGTTAAAAAACTGGGTGCTAATCCCGAAATCACCCGCTTTAAAGGTTTGGGTGAAATCTCGCCCGATGAATTCCAGCATTTTATAGGAAAGGACATCCGTCTCGACCAAGTAACTCTGCGTAAAGGCGATGCGGTGTCCGACCTGCTTGCTTTTTATATGGGTAAAAATACTTCCGACCGTCAGAATTTTATTATTGAAAATCTGGTGGTAGAAGAGGATGTAGAATGATTTTTTATAATTTACCCGTTGTATGGTAAAAAATAATATTCTTTTAATCTTCTTTTTATTCTTGTTCTCTACACTTTTTGTAGAAGCTGATGACAGTTTTTTGTTTTCCCCTAAAGGAGTCGCAGAAATCCATATTACTTTGCCCGATGGTATGAGTATAGGTGATATACAGAGAGAAGTGGATACAAAAGCCTTCATGGAAGTAAAAAACTCTTCTTCTTCTGTGTATATAATAGATGAATTGTATTCCGGTTATATCATCATCGAAGGGAGAGGTAATTCTACATGGGGCGACCCTAAAAAACCTTATAATATAGATTTGATTGATGAGATTGGATTGGATAATCCGTCGTCTTTGTTAGGCATGCCCAAACATCATAAGTGGTGTTTGGTTACATACTATAATGATAAAAGCGCTTTGAGAATACCTTTGGCTTTTTATTTGGGACAAAAAATGGAGAATATACCATACACTCCTCGACTGAATTATATCGAATTGTATGTAAATGGAGAATATAGGGGTTTATATAGCTTGTGCGAAAAGATAGAACGGGATAAAAACAGGGTTGATGTTAAAAAGCTGACCGCCAACATCGAAGATCAGGAAGAGCCCCGCATTTCCGGAGGATATATTATCGAAGCAACTCCTGAAATTCGGTTAAAACCGGACCAAAAATATTTCACTTCGACTCATAAAAGGGTTATTTTTACATTTGCATATCCTAAAAGCAAGAATGTTACAGAGGAACAGATAAAATGGATAAAAAAATATATTGACGAGTTTGAATCGGTTTTGTATGGAGATGATTTTAAAGATGAACAAAACGGTTTCAGAAAATATATTGACGAGGATAGTTTTATTGATTGGTATTTATTAAACGAATTAGCGAAAAATTTTGATGCGGTGATGTATGCAAGTGTTTACCTGCATAAGGATAGGAATGGAAAACTGCAAATGAGTGCTCCATGGGATTTTGATTTGGCATTTGGCAATGTATATGGAAATAATTGTTTTAGTGAAGATGAATTTTATATTGCTTATTTTAGAAATACATGGTTTGCCCGTCTTTTTGAGGATGAAAATTTCTTGAAAAAAGCATCAGAACGGTTTGATGAATTAATGCCGTTATTCAGTTCAATTCCGTTAATGATAAATGAAAATGTTGAACATCTTGAAAAACAGGGCTGTATACAGCGTAATTTTAATAGATGGCCTGTACTGGGAGTAAAGCTTTGGCCTAATTACCCTCCCATCCCTGAGACATACGAAGGAGAACTACAACGACTTACAGAATGGATAGAGTCTCGTATGAGATGGATGTATATTAATTTTTCTCAGACTAAAGAAGAACGAATACAAAGATTAAAATCAGTACGTCCAGTGATTCGTGTTTTAGAGCCTGAAAGATTAAAGAGAGGAGAAAGTACCCGGCTGGTTGTAACACCCGGATACTCTTACGTATGGACATATAACGGTCAAGAAACAATATTGAGTGATGTAGAATATCTACTGGAGAATTCTGGTGAACATTTTGTACAACTGATGGATCAGGCGGGAAATAGGAGTTTACATTCTCTACCGATATCACTTGGGTCAGATACAGATGATAATACTCTTGTTAGAAATGAGGTAGTTATTTATCCTAATCCGGTTGATAAAGTATTATTTATTAATCTTTCCGGTTTAGATGACACAGAATATATATTGGCACTTTTTGATATGAAAGGGGAGGTCGTTGATCGGCAATTTGTTGATAATACCTTGTCTTTGGTTCAAATGAATTTAGCCGAAATTGCGAATGGAATGTATATTCTCCACTTGAAATCGGCAAATGGTTCTAATTACAGTTATAAAGTTTTTGTTTTGCATTGAAAAGATTTTAGAAACAACATGTATGGACTTAAAAACAAATTTGGATGAATATTACATGAAACAGGCTTTATACGAAGCCCAAAAGGCGCTTGAACGTGACGAAGTGCCTATTGGCGCTGTGATTGTTTGTCAGGACAGGATAATTGCCCGCGGTCATAACCTTACCGAAACGCTGACTGATGTTACAGCTCATGCCGAGATGCAGGCTATTACGGCAGCTTCACAATTTTTAGGGGGAAAGTATCTGACCGATTGCGTGCTATATGTTACAGTAGAGCCTTGTGTTATGTGTGCGGGGGCTATCGCGTGGGCGCAAGTGGGTAAACTGGTGTACGGTGGAGCAGACGAAAAGCGTGGATTCCGGAAATATGCTCCTGATTCCCTCCATCCTAAAACCAACGTTATTTCCGGCGTTTTAGCCGATGAATGCGGGCAGTTGGTAAAAGATTTCTTTAAGAAAAAACGCTAACCTAACTTCCCCTTTTATCAGTATTTAAGATTGATAATAACCAGTTCCGATTGTGTGCCTATACGGTATTGCGGTCCCCATATTCCCAAGCCTGACGAAATATAATAGTGTGTATTGCCTCTTGAAGAATATCCATGAGGATTTTCGTACATGCCACGCACTATAAGGTTGACAGGGAAGAATTGCCCGTCGTGCGTATGCCCTGATATTTGTAGGTCTATCCCGCTTGCTTCGGCTTCTTCTAAGTGGTAAGGCTGGTGGTCGAGCATGATGATGGGTTTCGAATTGTCTATATTGCTGGTTAGTGCGGCAACTGATTTACGGTTCGGGTTGCTCCTGTCGTCACGTCCTACAATATAAAAGTCATTGTCGACCAATATGCCGGAATCGCGCAATGCTGTTATCCCTCCTTTTTTCAGGTAATCCATTGCGGCCGATATGTCGCCTCCAATGTATTCATGGTTTCCCGGTACAGCATACACGCCTTTAGGGGCATTAATCCGGCGCAGGTCTTCATACATATTTTGTTTCACAACGGGAGCCAGTGAGTTGTCGAACACATCTCCTGCCAGTAAAACAATATCGGGTTTTTGCTCATTTATCATGTTTACGTACTTCTGCAACCTTTTCTTGTTGATGGAAGTACCCAGGTGCACGTCGCTCGCAGCCACAATTCTTAATTCCTTGTTTTGGGTTGCTTTACCATTTACGCTCAAATCCATTTCTACAATCTTCGGGTGATTGAATTTGTAGTTCCCCACAATCATTACAATGGCAATAATGGCAGTGCTACATGCAAATGCCCATTTGCGGAAAACCGGCATACCCTCAGGAGCAAAATGTACAAAATAGTTTACTACGCGTACAATGTCGGTCAGTAAAAACGATATGATGAGATAAATAAAGATAATAAGCGCGGTGTGGCCTATAAATGCAACGTATTTAGCTATAGGCGCGGTAGAAACCATTCCTATGATAGTGCCTACAATCAGGAAAACATACATCACGATTGTTGTTACCAGATAGGCGGTACGTAGTGTGGGTAAATCTCTTAAAACCTGAAATCCCCGTAAAATAGCATAGGCAATGAGTGCCGAAAACACCGTAAGCATAACGATGAAGAAGCCGTATCGCATAATAAACTTTGTTTTTTAGATTAACATTCCTTATTCGAGAAGGCAAAAGTAAATAAATAAAAAAATCAAGTTCCTGAAATTATGTTTTATATACCTATTCGTGGAGAATTTAAGATATTTTTAATCTTACTCTCTCCGTTATGTATAGGAGAATGAAAAAAATACCTACTTATTGCGATTGTATGGTACTGAAAATTAAGCGAATTTTGTATCATTGAAATTTTAGTAAAATTTGTTTGTATTAATTAGTATTTATTTCACTGTCCGGATTAATTTTATTACATTCGGACAGTTTTATAATTTTTAGTATCGTATGCTTCAAGGAAAGTTTTTGGCATCTCAGAAAATGAATGAGCTTATTAATGAGGATACTTCCTTGTTGCTCGTTATATCCAGATTCGGGCTGCCGTTGGGTTTTGAGAATAAGACTGTGGAAGAAATCTGCAATCAGCATGGTGTGGACACCTATACCTTTTTGAGTGTTGTGAATTTCCTGTCCGAAGAAAATTTTGAAATGGACAACAGTTATGAGAAAATATCCATCGAATCGCTGATAAGCTTTCTGAAAAACGGACACCAATACTTTCTCGGCTTTAAACTTCCCGCTATACGCAATAAACTACTAAGTGCCATCGAGCTAACCGAGCCGGGTAATGCTTACAAAGACATATTCCTTAAGTTTTTTGACGATTATGTGGAGGAGGTCAACAGCCACATGTCGTACGAAGACGAGGTTGTTTTTCCTTATGTGCTGGAATTGTTGAAAGGCGATGAAGGAAATAATTACAATATTCAGGTTTTTGAGGACAGGCATAATCAGATAGACCAGAAAATGATGGACTTGAAAAATATTCTTATCAAGTATTACCCGTCTAAAGGTAATTCGAACCTGCTGATTGATGTGTTGATGGATGTTTTGTCTTGCAGCAAAGAATTGTCCCAGCACAATAAGGTAGAGGATTACATGTTTATCCCCGCAATAGAGGCTATTGAGAATAAAAACAGAAGCACGTATGCAAAGTGAAGATAATCTGCTTAAAGTTCTGATAGCTGAGCCGTCCGCCATTATTCGCAATGGATTGTCTGTTACACTCAAGCGTATTCCCGGCAGTTGGATTCAACCTGTCGAAATCAGTTCTATCGAAAATCTGGAGCATGTTCTCGAAACTAATAAGCCGGATGTGCTGATAATCAATCCCAATTTCTGGGGATATGTGGATATGACCACTGTCAGGGCATGGTCGGCTGCCTCTAAGTTGAAAATTATTGCTCTTGTTTCATCCTTATCGAGCGACGTAATACTTAAGAAGTATGACGAATCCATTAGTATTTACGATTCGCCGGAAGATATAAAAGAAAAGATATTCCGTCTTTTCGATACTTCTGATACAGAAAAGGATAAATCGTCGGAAGAAAGCGAAACCCTGAGCTCGCGTGAAAAAGAAATAGTTGTGCTTGTGGTTAAGGGGCTTACTAATAAAGAAATAGCACAAAAACTGTTTTTATCCACCCATACCATTATTACCCATCGGCGCAACATTGCCCGTAAACTCGAAATCCATAGTACGGCAGGCCTTACCGTATATGCTATAGTAAATAAACTGGTGGGGCTCGACGAAATAAAAGATAATTTTACCCTTTAAACCTGTTTTTATCGTTATACTACTTAGAGCTTGTCTAAATTTTCCACAAAGAAACTGTTATAGTTTTACATATGTCTTTTTCGCAATAAAATTGGTGATTCTTTAGGGAAAATTTCCCTAAAGAATCACCAATTTTTACTTTGTAAGCAAATTTCAAACAACGCTCTTAGCGTTTTTTTACTTCTTTTTCAGAATCTCTTTTTCTACAGTTTCTTTTGGTAGTTTTTTAGTACAGAAAAACCAGTCGTAGCAGGTCATTCCTTCTTCAATGTTTTCCATACGTTTGTTGGCAGCATCGGTTGTTGATGGAGCAGGTACTACCACATCATCGCCCGGACGCCAGTCGGCAGGGAGAGCTACCTTAAACTTATCAGCGGTTTGTAGCCCGATTAATACCCGTTTCAGTTCGTCAAAATTACGTCCTAAGTTCAAAGGGTAGTAAATAATGGTACGGATAATGCCTTCGGGGTCGATATAGAATACAGCACGCACTGCTTTGGTGTCGCTTTCGCCCGGCTGAATCATGCCATACTTGTTGGCAACATCCATTTTGATGTCATCAATCAGGGGGAACTTTATATCAATATTTTTCATATCCTTATATTGAATACGTTCTTTGATAGTGCGCAACCATGCAATGTGGCTTGATAAACCGTCGATAGATAGCCCTACCAGTTGACAATTCAAGTCGTCGAACTCTTGCTGCATTTTCCCGAAAGTCATAAACTCCGAAGTACAGATTGGAGTAAAATCGGCCGGGTGGCTGAACAGGATTATCCATTTACCCTTATAGTCGGCCGGAAAATTGATTTTTCCTTGTGTTGTACTTGCTGTAAATTCCGGAGCTTTTTCTCCTATGCGCGGCATTGTGTATGTGCCTTGATTTATTGTTTCCATAATTTTATGTGTTGTTTATATATTTATTTTTTATTGTCAAAAATGTAATGCTTGTAACTGAATACTTGTCACTATTTATTATCTTTTTCTTACTTCAGCGTAATCCGGATGGCGGTCGAACTCGGCACGGGCAAACGGACACAATGGCAATATGGTCAGTTGGTTTTCGCGTGCATAAATTACTGCGCTATTTACCAGTTTGCTGCCTACGCCTTGGTTTTGGTACTTTCCGTTAACACCTGTATGGTCAATAATAAAACTATCGCTTCCTGACCATACATAGCTCATTTCGCCTATTATCTTATCGCCGTCTTTTGCAAGGAAAATTCCTTTGTCTTCGTTGTTTCGTTGTTCTATTTTCATAATTAAAAAGTTTAAGAGGTTTATTTGTTTTCGAAAGGATGTTGCATATGCGAGCCATCACAGTATGGCTGGTTCTTTGAATGTCCACAGCGGCAGAACGCCGTTCCCTGAGGATGTTCTTCGTCTTTTTTTCCTTCTTGTGTTACACAAATGCAGCTTTTTATGACAAGCGGCCCGTTGTGTATTACTTCTGCGCTTCCGCAGCTACAGTTTTTTGTTTCTTCCATATCTTCATTTTTTTTATCATTCATATAATGAGTCAATGCCCCCGACGGGCATCTTTTTACTTGCTGTATGATTCTTTCGGTGCCGACTCCTTTAGCATTTACCCAAGGACGTTTTTTAGGGTCGAATACTTCAGGCAACTCGCGCCAGCAGAAACTGGCATGTGTACATAAACTTGGTTTCCATACTATGGTTACTTCTCCGTTGGTATATTCCTTAACAATATTTTTCATATTTCTTTTTTTCTTGTTTGTAGATATAACAAATTATTCCTGCAAATGTTTATTTTCTGTCAGGCAGTCTTGGTCGGAAGATTTTTTTCGCTACGAAGTGGGAGAGGTTGTTTCTTGGTAGACCGATGGAACAATTCGCTTTGCGGTGTTAACAGGTTCGAGTGCAGCTCAATACTATAATGGCTGTTTAGCACTGCTTCTGCGTGCCGTAGGTACGCTACTTCTTGCAGTAAGGGGACGTGCACCGATATATAAAAAAAGAACAAGACCATTTCAGTATTTTGAAATGGTCTTGTTTTGCTTCTATATCAGGAAGAGTTTTATTAATCTTCTTTCTTAGGTTTGTCTTCTCTTGGAGGACGTGGAAGAAGTGCTTTGCGCGACAGTTTGAATTTACCGGTCTTTTGGTCGATGTCGAGCAGTTTTACCTCTATCTTGTCGCCCTCTTTCAGTCCGGCCGATTCCATTGTCTCGATGCGTTTCCAGTCTATTTCAGAAATGTGTAGCAAGCCTTCTTTGCCCGGCATAAACTCAACGAAAGCGCCGTAAGGCATTACCGATTTCACGGTAGCCTGATATGTTTCGCCTACTTCCGGTATGGCTACAATGCCTTTTATCATCTGTATAGCCGAGTCGATAGATTGCTTGTTAGTACCTGCTATTTCCACACGTCCTTGATCGCCTATTTCTTCGATAGCGATATTAGCTCCTGTTTCGGCCTGCATGTTTTGAATGATTTTTCCGCCGGGGCCTATTACCGCACCAATCATTTCTTTCGGAATGAACATTACTACGATGCGTGGAGCATGTGGTTTCAGGTCTTCGCGAGGTTCGGCCAGCGTTTCCTGTATTTTGCCAAGAATATGCATGCGTCCTGCTTTAGCCTGATTCAATGCAGTTTCCAGAATTTCGAACGAAAGCCCGTCTACCTTGATGTCCATCTGGGTAGCGGTGATACCGTCGCGTGTTCCGGTTACTTTAAAGTCCATATCTCCCAAGTGGTCTTCGTCTCCTAAAATATCTGAAAGCACGGCAAAGTTTTTTCCTTTATTTTCAGAAATCAGTCCCATTGCGATACCCGAAACCGGTTTCTTTATTTGCACACCTGCATCCATCAGTGCCAATGTTCCGGCACAAACCGTTGCCATCGACGATGAGCCGTTCGATTCCAAAATATCAGATACAACGCGTACTACGTATGGATAATCTTCCGGCATCATTGGTTTCAATGCGCGGAAAGCAAGGTTTCCGTGACCAATTTCGCGACGTCCGATACCACGTGATGCACGGGCTTCGCCTGTCGAAAACGGAGGGAAATTGTAGTGCAACAAAAAGCGTTCTTTTCCCTGAACGAGCGATTCGTCTACTATTTTTTCATCCATTTTAGTACCTAAAGTCACAGTAGTCAGCGATTGGGTTTCGCCACGTGTGAAAACCGCCGAACCGTGAGGGCCGGGCAGATAACCTACTTCCGACCAGATAGGACGGATTTCGGTAGTTTTACGGCCATCCAAACGTTTTCCTTCGTCCAGAATAGCACGGCGCATAGCTTCTTTTTCTACATCGTGGTAATACTTGCCGATTAATGCTTTCTTTTCTTCGGCCACTTCCGGTTCCAGTCCGGCAACGTATTCTTCTTTTACTTTAGCAAAGTTTTCGGCACGCGAGTGTTTGTTGGCATCGCAAGCAGTTGCTACTTTGTATACTTTGTCGTATGTTTTTGCCCAAACGTCTTTTTTCAGGTCTTCGTCGTTTTCTTCGTGGCAGTATTCGCGTTTTACGGTTTTGCCTACAGCTTTCATCATTTCGAGCTGAGCCTGGCAGTGAACTTTAATAGCTTCGTGAGCTACCTTCATAGCTTCGAGCAAGTCTTCTTCGCTCACTTCTTTCATTTCGCCTTCCACCATCATGATGTTGTCCATAGTGGCTGCTACGATGATGTCCATATCGGCACCTTCCAATTGCTCGAAGGTAGGATTTACTACGAATTTTCCGCCAATACGTGCTACACGTACTTCAGAGATAGGGCCGTTGAACGGAATGTCTGAAACAGCCAGTGCAGCCGATGCTGCCAACCCTGCCAATGCGTCGGGCATATCTACACCGTCGGCCGAATAAAGGGTTACGTTTACAAAAGTTTCAGCATGATAATCGTCCGGAAAAAGCGGGCGTAAAGCACGGTCGACCAAGCGCGATACTAATATCTCATAGTCGGATGGACGTCCTTCGCGGCGTGTGAATCCGCCGGGGAAACGGCCGTTCGACGCGAATTTTTCTTTATAATCAACTGAAAGAGGCATGAAATCCGTTCCCGGATTTGCTTCTTGTGCCGACACTACTGTCGCCAATAGCATGGTTTCGCCCATGCGCAGCATTACCGCTCCGTCGGCTTGCTTTGCCAGCTTGCCTGTTTCGAGGGTAATAGTTCTTCCGTCGCCCAATGCGATGGTGTTTGTAACTACGTTCATAAAAATTACATTTTCTTTTTTTAAACTTCTTAATTTCGGGTACAAAGGTACTAATTTTTTGTGATTTGTTGCTAATGAGTTGATTAAAAGTGATATTTCTGTTTTTTCTGTTTTTGAATTTCAAATCGGATTTGTTTTGTGCTCTATTTAATATGTTGACATGCAGGTTGTTCTGTTTGTTATATCCTGTGTCGTTTTGTAAGTTAATGACTTGTTGTAGTATAAAATAATGATAATATGCTCTGTTGAAAGGTAGCCTCATCAAAATTACATATTAAGTAGCAAGTTTATCAGATATAGCTCTTTCGTCCTTAAGCCGACTACGGCCGATTTTAAAATCCGCTTATTAACAAGTTATTGGATTGCCGCTCGAGCTTGTTCGCACCGCAAAGCGGATTGTTCCATTGGCTTGCCAAGAAATCCGATGAGGCAAAGGACAGGAGTAAAATTTGCGTAATTTACATACTAAAAAGAGCTTTGATTTACCTTTTAAAAAGGGTTTTCGTATACGAAATGTTTTTTGTATATTTGCATAATATAGGATGCGCCTCAACATAGCTCAAACAAGTTTGGCTCTGTGTTCGGCTTTCACTATATTTGTATGTTTTTAGAAAGGGAAAAGGCACGCTTTTTGTCTGTTCTAATAGGCTGTAAATAAAAACTAATCATTAGAAAAATTTTAAGGATAAAAAAATGAGTGAAGACGAAAAAATGATGGCAGGTTCTGACTATGGAGCAAATAGTATTCAGGTGTTGGAAGGCTTAGAAGCCGTTCGTAAACGTCCTGCTATGTATATTGGCGATATTGGAGTTAAGGGTTTGCACCACTTGGTATATGAGGTGGTGGACAACTCTATCGACGAGGCTTTGGCCGGATATTGCGATACTATTCACGTAACTATAAACGAAAATAATTCGATAACCGTTGTCGACAACGGGCGTGGTATCCCTGTGGATATGCACGAGAAAGAAGGTAAATCGGCTCTTGAGGTTGTAATGACTGTGTTGCACGCCGGAGGTAAATTTGATAAAGGGAGCTATAAAGTTTCGGGAGGTCTGCACGGTGTGGGTGTGTCTTGCGTGAACGCCCTTTCTACTGATATGCGTGTGGAAGTAGCCCGTGGAGGGAAACTCTACCGTCAGGAATACAAGTGTGGTATACCTTCTTATCCTGTGGAAGAAGTAGGCGTTGCCGACCGCACTGGTACCAGCACTACCTTTTTGCCTGACGCTTCCGTTTTTATCGAAACAGTATATAAATATGAGGTTTTGCAAAATCGTTTGCGCGAGTTGGCTTATCTTAATGCGGGGCTTACTTTGACTTTGACCGACAGACGCGTGAAAGACGAAAATGATGAATATAAGACTGAAACGTTTTACTCGAAAGATGGTCTTAAAGAGTTTGTAGAGTTTATTGATGAGTCGCGCGAAAAACTGATAGAAGATGTAATCCATATCGTTACCGAGAAAAATGATGTTCCGGTAGAGATAGCTATGACTTATAATACTTCGTACAACGAAAATATACACTCGTATGTGAATAATATCAATACGATAGAGGGAGGTACTCACCTTGCCGGATTTCGCAGGGGTTTGACACGTACGCTGAAAAAATATGCGGAAGACAACAAGATGCTCGAAAAACTGAAATTCGAGATTAGTGGCGACGACTTCCGCGAGGGATTGACTGCGGTTATTTCTATTAAAGTAGCCGAACCTCAGTTCGAAGGTCAGACCAAAACGAAACTTGGTAACAACGAGGTTATCGGTGCGGTTGACACTGCCGTAGGTGAAGCATTGGGTAATTATCTGGAAGAAAACCCTAAAGCAGCCAAAACAATCGTAGAGAAAGTAATACTTGCAGCTACAGCGCGCCATGCGGCACGTAAAGCGCGCGAAATGGTACAACGTAAATCGCCTCTTTCGGGTGGCGGGCTACCGGGTAAATTGGCCGACTGTTCTGATAAAGACCCTCAAAAATGTGAGTTGTTCCTTGTCGAAGGGGACTCGGCAGGTGGTACAGCAAAGGTTGGGCGCAGCCGCCAGTTTCAGGCAATATTGCCGTTGCGTGGTAAAATCCTGAACGTAGAAAAAGCGATGCAGCACAAAGTGTTGGAAAGTGAAGAAATCCGCAATATTTATACCGCCCTTGGTGTTACCATTGGTACGGAAGATGATAGTAAAGCGCTTAATATTACCAAGCTCCGTTATCATAAAATCATTATCATGACCGATGCCGATGTGGATGGAAGCCACATTGCCACGCTGATTATGACTTTTTTCTTCCGTCATATGAAAGAGTTGATTGAGAACGGATATTTGTATATTGCCACCCCTCCGTTGTACCTTTGTAAGAAAGGCAAGATAGAGGAATATTGCTGGAACGACCAGCAACGTCAGGCGTTTATTGAAAAATATGGCGGTGGTAATGAGGGGGCTGTCCATACACAACGCTATAAAGGTTTGGGTGAAATGAATGCCGAACAGCTTTGGACAACAACCATGAATCCTGAAAACCGCACGTTGCGTCAGGTTACTATTGATAATGCGGCAGCAGCAGACCATGTGTTCTCTATGCTTATGGGCGATGATGTGGCTCCACGCCGTCAGTTTATCGAAGAGAACGCAACTTATGCCAATATTGATGCATAAGCGCCTCCCCAACCCCTCCAAAGGAGGGGCTTTAAGAGAATTGTAAAATTGGTTTTTTTGAAAATAAAAAACATGGCTAATGAATGCAAATACCGATAATCAATCGCACTCGGCAGATCTCCCCTTAGGGGAGGGCCGGAGGGGCTTGAATTTAGAGGGGTTTGGAGTAAATGTTTGTGTTTTTTGTTCTTCAAGTAATAATATCGCCGAGGCCTATAAGCAATCCGCTTTTCGTCTCGGCGAATTAATTGCAGGAAGTGGCAATACGCTGGTGTACGGTGGTGCCGACGGAGGGTTGATGTCGGCTGTGGCCGGTGGTGCAAGTAGTAAAGGCGGTGATATCATAGGGGTGATAGCCGAGCCTATCGTCAGGATGAATCGTCAGAGCAAATTTCCGACACAGTTTATTACGGTAAAAGATTTGTCGGAGCGAAAACGGAAGATGAAGGAGATTGCCGATTTATTCGTTGTTTTGCCCGGTGGATACGGAACCCTTGACGAAATGTTTGATGTGCTGGCATCGGGGTTGGTGGGTGAGCATGATATACCTTTATACCTGATTAACGAAGATGGTTTTTTCGATTGTTTGCTGAACGAGATTGATGTAATGAAAGCAGAGAAATGTATAGCAGAGAACATAAGTTATAATTTTTATGTTTTAGATAGTGCCGAGTCTTTCTCTGTCCTTTCGGATTTATAATCAGTGAGACTGATATTTTATATGTGATTTTTTATCAATCTATCGTATCGTGTTGATTCTTTTTTAAATAATAGAAATATATTATTCTCAATTGTCTGAGAATAAGACTTGTAACCATTTACTTGTAACTGCTTATGAATTTATTTTGGAAAAAACTTTTTGGAAAGCTCACCTCTACCGCAAAATTCGAGACTGAACTCAATCAGTTTCAAACTGACATGGAGCGTTATTTTGCAGTAAAGGAATCGGTAGAGCTTTCGGAGTATAAAGACTTGTCGCGTACCTTAGGCTCGGTAAATATAAAAGAGGAAAAGAAAAAACTTGAAAAAGCAGGTTCGCAGGATACCGACGAATATAAGAAAATAGTAAGATTTGAAACCCTGAAAAACAATATTGATATTCAATTCTACCTCCGGCAAAAACCGGATAATTTTGAAACTTATTATCCTTTCAAGAAAAGTTTTTCAGAAGAGTTTGATTGGAACGTGTTGTCAAAATCCAATTGGAATTTCGGGTTTTATCAGAAATCTCCTTCTTTGATAGGAGATTATTCTTTGGTGAATGAGAAGCAGGCGAATAATTCGGGTGAAAATATATCCGTTTTCAACGGTGTTTTACGCCTTGCTACTAATCACGAAAAGGTGAAAGCCCGTGCATGGGATGCTACAAAAGGATTTATTGAACGGGAATATGAATACACTTCTGACATAATGCAATCAGGGGCTAAATTCAGTCAGAAATATGGAATCTTCCAGGCTAAAATTCGTTGTACAGGTAAAATAAACCATGCTTTTTGGCTGGCTTCCGAAGACAGGTTGCCATTGGTCGAAGTTTTTCATTACGATGGCAAAGCAATTAAATTGGGAGTAACTGATAAAAAAGGGAAAGCACAGCAAAA
Source organism: Paludibacter sp. 221 (assembly GCF_010501035.1). Classification (GTDB taxonomy): domain Bacteria; phylum Bacteroidota; class Bacteroidia; order Bacteroidales; family Paludibacteraceae; genus QVMH01. Next base: position 20,939 of record NZ_QVMH01000016.1, read on the forward strand.
AATAGCAGGACTGAATCCATCCGGATTTTTTATATACACTCTGATGTGGTCGGAAAAAGAAATGGTTTGGATGATTAATAATCAGGTTGTTTACCGTACATCCAATCATATACCTCACGAAAAAATGTACTTGGGATTCAATTCTTTCATTGCAGAAAAGCAGAAAGCTGCAAAAGGATTGCTTGAGGTGGACTGGGTGAGGGTTTATTCCAAATAATAATAAATTATAGAAACATAAGAAAAATGTTGATACCAACGCACGAAATAAACATATCCAATCGTTTTTCCATTGGTGGAAACGGGCGTTTTGCTCTCATAGCCGGTCCGTGTGCCATCGAAACGGAAGAAATGACAATGGAAGTTGCCCAAACCCTTAAAAGCATTTGTGAGGACTTGGGCATCAATCTTATTTTTAAATCATCGTTTGATAAGGCCAACCGCTCTTCCGTAAAATCGCCTCGTGGCGTAGGCATCAAGAGGGGGCTTGAAATTTTGCAACGGGTGAAGATGGAATTGGATTTACCCATTGTGACAGATGTACACGAATCGTGGCAATGTGAGATAGTTGCGAAAGTGGCGGATGTCCTTCAAATACCTGCTTTCCTCTCGCGTCAGACTGATTTGCTGGTAGCTGCAGCTAAAACAGGCAAAGTGGTGAATGTGAAGAAAGGCCAGTTTATGGCTCCGTGGGATATGAAAAATGTGGTGGATAAACTGAGGGATTCGGGCAACGAGAGTATATTGCTTTGCGAGCGGGGCAGTAGTTTTGGTTACAACAATTTAGTGGTTGATATGACCGGACTGGTGGAAATGCGTAAATTTGGGTTCCCGGTTGTTTTTGATGCTACACACTCTGTTCAGAAACCCGGTGGACAGGGCGATTCTACAGGTGGTAACCGTGAAATGATTCCTTACCTGATGCGTGCGGCCTTGGCTGTGGGAGTGGATGCTGTTTTTGCCGAAGTGCACCCCGACCCCGACCATGCCTTTTCGGATGGGCCAAACCAGATTTACTTGTCTGATATTCGCGGTATATTGGAGCAGGCTATTTTGATTGATAATACTACAAAAGGAATTTAAATGTGCCAATACGGCTAATATGCCAATGTGCCAAAAGCTATAGAATATTAATCTCACCTTACCATGCGAAAGATTCGCGCGGTAACATTTGTAACCTGCGGACAAAATATTTTTTGAACAGCCTTATAGAATAAGACACTTGTAACTCGTAACTAATAACTTGTAACTATTGTATGGATTTTGTAAAAAGGAGCAAGGAAATATTTCAGCTTGAAATAAACGAACTTGCCAAAACAGCCGATAAAATCGGGGAAGAAATGAACGAGGCCGTTGAACTTATATACAACTGCAAGGGTAAGCTGGTAATAATGGGTATTGGCAAAACGGGTATAATAGGGCATAAAATTTCGTCGTCTCTATCGTCTACCGGTACTCAAAGCATTTTTGTAAATGCAGCTGAAGCCATGCACGGCGACTTAGGAATGATTACGAAAGATGACATTGTATTGTTGATATCAAATAGCGGTAGCTCGTCCGAAATAATCAACCTGATTCCTCCCCTTAAGCGTTTGGGTTGTTACCTGATGGCAATGACCGGAAATCTGCAGTCGCCTTTAGCTAAAGGTGTATCACTTGTGCTGAATGTTGGGGTCGAAAAAGAGGCTTGTCCGCTTGGGTTGGCTCCTACTACCTCCACTACAGCTACCTTGGTTATGGGCGACGCGTTGATGATTTGCCTGATGGAACGCCGTAATTTCAAGGCAGAGAATTATGCGCTGTATCATCCCGGAGGGGCTTTAGGGCGACAGTTGTTGTCGCGCGTAAAAGACCAGATGACTACGGAAGTTCCTAAGGTTTATGAAAATACGCTGTTTAAAGATGTGATTTACGAAGTTAGTAACAAACGTTTGGGGATGACAATGGTTTACAATGCTCAGGAACAGGTGACAGGGGTAATTACCGACGGTGATATACGCCGTGCCATTCAACGTTTCGACGACATAAAGCAACTGAAAGCCGTTGATTTTATGACAGCGGGCTTTAAACGCATTGCGAAAGACCATATGCTTACCGAAGCGCTCCAGATAATGGACAAAAATAATATCACCAATTTGGCGGTAACCGAGTCGGATGCGTCGGACAAGGTTGTTGGCATTATATCAATCCATCATATTATCGATTTTCAAAAATAGAATTTAAATTGTAGTTGTTATGAAAAGGAAACTTACTATCGCACTTGTTGCACACGACCGCCGTAAGGCTGATATGGTTGACTGGGCTTTGTATAATGCCGATATGTTATCAAGACATAAGCTTGTATGTACCGGAACTACAGGGGGATTGATACAGAAGGCCATGCAGGAACGTGGTATTGAAGTGGATATTACCCGTATGAACTCGGGCCCGATGGGTGGCGATGCCGAGATAGCAGCATTGGTAGTCCGCAAGCAGATAGATTTGGCTATATTCCTTATCGACGATTTGAATGCCCAACCTCACGAGGCTGACATTCAGATGTTGCTTCGCCAGTGTCGGGTGCATAATGTGCCTATTGCCTGCAACCGCTATAGTGCCGACCTGATGATTACCAGTGCGCTATGGGACGACGAGGATTATACTCCGAACGAACCATCTTATACGGTTTTCAACAGGTAAATCTTGGCTCTTGATTCTTTTTACGACACATAGGTTCAGTTAGGCTACACATAGGAACACATAGGTTTTTCTTTCCGTATAGCGGCTTAAAGTCCGCTTTACGGATAATGTCTTTGTCTTTCGGATTTCTTGGTAAACCAAGCGAACAAGTTCGAGCGGCAATCCGAAAGCTATTATCTGCGGATTTAAAATCCGCCATTAGTATATCATCGGATTGCAAATCCGATGAGACAAAGGTGAGAGGCAAGTAAGTAACTTTATACTTTTCCCTTTCACCTTTTTCCTCATTCTTATTTCTTTTGTCTTGATTCTTGGCTCTTGTTTCTTGATTCTAATAATTCTAAATTCTTTTTTTATCTTTGCAAACTCAATAAAAACAGCAAGGTATGAATATTGACCAAACTATCGGGATGGTAACGGCTGATGCCGTGAAAGCGCTTTATAACGTAGATGTTGCTTCGGGCGAAGTACAGGTTCAAAAAACGAAGAAAGAATTTGACGGGGATGTTACAATAGTTGTTTTCCCGTTTGTAAAAGCGGCGCGAAAATCGCCCGAAGATGCGGGAAAAGAAATAGGCGAATATCTGGTTAAAAACCAGCCTTTTATCGTTGCTTACAATGTTATAAAAGGCTTTCTGAACCTTGTGATAAATAAATCTTTCTGGATAGGGGAGCTTAACTCTATCTATAGCAATGAGCATTACGGCATAAAGCAACCGGCTGACGATGCCCGACTGATGATGATAGAATACTCGTCGCCAAACACCAACAAGCCGCTTCACTTAGGACATATCCGCAATAACTTATTGGGTTACAGTATTTCTGAAATTCAAAAGGCAAATGGCTGGAAAGTGGTAAAGACAAATATCGTAAACGACCGTGGCATCCATATTTGCAAATCGATGCTTGCGTGGAAACTTTTTGGTAATGGCGAAACTCCCGAAAGTTCGGGGCTGAAAGGCGACCATCTGGTGGGTAAGTACTATGTGATATTCGATAAAAAATATAAAGAAGAAATAAAGCAACTCATGTCCGACGGTATGAGCGAGGAGGATGCAAAGAAAAATGCTCCGCTTATACTCGAAGCTCAAAATATGCTGCGGGCCTGGGAAAACGGCGACCTCGAAGTCCGTCAGCTTTGGGAAATGATGAATGGCTGGGTGTATGCCGGATTTGATGAAACTTATAAGAAACTGGGAGTAGATTTTGATAAAATATATTACGAGTCGGAAACCTACCTCGAAGGAAAAAGCAAGGTAGAAGAAGGCTTGGAAAAAGGTGCTTTCTATCGCCGTGAGGATGGCTCTGTATGGGCTGACCTGACTGCCGAAGGCTTGGACGAAAAACTTTTGCTACGTGCCGATGGTACGTCGGTTTATATGACTCAGGACATTGGTACTGCAAAACTGCGGTACGACGATTATCCTATTGATAAAATGGTGTACGTGGTAGGAAACGAGCAGAATTATCATTTTCAGGTGCTTTCTATCTTGTTGGATAAACTTGGCTTCGAGTGGGGAAAGAGCTTGGTACACTTCTCGTACGGAATGGTGGAGCTGCCCGAAGGTAAAATGAAAAGCCGTGAGGGGACAGTGGTAGATGCTGACGATTTGGTGGAAGAAATGATAAGCACCGCACGCGAAACGGCAATAGAGCTTGGCAAGGTTGACAACAATAGCGAAGAAGAAATAGACAATGTAGCACGTGTGGTAGGGCTTGGTGCACTGAAGTATTTTATATTGAAGGTTGACCCTCGTAAGAATATGACCTTCAACCCGAAAGAGTCGATTGATTTTAATGGTAATACAGGCCCTTTCATACAATATACCCATGCCCGTATCAAATCAGTGTTGCGTAAGGCCGAAGAACAAGGAATAGCTCTTACTTCCGAACTTGACAAGGGATTGGAGATATCAGACAAGGAAAGCACTCTTATTCAGACATTGAGCGAATTTGAGACCGTTGTGCGTCAGGCAGGTGAGGAATTTAGTCCGGCCTTGATAGCCAATTATGTGTACGACTTGGTGAAGGAATATAACCAGTTTTATCACGATTTCTCGATACTGCGCGAGGAAGATATGGAGCTAAAACGTTTCCGCTTGGTGCTGTCTGCTTGCGTAGCCCGTGTTGTAAAAGCCGGAATGAGCCTGTTAGGTATAGAAGTACCTGAGCGGATGTAGTGTTTGATAGCACTCGTTAAATATTTGTGCTTAAAAAAACAAAGCCTTTACGGGCTATCCCACTATTACATTGCGTAATATACGCATCTATAAATATATTCAAGATATAAACTGAGAGCATATTGAAAAATATAAAAAGCGTTTAGATTGCTATCTAAACGCTTTTTTTATACTGTTGTAATTGTGATGTTTTAAACTTAACTCAATTTGGCCAGTGTGTTTTTGATGCGTGCAAATGCTTCTTTCAGGTTTTCGTCCGAAGTAGCGTACGACATACGTATGCAGTTTGGAGCACCAAAAGCAGTTCCGCCCACACAGGCTACGTGTCCTTCTTCGAGCAGGAACATTGCCAGTTCTCCGGCATCGTTTATTTTTCGTCCGTTGTACGATTTTCCGTAGTATGCGCTACAGTCGGGAAAAATATAGAAAGCGCCTTTAGGCTCGTTCACTTTCAGTCCCGGAATCTGGCGTGCCAGTTCTACCACAAGGTTTTTGCGGCGTTCGAATGCTTTGCGCATTTCTCCTACACAGGTTTGATCTCCGGTGTATGCAGCTTCAGCAGCTTTTTGAGCTACAGAGCATGGGCCTGAGGTGTATTGTCCTTGCAGTTTGTTGCAGGCAGATGCTACCCATTGTGGTGCAGCAATCCAGCCGATGCGCCATCCGGTCATTGCATATCCTTTCGAAACTCCGTTGATAATCACTACACGTTCGCGTACGTTTTCAAATTGTGCGATACTTTCGTGTTTGTCCAAGTAGTTGATATGTTCGTATATTTCGTCGGCAATAATTACGATGTCCGGGTGTTTAGCCAGCACATCAGCCAATGCCTTCAATTCCTCTTTGGTATATACGCTCCCTGTAGGGTTCGACGGAGAGCAAAGGATGATAGCTTTCGTTTTAGGAGTGATGGCTTTTTCCAGTTGTTCGGGAGTAATCTTAAAATCCTGTTCGATGCCGGCATAGATGAAAACCGAAGTGCCGTCGGCTAGTTTTACCATTTCGGGGTAACTTACCCAGTATGGGGCAGGGATAATTACTTCGTCGCCTTTGCCGATTACGGCTAAAAGAACGTTGCAAACCGATTGTTTAGCTCCGTTTGAGCAGATGATTTGTTCCGGCTTGTAATCCAGATTATTCTCGTTTTTCAGTTTTGCACAAATTGCATTGCGTAGAGCAGGGTAGCCCTGAACCGGAGAGTAAAACGAGAAGTTGTTGTCAACAGCTTGTTTTGCAGCTTCCTTAATATGGTCAGGTGTGTTGAAGTCGGGTTCGCCTACACTAAGGTTAATCACATCAATACCTTGAGCCTTTAGCTCATTACTTTTTTGAGACATAGCAAGCGTTTCGGATGGTGAAAGAGCTGCCAAACGTTCTGATACTGAAAGCATAATTTATTTTATTGTTTTGTTGTAAATTCTCTACAAAAATAATCAAAATTTTTAATCTTTGTTGAATTGATTGGCATTTTGTGCCTTTATCTTTGTTTTTTACTTTATTTTAGACAGAAAATTGCTTTCTTCGATGATTTTTTTTGTAGATGTATATCCTACTTCAAATATCTCGTTGCCTTTTCCTACATCAAAAGTATCATAGTTGCCCATGTCGGTAGGCTCTATCAATATGTCGCATATCTCCTTATCATGAAGCGTGTTTGCTTTCATCATGAAGTGGTACGAGCGCATGGCTACGCTCATTATTCCGAGTTTATATTCGGCTGCCACCATCGGGCTTGCGTTGATGCCTATCAGCACGTCGCAATCTTCTCTGATGGTAGATACCGGAAAGTTTTTCAGCACTCCGCCGTCTACGTAGTTTATCCCGTCGATTGCTGTAGGTGCAAACAGTACGGGTACAGTGCACGATGCTATGATTTTTTGTAGCAAAGTGCCTTGCGAGAAGGTGACGCTTTTTCCTTTATCCAAATCGGTAGCCACTATTTTCAGCTCTATCTGCAAATCTTCAAAGTTTTTGGCACGAAGCCTTTCGTCCAGAAAGTTTTCAAACTCGTTTATCTTGAAAAAGCCGCCGTGCATTTCAATCTTTGTCATTTGCCTGAAAGTCACATTCCTGAAAAAATCTCCGATTTCATCGGGGCTATGCCCGTCGGCATACAAGGCTCCTACGATAGCTCCCGCACTCACGCCCGAAATAATATCCGGTTTTATCCCGTATTCTTCCAATGCTTTCAGGGCTCCGGCGTGGCACAGGCCCTTTATTCCGCCTCCGCTAAGTGCTATGCCTATTCTTTGTTTAGGCATAACGGTGTGATTGATTTTTTCCATATACCCATCATGTTTTTGATGTTCAAAAATAGTGTTTATTTAATAAAACAAGTTAGAAAAAAGCATATTTTTATTGTATGTTAATGATAAAGTAATACTTTTGATTTCAATTTTTTAGTGAGTACTCCTTTTTTGATAAAAGGGGGGTGCTGATAAGTACAACATCTAATAAAAGTAGTCTGATTCTTATGGATATATTTCTTATTATCGTTGCCGGAATATTAGTGCTTTTGGGGTTTGCCGGTTGTATTTTGCCTATCATACCCGGTGTGCCGTTGAGTTATGTCGGTATCTTGTTGCTGCATTTTACTGATAAAATCCAGTTTTCGACTAATTTTCTTGTTATCTGGGCTATTATTGTGATTGCTATACAGGTGCTCGATTATTATATACCTATATGGGGCACAAAGCGTTTTGGCGGTAGCCGGTGGGGCACTATCGGCAGTGCTATAGGTGTGGTGGCAGGGCTGTTTTTTGCTCCTTGGGGAATTATTCTCGGCCCGTTTGTAGGGGCTGTGGTGGGCGAGTTGTTGTCGGGCCGTGCGAGTGCCGATGCTGTGAAAGCGGGCTTTGGTTCGTTTGTCGGATTTTTGGTAGGTACGGTGGCTAAGCTGGTAGTGGCAGGTTTCTTTATATATTATTATGTGGAAGCCTTGATTAAAATGTAAAATGTTTGGTGTTTTGAATGAAGAAGCTGTTTTTTTTATTTGCATTTAGCTGTGTTTTATTTTCGTGTAGCAATAGCGATATGACTAAAAAAGAAAAAGATTTGATATATAGCGGCGATGCCGATACGCCTTTGCGTGTATTGCTTACAACTGATGAGAAGGATTCTCTCTTTCTCAGGCAAAAATCCCTCGACATTAAAAAAGTAAAAGATAATGAGGCTTTACAACTGTTGGTTCAGCGTATGCGGGTTACTCTTGAATTGGAAAATGGAGTGGGACTTGCTGCGCCTCAAGTGGGTATCGGGCGCAATTTGTTTCTTTTCGTACGTATCGACAAACCTGAATATCCGGTGGAGGTGGTTGTTAATCCTAAAATAACGGCTCATTCCGAAGATATGTTTTGTTTCGACGACGATGGTTGCTTGTCTGTTCCCGACGCTTCGGGTACTTCATTAAGGTACAAGTGGATAGAGGTGGAATATCTGAACGAACAGGGTGAGACAATAAAAGAACATTTGCAGGGAGGCTCCCGTTTCGAGAATTTTATTGGTGTGATTTTCCAGCATGAGTACGACCACCTTCAGGGGACTTTGTTTACTGATAAACTGTGTGTAAACGAAGAGTGATATCCGTGCCGACATAGATAGTTGTACGCCGACAAAACGGAATGATACGGGAATATGGGTTTGCGCAAAATAATGCTGTAAAATATACTTTATTATTTTATCGTCTTGATTAGATTGTGTACTTTTGTAGGTGATTTATACAAGGTATAAAAATAAATTGCTACACTATTTAAACTATCACAGAAGAATGAAACCTTTAGAAAAGATTATTGCCGAAAAACTTTTGAAAATCAAGGCTGTAAAGCTGCAACCAAATAACCCGTTTACGTGGGCGTCGGGCTGGAAATCGCCTATTTATTGCGACAACCGCAAAACGCTGTCGTATCCGCTTACACGTTCTTTTATCAAACTGGAATTAAGCCGCCTGATACTCGAAATGTATCCTGATGTAGAGGTTATAGCAGGTGTGGCAACGGGGGCTATTGCACAAGGTGCTTTGGTAGCCGACCAACTTGGATTGCCATTCATATATATACGTCCTACTCCTAAAGACCACGGATTGGAAAACATGATTGAGGGCGATTTGCGTCCGAAACAAAAAGTGGTGATTATTGAAGACCTTATTTCGACCGGAGGAAGCAGCCTGAAAGCTGCCGAGGCTATCAAGAATAACGGTGCAGATGTTTTAGGAATGATAGCTATCTTTACCTATGGTTTCCCCGAAGCAGAGCAACGTTTCAAACAAGCAAAGGTGAAGTTGACCACGCTTTGTAATTACGATGCTGTTATAGCCGAAGCTCTGGCTACCAACTACATTGCCGAGAGCGACGTGGAAGCATTGAAAGAGTGGCGCAAAAGCCCCTCTACGTGGAAAGTATAATAATGCCTTTCTCCCTCTTTTTGGGGTACGTTGTAATGTACCGCCCGAAATAATGGGAACTATAAAATATATTTATGACAACTTATGAAAGTGACATAAAAACCATTTCTTCGAATGAAGAAGTGGTTTTTAATCTTCTTAGCGACCTCACCAATCTGGAAAAACTGAAAAGCGCGGAAGGTGCGCCTGCCGAACTTAAAGATGTCCGTTTTGACAAAGATAGCTGCCATTTTACAGTGAATGGTTTGGGCGAAGTAGGGTTTCGTATTATCGAGCGCGAACCGAATAAAACCATAAAGCTGGAAACCGAAAATATCCCTATCAGTATTAATGCGTGGATACAACTGAAAGAGGTTGCCGAAAATGATACCCGCATGAAACTCACCCTGAAAGCCGACCTGCCTGCCATGGTGAAAATGATGGTGGATAAAAAACTGAAAGAGGGCATTAATATGGTGGCCGATGTTATAGCTAAGGCTGCGAGCAATACTGCTAACGGATAAAAAAGAGCTTGAAGTTAATATGCCAATTAATCAGACAGTTGGCCTAATGCTTATTCGCAAATAACTTGTAACTTGTAACTCGTAACTACTTAATTTATTATGGCACAAAAGCTGTGGGAAAAAAACATACAGGTTGATAAAAAGATAGAGCAGTTTACCGTAGGGATAGACCGTGAGATGGATTTGTATTTGGCAAAATACGATGTACTTGGGTCGATGGCTCACATTACTATGCTTGAGTCGGTAGGCTTGTTGCAAAAAGACGAGCTTGTGTTGTTGCTAAGCGAGTTGAGGAATATATATCAGATTGCCGACGAAGGCAGTTTCGAGATAGAAGAAGGGGTAGAAGACGTTCATTCGCAGGTAGAGCTGATGCTTACCCGCAAACTGGGCGATGTAGGCAAAAAAATACATAGCGGACGTTCGCGCAACGACCAAGTATTGCTCGACCTGAAACTATTCTCGCGTGGCGAGATTGAAAAAACGGTGCAGGCTGTAGTTGAGCTTCTCTCGACGCTTATAAGCCAGAGCGACCGCTACAAGGGCGTGTTGATGCCCGGATATACCCACTTGCAGGTTGCTATGCCATCGTCGTTCGGACTTTGGTTTGGAGCTTATGCCGAAAGCCTTGCCGACGATTTGCAAATGCTCCTTGCTGCATGGAAAATAACTAACCGCAATCCTCTTGGGTCGGCGGCTGGCTACGGCTCGTCGTTTCCGCTCAACCGTGGCCTGACTACCGAGCTTCTGGGCTTCGATACCATGAACTACAACGTGGTATATGCCCAAATGGGGCGTGGAAAGATGGAACGCATTGTTTCTACCGCTTTGGCAAGTGTTGCGGCTACCGTTTCCAAGTTGGCTTTCGATGCCTGCATGTTTACTTCGCAGAATTTCGGTTTCATCAAGTTGCCGGATGAATTTACCACAGGTTCGAGTATTATGCCTCATAAGAAAAACCCTGATGTGTTTGAACTGACCCGTGCCAAATGCAATAAAATACAATCGCTACCTCAGCAAATTACGCTGGTTACCAATAATCTGCCGTCGGGATATTTCCGCGATTTGCAGATAACGAAAGAGATTTTCATCCCTGCCTTTGCCGAGCTGAACGCCTGCCTCGAAATGACAAATATGATGATGAGCAAGGTGGTGGTGAATGAAAATATATTGGACGACCCTAAATACGATGCTATTTTTAGCGTAGAAGAAGTAAATAACCTGGTGTTGGGCGGAGTGCCTTTCCGTGATGCCTACAAGCAGGTAGGGCTCGAAATCGAAGCCGGAAAATTTAAACCTGAGAAAGCAGTACGTCATACCCACGAGGGAAGCATCGGTAACTTATGCAATGACGAAATTGTGAATTATAAGAACGACATTCTGAAAGAGTTTTCTTTTGATAAAGTACACGAAGCAGAAAAAAAACTATTGAAACCCTGATGAAACTGAATTTAAAAAACCCTATTGTTTTTTTCGATCTGGAAACAACCGGAACTAATATCGTATACGATCGTATCGTCGAAATCTCTTATCATAAAGTATCTCCTAACGGAAGGGAGGAGACAAAGACCCTCCGTATTAATCCGCAAATACCTATAGCCCCTTCGGCTACCGAGGTGCATGGCATAACCGACGATGATGTGAAGGATTGCCCCACTTTCAAGGATGTGGCCAAAGAGATAGTGCGCGATATTGAAGGTTGCGACTTGGCAGGGTATAACTCAAACAGGTTTGATATACCGCTTTTGGCCGAAGAACTTTTGCGGGCTGATGTTGATATAGACCTTATGAAACGTAAGTTTGTAGATGTACAGGTTGTTTTTCATAAAATGGAGCAGCGCACTTTGGGGGCAGCTTATAAATTTTACTGCGACAAAGACCTTGATAACGCCCATAGCGCCGAGGCCGATACGCTGGCTACCTACGAGGTGCTGCAAGCCCAGCTCGACCGTTATCCCGAACTTCAGAATGATGTGGAGTTTCTTGCCAAATTTACAGCCCATACCGATAATGTGGATTTTGCAGGGCGTATTATCTACAATGAGCGAGGCGAGGAGGTCTTTAACTTTGGTAAATATAAGGGGCAGAAGGTGACCGAAGTGTTTGTAAAAGACATGGGATACTATGGCTGGATGATGAATAGCGATTTCTCGCTCCATACCAAAAAGGTGCTGACCAATATAAAGTTGCGGAATTTCAATAAATAATTTCTTTGTTTCCGTGTAGCTTTGAACTTTTCATTCTCCGGCTTGTTTTCTTTTTATGTAATAAACTAAAAAACAATAGCTATGGGAAATAGACGCGAAGAACTGGAAAAAGAAATAAAAGAAGTTGAAGAAGTGATGCGCAATGCTCCGAAAGATACTCCAAAAGAAATAATAGATGCTTGGAGAAAAGAATATGATAGCTTGTCTTTCGAGCTGAACAACTTGTACGACGACGACGAAAACGACTAATTGTATAATAATATACAAGAAAGCATTACAGCCCTCTACGCTCTCTGACGATAAGTAGCGCTTCTTCTTTCAACTCGTCGGGGAGTTCTATTTGCCTCATTTGCAGGCTGCGCAGCCATCCGGCTACGTCGCTTTCGCGCAATGTGTAGAATACTTCGGAAAGTTGGTTTATTTGTTCTTTAGTAAAGGCCGAAGGGCTTTTTCCCGACAAGGCGTCTAATTCTTCATCATCATAATACACTACCTTGTTGCTTGAGTTGAGCAGGCTTTCTTTTTCACATACCTCGTGTGCCCCACAACACTCGCTGTCTACGGGTGTTATTTCTACCTCTTCGGTCTTGTTGCGGCGGTTCAGATAAGTAAATAAAAAAACGATAACTGCCAGAAATATTAATATGATGATAAGTATAAGCATCTTTTTAGGTTTTTTCCATGCAAAGTTAGCCATTACCGTGCAATTTTATTTATTTTTGTAAGTTAAAATACAATAGAATAGCTTTTTTTGTGTTTTAAATATTACACATTTTTTAGAGGAGGCAAAAAGGCCTTTTTTATGTATGGATAAAAAAATTAAAGTACTTTTCAGCATAAGTTTATTGTTATTCCTTTTTTACGGTTGCTCTACGAAAAAGAACACGTGGCTTACCCGTAATTTTCACTCTATGACAACGAAATATAACGTTGCGTTCAACGGGAGTGAGAGTTATAACGAGGGGTTGAAAAATATCCTGTCGGCAAATCAGGATGATTATTCCACTATCATCCCTATGTATCCTATCAGCCGCCACTCCAATGCTACGGCAGGCACTTCCAACATGGATAAAACGATTGAGAAAAGCCGTAAAGCCATTAAACTCCACTCGATAAAGGTGAAGCCCAAGCGCGATTTGAAAAAATGGAACGACCCCGAATATCAGGCTTTTTACAATCAGAACGAGTTTAATCCGGCACTTAAAGAGGCTTGGATGATGATAGGAAAAGCTGAATTTCATAAAGCCGACTTTTTAGGCTCGGTAGGTACGTTCTCTTATATTTCCAAATATTATTCTGCCGATAAAGACCTTGTGGCACAGTGCCAACTGTGGATGGTGCGGGCTTATGTAGAGATGGACTGGATTTACGAGGCCGAGCAAATGCTTGAAAAAGTGAATCAGGATGACCTGCGAAGCACAAGTATCGGGCTTTCGGCATCGGCCAACGCTGTACTTCTTCTCAAAAAAGGACAGTATAAAGATGCAATCCCTTTTGTAGAATTGTCTCTATCCCGCGAGCGGGATAAAGCCATGAAGCAACGTTTTACTTTTCTGCTGGCACAGCTTTACGAGCAAACGGGCGACAAGCAGGCTGCCACAAAAGCCTATTCGGATGTTATAAAGATGAATCCGCCTTATACAATGGACTTTAATGCGCGTATAAGCAAGGCGCAACTGGTGTCGGGCAGCGATAAGGAGAAAGTGCTGAAGGACTTGCGCAAAATGGCAAAAAACGCGAATAACAAGGAATATCTCGACCAGATATATTATGCTATTGGCAATATATATTTGCACGATGGCGACACCGCGCGCGCTATAGAAAACTATGATTTATCGGTAGAATCCAGTACCCGCAAGGGGGTGGAAAAAGCGGTGACGCTTATTACTTTGGGCGACTTGTATTACGGCCGGCGCGAATATGTGAAAGCACAGCCTAATTACGATGAAGCATCGAAAATACTTACGAACGAGAACAGCGATTATGCACGTGTTGCGAAGCTGGCAGAAGTATTGAGCGATTTGACGAGGGAGTATGAAGTAGTTGTGCTACAGGATAGCTTGCAGCATCTTGCTACTCTGCCTAAAGACAAGCAACTGAAAATCATAGAAAAAGTGATTAAGGATAAAGCCGAAGCCGAGGAACGTGCAAAGCTGCAAGCCGAACAGCAGCAGCGTGATGAAGGTGACCGTTTTGTGCCACTCGGAGGGCCTATTGGTGCTAATGCCGGCAAGTGGTATTTTTACAATCCGAATCTAATACGTTCGGGTAAATCAGATTTCCAACGGCAGTGGGGAAACCGTAAGCTGGAAGATAACTGGCGACGCTCGAACAAATCGACAGCTATGTTTGCAGATAGCTCGTTTGATGCAATGGGTGACGGAACCGAAACAGGAGACATAGAAAGCGGTGACGGAACAGCAGCCACTCCGGCAGCAATGGACGATACGAAGCCGGAATACTACTTGCGTCAGATACCTGCCACTCCGGAGCAAATAAGCCGCTCGAATGCTGAGATAGCAGATGCACTGCTCAATATGGGTGCTATCTACAAGGACAGGCTCAACGACCTGCCTATGGCGATTGATACGTATGAGGATTTTATCCGCCGTTTTAGGTCTGACGAGCGTGTGCCCGATGCTTATTTCCAGCTTTATCTGGTGGAAACCAAACAGCAGAACACCGCCGGAGCTAATGCTTACAGAACAAGGATTATTAATAATTATCCTAAAAGCAAGTATGCACAAATACTCTCGCAACCTAATTATATAGAACAGTTCAACCGGATGCAGAAACAGCAGGATTCGCTGTATGCGGCCACTTATCAGGCTTATTCAAACAACGATTTCCGTACAGTTGTTCGGAATACCGGGTATGCTGAGAAGAATTTTCCACTTTCCAACCTGATGCCTAAATTTAAGTTCCTTAGTGCGTTGAGCATAGGAAAGACCGATACGCCTCAAAACTTTGAAACAGCCCTTAACGAGGTGGTCGAAACCTACCCTCAGAGCGATGTGAGTGCAATGGCTAAAGATATTGTGGCACTTATCCGTCAGGGGCGCGAAGCGCAAACAGGAACCTCGCACGGAACTTTGCTTACTCGCCGGGGCGATGAGTTGAAGGCGGTAATGGAAGAAGAAGGCATTACGTCGGAAAAAGCATTTTCGCCCGAGATGCAAGGCAAACACCGTGTTATGCTTATAAGCAGTGCCGAACAGCAAGACATGTACCAACTGATGTATCAGGTGGCTGCGTTTAACTTTACACGCTTCATGGTGAAGGAGTTCGATTTGGTTCTGAACTTGCTGGATGATACCCAACAGGTGCTTTCGGTAACTAATTTTGAATCGTACGAAGAAGCGGTGTGGTATCTTAATTCTATCAATTCAGACCTGACCATTGCCGACTGGGTGACACGGTTGGGTATTCAGGAGGTAATTATATCGGAAGAAAACTTTGCGCTGATTCGCATTTTAGGTCTGGACGATTATTTGTCGTTCCAAGCTCAGCATTTAGGAAAAATTCCGGCGAAGCCTACTACAAGCCGACCGAAAGAAACAAAACCTAAAGAAGAGGAAAAGAAAAAAGAAACTCCGGTACAACCCGAACGTCCTATAGCTCAGCAGCCTGAACAAAAACAGGAGGAAGCTAAGCAAGAGCAGCAACAGGAGGTTGTAGCGGTGCAAGAGCCGGAGAAAAAAGAAGAAGTAGCGGTGGTAGAACAGCCCGAAGCGGCAGAAACTCCGGTACAAGTTCAAGAGCCTGAGCCTGAGCCTGAAGAGGAGTTGGAATTGTACAAGGGGCTGTTTGCTTATCAACCCGAAAAACCTCACTTTGTAGCAGTATATATTATGAGAGGCTCTGTGAATTTTGATAAGTTCAAGGCTGATGTGGATGCTTATAACTCTCAAAATTACGGTATGCTCAATTTGAATATATCGTTGGAAAATGTAGGCGACCAGCAGGTTATTATCATCGGTAGCTTTAATGATGCCAACATTGCAAAATCGTATCTGATGAGGATAGTAAAAGAGCGTGAGTTGTTCGAGGGGCTTCGTGGAAGCAACTACCGTAACTTATTGGGTACTCAACGAAACCTGAATGTAATGATGCAAAACAACGCTCTGAGTACTTATACCACATTTATGCAGGAGTATTATTTGAAGTAAGAAATAATAATTAGTAGCGCGCGAGGGGTAAGGAATAAAAGTAATGTCTGTCTCATCGGATTTATAATCCGATGATGTCTTAGAGGTTGTTTTAAATTTTACTCGCAAGATAAATTTTGGTAATTTTTTAGGGAAATTTTGACTTTATTTTACTCATTTAGCGGGCTAAATGAGTAAAATGAGAGGTGAAATTTAGCTACGCTCAATTTCGTGTCACAAAAAGGGACATAATTTATTGCGAAAAAGATATATTCTATATTCAAAACCCTCTGTTCGGCGTAGCGTCCCGCTACGTCGTTGCTAAAAGCAAAGCTCCTGCTTTGCAAACACAAAACACAAAAGACAAGAATAAAGAATGAGTACAGGATACCAGATAAAGGAACAAGATGGATTACATTTTGTAACATTTCAGATAGTAAGGTGGATTGATATCTTCACGCGTCGTATTTATCGGGATATTGTAGTAGAAAGTTTATGTTTTTGTCAACAACAAAAAGGCTTGGAAATATATGCTTTTGTAATAATGAGTAATCACATACATTTAGTGATTCGCAGTTCAAAAGGAGATTTAAGCACAACGATAAAGGAGTTTAAAAGTTTTACTGCCAAACAGATATTGAAAGCGATAGACACTGAACCGGAAAGCAGACGTGATTGGATGTTGAACTTATTTGAGTTTTCGGCAAAACAACATAAACGCAATGAAAAACATCAGGTTTGGACACATGAAAACCATGCAGAAATAATTTACGAAGATAAATTTCTTCTTCAAAAAGTAAATTACATTCACGAAAATCCTGTTCGTGCAGGCATTGTAGAAAAGGCAGAAGATTATTTGTATTCAAGCGCAAGGAATTATGCCGGATTGTCAACTTGTTTAGATGTGATAGTAACACCATTATCGGGTAAAAAGATTAAACGATAGAAGCATACAAAGCAAGAGCTTTGTTTTTAATGGCGACGTAGCGGGACGCTACGCCGAACGAGAGGGTCTGCAGTTTATAGTCTACTGACGACATAATCTTGATTCTTGGCTCTAAAATCATTCTTGTAGCTTATTCACATTAATTCATCTTTTTTGGAAAATATGAATCCAACAAATCCCATTTTTATTCGTTAGTGTAGTATAGTTTAAAATTGATTTTTATGAAAAAAGATAAAATACTTTGGGCTGATGATGAGATTGATTTGTTGCGCCCTTACGTCCTGTTTCTGGAAGAAAAAGGATATGACGTAGTTACCGCCACTAATGGTAAAGATGCTATTGATTTTGCCCGGGAAGATAGTTTTGATATAATATTCCTGGATGAGAATATGCCGGGCCTGAGTGGTTTGGAAACTCTGGCACAGATAAAGGAAACAGACCCAAATGTGCCTGTGGTGATGATAACCAAGAGCGAGGAAGAAAATATAATGGATATGGCTATTGGCAATAAAATAGCCGACTACCTTACCAAGCCCGTCAACCCAAGCCAAATTCTGCTTACACTGAAAAAGAATATTCATAAGAAAGAGATTGTTACCGAGCATACAACCTCTACTTACCGTTCGGAGTTTGGGCGTATAGGGATGCAGATAAATGATTCGCTGACCTATGAAGATTGGGTCGAGGTTTATAAAAAACTGGTGTATTGGGAGCTTGAACTTGCCGAAACCGATAATGGTATGGACGAAATGCTCCGTATGCAAAAAGACGAAGCAAACAGTACGTTCACTAAATTTATCAAGAAGAATTATCTTGATTGGTTCGAGCATCCGGAGAATCGTCCTTTGATAAGTCCGGAACTGTTTAAAACAAAGGTATTCCCTCTTTTGGATAAAGGAGAGAAAGTGTTCTTTATCCTGATTGACAATTTTCGTTACGACCAGTTCCGTATTATTCGCGAGATGCTTAGCGAGTTTTATCAGTTTGAGGACGAGAGCCTGTATTGTAGTATTTTGCCTACTGCTACCCAGTATGCACGCAATGCCATTTTCTCAGGGTTGATGCCTTTGCAGATTCAGGAAATGTTTCCCGAACTGTGGGTTGAAGAGGAAGAGGATGAAGGTAAAAACCTGAAAGAAAAAGATTTGATAGAAACCCAGATAAACCGTTTTCGTAAAAACTACACATTTTCGTACCACAAGATAAATGACTCAAACGCTTGCGAAAAACTGATTGAGCAACTGCCTCAGCTGGACAGCAACCAGTTGAATGTTTGTGTGCTGAATTTTATTGATATGCTTTCGCATGCCCGTACCGACTCGAAAATGATGCGTGAGTTGGCGAATGATGCTGAGGCTTACCGTTCGTTAACGCTTTCGTGGTTTAAACATTCGGCTACCTACGAGCTTTTCAGGGCTATCTCGCGTCGTGGCTACAAGGTGATTCTGACTACCGACCACGGTACTATTCAGGTAGATAATGCAATAAAAGTAGTAGGCGACAGGAATACGAATGTAAACCTGCGCTATAAGGTGGGTAAAAACCTGAGTTACAATAAAAAAGAAGTGTTTGAAGTAACGCAGCCTTCCAAAATAGGTTTGCCAAGCCCCAATATAAGCTCAACATATGTATTTGCGGGGAATGACGATTTTTTTGCCTATCCCAATAACTACAATTACTATGTGAGTTACTATAAAAACACGTTTCAGCACGGGGGTGTTTCTATGGAAGAAATGCTTATCCCCATAATACAGATGGAACCCAAATAGTAGGAGCAGGTTGTCATTCTCAACTATAATAAAATGGGACTTGTAACTGAATACTTGTAATTGTTAAGGGCAAGCGCATCAAAATATGCAGAATTGCTATTTTATTCTTTCGTAGTCGTAGCTAATCTTTCCGCCTCAGCTGGTGAGCGT
>NZ_QVMH01000016.1:39950-59238 GCF_010501035.1 Paludibacter sp. 221
TTTTTTGCTTCCTTTTTCAGCTATAGGAAAAAGGAAGAGCCTGTCCGGCTCGAGGACAAAGGAATAAAGGAATGAGAATATCAGAACTCTCACTAAATCCCTTTCTCAAAGAGAGGGACTTTGAGAGCGAGAAACGAAAGAATGATATCTGATGAATTTGATGATTAAAATGTAATTTTGATGCGGTTACCCTAGTAATTGTTTAATTTGTACCTTTGCATAAAAATAATTTATTATGCGTATTGATTTTATTTCAGCCGTTCCTGAGTTGTTGGAGAGTCCGTTGAATTTTTCTATTGTGAAAAGGGCTAAAGATAAAGGGCTGGTAGAAATGTATGTACATAATCTGAGAGATTATTCCACAGATAAGCACCGTCACATTGATGATTATGCGTTTGGCTTTGGGGCAGGGATGGTGCTGCAAATTGAACCTGTAGACAGGGTTATATCGCAACTGAAAAGCGAGAGAGAGTACGACGAGGTAATATATACATCGCCCGATGGGGAGACATTCAACCAGAAAATAGCAAACCGTTTCTCGTTATACCGCAACATCATTATCCTTTGCGGACATTACAAGGGGGTAGACCACCGCATCCGCGAGCACCTGATTACAAAAGAAATATCCATTGGCGATTTTGTACTTACGGGTGGAGAGCTCCCTGCCGCCATGATGGCCGATGCCATTGTGCGCCTCATACCCGGAGCTATTGGCGATGAAACTTCGGCACTGTCCGACTCTTTTCAGGACAATCTGTTGGCTCCTCCTGTATATACCCGCCCTGCCGACTATAAGGGCTGGAAAGTCCCCGAAATCCTACTGTCAGGCCATCAGGCTAAGATAGATGAGTGGCTTCATCAGCAGTCGCTGGAGCGTACCAGACTGTTGAGACCCGACCTTCTTGAAGAGTAGCTTTCCACTAAAAGAATACTTTTGTTAATTTTGGGTTAAAAACAAATATATATTTATTTTTGTAAAAATATCATGTTTAATTTAAAATATAAAAAAAATGAAAAAAGTTTTTTTAACAATCGCTGTAATAGCATGCGTAGGCGCTTTCTCTTCTTGTAAAAAAGAATGTACTTGTAAATCTTATGTTGCTGGAGAAGAAATAGCATCAACTATAGTAGATAAAGAAAAAGGGAAATGTTCTGACATGAACGAATCATCAACTATTTTAGGTATAACTGCCGAATTAAAATGTAAATAAAATTATTACTGCCCGATTTAATCGGGCAGTTTTTTTATAAAAATGAGATTGTTATGAAGAAACAATATGTACAGTACGGCTTAAATGCACTGATAGGGATTGTATTTATTGTTTCGGCAGTTTTGAAGATAATCTCAATAGATGCGTTCGAGCTTTATATTTATAGTTTCGATTTTGTAGGATTAAGTTTGTCGGCATTTGCAGCCCGTTGTTTTGTAGGGGCAGAGCTTGTGCTGGGTGTAGGGCTGTTGTTGAACTTTTATCCTCGTTTTTTTCGTATTTGTTCGCTCCTGCTTTTGCTTGTGTTTTCACTTTTTCTGTTGTACGTTTTGTTTTTTTATGGTAACGAGGATAACTGTCATTGTTTTGGCGACCTTATCGAGATTAATCCTCTCCCTTCTCTCATCAAAAATATTCTTCTCATCATCATTCTGATTGCTGCTAAAAACGTTGAGGCTTTTAATTTCGGCCGAAAAAAATTGCTAACCATATTACTTTCGGTCGTTTTGTTTTTGAGCATATTTGTTGTTTTACCTCCTGACAATTGGTTTGGTTCGCAGAGGAATACTGAATTTAACGAGGATGCTTTGACGGAATTGTTGATGGATGAAGATGCTGTTTCTCAGGATTTAAGCTCAGGGGTAAATATACTTTGCTTTTTTGGGGTGGGTTGCCGATATTGCGAGCTGGCTGCAAAAAAACTATACCTTATCCGTCAGAATAATCCTGACTTGGAGATGAACCTGACAGGAATACTTTGGGGTAAAAATGAGCGTTACCAAAAATTCAGGGAAGAAACAAAACTCGATTATTCACAAGTGTATTTTATTGAACCCGCCCGTTTTCTTGAAATCACTAACGGGAGGATGCCGTTGGTGCTGGTTCTGAAAGATGGAGAAGTGGTACAGAGCCTTAACTACGCAAATATTCAGGAGCATAGTATGATAGATATTCTTTCGGAATGAATTATTATACATTAGGTTAGATATATGCTTCAGCTTTTTTTAAGAGGTTGTTTAAATTTTTCACAAAGAAACAGTTATAGTTTTACATATGTCTTTTTCGCAATAAATTATGTCCTTTTTTGAAAATTTTCACCTCTCATTTTACTCATTTAGCCCGCTAAAATCGTAAAATGAAGTCAAAATTTCCCTAAAAAATTCCCAAAATTTATCTTGCGAGTAAAATTTAAACAACCTCTAAGGTATTTACAAATTGGTTTGAAGAGGAGCCGTTTTATTTTTATCAGATGCTAATCCCATAAATAGTGGTAAAAACAAAAAAGTGGCTATGAAAGACATTATTAGTCCTCCGATTGTACCGGCAGCAAGCGGAAACCAAAATCCTTCTTTATAACTTACGATGAATGGGATGAATCCTAAAATAGTAGAAACGATGGTTAAAGATATTGGGCGTACCTTGGCATTCCATGCTTTTAAATAGGCTTTTATTGGTTTTATGTTACGGCTTTTTACAATGTTATTGTATTCGTTGATAATGTAGATGTTGGTATTCACAGTGATGCCTGCCAGCAGAATAAATGCTGCGAATCCTCCTTGGTCGAAATTCAACTTGAACAGATAAAATGTAAGAAACAATCCGATAAAGGATATAGGTATTACAAATATAACGTATAGTGGTTGCTTAAAAGAGTTGAACAGAATACTGGAGCAGAAATAAATAATGATAAATACAAGTGCCAGAAGCCAATACTGCTTATTGTCGGCTTTTCCCCAGCCCCCCCAGCCGTGTTCTTCGGCTTTGATAGTGTAACCCACCGGCAGTGTTTTTTGTATTTCTTCTATGTTTCGTTTCAATACTCGTCTTCCTTGTTCATAAGCGCCTATATATTCGTACTGGATGCAAAGTCGGTACTGTTGGTTTTCTTTTGATATATTTTGCGGCGCCTGATATTTTTCTATACTTGCCAAGTCGCTCAGTTTAAATGTTTTTTCGCCGATTTGTATAGGTATATGATTTAAATCCCACAAATTGTACTCTGCCGATTGTTTTGCTTTCAGTATAAGTTGTTCGCTTTGTGTTTCGTACAGGATGTTCCCGGCTTGTATCCTTTTTTCAAAAAAAGGTTTTATCAATGCATAAAGTTGGTAGGGCTGAATGTTTTCTTTTGCCATCCGGTCTTTTTTCAGATCGAAACGAAATTCCTGATAATCTTCTTTAAACCAGCTGAAATCCGATTTTATATCTACATTCTTTATTCTTCGGTGTTCCAATAGTTTTTTTCTGAAGTTTTCGGCATGTACGTATAATTCATCGTAGTTGAAACCAAACATTTCTACCCGGTACGATCCGGCTTGTTCTTTCACGTCGTTATTGAATCCGTCGCCTACACCATATACTGTCCAACTGCCTCCTCCAAGTTCTATCGATTTGCTTATCAGTTTGGATTTTAGTTGATACGGGAAACTGTTTTTTTGATTCTCTTTTGTAAAACGGATACCGATGCTTGCTCTGTTTGCGCTCATAATATGGGTTTCAAACTGTCGTATTTCTGAAAACTGGGCGATATACGATTCCATTCGCTGAATTAGAACATTCATTTGTTCGAGTGTAGAACCGTGCGGTAGGCTGGCTGTAACATTAAGCATTGTTTCTTCTTCGCGCCCTCCCCAATAGGAGCCGTTGTAAACTTTCTGGGCAAACAGCCGCCATGTGCCTCCTAATATATTGTTGACATGTGGTTTTATTTTTTCTTTATATGTATCCGAGCCAAGAGTTTTATTATAAATACGGGTTAAGTTGTTTTCCGGTTCAATTTTGTCTGGCAGTAAAAATACAGGCAAGCCAAAAGCAACAATGATTAGTATGACTACTGCCGTTTTCCATCGCCAAAGGAAAGCTGATATTGTGGCATATATATGATTGAAATAAACCAACCATTGTTTCTTTTTATATGTGGGAAAAATTTTTTTCGGAGACAACAAAATACTTTTCTTTTTTTGTTCGTATTTTTTTATTTTTAGTTTCTCAATAAGTGCCGGTACCAGAAACAGCGATGTAAGTAATGAGATAGAAAGATTTATCATGATAACTGCTGCAAAATCTTTCAGGTTCAAGCGGATTCGTTCGTCCAGAAATAAAATAACCGAAAGTGAGCCTATGGTAGTTAATGTTGCCGCTAGAATGGCAAGAAAGGCTTTTTTGTTGCCACGATGGATTATTTGGTCGGACATGACTATGGTATTGTCTATAATCAAAGTCAAAGAAATGGTGATGCCGGCCAATGAGTAGAGCTGAATCTCGAGGCGAAACAGGTAATAGAATATAAATGCGATTGCAATGTTGATAGTCAATGAGCTGATTACTAGAATAATGTATTTGAAGTCTCTGTAGATAACAAATACGAATAATAGCAGAATGAGTACAGTTAGCCCGGTACGGAAATATATTTTGTTCATCTCTCCGGTTATATATTCTGTAGCATCGTAGGTGAGCTGCATATCGAATCCTTTAGGAAAATCTTTTTGCATTTGCTCTATTACCTTTTTTACTTTATTGCCGAGGTCGAGCTGATTCGCCTGTTCGTCGGCAATCAGGGAGACGTATATGGTATTTAGTCCATTAATCCGGTAATAGCTACTTGGTTCGGATTCAATACGCTTTATTTTTACAACATCACCTAAATGAATTATCCGTCCGTCAGTTTTCTTTATGTCTAATGTCCGGAGTGTTTCTTCACTGATATCTTGCTGCCCGGCAGCAAAGGAAACCCGGGTTCTTTGCTTTTTTCCCGAACTTTTTTCTATGGTTGTTGCCATACCTAGTGATTCTTTTTTTGTCAGGCTGCTTAATGCCGATTGTATGTCGTTGGTAGAAATACCTAGCACTTCCAATTGTTTGTAATCATACTCAAACTGCCATTCCATTGGTTTGGCACCACTTACATTTACTTGGTAAATACCTTTGATAGGCGATAATTTGGGCTTTATTGTTCCTTCTGCAAATTGCTGTATGTCAATGCTTTTTAGTGGAGCGACCAGTGTGTAGCTAAGAAATGGACGACGTGAGTTATTGTCTGAACGCGATAGCGAAACGTATGGATAGCTGACATTAGACGGTAGTTGCGGCCAAGTTTGTCGAATGATGGTAGCTGCCTCAAAACGTGCAGCATCGGGGTCTGTATGTTTGTCTAGCTCAATGGTGATGCGCCCTCCGCCACTCCACGAAGATGAATTTATTTTTCGTATACCTTTCATTCTGCTAAACATAGCCTCCAGCTTGGAGGTAACTTCCATTTCGACTACAATGGGCGAAGCTCCGTACATTCCGAATGAAACGTTTACTTGTGGCAAATTTTGCGATGGCGATAGCTTAACTGGTAATGAAGGTAAAAAAGCTAGTCCGATTATTGCCAGGCAAACGAAAAGTAGTATTATTTTAAAAGAAGAAACTTTCATATTTATGTTTTATGGTTGAGCCGGATGTATTTCTGGCGGATAACTTATTGTAGCGAAAAGAGCGATTGTTTTGCTTAATGCTTCAGGTTCATCAATTTGTCGAACTCGTACGAAAGCGTTACGCTTTTATCAAAATCAAACAGAGTAAGTTTCCTCAGCTTATAATAGCTTTGCCAATAGTTTCTTAAAGCACTTATATAGTTCCGCTGAGCGCTATTCAAGCGGTTCAACGAAAGTGTGAGGCTGTTTATGTCGGCCTTTCCGATGATGAACCTTTGGCGGGTACTGTTGTAAGCCAGCGTGGCTAGTTCCATAGCTTCTTCGGCACTCGAAATAAGATCTTGTTGTATATTAAAATCGTTGACAGTCATAATAATATCTTCTTCCAAACCTGCGGTTTTTTGCTGAACTGATAGTTTACGTATGTTCAGATTGTTTTTGGCCATGTTGGCGCGCCCTTTGCGAACTCCCCAGTCTATTATTGGTATCGTGAGGCTGATATGTGCCACGTCTTGTTGCAATGAATTGCGGTATGCTTCGGAAAATGTGGGGGCTACTTGGTTGAAGCCAATACTGGCAGAGATGCTTGCATCGAAATTCGAGCTTTTTCGGGTTCGTTCCACTTCACGCTCGGCTTCTAATAGTTCTTGCCGGTATGTCAGATAATCAGGATTATTGTCTTTTGCGCATTGCAGTGCGTCTTCTATGGATACAATCAATCTGGAAGGGCGTTCGGGTAGTTTTAATTCAATTTTCACTCCATTTTTCATGTTCAGAAAAGACACAAAGCTGAACATGGCACGCGATAGGTTTATTTCCGCATTTTTCAGGGTGTTTTTAGCATTTACTGCATCCAGTTTCAGGGTTAGTAGGTCGCCTTGCGAGATAGAGGCTATTTTATACCGTTCGTTTCCTATTTTATAGAGGGTGTCGGTAGAGGCTACGTTTTCCAAAGCCAAGTCATACTCCATCTGCGCCATTGCTAGGTTAAAAAAGTGATGGATTGTTGTTTCTGATATTTCTTCGCGCGAGTAGAGAAATTGTCGCTTGGCTTTCTCAAATTTAAGAGGTTCTATTTTACGTTCCCATTTAAAGTTGTTGAATCCGAATAATGATTGTGAATAACCAATGCGTATGGGGACAGTGGTGAATTGGGAGTATGTATTTTCTCCAAAGTTTTGCAAATATCCTAATTCTGAATCGACATAAAACGTACCTCCTGTGAAATCGAGGTTTTGACTAAGCGATAGGTTGCCGTAAGAAAACAGGGTTTGTTGGCGACGGTATATGTCAATATTTTGTTCGGAGTCGTAACGGCTTACGAAATCACGGTTGTAACGTATTGGAGTCGTACGTAGCGATAGCGAGGGTAAACGGGCTGCTTTATACGAACGAAATTCCCAATATTGAGCCTGATATAGGTTTTTTGCGCTGAAGGCTTGTAAAGAGCTATCTGATGCGATATTGATACTTTCGGCCAAGCTTAGTTTTACTGATTGGGCAATTGAAAATTGTGCCAGAACGCTGAAAGTTAATAGAAAATAAAATTTATTGGTCATATTCTTTCTTCTTTTTTGTTGTAAATTTATATGTGTTTTTTCGGGGCTAAATTTTTTTTCCCGGCACAATTGCAAAACGACACTAATAGCAGGAACAGTAGTATGTAATTTTTTTCAGATTCAGATTCACATTAAATGCTGCAACCAGTGCCCCTGCTCCCGCAGGCTTGTAGCCTGTGGTTTGCTTGCAAGGCAATCATTTGAAAAACCTTGCTCTTTTACCGAGCAAACCACGAAGTACAACTTCGCGGCAGCGGGGGAAAATTTATTTGAATTTATATCGCAATATAAAAGGATTATCATCTTCACTAAATAAATCAAGTTTTTTCTTGTTGTTTTTATGAAAATTAGTCTCCGAAATATAAGGTAAATATTGAATTGGATAAATACTGTAAACATATTCTTCATCCATATAGTCACCAAAGCAATAAAGTCTTTCTTTAAATTTATTTATTAGTTGGATATTTTGTTCCTCTTTATCATAGAATATAGTATAAGGTCTTCTGTTAAAGTTAAAACTTGTTTTCAGATATTTGCTGTTTTCAAAAGTAGGTGAAAATATTGTTGCATATTTTCGTCCTTCATTATCTAAATAATCAAATTGTTCTGATGCAGAAAAATTCTTATTAATGTATGAAAGATTAAAAGTATGTGTGCCAAAATCCCATTGATGACAAAAATTGATTTTTTTATTTTCCATATCAAATGAAAGAATACTTCCATCAAACACCTGACTGAAATATAACTGATTATTATAAATATAGAAAGGCGATTGAGAATGGGAGATAATAGGGGAGCCTCTGAAATGTTCAGGAAAATTATAATCTTCTTTTAATAAGTTTAATATCATATCCTCTTTTTTTGAATAAAAATCGAACTTACTTCCCTCATGTTGCATACTTGAGTAAAATATATATATATTTTCATCCAAGTTTTCAAAATAAGTCACATAAGCAAGTGGAAGATAAATTGTTTCTATAAAATTATCTCCTAATACATCATAAATATGTATTCTACCCTCCGTGGAAAATAGTTCTAAATTACCTGTAAAACGATTAATGTTAAAATCTTCAAGAACAATATATTCACCGGGACCCTCACCAGTTTTACATATTTTTTTTATAAATTTTCCTGTAGTCTCAAATATAAAGAGGCTATTTTGTTTTTTATCCATTATGTAAAAATAATCGTCATGAGGGATTATTTTCAATTTATGATCATTCATGATAGACTCATTTGTTGTCTCCAAAGGAATAATTTCAATTTCAGAAAAAATATCAAATAACGAAATCTCTTTTGCTGAACTTAAGTCAACAAAGTGACTATTACCTGCGTTATTTTCGAGTATTCGTTTCTTCTTACAGCCGCCTGTAAAAAGAATAAATATAGTTGTAATAGTTATAATAAAACTGCGCATATCAATATAGTATTAAATTTGGTTGCTACGGAATTTGAAAGTGTCATTATAGCCTCCGACAGAGGCTATAATGATAAGTGTTTAAAACCAGTAGGTTTTAGTCCATTCTAAAATTCGTGTACAGCGAGATGTAGGAAATTGAGATTTTACACAAGTCGCGGTCTGTATTCTCCCTCCCCAATCTGCTTTTTTTCTTCCAAGAATTGTTCTCTACAGTTTCCATAGCGTTCTGCTGGATTAGGGCAAGTAGTTGTAAATTCTTCACCTCCCGTACTTCCTCCACCGTTACTCTCGCCAGCCAGTGCTTCCAAGTTTGCTAAGGCAATAACCGAAAGATTACTTTCTTTTTTTAGATTCAGATTCACATTAAATGCTGCAACCAGTGCAAATGCAAATACAGCGGTTGCGATGATTATTTTCTTTTTTCATT
The DNA here is from genome assembly GCF_010501035.1 of Paludibacter sp. 221. Taxonomy (GTDB): domain Bacteria; phylum Bacteroidota; class Bacteroidia; order Bacteroidales; family Paludibacteraceae; genus QVMH01. Next base: position 48,986 of record NZ_QVMH01000016.1, read on the forward strand.
AAAATTTAATTCTTAATTAATTGTAACTCTGTGTGTGTCATTTCAACAGAAGTTAAAACCCCGCCGGTTTTCAATAATTAGTCTGTATCTTTGTCGGTCGCCTCCTTTCTTTTTTGGGAGGAAGCTCGGGGCGGAGCATTGTGCTTCTTTGGTCGGGAGACAACACGTTCCGCCCTTTTACTTCCATCGTTTTAATATCAGTTGTTTTTTTCTTTGTAAATCCACCAGTAAAACAACGGTACTACAAACAAACTTACCAGTGTGCCTATCACCATACCGCCAATTGTTGCAATAGCTAAGGGCTTCTCCAGTTCCGAACCCATGTCGTGACTGAATAGCAACGGGAGCATACAAACTATAGTTGTAAGGCTGGTCATCAAGATTGCGTTCAGTCGTCGTCGCCCTGCCTCGTGTATTGCCTGCATTAGCGGAAGCCCATCTTTGCGAAGCTGATTCATAATATCTATTTTCAGAATGCTGTCGTTGATAACAATGCCGCAAGTAACGATAATACCGATTGCCGACATCAGGTTCAGGCTATGTCCTAATATAATAAGCAACCCTAATGCGGCAGCTATATCTACCGGTATTTCAAGTAAAACGATAAATGGTTGTACGAAACTTTCGAACTGTGCTGCTAAGATGAAATACATAAGTAATATGGAAATAAGCAAGATGACTAGTAATTCGTTCAGCATTTTACGGTTTGAGAAAAAACTTCCTGAAAAACCGACATCCCAGTTTGTGTCGTTTAGCATCGTTTCTTTTACTTTGCCAATGATTTTTTCAGGCTGTTGAGTTTCATGAAAATGAAATGGAATATATTCGCCGTTTTTGCCGGCAACGATGGTTTTCATATCTTGGGCTGAGTATAGGTTGACGAAGGTACTCAGTGGAGCAGTATTTCGTTTCCCGTTGCTGCTGCCGGCAGTATGCACAAAGGAGTTGTTGATAATATCATTCAGCTCTTTTTCTTTTCCTCCTAATACTATTGGCAGGTATTGTTGGTACGAGCGGAGGACTGAAAATTTGTTTTCTCTGAAACTTGTTTTTACGGTTTGATATACGTCGTTCTGCGAAACACCATACAACATCAGTTTTTGCTTATCGATACTCAGGTTTAACTGTTCCTGAAAAGAGATACTTGTCGGAAATTCTCCGGTATTGTTGTAAATGCAATGTTGCATGTCGTGTATAAGTTGGGGAGTAAGATTTAACTCCCGATTGCGAATATAATACTCTGCCGTAAGATTGGCTTCGGCAGTGTTGAATATCTGCTCGAATACCGTCATTGCCGGAGAAAACGAGATGATGGCAAGCGGGTAGTGGTGTTTGAAATAATTCTCGACCGTCTGTTTCAGTTTGTCAATGCTCTTGTAATCTTGTGTTTTCAGATATATTTCTGATTCGGAGACACCCTTGTTGTGTTCTCTATTCAGTAGAAATTGTTGTTGCCCAATTAATATTGAACTTTCTGTTACTTGTGTGTTTAACGTATCGAGAAGATTAAGAATGCGTTGTTTGTTTTCATCCAAATGAATGTTCTGATTCCAGTCGATAGTCACAATCAGTTCATTTTGGCTGAGTTCGGGCATCTTTTCTTTTTTTATTATATGGAATAGCCATGCACAAAGCGGGAATATGGCTACAATCATTATAACAGTCAGCGCTTTATGGCTGAATATCCAATTGATACAGGCATGATAGGCTCTCTCGTGTACGGGTGTTTTTTGCTTTTGTATGCTGATAGTGTGTTGCTTGTTTTTTTGTCCCTTACCGAGTGGTTTTAGTGAATATATTAATTTATATAATACTGGCAGCAGGATAATACCTGTTATGTAGGATACAAGCAGGCCTACTGCTACAGAAAAGGCTTGGTCGAAGAATAAAGCACCAGCAATGCCACTCAAAAATATAAGGGGAACAAATACTGATATGGTGGTAAGGACTGAACTGAGCATAGGAGTTATTACTTCATTGGTTCCACGTACGCAGGCTTCGTCCAAAGGATAACCGCTTTGTCTGTATTGGCTTATGTTGTCTGTTACAATAATCGAGTTGTCAATCATCATTCCCAAAGCTAATATCAAGCCTGTGAGAGAAATGATATTTAGTGAAACCTTGAATAGGTAAAAGAACAGTAGGCTGATAATTAATGAAACAAACATGCTGATGCCTATAACCAGTGGCGAACGTATGTCGTGCATAAATAGGGCTGATACAATCAGTATGAATACGAAAGCCAGTATCAGGTTTTGTTGCAGGTTTGAAATGGTGTAGTCAAGCAGTTCGGTTTGGTTTTGCGATATGTCAAATGCGATATTGGGGTAAGTGGATTCAAAGTGCGTAATGACTTTGTTTAATGCTGTTTTCAGATTATCCATGTTTTCGTCGGACTGTTTGATTACAGATAATACTACCGAACGCTTACCATTATAAAAACTTAGTCCCGTTTCTTTTTCGGGAAGCATTTCTATTATAGCCAAATCCTTGAGTTGATATATTTTTTCGTTTTTATGCAGATAAATGTTTTGCATGTCTTCCAGTGTGCGCATAACCGACGAGAATTTGATATTGTATTCGTAATATCCTTCACGTACCGTCATGCTTCCGGGTTCTACGTTATTGTTAGAAAGAGCTGTTTCAATATCTGAGAGGGTTATACCTGCTATTTGTATCTTGTTCTCGTCGGGTGTAATAAGTATTTGCTTGTGCATTATTCCTGTCATGTCTACCATCGATACTTGTGGCAATTGTTCTATCCTGCGTTTTATAACGGTTTCGGCAAATTGGCTCAAATCTAAAAAATCATTTTCGGTAAACTGTTCGTTACGTAAGGTAAGGTTTAGGTTGAAAACAGGAATATCTGTGGCGCTGGCTTTTACTACACGTGGACGGTCTATTTCACGTGGAATGTACCCCATCGTAGCATCAATTTTTTCGTTCACTTCGATGAATGCCAAATCGGTATCTGTGCCATACTCAAAGTATAATCGTATCACGGCGTTCCCGTCGCGGGTTTCGGAATGGATATCGCGTAATTGTCCTACTTGTAACAACTGTCCCCGTATGGAGCTTACTGCTACATTTTCCAATTCGCGGGCTGAGTAGTCTTTGCCCGAAATGTGTACTGATATTTCGGGTATAGCAATGTCAGGGAGTAGCGATACCGGAATGTTCAGATAGGTAATTACTCCGAGAATAAAACAGGCAGTGAATGCCATGAATACGGCTATAGGACGGTTTATGAGAAATTTAATCATATGAATAGATGTTATTTTGAGTAAAAAAGTCAGAGAGATTAGGTCCGTAAAATAAGCTTAACGCGATGTTCTTTGACTAAATGTATCAATGCTCACCAGCTTTGAGCCGGCAAAAAATTGTTCAGTATATGTGACTAATGTCGTAGGAAAAGAGAGTGTCTTCATCATTTCTTTTTGCATATAATAACTTTGTTTGAAGGTCAATTGCTATTTGATTGTATTTACGGTCTAAAATAATTGTTTGCTTAAAGTTCCCATTCCAATCATAAACATGGACTTCATTTGTATAAAAGGGATAATTCGTTCCAAACTCATCAAGTTCTACGTTAGAGTATAATGCTAATATATAATCATCATCTACGCACAAATCAATATAGTATATTTTATTCACCAACACTCTCTCATTTATGTTTGGAGTATTTTTTCTGCTATATCCGGTTAACTTTCCTGTCGTAATATCTAATATGTTTATTTGTGAAAACATTTCCATTGCAGAAACTATTTTTTTACCATCCGGTTTAATCCGGTCTTGTGAGATAAAATACATCTCTGGAATACTTTCTTCTTTGTTGTTTTTGACAAAGTTATTGATATTGTAAATTGGGATTTCTCTTATTTTTTCATTTTCCGAAATATCGTATATAGAATATGTTATTGGAAAATAATTAGCGCCATTTACATATTTATTTTCTAATTGGTTTTTTGCAATCAAAATCCCATTATTTAACATAAAGAGTACCGACCATGGGCGGATGTGATTTTCGAACCAGCTGAAACTCAATTGGTCGTCAAAAACAGAAGTTTTTTCCTTTATTGATTTTGTTATATTTAATAATGCAATTTTTTTAACTGCGTCGTATACCCAAACCTTAACTTCATCACCTGCTCTTATGTATTGTTCTACAAAAGTAAACAACGATGTAAACTCATCCGGTCCATTTCCCGATTTGCAAAAAGAACCTATCTTCTTTCCTGTATTTTTATCAAATGCGTATATAAAATAATCAGGATATTTGTATGATAAGAAAAACAACATTGAATCATAAGCAGACATATATCCGGTATAGATATCATCAATATAAACTTCAATGCCATTTATAGTGTCTTTTTTTTCTGTTGTGTTAATCTGATGTAATTCTCCTTCAAATACTTTTTCCGGCTTTTTATGACAGCTAATAGCACTCAATGCTAAAATGAATAATACAATAATATATTTTTTTGTATTCATGTCTTATATTTTAAGTTTGAACTTAGAGCTTATTCTTATTTTTCACAAACTTAGTCGTTAGTATCTTTTGCACATCTTATTCCGAAGCGGTCGGAAGTATAGTTCGGATATAAAATATACATAATACGTCCATGTATAACTTGCGTAACAACAGCTTTCAAAGTCGAGTTTAATGGAGTTCTATCTTATCCATTGTATGATTATCCTCGTTATATGCGAAAATATATTTGTCCGACACACAAAATGTAGTGTAATACTCTCCGGGTAATATATAAGTCTTATTGTACACAAGAGATTCACCTTCTATGTTGAACTTGAATATCGTTTTGACTTTGTAGCCATCAACTCTGGTAGCCCACAAAATGAAAATAGCGTTATTGTGTAGATATGCATCATTTATACTAACAGTGTAAGACTTTTCATTCAGAGGAATTTTTTCTTTAATAAAATTCAGTGTTTGCTTAACAGTTGGAATATTTGAATAATCAAATTCTTCTATTAACGAGTAATTCTCCAGATCATATATTTGGATAATTGGAAGGTTGTCAGAAACAGCAAAAAATAATAGGTCGGATTGATACAAAAGTTTATGATTGCGTATCATAGTCTGAAAAGTTGAAGGAAATTTAAATGGTTCTCCTATCTGCTTAATTTCAGCATCAGTATCGTTGATGTCGGCTATTACAAAATTTGTGTTTTCTGTAATATGTGTACTGAAAATCAAATCATTATACAAGAAGAAGCGGGTGGGGTAATTTCCTCCAGGAATTCTAATTGTTTTATTATACTTGCTATCGGTAAATAACTTGATACCTCCTGCACCTTGATCAAATACAAATACTGAATCTTTTGTTACAAAAAATCCAGTAGGTATATTTAACTCTTCAGGTCCCATGCCAAATTTACCAAAGACATTAAACTCTTCAAAATTTTCGTCAAAAGAGGCAACGTCTCCCCGCGATTTATCTAATATATATATTTTATCATTGGCAGAATACATACTTGTTGCACCTATAAACAGGGAACTGTCCGGATAGTCTTCAATTTCGTCAATTTTCTGTAATTTAACTTTAACCTCTTCAAAAGAATCTTTTTTGCAGCCAAGTAACAGAGTTAGTAATAATAGTGATAAAGTTGTTTTTTTCATAAGTAATATAGTTTTTGTAATCATGTTAAGCACATAAATACGTGCTTAACATGCTTTTGTCTATTTAACAATAAGTTTTAGTTCCATCACATTTAACCCAGTACCGGGTTTGATTTAATGCAGAATACCAACTTTTGATAATATCTTTTCCATGTTCACATTTTTTGTCCCCACTACAACTGATAGTGACTTTTGGAGTACCACTGCATTCTAATGAAATACTACATCTGTGGCCACTACCACTTTCTCCACTAGTAGTACTTCCTCCACTATTGCTCTCCCCAGCCAACGCTTCCAGATTGGCTAAAGCAATAACCGAAAGATTACTTTCTTTTTTCAGATTCAGATTCACATTAAATGCTGCAACCAGTGCAAATGCAAATACAGCGGTTGCGATGATTATTTTCTTTTTCATATGAAATTTTCTTTTTTCCCTGCTCCCGCAGGCTTGTAGCCTGTGGTTTGCTTGCCAGGCAATCATTTGAAATACCTTGCTCTTTTACCGAGCAAACCACGAAGTACAACTTCGCGGCAGCGGGGGGCACCCAATTGACCTGATTATTTTTGAGCGTAAATACAAATTCCTACTTCATACCTACTACCAATTTGCTTATTTCTATATCGTACTTATCTGTAGTTACTATAGTATTGCTGTTCTTTTTTTCAGGCTCGATTTTTCCGCTTATAACCTGTTTATATAGATTCCATATATTAGGATTTAGCAATGGATTGCCGATGGAAAGCACTCTGTTGTCTGCATCGAGCAAAAAGCAATGGTAGTTTGAGTTTTTCGGAAAATCATTTAGCTTGTTTATTTTGTCTTCCAGATCGAGGTAGATGGGGTATTCAAAACGGTCGCGCTTCAAAAGAAGTGTCAGTTCTTTTATGTTTTTTGGATGGAAATAGAACACGAAATCTACCTGACCGGGAAGCAGGGTGTCAGCGTCGTTAATAACGCTCTTCCAATCGAAAAGCCGTAGTTTACAACTAGTACAGCCTACTGAATCGACGTATAAGAAAATTTTAAAAGGCTTATCTGTAACGCAATTGTCGTCTGTAACATTATCTTGTAATAAATATGTACATGACACATCATTAGGAAAAACAATCGTTTTTCCCATCCATTCGGTTATTGTTTTTTTGGTTTCCTCGCGTTGTGGATTTTTCTTTTTGCAAGCAATAAAGCATATTGCCAGAAGTAGTATGCTAATTAAAAATGTGTATTTCTTCATGAATAATATTGAATTGATTTATTTTTTAAAATAATATTTGATAAGGAGAGGATTATCTAATTCTTCCCAGCTGTTTTTCTTTATCCGGTTTACTTCATCCAAAATCGTATCAGGCAATATGTTGTCCAATGTTAGATTCTCAATATCCGGACAAATCCCTATCATATAGTCTTCAGCCCAATACATTGGAAATATTTTAGCTTTTTCCGACGTTTCTTCAAAAACATAGTTTTCCTTACTTTTTTTATTGTAAAAAATATTGATTAGCTTATTCTTTCGACTCAATTGTGTGTAAACGTATTCTGAATTTCCTCCTTCTTCACTAAAAATATAATTAATGACTTCTGATGCATGTATTTTTTTTACATATTCTATTTTCTTTTCATGCGAACTCAAATCCGGTACTTTTAGTTTTTTCACTCTATTGTTTAGCTTTCCAAAGTCCCATTCATAAGCCACTACGACATCTCCCTGAAGGGTTATCTCATAAACTTTATTATCTATCGTTCTAGCTAGATAATTATTGTAAGGGAATACTGCAGTTGAAAAAGAATTGAAGATATTATCTTCTTCGGGCATGGTCTCCTTAACAAATTCTTTGTTGAGCTGTGAATAAAGTTTTAGTCGGTTATTGTAATCAAAAGTCCAAAAAGCGATAGTGTCGTTATTTATATACTTCAAGCATTTAAAAGAACTCTGTGTGTCCGGGAGGCGATATCTTTCAAGAAAACCTCCTTCTAAATCATAGGAAATCAAATTGCCGTCAACGGGTGATACAAGTGATAATTTCTGATAGTGAATATCGAAATCTGATATATGAAAGTACTCATCTGGTCCTCCTCCCTTATTTCCGACATTGAATAAGAATTTGCCGGTATCATCAAAAACCGATACTTTCTGCATTTTATAATCAAATAGATAAAATCTATTGTAGTATGGTATTAGTTTATCTATTTCGATTATTAATGACGAATCGTTAGTTTCCAAAGGAATAATTTCAATTTTATTGAAGATGTCGAATACTGACACTTTATCTCTTTGCTCAATGTCTACAGAAATATTACTAGAAGATGGTTTTTGTTTTTCTTGACAGTTAACAAAAACCATCACAACTATTAATAGAAATATATATTTTTTCATTCTGATTTATTGGAATTATTAGGAACACAGAATATATTTTTTTTGTATTTATATTCTGTATTCCGTATTAGAGTTATTCTATATTATTTGTTTATAAATAAGTTTTTTATTTTTACATACAAAAACATGAATGTGATTGAATTCCAGTCATATAACATTTGTAGCTAGTCCCCCTGCTCCCGCAGGCTTGTAGCCTGTGGTTTGCTTGCAAGGCAATCATTTGAAANAATACCTTGCTCTTTTACCGAGCAAACCACGAAGTACAACTTCGCGGCAGCGGGGCCAGTGCTTCCAAGTTTGCAAGAGCAAATATGGAAAGCAATTTGTCTGTTATTAAAACTCAATTTTGTTTTTTCTATAAATTTACAACTTCTATTTCATATTAAGTTCTTTGAAGTATTTAATAGTACGATTTTTGTCTTGTGAGATTGGATAAAACCAACTTATAATTTTTTTGTTCTTACTGTCATAAATAAGATATTGTAGCTCTTGATTTTCGTAAATAGCGTCTGATTTATTTGTCTTATCTATTAAAATATGTATTTTAGTAAAATCTGATTTTATTATATTTATGGTCGAAAGAAAGTGTCGTTGATTTTGAAAAGCACCAATTATGATTAAATTTTTAGTTGCTTCGGTATGCTCTTGTATATTTTGTAGTTCTTTGCTTATGCAATCAGCACACATCCCTTCTGATAGATAAAGTACAAGATGATTTTTTTCCTGTTCAGGTACTTCAACTAAAATACTTAATAGTTTTTGATGAAATTTGCTGTATTCATTACTTTTTGTATTTCTACAATATATTAAGAAAAGAATACAGCATAATAAAATTATTATTTTTTTCATAAGTCTATTATTTTACTTTTAGTAATATCGGATTATCATCCGTTTTTACATTTAGGAAAATGTCTTTTTCGGAAAGATTGCTTTTTTGTATTTTCTTCATTCTGTTTTCATCTGCCAAATCCATTCGCAGTAGTATATATAAATACCCATTATCGTCACTACCTATTATTTCGCAATCAGATAAATTGAAAGCGTTGAAAACATCAATATCCGGAGAATAAGTTGTTTCTTGTTTGTCTTTGTTGTAAAAAAGTGCTGTTTTACAGATACTTCTGTTTGATTTTGAGTTTATAAATGTGAATACTATCCACTTTTCGTTTATGTAAAATGAATTTATTATTTTTATCTTTTCGTTTTTATAAAATTCATTCAGAAATACCTCCATTTTCTCATCACTATTTGCAATGTTCCTGTAGATTATATGTCGTTTTATTTTTCTTGTTTCTTTATTTATATTCAATAAATAGACTTTTTCGAGAGTATTTAAGTTTGTTATATTGTAAATAATCTCATCTGTATTATTATAGAACCATATATTCTCGTTATAAATAGCCAGTGGGCGAGTTGCTAAATCTCCTAAAGGTTCTTTCAGTTCATTCGATACAGTTCTGACAGCAAAGTTCTGAGCCTCGAAATTAAATAGGTTGTTTCCTTCAGGCGATGTCTCAGCATCATTGTATCCAAAATAGGTCGAATCGTTTGTGTAAACAAGTTGTCGGGTATAAGTATCTTCCGGTTTCTTTTTAGAGTATAGAAAATTACCATCTAAGTCATAATAAGATACCATGTTATTTTCATTCAATAGGAGGAGCTGATTCCGACTTTTGTCAACAAAAAAATCGAATAAATCTATATATTCTCCTGGTCCATTACCAATCCGATCTATTCTGAATAAGAATTTACCTTGAGGGGAGAAACATAATATATTTTTGTGAGAATAAGATTCATTCAATACATATATACGATTACCGTATACTTCCAATTTGTTTATATCTAGTCCTATCAGTGATTCTTCAGTAGTTTCTAAAGGAATAATGTTGATTGAGTCAAACATGTCGGTAAGTCCTTTTTCCGATGAAGAATTTAGGCTTATTACTTCACATGTATTACAAACTTCAATTTGTGTGTTTTTCTTCCCGGTACAATTGCAAAACGACACTAATAGCAAGAATAGTAGTATGTAATCTTTATATTTAATTATCATGCTTTTTTAATTTTTTTGTGATACACTCCAATCTTTATTAGAAATGAGAATTGGAGTGTATCTTGCTTATCAAAAACTTAAATTGTTATCAATGTGTTGTTATTGTTTTTTTGCAACTTGTTGAAGCTGAAGCATCCCCTGCTCCCGCAGGCTTGTAGCCTGTGGTTTGCTTGCAAGGCAATCATTTGAA
>NZ_QVMH01000017.1 GCF_010501035.1 Paludibacter sp. 221
AAAATGCAACCGCCCTTACAGGTATTGGTGGCGAATCGGCTACTATCAGTGTAGCGGCTACAGGCATCGGTACGCTTACTTACCAATGGTACGAAGTAACAGCTAACACCAATGCTGCTCCTGCTCCTATAGCTGGTGCAACAGCCGCAGCCTTTACTCCTGACTTATCTGCTTTGGGCATGCGCCGTTACTATTGCCAGGTTACCGACGCTAATGGTAATAGTATAAACAGCGATATAGCCGAAGTGGCTGTAGGTTGTGGTGCTAAAACTGTAGCGGGTGGTTGGAGCAAATTTATGTGTTACAATTTGGGTGCTACTGTTATAACTATTGCTGCTCAGAAATCAACTCCAAGCGTTGTGTTTACTTATAACGGTAGTGTAACTCCTGGTAATATGAAGCTTTCTCCTGTTTACGGTGACTTATACCAATGGGGGCGTAAAACTGATGGTCACGAAAAACGTACCAGTGCTACTACTACCACGCAGGCTACAGGTCTGACAGCTGGAAATTCAAACTTTATTGTAGCTGTTAATTCCTACCCATACAACTGGACATCTAATAATGGAGCTGACCTTAATTGGCGTAATAAAAAAAACAAGACTTACGACCCATGTCCTACCGGATGGCGCGTTCCTGCTCAGAGTGAGTGGGGTGATATTTTCCGTGGTGGTTCAGCGCCCGGTGCTAAAGCTACTGCCGTAGCTAATACTTGGTCTTGGTATTCAATTGGTGGTACCAATGGTTACGAAGTAAAGCCTGACGGTGAAACTACTACTCTATTTTTGCCCGCCGCCGGCAGCCGCGGCAACTCTAATGCCGAGCTCTACGACGTAGGTTCTGGAGGTAACTACTGGAGTGCTAACATTAGCAGTGTGTACTCATTTTTTCTGACTTTTGACGGTAGTAATGTGTGGCCTGCGTATACAACGAGCCGTTCGCATGGTTTCAGTATACGCTGTATATCAGAACTATAGGGAGATGTAAAAGAACGCAAATTCGCATAGATAATAGCGAATTTGCGTTCAAAAATACGTTTGTTAAAACAAGCCGAGGATATGGTAAATCCGATTAAGCTGTTGTACTCTCACATGTTATCAGAATATATACCCTATAGATGCACTTAGCTGATTCCGTTTCAGCTTGTTCAAATCGCCATTAGCGTTTTTCCGTTCTCCGGTATACAGGTTAATCAACCCAAGGTCATAGCTTACCTTCAAGCGGAAATTATTATATAAAACGCCGATTCCTGCACCTGCCCTGATATCCCACGGAGATATTTTGTATCTGTCGTATATGCTGTATTTGTCCGAGTTCTTCAGCGAGGTGGAGGCTCCATTGGGATACTCTCCCTCAATTTTCCAGTTTTTTACTGTACCCGAAAAATTGTATGATACTACAGGACCACCAAAAAAGAAAAACTTAAAATCGTTGGTAACGGGTAGCGAATATGCCAAACGAATAGGCAAGTCGATAAACTGGTACATCGTATTTGTAGTTTGCGTGCCGTATATATTGTTCACCGTTTTCCGTTCTTCCTTTGAATTTCCTCCTACAAATGAGTATAGCAACGCTGTTTGCATCGACAATTCTCCCTTTAAGGTAAAATCGTAGGTTAGTCCGGCCTGAAAGCCGCTGTTGAGAAACCGCCCTGAAAATTCATTATAATTTCCTAAAGTCAGATTTCCTCTGCTTGCCGTGTGCATATAGCCAACTTGTACTCCCAGTTGCGCACTTGCTTCCAGGGCTAAAAACGTGAGAATAAATACAAAAACAAGACGGGTAATTTTCTTCATAAAATTCGTTTTTATTTAACTTGTATAATAAGGTTTTCTGAATGTTTCCTAAATTATAATGCAATAGCCTGTGTTTTTTGTCACATAGGTTCATTTAGTTTACACATAGGGACACATAGCTTTTTATGTGGTTTTTTACAATGGAAAAATCATATTTTCTATGTGTTTCTATTGTGTATTCGTAGGTGTTCTATGTGGCCGAAATAATATAAATTAATTTACATCGGGTACTTAAACGTGCTAATCCGAAGCAAAGATAATTTTTTTGGAAGGTTGAGTAAAATTATTCCCGTTTTTTATATAGAAATAAACAGGAATATATAAATATTAAGAAAAATGTGGTTGTGGCAGAGGTAAATAAGGCTATCTCAGTATAGTGACGATAGTGGTAAATATCGACCAGATACTTATTCCATTGATAAACAGAAGTTCGGAAAAGCCGTTAACACCGTTTTTCAGTATCGACCACGCAGTTAATATCGCCACAATACCAATAATAACAAGTCCTGTGATTGCAATAAAATGACAACTGGGCAGGCGTGCAATTTCGAATAAAACAATCAATGTTGGCAGACTCAGAAATACAAGCACTGCAAACAGATTATGTAATATCCTCTGGATGTTTTTGTGTAAAAACTCGAATCGGTACGGTGCTATATTATGAGAGATAAATGCAAGTATTGCCAGAAACGCACCACTATAATTGATATATTTTATAAAAGGGGCAAAATCTCCCAAGTTGTAAAATTCGGATAATAAACCGAAGAAAAAATAATTCAGTATAGCTGCAGCAAACAGCAGACGCGTATAGCCCAGTCTGTATTTTTTTCCATACAGCTCGCTTATACTAAGCATGCTGAGCGTATCTACACTCAAATCAATTTCTACGCACTTTAGTGCTTTCCTGAGTGTATATGGCAAAATTCCCGCATACAAAAACCCTGTGATGAGTATTCCAAATTTTATCCAAAACATAGTAAATAGTTACAAGAAATTAGTTACGAGTTACAACTCTTATCTTCTGAGAATTAGACTTGAAAAATAAAACATTAAATTTTAGATGTGTTTTTGAATAGTCTTTCGTTGTAAGTATTTAATTTATAATTCTGGGATGGGTGAAATCCCCCGCCTTTAGGCGGAGAATTTATATATTTGTAAAAATATAATTTTTATGCAAACATATAAAAGCGGTTCACACACCCGCTATGACATCAAATATCATATAGTTTGGATAACGAAATATCGCCGTCCGGTTCTAGAAGGTTCGGTTGCCGAACGAACCCGCGAGTTGATACGTCAAATATGTATGCAAAATGAAGTAACAATCATCAAAGGTCATGTTTCAAAAGACCATATACATATCTTAGTATCATCTAACCCAAGTTTGTCCATCAGCCGTTTGGTTCAAAAGCTAAAAGGAGCCAGTTCTCATAAGTTGTTTCAAGAATATGCTCATCTTCGTAAGCAATATTGGGGACAACACTTATGGTCACGAGGTTACTTTGTAGCCACTACAGGAACCGTAACTGATGAAATGATAAAAGAGTACATTGCCAATCAGGACAATGAATTACCTGACGATGATTTTCGGATAGGTTCTTAAGAAGACTTAAAGTCTTTCTCTGTTAGATGGCTTTAGCCTTAATCAGGACTTTTAGTCCGTTATATAACCCACCGCCTCTTTAGGCGTGTGGTAATTTAGTTAATAGCGAAAAACCTTTTTGTAATGAACCTTAGTAATAATTGTTACAATCCACACCTTATTACCTTATTTGTCAGTTATTTAATAAGCTAATAAGGTTAAGGCGTATGAAACATTAGTTATTACTAAGGTTTATTTTCGAAAATAAAGACTATCTGTTGAGGAAAAATATGTAATATCTTTAATATTCTTAAACCTTTTATAAGATAAATAATGACAGAACACTAACTATTATGACTATAATACAAATAATTGCCCAAGCAGGCGTTGTATTTTTTTCGACTACCCTGTTTTCCGTTTTGTCTAAATTTTTTTCTTTTTCGTATCTGTTTATAAACAATTCTATTTTATCATTTTCAAGACTATTTATCAGAACTGTTTTAACTGATTTTGTTGTTATATCCCAGTATTTTATGACAAAAGTTACTATGTTGATAATTTTATTATTTCCTGACTCTGACCTGTTGTTAAAGGTGTTTCCATCGATCATGAGGATATCTGTTCCTACAACTTCTTGTTTGAATTTTTTTTCTAAACTTATTATTTGGGAATAGTGAATCCGAAACCTCTTTGTACTATTTCCTATCTGTATTCCTTGAGTGTAAAGTACAACAAGAACTTCACCTGTTGGTATGTCGATATTGTTAGTTTCATAATGATTGCCTTTAAAATAGGTGTTTACCCCCCAATCTAAAAGTTGTTCTCCGATATCTAAGTCAGCTGGTAAGTTTGGAAACGTTAATGATTCTATGTTCTCTTGTGTGTCTACCGAAACACTTTCTAATTTAGCGACAGGAACTCCGCAGTTTGGACAACTTATAGCTTTGTCACTAATTTGTTTTCCACATTCAATGCAGTTTATTAGAGCCATGATAATTATTTATGAGTTATTATGATGTTTACAAAAATGTTGATTAATATTTATTTCTTAAATTATTTAACAGATATATTTATTTCTTCCAACGGATTCCAGAAAACTTTCTTCCAGTTTTTTATTTTATCATTTACTACAACGATTCCTTCTGTTGCAAGTAGCTGTTGCATTTCGGCGGAAGTACCAAAGGCTTCTTTACCTGATAGAACGCCTGCGCTATTCACTACACGGTGGGCAGGGATGTTATTGTTTGCCGAATCGCACTCGGCCATGATATGCCCCACCATACGCGAGAAGTTGGGATACCCGATAGCTTTTGCGATAGCACCATAACTGGTAGCCCGTCCGTAAGGCACCGTTTTTACAATATCGTAAACAGCTTGTCTGAATATCTCTTTTTCTTCTTTATCCATATGTTTATACGAATATCCAAAGTAATAGCACTACAATTAGCAGCGAAGGAAGCATGTTCATAATACGTAGTTTCTTTATATCAAGCAGATTGATGCCTAAACCTATCAGCATAATGCCGCCAATGGCTGTGATTCCATTTATTATATCAGGAGTGAAAAACGTTGATGCCCACATGGCAAGTAATGTGATTCCTCCTTGGAAGATAAACATGGGCAGGGCAGAAAAGACAACGCCTATACCCAAAGCCGAAGCCAGCAGCAGAGATGAAAATCCATCCATCAACGATTTGGTCATCAACAAGTCTGAATTTCCATCCAACCCTTCGTTGATAGCACCGAGTATGGTCATAGACCCCATGCAGAAAAGGAGAAACGAAGTAATCAGCCCTTCGGAGAAACGCTCGTTACCAATACGGAATTTCTTTTTGAGCCATTCGCTCAGTTTTTCCGCTCCGGCTTCAATATCAATCCACTCGCCAATCATAGAGCCTACTACCAGGCTGGCTACTACAATCAGTATGTTTTCCATATTCCACACCATGCTTATACCAATGGCAAGGGTAAATAAACCTACTGCCTGAAAATAAATATTGGTAATGCGCTGCGGCATATTCTTTTTGAATAACAGTCCGAGACTTCCCCCCACTATAACTGCTGCTGTATTAACAATGGTTCCTAACATACTTCCGGATTTGACTTTGATGTATCGTAAATTTCATTGCAAAAGTAGTAAAATAAAAACAAAATTCTTTTAGTAGCTTTTCGTTGATTTTTGTGTATTTTCGTATGCAGAAAATATAAATATTAAGCCTTTATAAGTGGGGGCTGGTTTTATAAGTAGCCGATACAGATTAAGTAATTGAATGAGGCTTTTTTAGTGATAAAAAATAATTGCCAGATGGTGTGGGTGTAAATAAATGAATACAAAGTGCTTATGAATTCATTTCTTTTCCGGATAGCAGAAACATACTATAATCAATACAAGTCGGGTATTGGGGATTTTACGTTTGTATTCCCCAATCGCAGGGCAGGATTGTTTTTTCAGAAATACTTATCTGAAATAGTGGAACGTCCGCTCTTTTCACCCGAAATAATAACTATAAACGAATGTTTTCTTTCAGCATCCGGTTGGCAACAGGCCGATAAGTTGATGATACTTTTTCGCTTGTACGAGTTATATCAAAAAACAAGTAAAAGCGGGGAGAGTTTTGATAACTTTGTTTTTTGGGGCGAGATGCTGTTGGCCGATTTTGACGATGTTGATAAGCACCGTGTAGATGCCCGTCAGCTCTTTACTAATATAACCGAGCTTAAGCAGATAGACCAGATTTTCAATGCTTTTTCCGAAAGTCAAATAAAAGCGATACGTGAGTTTTGGCGAAATTTTGACCCTGCTCCGGCTGGGAAAGTTCAGCAGGACTTTGTCTCTACGTGGAAAATACTGCTGCCGCTTTACGAACAATTCCGCGAATCGTTGCTTTCGGAAGGGTTGGCAACCGAAGGGATGATTTACCGTGATGTGGCCGAGCGGCTCGTGGCTAAAAAAATAATTCAACAGTGGACGGGTAAACAGTTTGTTTTTATCGGGTTCAATGCTCTGAATCCGTGCGAAAAAGCCCTTTTTACCGAGTTGAAGAAACTGGGGCAGGCCGATTTCTATTGGGATTACGAAGCAAAAGAATTGCGCGATGGTGAAAATCTGGCCTCGTACTTTTACGCTGAAAATATACATTATTTCCCATCACGGTTCGATATAGAATCCGTTGTAGAGTCGCTTGATGATAAAGACATTGAATTGATAGCTGTACCTTCGGAAGTAGGACAGGCTAAAGAGGTTTATTCTATCTTAAATAGGCTTTACCCTGATACGGAGCCTGCCAAAGAGTGGATAAAAACAGCTATCGTTTTACCAAACGAAAATATATTGATTCCCTTACTGCACTCGCTGCCTCAGCAAATAGAGAAGATAAACGTGACGATGGGTTTCCCGCTCAAGGCAACGCCTGTTTCCGGCCTGGTCGAGCATGTTTTTGAACTACAGCGGCGTAAGAGGGTAGCGGCTAACGGTACTGCGTCGTTTTATCATCAGACGGTACTGAATATATTGAACCACCAGTATATTGCTCTCTTGTGTGCCGACGAGGTTACTGTCTTATTCCAAAAAATAACGAAAAACAACTGGATTTACATTGATGAAAATGAGTTTGCAGACAGTAAATTGCTATCAGCCATCTTTAACTCTAAAATAGATACGGCGTCTTTTATCGGCTATTTGCTGTATGTACTACGCCGGCTTCAGGAGGGGTGGGGGAAAATATCGGACGAGAAAAACAAGTTTCGGTTGGAACTTGATTTTTTGTATCAATATTATATCACTCTGAACCGTATGTCCGATGTAGTATCGGCGAAGCCTGTGGGGCTGGATATGTCTTTGGATACCCTGATGAGGCTCATAAGGCAGTTAACATCAGGTATTTCCATCCCGTTTGTAGGAGAGCCTCTCGAAGGGCTGCAAATAATGGGGACACTGGAAACGCGCGGCTTGGATTTTGAGAACCTTGTTATCACATCCTTCAACGAGGGTGTTTTTCCCAAGCGAAGCCCACAGAACAGTTTCATTCCTTATAACTTGAGGAAAGGTTTCGACCTGCCCACTACCGAACATCAGGATTCTCTTTCGGCCTATAATTTTTACAGGCTGATTCATCGTGCCAAGCGGGTGTTTTTCCTCTACGATTCGCGTACCGAAGGTATTCAGACCGGCGAAGTAAGCCGTTTTGCCCACCAGCTGCATTATCATTATGGTGTGAAAATACGGCGTAAGTCAGTAAGTTTTGATATTGGATTTGAAACACCCAAAGTTTTGCAGATAACCAAAAACAGTGTGGTTATGGAAAAGCTCCAACGTTTTTTGGAGACGGGCGAAAATAGTAAAGCACTTTCGGCAAGCTCTATAAATAGTTATATCGACTGCCCTTTGCAGTTTTACCTGACGCGCGTGGAAGAAATGCAACAAATAGACGAAGTGAAAGAAACGGTAGAAGATAATATGTTCGGAACAATCTTTCATGCGGTGATGGAATACTTGTATGAGCCTTATAAAGGGCAGATAATGCAATCGCATGATTTTGACGAGCTTATAAAACACACATTACGTATAGACAAGGAAATATCGCGGGCATTTACCATACATTATTTTAAAAAGAAAAACGATTCGGTTGTCCCTTTGGAAGGCAACAACTTGCTTATTGCGCATGTTATACGAAAATATGTGATTCAGATGCTGCGAATGGATAAAAAGCATGCTCCGTTTCGGTACATCAACTCAGAGGACCGTTGCCATATTCACTATCCTGTTTACGGGGGTAAGCGGCAAGTGAATTTAAAAGGTTTTATCGACCGTGTAGATGAAAAGGAAGGCGTAGTGCGTATCCTCGACTATAAAACGGGAAGTGGGTCGCTGGATTTCAAAAGTTTCGACGAAGTTTTTGAGCATAACAATGACAAACGTCCGAAGTATGTGCTTCAAACATTTTTGTACGGGATTTTGTACAAAGATAAAGCAGCGGGCAAACAAATAACTCCTGGCATCTACTACATGCGGGATGTATTTAAGGACGATTTTGAAACGGAGCTTCATTATAAATCGAAAGAAAAAGATATAAATGAAGTTATCACAGACTTTTCCGTGTATGAAGAAGAATTTCGTGAACACCTGACAGCATGTTTAGAGGATATTTTTAATCCCGATATTCCTTTCGTACAGAGCGAAAGCACCAAACCATGCCAGTATTGCCCATACGTAGGAGTTTGTAACAGGTGAAAAAATAATTATTTACTGAAAACTTAGCCCTTTCGCTACAGTATTTGTATTATAAAAACAATCCCGGAAAAACACACCTCTAAAAGCTATATTTTCAAAAAAAAAGAATATTGTACATCCGGTAAAGGGTGTATAAAACTATTTTACCATAATTGTATATGATTAAAGCTATTTTTTTCGATATAGATGGTACCCTTGTCAGTTTCAAATCGCATGTTGTGCCCGAAAGCACAATAGAAGCTATTAGTAAAGTAAGGGAAAAGGGTATAAAAGTATTTGTTGCCACAGGACGCCAATTCGAAGCCATTAACAACTTAGGCAATTTAGAGTTTGACGGTTATATCACGCTCAACGGGAGTTATTGTTTTATCAGCAATGAGGAAGTTATATACAAAAAATCTATATCGAAAGAGAGCATACGTGCTTTGATAAACTATACTGAAAACGTAAAACCGTTTCCCTGCATTTTTGTGGGTGAACACGATGCATACGCAAACTTTCTGAACAACGATACGGCTAAAATTTTTGACTTGCTTAATTTTCCGGCACCAAAAGTTTTAGAGCGTGAACAGTTGTCTGAGAAATTAAAGAATGATGTTTATCAGGTTATTGCGTTTTTTGGCAAGGAGGATGAAAAAAATATCATGCCCCTTCTTCCCCATTGCGATGTAACACGCTGGTCGCCGCTTTTCAGTGATATAGTGCCCAAAAACAGCAGCAAACAAGTGGGAATAGACAAAGTATTAGAGCATTTCAATATTCCTTTAGAGACAACGATGGCTTTCGGAGACGGAGGCAACGATATATCAATGCTGCGCCATGTCCGGATAGGAGTGGCAATGGGAAACGCCGAAAACGATGTAAAAGAGTCTGCAAATCATGTTACAACTTCGGTAGATGATAACGGAATTGCAAATGCTTTGAAATATTTTAATATTATCTAAAAAAAGATTTATATCTTTGCGCACTTTTTCAATCCAACAATATTAGTAACAACATCAGATGCATAAAAATATGCACCTGCGTTAAAAACAAAACGATATCATTGCAGAATGCTGTTAAAACTGTATAAGGATAATCCAAACCCTAATCAAATACGCCGTATTGCGGAGGTTCTGAAAAATGGAGGTATTGTCATAATCCCAACCGACACCTTGTATGCCTTTGCATGCAATATATTCAATCAGGCGGGTGTCGAGACTATCTCCAAAATAAAGAACAAAGACCTGCATAAATCCAACCTTTCGTTTATATGCAATGAGATGAGACAGGTTAGCGAATTTGCAAAAATGGGAGACACAGCCTTCAAACTGATGAAAAAGAACCTTCCCGGCCCATTTACCTTTATTCTTAATGGCAGCAACAGCCTTCCCAAACTCTTCAAAAACAAAAAGACTGTTGGTATCCGTATGCCTCAAAACGAGATTGTAATGGAAATTGTACGCGAATTGGGCAATCCCTTAATGACAAGCTCTGTTTTTTACGATGAAGATACCGAATATATTACCAACCCCGAACTGATTGACGAGAAATACGGCAAAATGGTAGATATCGTTATCGACGGAGGCGAAGGCAGTATAGTGCCATCCACTATTATCGACTGTACCGAAGAAGAACCTGTAATAATACGTGAGGGAGCAGGTATTTTAATCGAGTAATCAGATTTACAAATCCAACGATTTTACATCTTGACATTTATATGTAGCGGATAGTTCATTATAACTTCACCTATATCACCTTACTATCAACGTCCCCATCCGGAAAATAAGTTTTAATCACGTTGCCTGAGGCTATTTGTTTAGCCGAATTTACCCTTTTTCCATTGAGGGTGGTAATGGAGTAGCCATACTCTAACAAAAAGGCGGGAGAATGAGATTCTATGTTTTTAGACAGCAAGCCAATTTTATTCCTTTGCTTCATGAGTTGCAATTGTGCACTTGTTTGTAAACGTTGTTTCTGCGACTGAAGCAAGAACGACTTTTGTGTCAGGTTATTTCTTATAGCATATTTTATCCGGAAATTTATACTCTCCATGTTCCGGTGTTCATTTTCCAGACGGCGACGGACAAAATACTGTATGTCCGAAAAAACATCCAACATACGGTTTTCAGCCGCCTGAAGGTTAGCAACTAAAAATTCGGCAACTGCCGTTGGAGTTTTCAGGCTTGTATGAGCCACCATATCCAGAATAGACACATCACGCTGATGCCCTATTCCCGTCAAAACAGGGATTGGGAATTGAGTACAATTCAATGCTAAATCGTACGAATCGAAAGCCGCCAAATCGGCAGTAGCTCCTCCACCCCGTATAATCACAACTACATCAAACAAATCAATTTGCGCGTAAATCTGCTCCAATGCGCCGATTACAGAAGCCTCGGTTGCCTCTCCTTGCATCACCGCAGGAAAAAGCTTTGTATAAAAAACAAATCCGTACTTATTATGAAGCAATTGATTCTGAAAATCATCGTATCCGGCCGCAGTAGGCGACGATATGATAGCAATGCGCTGAGCGGGAACAGGAATAGCCAACTGCTTATTCATATCGGCGATGCCATCGGCTTCGAGTTGGCGGAGTATCTGCAACCGACGGGCTGCCATCTCGCCCACCGTAAACACAGGGTCGATGTCGCGCACATTCAGGTTTAGCCCATACACCCCATGAAAATCCACAGTAACAGCCACCAGCACTTTCATCCCTGCCGATAAAGCCTGTCCCGTTGTTGATTCAAAATAAGGCTTGAGCATGCGGTAAGTAGAAGCCCAACAGGTAGCCCTGCACTTTGCCAAAACACTATCAGAATCTTCCGACTTTTCAACCAACTCCATATAGCAATGTCCTGAGTTTTCGCGAAGTTCGCTTATCTCAGCACGAATCCATACCGGCTTCCCAAAATTCAAGCCGATAACCTCCTGTATCCTGTATGTAAGTTCCGATAAGGCTAACGAATTCATCTCATTCCTCTTAGCATTTCACCTATTTCCATGCGTTTTTTGCCCGGTGCCTGCACCGATTTCAGCACAATAAATCCATCTTTCAGAGCTATTTTAGCCTGCCTTTTTCCATCAGTGATAACTTCGCCCGCTTGATATGTATGCTCTGCAAATTCCTTCTCAGTTTCAAATATCTTCAACGTTATCTGCTCCTCCTGATTAGGGAACCGCAGATTGACCCATGCGGCAGGATAAGGGCTCAGCCCACGTATGAAATTATAAACTTCCTCTACGCCCTTATTCAAATCTATCTCGCAAGTTTCCTTGAAAATTTTAGGCGCGGCTGTTAGTTCCGTTTCCGGCTTTATAAACTGCGACTGGTCTATAGCATCTGTTTGTCCCGCTATCAGCAAATCAACAGTTCTCTTTACCAACCCTGCCCCCATCACCATTAGTTTGTCATGCACGCTTCCGGCATTGTCTGTTTCTGTAACAGGTATTTTTTCCTGCAATATTATTTTGCCGGTATCTATCTCATGCGTTAGGAAAAACGTAGTTGCTCCTGTTTCTTTCTCCCCATTAATAATAGCCCAGTTGATAGGCGCAGCACCCCGATACTGAGGTAATAATGACGCATGAAGGTTGAAAGTACCGTATTCAGGCATATTCCAAACCACTTCGGGAAGCATACGAAACGCTACTACAATCTGCAAATCGGCTTTCAAAGCCCGTAGTTCTTCTAAAAAGCCGTCATCTTTAAGTTTTTCGGGTTGCAGTAGAGGAAGATTATGCTCTAACGCATAGTTCTTTACGGGCGAATATTGAATTTTGTGTCCACGCCCCGCAGGCTTATCGGGCATAGTAACCACCCCTACTACCTCGTAGTTATTCTCGACCAACACCTTTAAGCTCTCCACCGCGAAATCCGGTGTTCCCATAAAAACTATACGCATACTTCTTTAACTAAATAAAATTTTCCAACCAAAAATTATTTCCATCAAAAACACCGTAAGTAAACAGCGAAACAAAATCGCCTAAAATAATCACCCGCTTCTGATTTGCCAGTTGTAGGTCTAACTGGATATGACGATGCCCAAAAACAACAAAATCAATATCAGGACATTCTGCAAAGTATTTCTTTGCATATATTATCAACGGCTCTTTGGCTTCTCCTTTGTATTCTTTTTTTTCAGGAGTAAGTTTTTCCCTGTTCTTCCTTGACCACGTATATCCGAAACCCTGCCCTATCTGGGGAGGAACAAAGCGGAATAGCTTCTGACAAGTTCTGTTGTGAAATATATTGCGTATAAACTTAAAGCCCTTATCGTCTACCGCAAGGCCATCGCCATGAGCTACGAAGAGCTTTTTATTTCCGATTTCAAACACTTGCGGTTTACGGTGCACTATCAGCCCCACCTCATTTTCCAGATAGCCAAAAGTCCATATATCATGGTTGCCCGTGAAAAAACGTATCTCAATACCCGAATCAACAAGCTCAGCCAGCTTACCCAAAAAGCGGACATAACCTTTGGGAACCACCGTTTTATACTCATACCAAAAGTCGAACATATCGCCCACCATATATATAGCCTTGGCATCAGCTTTCACCATATCGAGCCAATCGACAATTTTTTTTTCGTGGGCACGCGGATTTTCAACTATCCGCGAACCTAAATGGGCATCCGATATAAAATAAACACGCCCCTCTGAATCTCCCCTTAGGGGAGACTTTAATACATCATTGGGCTGATTATATGTATTTTCGTCCATTACTATCTGTTTTGAATATCATCTTAAAGCCGCTCCTTCGGAGGGGTTGGGGGAGGCTACAAAAATCCTAATTCCAGTTTAGCTTCCTCACTCATCATATCCTTATCCCAAGGCGGGTCGAAAACGATGTTGATATCTACTTTTTTAATTCCCTCGATGGCCTCCATTTTCATCCGTACATCTTCTACTATAAAATCTACAGCAGGGCAATTCGGAGCTGTCAGAGTCATATCAATGGTAAGATTACCCTCGTCGGCTAAATCTATTTTATAAATAAGACCCAAATCGTATATATTAACCGGAATTTCGGGGTCGAAAACCGTTTTCAGCATCCGTACGATTTGTTCTTCTTTTTCCAAAAATTCATTCATCTTCATATTGTTTTTAGTTATCAGAGAATAGAACTCGTAACTTGTAACTTGTAACTACTTTACTTATCCATATTTGGCGCAAGCCTGCGACTTGTGCCCATGTTTTTTACAGTTTAAAACTGTTTTTTCGCTTTCGGCACAAGTTACGCTCCGCTAAACTTACGCCAATGGAGGGAAAATAAAACTAGTAACTCGTAACTCGTAACTTGTAACTACGTTACTTATCCACCAAAGCATCAAAGGCAGGCAAGCCCGACAATAGTTTACCACCCTGTGTTACTACCGATTCTACTTTAGCCTTTATACACAATTTGTCGTCCGACTTGCGAAAAATAGCCTGATGAAACACATATTTCACCCCTTCTTTTTTCACATATAGTTTTGATACCAATGTATCTTTAGGGCGCAGCGAGTTTTTATACGAAATCTGAACACGTGCCACTACAGCATCAATCCCCTGATTGTGTAAATCGGAAAAACTCACATTATTCTCCAATAAAAACTCGTGGCGGGTATGCTCCAAGTAGTTCTGATAAACCGAATTGTTTACAATACCCTGCAAGTCGCATTCGTAATCGCGTACTTTTAATTCCAGTTCGTAAGTATACATTTTATTTCTTCCTTATTATTGTTAATCCGTCGCGTAAAGGTAATATTACTTTCTCAACCCGCGCGTCATTCGCCACGTGGTCATTAAAACGCATAATTTCAATCGTTTGTTTATCATTAGGATGCACTTCTTCAATCAACTTGCCATCCCAAAGCGTATTATCTGCAAATATAAAGCCTCCCGCCCGTACTTTGGGCAATACTGCCTCATAATATGCCATATATTGTCTTTTATCCGCATCTATGAAAACCAAATCGAAAACTTCATCAAGTTTCGCTATTTCCTCCAAAGCATCACCTATGTGGAGTTTTATTTTGCCGGCATGGGCCGAGCCTGATATATTTTCCCGAATAAAATCCTCCAACTCATCATCGTGCTCTATGGTGTGTAGTATTCCACTTTCGGGCATAGCCTCAGCCATGCACAGAGCCGAATAACCCGAATACGTCCCCAGCTCCAACACCCTTGCAGGTTTTATCATGTGGCACAGCAAAGCCAGTACCCGCCCTTGCAGATGCCCCGACATCATACGCGGGTTTATCAGCCTGAGATGAGTCCGGCGGTTAACCTTAGCCAAATACTCAGGCTCTCGTTCCGAGTGGTTTTCTATATATTCGTCTAATGTCATTCCTTGTAACTTGTAACTAATTACCTATATCTCAGCACACTCAACCCCTCAGGCAAAAATACCTCATTGGCAATACGCTGCAATTGGTTGGCTGTGATAGCCTCTACTTTTTTACTTATTTCTTCCAGATTATCTACTTTTTCGTAACGCAAAAAGCTCTTACCCAAGCTCAAAGCCATATTCTCCTTATTCTCCGAAGATATAGCCATCTGACCTGTCAACTGTAACTTATATTTTTTAAGCAAAGCATCCGACAGTTTATTTTCGCGTAACTTGCTCAACTCTTTATAAACCAATGCTTCGCAACGGGCGGCATTGGCTGGGTCGCAACCAAAATATACGCACCACTCGCCCGAATCGCTAAAGGGCTGGTAAATCGAATCCACATTATAAACCAAGCCATGTTTTTCCCTCAACGATAAGTTAAGCAAGCTACTCATGCCCGGGCCACCCAATATATTATTCAGCAGGTACAATCCCAACCTGTCAGCGTGATACATATCGTAAGCACGGTTGCCGATAATTACATGAGCCTGATGGGTATTTTTGATTATCATATTGTCAACAGGTTGATATTGCTGTGGAGCTACACGTTGTTCGCCCAACGCTTGCTTGTAGCCCAACTGGAAATACTTATCTGCCCAGCGGGTTAATTTCTTGAACGGTATATCTCCCGATACAAACAGCACCATCTTTTCGGTATGATATTGCCGTGCCACAAAGCGCGAAACGTCTTGTGTAGTATATTCTCTCAGCAATTCAGGCTTACCCAGAATATGATGACCCAGCGCATGCCCTTTGAAAAGCATATCTTCAAAATCATCGTATATCAACTCCGACGGGCTGTCGTTGTACGAGTCTATTTCATCCAACACCACCTCCACTTCTTTTTCCAATTCCTTTTGCGGAAAAGTGGAATGTAACACCACATCTGCTATCAACTCCAATGCGCGCTCGGCATACTGGTTCAACACGGCAGCGTACACTACCGTTTCTTCTTTCGAGGTAAAAGCATTCAAATCGCCCCCTACGTTTTCCAAACGGCTGATAATATGCGACGAGCGACGCTTTTCAGTACCTTTGAACAGCATGTGCTCCACAAAATGCGCCATGCCGAACTCCGTTTCATCTTCGTCGCGCGAACCCGTACTAATCACCATCCCACAATATACAACCGCCGATTTCTCCGGCTTATGTATCAATCGCAATCCATTGGGGAGGGTATATATCTGGTAATCCATGTTATAGCTTCAATAATTTTTTCCGAAGCACAAAAATACAACAAAAAACGCTTTAATCTGCATTATTACGTACAACAAAAACAAACCAAATACAGATATCACTATTTCTTATTATTTTTTTTGCACAAACCTTTTGTTCGTATGCAAAATATCTTTACATTTGCCCCGAAATTGTAATGTCGAGTTTGCAAAATGAGCCAAATAATCGAACATACCGGAAAAATACTAACCATTAATGGGGATACCGCTAAGGTTTTGATTACTCAGAACTCTGCGTGTAGCGGTTGTCATGCAAAATCGGCATGTACGGCGGCTGATTCGGCCGAAAAAATAATCGACGCCATCAATATAAACAATATAAGCTTGAAAGCAGGGGATGACGTGATTATTTACGGCAAACGTTCGGTAGGTCTGAAAGCGGTGTTGCTGGCTTTCGTAATACCTTTTTTGCTTATCCTTGTCAGCTTGTTCGTATTACGTGCTTTTATCGACAACGAAGCTGTTTCGGGAACTATAGCCCTCGCAACTCTTATTCCTTATTATATAATATTATCATTGTTCAGAGATAAGCTGAAATCGGACTTTCAGTTTTATGTAAAAACAAGCTCAGACACTTGAAATGTGTTTTATGCAAGTAATTTAATCTTATTATAAAATTAGATGAATATAATTCTTATTTCCTTAATTACTTTAGGTGTAATTGGTGCTTTAGCTGCACTTATCCTGTTTTTCGTAGCCAAAAAATTTTATGTATTCGAAGACCCGAGAATTGACGAAGTAGAAGCTGCATTGCCTGCTGCCAACTGTGGAGGATGCGGTTATCCCGGATGCCGCGGGTTTGCCGATGCCTGCGTAAAAGCGGATGACCTCGACGGACTGTTTTGCCCTGTAGGGGGAGCAGACACAATGAGCAAAGTAGCCGCAATACTTGGGAAAACAGCTTCGGCAGCAGAACCAACCGTAGCTGTGGTACGCTGTAATGGTTCGTGCGAAAACCGTGTGCGCACCAACCAATACGACGGGGTTAAAAGCTGTAAAGTAGCACACAATTTATACGGAGGAGATACGGGCTGTTCGTATGGTTGCTTAGGATTAGGCGATTGCGAAGTATCCTGTAAGTTTGATGCCTTGTATATCAATCCGGAAACAATGTTGCCCGAAATAGACGAGGACAAATGTACCTCGTGTGGAGCATGTGTAAAAGCGTGTCCTAAACTGTTGATAGAACTACGCCGCAAAGGCCCTAAATCGCGCCGTATATACGTAAGCTGTATGAACAAGGATAAAGGAGCGGTCAACAAAAAGGTATGTTCGGTAGCTTGTATAGGCTGTAGCAAATGTTTCAAAGTATGTCCTTTCGAGGCTATCACAATGGGAAACAATCTGGCATTTATCGACTCGGAGAAATGCCGCTTGTGCCGCAAGTGTGTGGACGAATGTCCTACTTCGGCTATCACCGAGTTGAACTTTCCTCCTAAAAAGCCAAAAGTAGAAGTAGCTGAAACATCGGAAAAAGAAAATTAAAAAAAGCATTGGTGCCGGGTTGCTCTATTACTCCTGTTTTAGTAAGCCTACAATCCGTAACTTGTAACTAAAAATATATGAAAACATTTAAAATAGGCGGTATTCATCCTAACGACAACAAATTTTCGGCAGGAAAAAGAATATTACCGGTTGCATTACCCAAACAAGTAATCATTCCTTTGGCAGCATACCTCGGAGCACCAAGCGTGGCGGTAGTTGAAAAAGGAGAAAAAGTGAAAGCCGGACAGCTTGTGGGAAAAGCCAATGGCTTCGTTTCGTCCAATGTTCACTCGTCGGTATCAGGCAAAGTAGTAAAGATAGAGCCTGCGCTCGACGCATCGGGATACAAACGCATGTCCGTCTTTATTGACGTAGAGGGCGACGAATGGATGGAAGGTATAGACCGTTCGACTGAAATAATACGCGAGTGTAGACTGACTAAAGAAGAAATTATACAGAAAATACACGATGCCGGCATTGTAGGGCTTGGAGGTGCTACTTTCCCCGCACACGTAAAGCTCACCCCGCCTCCGGGCAAAAAAGCAGAAGTACTTGTAATTAATGCTGTGGAGTGTGAGCCTTACCTCACATGCGACCATCAGTTGATGATGGAGCATACCGAAGAAATTTTGATAGGTATTTCTATCCTGATGAAAGCCCTACAGGTAGAGCGCACAGTAATAGGAATAGAAAACAACAAGAAAGATGCAATAGAGCTTTTTAAAAACAGGATACAAGCCCGCTCATTCGATGGCATTGAAGTTGTAGCCCTAAAGGTTCAATACCCGCAAGGAGGCGAAAAACAACTGATTGATGCTGCTATCGGACGTCAGGTGCCAAGTGGGGCACTCCCTATCGAGGTAGGTGCAGTAGTGCAGAATGTGGGAACCGTGTTTGCAATTTACGAAGCCGTACAAAAAAACAAACCCCTGATAGAACGTGTAGTTACTATTACCGGAAAATCGTTACTGAATCCCGGCAACTACATGGTACGTATCGGAACCCCTTTGGCTAATGTGGTAGAACTGGCCGGAGGAATGCCTGCCGACACCGGAAAAATAATCGGAGGAGGGCCTATGATGGGACGTGCGCTAATGAGCCTTGATATTCCTACCGCAAAAGGTAGTGCAGGCGTACTGTTCATGGCTGAAGACGAAGCTCGCCGCAAGGAGATGAAGAACTGTATTCGCTGTGCCAAATGCGTATCGGTATGCCCTATGGGATTAGAGCCGTTTTTATTAATGGCACAGGGAGAACGCGAAATGTGGCCTGAAATGGAAAACGACCGTGTTATGGATTGTATCGAGTGTGGAAGTTGCAGCTATACATGTCCTGCAAACCGCCCATTGCTGGATTATATCCGTCAGGGAAAATTTACCGTAAGCGGAATTATCCGCAACAGGAAAACGCCAAACCCATAAGAAAGAAGACTTTTAGCAGGACACGGACTACAAGTCCGCGCCGGCAGAATCCCCAAGGGGAGGCTAAGAGAGCAGCTTGATGAGGTTCCTAATAGCGGATTTTAAATCCGCAGTTAATAAATCACGGGATTACAAATCCCGTGAGACGAGGGGGAAAATTCACCGTAAGCGGAATTATCCGCAACAGGAAAACGCCAAATCCGTAAGGAAAGAAAACTTTAAGTTCACAGTTGGCTATAAACATACAATTGGAAATTACTGCTTTGCAAGCAGGACACGGACTACAAGTCCGCGCCAGCAGAAAAAAACTTAGCGTCATAGCGTCTTGGCGTACCTAAATAGATTAAAGAATCAAGAGCCAAGAATCAAGATGAAAGATTAAACAAACCGAAGTATCCTGTCTTAGTGGCAAATGAAATAAATAATTGAAATTCTGAAATTAATTAAATAATAATGAACGAACAAATTCATAATCCGGCTCAACAAAAAAGCGCAGAAAAACTGTTGGTTGTTTCGCCTGCACCTCATATTCATAGCGGCGATTCGATTTCGAAAAACATGCTGGGTGTAATCATCGCTCTTATACCTGCTTACCTGGTAGCATTGTACTTTTTTGGCTTAGGAGCGCTTATCGTAAGCATTACGGCAGTAATATCCTGCATGCTGTTCGAATACCTGATACAACGTTTTTTGTTCAGAAGCAAAAGCGTAACTATTGGCGATGGCTCTGCTATACTTACAGGACTGTTACTCTCATTCAACCTGCCATCAAACCTTCCTGTATGGATGGTGGTTTTAGGAGCATTGGTAGCAATAGGGATAGGTAAAATGAGTTTCGGAGGATTGGGCAACAATCCTTTCAACCCTGCTTTGGTAGGACGTGTTTTCCTGCTTATCTCTTTCCCCGTACAAATGACATCGTGGCCGCGTCCTATCCCGATGAACATGCAATATCTGGATGCAGAAACAGGCCCTACAGTGCTGGCAATGATTAAAAATCATTTCGGGCAACTGCCTGAAACCACCGACATGCTTATAGGAAATATGGGAGGCTCGCTGGGAGAGGTATCGGCCATAGCGCTGCTTATCGGACTGGCATATATGCTCATTCGCAAAATTATTACGTGGCACATTCCTGTCAGTATATTGTTTACGGTATTTGCATTCACAGGCATATTGTATTTGGTAAATCCTGAAACTTATGCTTCACCTTTAGTTCACTTACTTACCGGAGGTTTGCTATTGGGAGCTATCTTTATGGCTACCGACTACGTTACCTCGCCTATGAGTAAAGTGGGCATGATAATATACGGTATAGGCATTGGCATTATTACAGTAGTAATACGGGTATTCGGGGCATATCCTGAGGGAGTATCATTCGCTATACTGATTATGAATGCCTTCACACCGTTAATCAACGCGTATATCAAACCTAAAAGATTCGGGGAGAAAATAAAGAAATAATATGCCAATGTGCCAATATGCTAATACGATATTTATTTTATTGGCATATTGGCATATCGGCACATTTATACATTAATAAATTATGGCAAAATTAGAATCAAGTTTCAAAAATATGTTGCTGGTGCTTACCTGCATAACATTGTTTGCAGGAGGAATTTTGGCAGGCGTTTACACCCTCACCAAAGAACCTATTGAAAAATCAAAACTGGCTAAACAACAAAATGCGATAAAAGAGGTATTACCTCCATTCGATAGTTTGGATGATGAAGGGAAAGTGGTTGTTATCGAAAAAGACGGTAAAAAAGGAGAATATACTGTTTACACGGCATACGATGCCAATGGGAGTGCTATAGGAGCTGCTGTTGAATCTTTTTCGAACGGCGGGTTCAGCGGCGAAATTAAAGTAATGGTAGGATTCGATATAAACAACAAGATTGTAGATTACTCCGTATTAGAGCAAAAAGAAACACCGGGGCTTGGCACTAAAATGGTGGACTGGTTTAAAACCGACAAAGGCAACCAAAATATTAAAGGTAAGAATCCTTCGGCAAGCAGTTTCAAAGTAAACAAAGACGGGGGCGAAATAGATGCTATCACAGCAGCTACAATCAGCTCCAGAGCTTTTCTTGAAGCTGTAAAAGATGCGTATGCTGCATACACCAACAATGCTGATGCAACAACAGACAGCAATAGCGGAGCTACTACCGTAGAAAACACAGAAGGAAGTGAAGAAACTACTGTAGATGCTGAAGACGCAAAAAACGACGCTACCACAGCGGCTACTGCTACAACTACGGATGGCAACAGTGGTGCAACTCAAAATTAAATTTGAAATAAAGAAAAAATTATGAGTAATAATTCAAACCTCAAAGTCCTTACAAACGGACTGATAAAAGAAAATCCAATTTTTGTATTACTATTGGGGATGTGTCCTACATTGGGTACGACATCTTCCGCCCTTAATGGTTTAAGTATGGGATTGGCCACCACTTTCGTTTTAATATGCTCGAACATTGTTATTTCTTTGCTAAAAAACATTATTCCAGACAAAGTACGTATTCCGGCATTTGTTGTTGTGATTGCAACTTTTGTTACGGTGGTAGAAATGGTGATGCAGGCATATATTCCGGCATTGTTCGATAGTTTGGGGCTATTCATCCCGCTTATTGTAGTGAACTGTATAGTATTAGGGCGTGCCGAAGCATTCGCTGCAAAAAACAACGTTTTCCGCTCCATGCTCGATGGTTTGGGGATGGGACTTGGTTTCTCTTTTGCCTTAACGCTGCTCGGTTCTGTACGCGAACTGTTAGGTACAGGTAAGGTTTTCAGCATGACTGTTTTCTCTGAAAACTATGGCATGCTCATTTTCGTACTTGCTCCGGGAGCTTTCATCGCATTGGGCTATCTTATCGCAATTATTAATAAATTGAGAAAGACATAAGAGGGATTTACTATTTACAAATTTACAATTTACAATTGTAAGGCAGCTAAAACATTTATACGATTTAACGACTAAACATCATATAACATGGCATATATTTTAATTTTTATCAGCGCGGTATTCGTAAACAACATTGTGCTCGCACAGTTTTTAGGAATCTGTCCGTTTTTAGGAGTATCCAAAAAAATAGACACAGCACTGGGGATGAGCGGAGCAGTGGCATTTGTAATGACCATCGCAACCATATTTACATACATTATCCAAAAAACAGTATTAGAGCCTTTTCAGATAACATTTCTGCAAACGATTGTTTTTATCCTGATTATTGCAGCTTTGGTGCAATTGGTTGAGATTATCCTGAAGAAAATCTCTCCGGCTCTATATCAGGCATTAGGAGTGTTTTTGCCGCTTATCACCACCAACTGTACTATACTCGGTGTAGCAATCATGGTTATACAGAAAGACTTTAATATGCTGGAGAGTGTGGTTTTTGCCATCTCTACCGCTATCGGGTTCGGGCTGGCATTAATTCTTTTTGCCGGAATACGCGAGCAACTTGCTCTGGTTAAGCTACCCAAAAGCATGGAGGGGACACCTATTGCCCTGCTTACTGCCGGACTACTGGCTATGGCATTCATGGGATTCTCCGGTATAGTGAAATAAATTCAAAACATCTTTATAAGACGAAGCGAGTGGATTTACAAATCCACTCGCTTCGTTTTATGAGTAATAATATAGAATCTACATCCTCAGTTTCAACCCTGCGATAACGGTATCGGGGGCTAAATTCATAACGCTGTTCATTTCACCTGCCATGCAATAGCCACACTGGTCGCAAAGCCCTAAGGCAGTACCTCCACAAGCGAAGAAAGAAAGAGATTTTAATCAAGAAAACGATGCTAATTAACTCATAATCAATAACATACTCAAGGCGACTCATCATTCACAAGCATTTTAACTCTCAAAAAAATGTAGACCTTTTATCACTTTTTGCCCTATTTTGAAAAGGACGATTTTACAGCCTCAACTTCAACCCTGCGATAACGGTATCGGGGGCTAAATTCATAACGCTGTTCATCTCGCCTGCCATGCAATAGCCACACTGGTCGCAAAGCCCTAAAGCAGTACCCCCGCAATCGGGCGACTTAGTGCCATCTACAGCAATGAAATTCGATACCCAGCAGTATTTCTTAAAGTTGTTGTCCTTCATCTTTTTCAAACCCGAAACTGAGTTCATTATCGGGTAGCCTTGCTTTTTATACGCTATTACTTTATCAATTATTTCGCGGCGTTTATCCCAGTCAAGCATCAAATCCTCCGTGCCGGGATAGGGTGTCAGAAAATTGATTGAAATTAGCTTTATATACGGATTGTTTTTTACAAATTCGATTGTTTCATCTACCGATTCATAGTTCAGCTTACTGACAACCATATTTACGCTCAAATCAGGATGCCCCGATGTTTCTATGTTCTTAACCAGTTTATCAAACACACCTTCGCCACGCACCCTATCGTGATACTTACCCAGCCCGTCCAGACTTACCCAGATGGAATCGGCTTCGAGCCCTGAGAATGGCATAACCGCATTGGTGGTAACTGTAGTAGAGAAAAATCCTATCGCTTTAGCCAAGCGTATGAGGCTATTAAGGTCGTGTTCTCCATCTTTCCACATGGTAGGCTCTCCCCCTTCGAAATCGACAAAGCGCGAACCTAATTTATATGAATATTCCAATTCTTCTTTTATCTGTTCGTAGCTTTTTTTCTTTATTATTTTCTGTGCATATACACAACAGTGCTTGCATTGCAGGTTACACTGGTCGGAGATAAAAATGACCGTCTGTAGTGGTGATTTTTTCCCAAATATACGGGTCTTTACAAACCAGAAAGGTAAATATAGAAATGACTTAATCATTATTTTACTATGTATAAATGATACTAACAAGCATGATAATAATACAAAAGAATGAAAGCAAATTGCGTGCCGACAGCCATCGAATCATAAACCAGTCGATGCCGTATTTCTCTATCGCTTTCCAGTTGTTCATAGGCCCCATCCAAAAGCTTGGGGAAAACTTTTTACCCGGATTTTTCACAAACTCTACCATCAGATAAAATAAAGATATAGCCATCGGTAGTGTAAAAAATACAAAACTGTAATAAATGCTCAAGTGTCCGGCAATTATACCATAAGCGATGAGTGCAAACGGAACAAATACGACGAAAAATAATACAACAAGCATGGCTGTTGTATTATTCATAAGAACAGCTAATGTGCGTTTTCCTATCTTTTTGTCAGGGATAAAATCCAATATAGAATGAACATATACTATATTCATTACAAGTAAGCCTACGGGGATGGAGATGAGAATAATAGTAGGATTTATCTCGCCACAAGCTGCGTAATAAGTGCCTAACATATTAAGAGGGCCAAAAATAAGCCCGATAAGCAGTTCGCCAAAGCCATGATAACTTAACCGCAGGGGGGGAGCTGAATAAAACAATCCTAAAACGGCTGTGATGGCAGCTATATAAAAAACAAAAATCCCTCGGTAATAAAATACAATGGAGCCAAAAAACAAAGCTATTGTCGCAAAAATAAGGCACGCGGCAAGCAATTGTTTCAGATTAGCTTCGCCCGATGTGAGGTAAGTACATTTACCTATGCGTGCACGGAAGCCTTCATGCACTAAATCGTCGCGATAGTCCGATTTTTTTTTGATATAATCATAATAGTCGTCAAATAAATTGAGCGACAGATGAGCTGCCACGACTCCTAAAACGGCACAACAGGCCAACCACCACGAGAATCCGGCCGAGGAAACTGCCAGACATACGGCAAGTATCGAAGGAAACATGCTTTGCGGCAAAGCTGTAGGGCGGGCATTCTTAAACCAGAATTTTATCTTATTCACAGGGATTTATTTTTAAAATGAATGCAAAATTAGTAAAAATCAGCCACACAAAGGTTTATTTCTCCCACATTTTGTAAGGTTTCTCGCTCAAGTGCGAATTATAGTATTTTTTCACATTAGTAACCTCCTCGCCAACCCAAGCAGGAGTTTCAAAAAGCTCATCTTCTGCCTGCAATTCTATTTCTGCTACGACCAGACCTTCGTTATCACCATGAAATTCGTCCACCTCAAATACATGCCCTCCGTATGGAACTTCGTAGCGTGTTTTGTCAATAATACCCGATGCGCTCAGTTTTATCAACTCTTTAGCTTCTTCCAATGCAATTTCGTTTTCCCACTCATAGCGGCTTATCCCGTTGTCATTACTTTTTCCTTTTATAGTGATATAGCCCTTATCGCCTTTTACGCGTATGCGTACAGTGCGTTCGGGCACACGGCAAAGATAGCCCTGCATTATGGGATAAACCTTAGTTGCTTCGGACTTATATATTTCTGACTTTACCAAAAATTTGCGTTCTATTTCCTGTGGCATAATTGTAAGTAGTTATGAGTTATGAGTCTCATTCTTTGATAATTGAAAAATTATATACTGTAGCGCAAGGGGGAGTATTTATAGAGAATGTGTGGAAATATGAAAAAGCAATAAAAAAGGTGAATAATATCCACTTTTAGAGCCTTATGAAGCACGAAAGTATTGATTGTCGAAAAAAAAACGTTTATTCTTTAGTTGTATCTTCTTCCTCTTCGTCGTTGCCTTTTGATATTTCTTTTACAGAAATACTTCCATCGTATACAAAACTTATGGCTGATTCGGAACCGTTAATCATGGCTTTCAGTTCACCCAAAATGAAATATTTATCGGGTTTGGATACAGTGAATTCTCCATCGGTAATATAAATGGTATTTTTAGTGTCATTTTCTTTTGTTATTAATATGGAACCGATATGTTTATCATTTTCAAATTTTCCGGGAAGAAAAGTGAGTAGTGTCTCATTTTCAGATGCTTTGTATAGTTCGCCGTTGTTTAAACCGGTTGCATTATTTGGCAATATCATGTCAAAATCCAGATACACTTCTTTGCTTGCAACCGTTGCGGGTGATTTGTATGTAAACTGGAGGAAAAAATTATTAGCTTTTTCGGTGATAGTGCTATAATCGTATATCGAAGCTCCTGAAAAACGATAGGTAACTATTGATATTTCGCATGATGCGGTTTCTTTTCCCGCAGTTGCCGTGATGATAACACTGCCTTCGGATATTGCCGTTACAAGTCCGTTTTCGCTTACTTTGGCTATAGCATCGTTGGTCGACGACCATATAGTAGGAGAGTCGTTGTCTTCCGGTGCTTTTATTTTGTAAGTTAGCTGCAGGGTTTCGCCTATGCCCAAATAACCATTCGACTCGTTAAGTACAATTTCGGCAACTTCTTGCTCGCATGACGAAAAGATGGCTAATATAATTAATAGGAAATATATTGATATTTTATTCATTTTTATCTCTCAATTTATTTGATATCAAGCACAAATATAAAAACAAGTGATTGAATAAGCAATTTATTTGATTGTTGATAATACAGATTTAACAAATAAGGAGGTGTATAAAAAATACGTCCGATATACTTGGATTCTATCGGACGTATTATAATTAAATGTATTTGTTTTTCTTAATTTCCATTCATCGAAACCAAAAATTCTTCGTTGTTTTCGGTGCGCTCCATACGCTCTTTTAAGAACTCCATTGCTTCTATTGAGTTCATGTCTGATAAATAACGGCGAAGTATCCACATGCGGTTCAATGTATCTTGGTCTAATAGTAAATCGTCGCGGCGTGTGCTGGAAGACATAATGTCCACAGCAGGGAAAATCCGTTTGTTCGACAGTTTGCGGTCGAGCTGCAACTCCATATTACCGGTACCTTTAAATTCTTCGAAAATCACTTCATCCATTTTCGACCCTGTTTCGGTAAGTGCTGTAGCTATTATTGTAAGGCTGCCTCCATTCTCAATGTTACGGGCAGCACCAAAAAATCGTTTTGGCTTATGCAGCGCGTTAGCGTCCACACCACCCGAAAGAACTTTGCCCGAAGCCGGAGATACCGTATTGTAAGCACGTGCCAAACGAGTGATAGAGTCCAACAGGATAACCACATCGTGACCACATTCAACCAGTCGTTTTGCTTTTTCGTGAACCATGCTGGCTACTTTTACGTGGCGTTCGGCAGGTTCGTCAAACGTAGATGAAATAACTTCGGCACGTACGCTGCGAGCCATATCTGTAACCTCTTCCGGACGTTCGTCTATAAGTAGTACAATCATGTACACTTCGGGATGATTAGCAGCAATAGCATTAGCTATGTCTTTCAGTAATACAGTTTTACCAGTTTTAGGTTGTGCTACAATCAGTCCGCGTTGCCCCTTGCCAATAGGAGAGAAGAGGTCGACTACACGGCATGAAATTGTATCGTTTTTTCCGCGGGTTAAATTGAATTTTTCGTCGGGAAAAAGTGGGGTTAAATGTTCGAAAGGCACACGGTCGCGCACATACTCCGGTGAGCGTCCGTTTATTTTCGTCACCTTAATAAGCGGGAAGTATTTCTCCCCCTCTTTAGGTGGACGTATTGAGCCTGTTACCGTATCTCCTGTTTTTAAGCCGAAAAGCTTAATTTGCGATTGTGATACATAAATATCATCGGGCGACGACAGGTAGTTATAGTCGGCTGAACGCAGAAATCCATATCCGTCCTGCATAATTTCCAAAGTGCCTGTTCCTTCTAAGATACCATCGAAATCATACAGTTTTTCATTTCGTTGGTTGCCTTTTACGCGGGCATTATTCGGATTGTTATTGTTGTTGTTGCCATTGTTTTGACCTTGGCTCTGATTTTGATTCTGGTTTGGGGCTTGAACAACAGGTTTGGTTACTTTTAGCTCAGGTGTTTTTGGTTCCTCTTCCGTAACTTTATTTACTTCTGTTTCTTCAGCTTGTGGTGTCTCAACTTTTTTTACAACCTTTTGTTTTGGGTTTTTATCAACTTCGGCTAAAGGTTCTGTTGAGTTAGTTTGTGCAGGGAGTGCCTCCTCTTTTGCTGCAACGCTTGGTTTGGTTGCCTTTACAGGTTTTGTTTTTGATGTACTTGCACTTTGGGTAGCTTCCTCTGTAGGTGGTGTGGCAACTTTTTCTTCCGTTTTTTTCTTTTTGGCCTTTTGCTCTTTTGGCGGTTGTTGCGGCTCCTCTTTTGGTTGTTCTATCTTTGTTGTTTTTACTTTTTCGTCAGCTACGTTTATTGCTTTTACTGCAACTCTGGTACGTTTTTTACGGGGACTTTCTTCTTTATCTTCGTTTGTAGCTTTGCGTTGGGCATTGATTACGGCTTGTTGGTCAAGAATATCGTAAATCAATTTATCTTTTGTTACCGAATTAGAAACTTTTAGGCCTAATGCAGAGGCTATTTCTTTCAATTCGGGCAGTTCTTTTGCATTCAATTGCAAAATGTTGTAATTGCTCATAAAAAATGATGGCTTATTTTTTTAATGGGATTCTATTCTCCGAAAAACAGAATGTTCTCTTATTCAGGAGAAATTTAATAAAAAATTATTGTTCAATGTGATAATATAGTAAAAGAAACAGGACGTTTCTCTTATGTCTTTGAATAACAATGCAAATGTAAAATAAATTTTTGAAATGAGCAAATAATTGTTAAAGATAAACTGTTTTTAAGATTATCCTTTCATGTGTAATAGCGAGCTGTTTTTTTTATGCCCGAAAGTCAGTGTTTTCATATGGAACAGTCCGATGTATCGGACTGTTCCATATGAAAAATCTGACTTTTCAAGTCAGCGTACTTTTTAAAAATATATGTAATTTCCTAACAAGCTCTAAGTATCATAAAAAAAGAAATTTCCTTTTTGTTTTATGTTACTTATCTATGTCTTCTACTTCCCAACCTAATGCGCTTGCTCCTAAAACGGCGGCATCAGATTCTTTCAGCTCCGATACAAGTACTTTTATTTTGCCTTGCCATATTTTCATCAGGTTTTTTTCCATATTATTTATAATGGGGTCAGTAATCAGTTTACCGGCCTTTGTCAACCCTCCAAACAGGATAATTGCTTCGGGAGAACTGAAAGCTACGAAATCGGCAAGCGCTTCGCCCAGTATTTTTCCGGTGTATTCAAAAATTTCTTTTGCCACTTCATCTCCCTGAATGGCAGCTTCATATACGTCTTTCGAGGTAATGCTGTCGATAGGAAGGTTGCGCAGCAGGCTGTCCTTGTCGCTTGTTTCAAGTATTTCGCGGGCTGTACGTGCCACGCCTGTGGCCGAAGTATAAGTTTCGAGACATCCGGTGCGGCCACAGCCACATATACGCCCGTTGTTGCGTACAGATGTGGTATGTCCTAATTCCCCTGCAAAGCCATCGTGTCCGTACAATACTTTACCATCCACTACAATGCCGCTACCCACTCCTGTGCCTAAGGTAATCATGATAAAGTTTTTCATTCCACGTGCAGCACCGTAGGTCATTTCTCCGAAAGCAGCCGCATTGGCATCGTTGGTTAGTGCTACAGGTATATTGAATTTCTTCTCCATAAGCTCCACGAAGGGTATAACATCTTTCCAGCGGAGATTTGCTGCAAATTCGATATTTCCGGTGTAATAATTTCCATTGGGAGCACCTACGCCAATACCTCTTATTTTGCTGATTCCTCCTACTGCATCTATCAGTTTGATTAGTTCGTTATATATATCGTCGATATATAAATTAATGTCGGCATGTGTGTCTGTTTTTATAGCACCTTTCGATATTACTTGTCCACGTGCGTCAACTATTCCAAAAACCGTATTGGTGCCACCAATATCCATTCCTACTACATAAGGTTTATCCATAAAACTTAGTTTTTAATAACATAAGCTGTAAAAACAATTAAATTAATTGTTTTTACAGCTTATGTATTTATATATAAATATTTACTTTTTTATTCTTCAGCTACTTTGGTTACTTTACATCCAACCAATGCATAATACAGGATGTAAACAAGAAGTGCAGCTACAATCCAGAAGCTGGTCATGAACGATGTAGCGTCTGCTAATGCTCCTTGTAGAGCCGGGAATATTCCACCGCCTACTACCATTACCATGAATACACCCGAAGCAATAGCAACGTATTTACCCAGTCCTTCAACAGCTAAGTTGAAAATAACTCCCCACATAACAGAAGTACATAATCCACCTAAAACAAGGAACATTACATTAATAGGCACTTGAGCCATGCTGAATGAAATATCTGAGTTAAATACAGGCATTTTAACCAGCGTAGTGGTAGGAGCTAATATGCCAATAAGGACAAATACAAGACCAAGACCGGCTACACAGGTAAGCATTGTCCGGCTGGATACTTTACCTCCAACAGAAGCACCTACGAAACGTCCTATAAGCATCAAAAACCAGTAAGTTCCTGCTACAGTACCTGCTGCTGCTGCATTCATTCCAAATCCGCCCTTCAATGGAGATTCGGTAAGAAATAGGTTTACAATGTTAGGAATACCTAATTCTACGCCGATATAAGCGAAAATAGCGATGATTCCTAATACATAATGACGGAAAGTGAATAATTCTTTGTACGAAAGTTTTTCTTCTACAATACCTTTAGCTTCTTTTTCTTTTCTGGCTTCGAGGATAGGCTCAGGAAGTTTTACTAATGCCAATACGATAAATGCTGCTGCAAATATACCCATTGCTATGAAAAGAGCAGGATTAGCGTCTTTGATAGTTGCACTGGCAACATCTCCCATTAAATAACCTACCAATACTGGTACGATAGTAGCGTTCAGCGAGTTGAAAGTTCCACCAATTTGAATTAACTGGTTACCTTTGCGACCGCCGCCACCAAGTGTGTTCAATAGGGGGTTAACTACTGTATTGAGCATACACATAGAGAAACCGGCAACGAAGGCTCCTGCTAAATAGATGTAGAAGTTAGATGCTACACCCGATAAAAACTGGATTCCAACTCCAACGAAACCAACAGCAATTGCAGCCAATGCTGTTTTTTTATAGCCATACTTGTTCAATAGATTTCCGGCAGGAATTCCCATGAAAGCATAGGCTAAAAAGTTAGCAAGAGTACCTAGCTGCGACATAAAGTTACTTGCTTGGAACTGGCTTTTTACAATTACTCCAAGTGGATTTGCCAAGCCTGTTACAAATGAAATCATCCCGAAAAGGAAAATCATCATGATAATAGGCAATGTGTAATTCTTTTTTTGTGAACTCATGATTGATAAATTAAGTTTATTATTAGTTGA
Source organism: Paludibacter sp. 221 (assembly GCF_010501035.1). Taxonomy (GTDB): domain Bacteria; phylum Bacteroidota; class Bacteroidia; order Bacteroidales; family Paludibacteraceae; genus QVMH01. The sequence goes on from NZ_QVMH01000017.1 coordinate 31,229, forward strand.
TAAATTCTTTTAAAATTCAACGGACAAAGTTACCATTTTTTCTTACCTCATACCATGATTAAAATTTAAAAAACAGGGCAAAAAAGGGGCTTAAAAGATGTTTTACAACAGCTTTTAGCCTTTTGTTTTTTCTAATAAACTTAGAATCTGTTATTTATATGATTTTTGTGTTTACAGGATATTCAGGGCTTATTTCAACCTGTTTTCCAACTCCTCGTAAGTGAGGATTGAGAGTATTTTTTTCCCGTTTGGGGTGTAATTATGGTTCGACGATGCAAAAAGGCGGTCAATCAGGTCTTTCATTTCCTCGTTGCTTAGGTTTTGCCCTGTTTTCAGGCTGGTAGCTTCTGCCAGCGACAAGGCGATTATTTCCTGTATCTGGTGCGTAGGGTCGTCTACAGCCGATTTTGCACTTGCCAATACATTCTGTATTAGTTTTATAACATTGCCTACCTCTATGCGGGGAGGGATACCATTAATGGAATATGTATTATCCTTTTCCTTGCTTATTTCGAAGCCTGCATTTTTCAGACTGGGTTCTATCTGTTCAAAAACCAGTTTGTCTTCTTCTTCCAGTACCAACGTTTCGGGAAAGAGCAGTTGTTGTGATGCAGCTTGTTTCTGTTCAAACTGCTTCATAAATTCATCGAACAGGATTCTGAAATGTGCCCGTTGCTGATTGATAACCAATAATCCCGACTTTACTCCGGTTAAAATATATTTGTTCTTCAACTGGAAATTTTCAGCCTGATGCGACTGTTGGCTTTCGCCTGTATGCGAATCTTCGAAAGTTAATGAAGCCTGCGGGCTTTCATCACTTCCCGTTTCTTCGTATCGCCAATTGGCGGTATGTTCCTTTTTTGCTGTAGATTTGTCAAAACCATCGTATAGTTTTTCCCAATCCAGCGAAGGGCGTTTGTAAGTGCTCGATTGCGAAAAAGGGTTGTAGTTTGGGTTGAACGATGTTTGAGGCGGTCGTACATCGCTTGTCGGCTGATTAACCGGAATTTCGGGAACCCCTTCTGTGTCGAAATCAATGGAAGGGACAATGTTGAATTTCCCTAAGGTTTCTTTTATTGTAGCCGAAAGAATAGGCCAGATAGCCTGTTCGTTCTCAAACTTGATTTCTGTTTTAGTAGGGTGGATATTGATGTCGATCGTTTGCGGGTCGATATCGAAATAGATAAAATAGTTTGGGTTTTCTCCCGGAGTCAACATCTTATCGTAAGCCATCATCACAGCTTTGTGAAAATACGGATGGCGCATGTAACGGTTGTTTACGAAGAAGTACTGGTTTGCCGACTTTTGTGCAAATTCAGGCTTTCCTACATAACCATATATCTTTACAAGAGTAGTGGTGGTTTCGATAGGAAGCAATTGTTGTTCCCAACGTTTTTTCGATATCTTTCCGAATATGTTTTCTATCCGTAGTTTAGTGTTAGATATGGGAAGCTGAAAAACTTCGTCCTGTCCGTCGGTGTACGAGAATGATATATGCGGATAAACTAATGCAATCCGGTAAAATTCATTGAGCAGATGGGTTTTTTCCACATTGTCGGTTTTCAGAAAGCGGCGGCGTGCCGGTACATTGAAGAACAGGTTTTTAATCATAAAACTTGTTCCTACCGGACATTGTACCGATTCTTGCTTGAATACGCGCGAGCCTGCTATTTCTATCAGTATGCCCAATTCATCCTCTTCGCGGCGTGTTTTCATCTCTATTTGGGCTACAGCCGCAATAGAGGCAAGGGCTTCTCCACGAAATCCCATTGTACGGAGTGAAAACAAATCATTGGCATCAGATATTTTTGATGTTGCATGACGTTCAAACGCCATACGTGCATCTGTTTCGCTCATGCCTTTGCCATTATCCACTATTTGTATAAGGGTGCGCCCCGCGTCCTTTATAAGTATTTGAATGTGGGTAGCACCTGCATCAATGGAGTTTTCGACCAATTCTTTTAAAACCGATGCCGGACGTTGAATAACTTCTCCTGCAGCAATCTGGTTGGCTACTGAATCGGGTAAAAGATGAATTACATCACTCATATTTGGAATACAGAATACGGAAGTAAGAAATTAGAATTCAAAAATAAGAAAAAGTAATTTGTCTTGAATCTTGAATCTTGAATCTTGGTTCTTGAATCTAACTATCTACTTAAATTGACCTTAAAATGAAATAAGCTATCAGAAAAAGAACTGCAATGATAATAACTAAGCGTATGTTGGACTGTCGTGCATTGTCGCGATATGCCCTGTTGCGCTGGTCGCGTTGTTCGCGGAAAGTCCCACGTTTGATTGATGTTTTGAATTCGCCGTTTTCATCATTCTTTTCAGCAAATTTTTCTTCCCGTTCTTTTTGCGCCTCTTTCTTGGGGTCGTAATATATATAACGATAGTTGTATGTGCGGGGTTTATATAATTTGAAGAATCCCATTGTTTTGATTGATTTTAGTTGAAATTTTAAATTATCTCTACCAAAGGTACTAAGAAACTGTTTAAATTTACCATAAACAATATAATTATCTTTAAAAAATCTTTTTTGCAATAAATTATGCCCTTTTTTGTAAAATTTTGTCTTCTATTTTGCTCATTTAGCCCGCTAAAATCGCAAAATGAATCCGAAATTTTTCTAAAAAATCATCATAATTTATTTTGCGAGCTAAAATTAAACAATTTCTAAAAAATTTCCGATTTATAACCTTGTTCGTTCCAAAATTCGATGGCGCGGGGCAATACCGCCAGCATATTGTTTTTAGCCTTTATCGAATCGTGAAAAAGCACAATGGAGCCATTGCGCGAAAAGCGTTTCACCTTGTTTATAATTTGTTCGGGTGTAAGCGATTTATCGTAATCGCAAGTGAGCAAGTCCCACATGATTATTTCGTAGTCGGGTTGCAACGTGTTTTTTTGCCGTTGCCTCAACCTTCCGTGTGGCGGACGAAACAGGTTGCTGTGGATGTGTACGGATGCTTTGCGTACGTTTTCCACATATTCTTCCACTCCGGTCGAAAATCCTTTCAGATGATTAAACGTGTGATTTCCGGTGCGGTGTCCACGTCTTAATATCTCGTTGTATAGTTCAGGATATTTTTGTACGTTTTCGCCTACGCAAAAAAACGTAGCTTTCCAACCATATTCGTCCAGCATATCCAGTACAAGGGGCGTAACTTCGGGCACAGGCCCATCGTCGAAGGTCAGGTAGATAGACTTTTCCTTCGATTTTTTGCGCCATACACAGCCTTTGTAAAAAACACGGACAACTCCCGGAACTCTTGCAAACATAATGAATCACGAGTTTAAAGGTAAAAGGTAAAAGTTTAAAGTGTCCCTTAATCCTTTTATCCTTTCATCCCTCATCAATAACCTATTTTCTGGTGAAACTTAATATAAGAGGGATAGTATTTATCCATCAAATCAGTTCGGTTGTTGTCTTGGAATATAGATATAACATTGTTGAATTCCAAGAATTTACGTCCAATAGAATACGAAGACGCTTTTTGTTGTGCCGGACTTAGGTTGAAATACCAATTGAGGTGTTCAACACAGTTTTGAGCAACGTATTCTGTCATTTTATCCCCTTTTTCCGGCTCATTAAGCTGATAATAGAAATTAGCAAGCAGGGTTGAGTGATAATCGTACGGTACGGATGTTCCCGGCAATACTTCGTCGCAGTAGTCCAGCGCTTTTTTAGCTCGCTCGGTATCTCCTTCTGTCATCAATGCTTCAATCAGATGAAGGAACATTAAACGGTGTGTACGGCACATCGACATCGATTTTTCGTCGATATAAATATTCGGATCGCTCACGTTTCCGTAGCGGAATTTATTCATCATATTGTCGTACATTTCGTCTGTATTTACACCTGTTTCCGATTTTACAGGAACAATGTTGTAAGCCAGTCCAGTTAGTTCAAAATGGTCTTTCAGTCCCATGTAGTATTCATCGCCTACAGTAACGGCAAAGTACATGGGGCGTTCCCAATTATTTTCTTTCAACATTTCGACGACCATCATTTCACTTTTTGTCAAGCGGCGGTTCACCTTGATGTCGATTTGAGGAACGATTTCATCCCGTCTTTCTTCGGGCAAAGTACCTGTTTTTATAACTTGGTCTGCATCTACCGGAATGTAAAGATTTTGTGTCCGGAGCATGTACGGATTTTTCTTACCTCTTTCCGATGCGTTATGTTTCAGCATGATGCTGTATAAAGTGTTTACATCGACCGAGGATATGTGCTTGCTCTTGTCGTTGTCCATATAAAGCACCTCGTTGTTGCCCGTAACGTAGTCTTTTGGCTCCCACGAGATAGGCAGCGGTGCCGACTCGTAAGCTCCACGCCTCATTTGGTCGATATACCAGTCGGTTTGCAGGTAGCTCAGGTTACATACACGCACATCGGTACGGTTACCTTCCACTTCCTGATTGTACCATAATGGGAATGTGTCGTTGTCGCCATTCGAGAAAATAATGGCGTTTGGCTTGCACGATATCAGGTAGTTGTTTCCAAAGTCGCTGGCAAGATAGCGTCCGCTACGGTCGTGGTCGTCCCAGTTTTCGGCTGCCATCAGGATAGGAACTCCTAAGCATATAATCGAAACCACAACGGAGCTTACTTTACGCGGAACATATTTATCGATAGCCCGTATAATGCCCAGTACCCCAAGCCCTATGAATATGCTGAATGCATAGAAGGAGCCGGCATACGCATAGTCGCGCTCGCGTGGCTGCATAGGTGGTTGGTTCAGATATACAACAATGGCAATACCTGTAAGCACAAACAGCAGAAGCACTATCCAAAAGCTGTGTTTGCCTTCTTTGCCACTATTAAGCAAAAATATAATGCCAATTATACCGAGTAGTAGAGGCAGCATGTAATAGCGGTTGCGCCCTTTGTTTTCTTTCATGTCGGTGGGGAGTGAGTCTTGGTCGCCCACCAACACGTTGTCGATAAATTTGATTCCCGTAATCCAGTTTCCGTTTTCAATTTCGCCATTTCCTTGTATATCATTTTGGCGTCCTGAGAAGTTCCACATGAAGTAACGCCAGTACATGAATCCGAGTTGGTATCTGAAGAAATACCGCATATTTTCGCCGAATGTAGGTTTCATCTCAACCTCGCGCCTTCCGCAGGCATCATACGACACACGTTTACCTTTTACTCCTCCCCACGATTTGTACAATTCGACATGACGGTCGCTGTTTCCGGGTGAGTAATACATACGCGGGAAAAGCATATTGAATTTTTCGTCCATCACGTAACTCGATTTATATCCGGTGATGATGTATTCGTCTTTTTGGTCGGGCGATTCTTTCGGTTTTGGTGCATAATTTGGTTTTCCTGTTTTCTCTACCGGTACACAGTAATTGCCTTGTGGCTGGTATTTAACCGGAGCATTGTACACAGGGCCATAAAGCAGCGGGTTGTCTCCATACTGTTCACGGTTGAGATAGTATTTCAAAGCGAAAACATTATCAGGCGAGTTTTGGTCCATAGGCGGATTGGCAGCCGAACGGATTACAATAACAGTATAAGATGAATAACCAATCAGCATAACGGTTACCATAGTGATAGCTGTATTTAGCCAGCGGGCAGGGATTTTTCCTTTTCTCAGATAGAAGAAAACAATCATGCCGATAATAATCAGAATACCGACGAGGATATTGGTGCGTATAAACGGGATGCCTACAATACTGACAGCCAAAATGAATGAAACGGCCATGCGTACATAACTCTTTTCGGAGTATGTTTCGTAAATAGCCCACACTAAAGCAGCTATTGCCAATAGGATATATGCATACATTCCTGAGTTGAAAGGAAGCCCGAGTTTATTAACGAACAATAACTCGAACCAGCTTGCAATTTCAACGAATCCGGGAATAAGGCCGTACAGCACAAATGCCAAAATAGCCACAGATGTCAATAATGCCAGAATAAGCCCCTTTGCCGATGGTTTGTATTTTTTGAAATAATAAACCAGCACGATAGCAGGAATCGTCAGCAGGTTTAATAAATGGACTCCGATTGATAATCCCATCAGGTAAGCGATTAATATCAACCAACGGTCGGAGCCTTCTTTGTCGGCTACGTTTTCCCATTTCAGGATAAGCCAGAACACCACAGCGGTGAAAAACGAAGAATAGGCGTATACTTCGCCTTCGACAGCCGAAAACCAGAAAGTGTCGGAGAAAGTATATGCCAAAGCACCTACCAAACCTGCACCCAATACCATGATAGTGTTAGCAGTGGTGTATGCTTGCTCGTTTTTAATGATGATTTTCCGGGCGATATGCGTAATAGTCCAAAATAAGAACAAAATAGTAAGCGCACTCAAAATAGCCGACATGGCGTTTATCATCATGGCTACTTTGGTAGGGTCGGACGCAAACAGCGAGAAGAATTTTCCGGTAAGCATGAAGAAAGGTGCTCCGGGAGGGTGTCCTACGTCCAGTTTGTAAGCTGTTGAAATGAACTCGCCGCAATCCCAAAAACTGGCGGTAGGTTCAATTGTTAACAAGTAGGTAATAGCTGCAATGGCAAATGCCACCCAACCAAAAATAGTGTTCAGTAAGTTGAAACGTTTCATGTATTTTGATTAGATATTTGTTTGAAAATTCAGAGTTTACCTTGCAAATAAGGTAAAAAAACGTTCAAAGATACAAAGTTTTTTCAGTTTTGGCGGGATAGGGGTAGCTTTTTAGTTTTAATTAAAATTTGAAGATAAAACTATAAAGAATAAGCAGGGAGAATTAATGTAAAACTGAATGTTTAATTCAACTTTTTCAAAATATGCTTCCGTGCGGTAACGAATCCTGCGGTGTAATTTTCGATGTCGACAGATTCCAGATAAGCCTTGAGCTCCGGCTTGAAGTCAGGCACTTTTTTCGAAAATTCAAACAATATCTTCATCGACAGTGCCTGAACGCCTGTTGGCGACTTGGGAGACACCATGCGCTCGAAACATACGTTGATAAATTCCACAGGAATATCTTCGGGCAATCCCATGTTTAAAATCATAGAAAGCAAGAGACGTTGTAAGCCTGTGTAGTTGGTAGAAACTGCTAATTCTACAATTCTTTGCAGCGATTTTTCTGAAAAATAATCGGGATGAGTTTCGCTTACTTTTTCGCATATCCATGCCGCATGCCATGCTGTTTTTTCGTTTTCATCAAACATCAACTCGAATACGACTTTAAAATCTTCCGGACTATTACGTACTATATCAAAAAGTTGATGGTAATTTGTCTTTTGAACCGGTTGCGCCAAAATCTCCTTATAGTTTATCATGTGTCAAAATCCGTTTTTATGTATGAAAAATATACTTGCTACAAATATAATAATTAATGTTTTGAAGTATAAAATTAGTCTATGGTAGTTTGTTCTTTTTGTTTGTAAGATTTTTCTTTTGTTGCTCTGCGGTAATACAGAGGAATATATGTATCTTTGCGATTTTAAGTTTATTACGAGAATATGCATTCCCAACTCCAACTTATACTTACTCCCGAGCAGGCTTACAAACAGGAATTACTTCAAAAACAAGTAGCCGAACAGTTACAGATTGATTCCAAAAGCATAACACGCATACGGATATTGAAAAAGTCTATCGATGCCCGTTCGGGCAGGCCGAAAATAAACCTCTCACTCGAAGTTTACTGGGACGAAAAGCCACCGGCCGAAGTGCGTATGAAATTCAACTTCAGAAACGTGAAAGAGGCTGCTCCCGTTTTAGTGATAGGTGCAGGTCCTGCGGGTTTGTTTGCTGCTTTGAAATTGATAGAAGAAGGGCTGAAACCAATTGTAATCGAACGCGGAAAGGATACCCACGAACGGAAACAAGATATTGCACTGCTGAATAGGAACAAAAGTTTCAATAGCGAATCGAATTATTGCTTTGGCGAAGGAGGGGCAGGTACTTTTTCGGATGGTAAGTTGCATACACGCTCCAAAAAGAAAGGCGATATACAACGTATTTACGAGTTGTTTTACTACCACGGTGCTAACGAAGAGGTGCTTTATGAGGCTCATCCGCATATAGGCTCGGATAAGTTGCCGCAGGTTATCGAGAATATAACAAAAACAATTACCGACCACGGGGGCGAAGTATACTTTGAGCATAAGGTAACCGAATTGCTGATTGAAGATAACCGGATTGCAGGTTGTAAAACCGCTGATGGTAAAACATTCCTTTCCAATGCGCTTATTCTGGCAACAGGGCATTCGGCACACGATATTTATGAAATGCTTTACAGGCAGGGTGTGCCGTTGGAGCAAAAAGGGTTTGCGATGGGCGTGCGTGTAGAGCATAAGCAAAAGCTAATCGACAGTATTCAGTACCATACCAAAGAGCGTAGCGAATACCTTCCTGCGGCTACTTATAATTTGGTGGAGCAGGTAGATGGACGAGGGGTATATTCATTCTGTATGTGTCCGGGAGGGCATATTGTGCCTGCGGGTAGTTCCGAGGAACAACTTGTGGTAAATGGAATGTCGGTATCAAAACGAAATTCGCTGTATGCTAACTCCGGTATTGTAGTCGAAATCCGTCCGGAAGATATACCCGTCGAATTTCAGGAGTATGGCGAATTGGCCGGATTGAAATACCAACAATTTGTTGAGAATTTGGCATATAAAAACAATGGCGGGTTGGGGCAGGTTGCACCGGCTCAGCGGTTGCGCGATTTTGTAGAAGGCAGACTTTCTGCCGATTTGCCCGAATGTTCGTACTTGCCGGGTTTAATATCTTCTCCGCTGCATTTTTGGTTACCTGAGTTTATCGCTACCCGATTGCGTGAAGGGTTCAGGAAATTTGACCGTAAGATGCGTGGATTTCTTACAAATGATGCAGTTGTTGTGGGAGTCGAGTCTCGTTCATCTTCGGCGGTACGTATTCCACGCGACAGGGAATCGGGGCAGCATCCCTCTATCGGAGGGCTTTTCCCTGCGGGCGAAGGCTCCGGATATGCAGGCGGGATAACTTCGTCGGCAATTGACGGGGAAAACATGGCTCAGAAAGCTGCGGATTATTTGAATAGTTTATAATTAAGAAGATTCGCTTTATTGCATAAGTGTTTCATTTAATATTTTATATGGCAAATCAGGATAATAAAAATAACAGGCGCAAGCCGGATAATGATAAAAGAAACGGGGATTTTATACCAAAAGTGAAGGAAACCCGTTTGAAAGTAGGTGAGCCGAAAGAGTTGATGGATTTTCTTTTAGAAAAAATGGGTGGTATGAAACGCAACTCCATAAAATCGTTGTTGGCACATCGCCAGATATTGGTCAACGGGCAGATAACGACAAAGTATAATCATGAACTAAAAAAAGGTGATGTAGTAGCTGTAAGCAGCGAACGTGGGACTACGGAACTGTTTCACCCTAAGGTAAAGATTATATTTGAAGACCCTTACCTGATTGTTGTCGAAAAGCGCGAGGGGATACTTACTGTAAAAACTGATAATGGCAATGAACTGACGGTGTTTTCGATACTGAAAAACCATGTGCAGAAAAGCTCGAAAACCAACCGTATTTACACCGTGCACCGGCTTGACCGCGAAACATCGGGCGTGTTGGTGTTTGCGAAAAACCTGCAGGTGAAACAGGCCTTGCAGGACTATTGGCATACGGATGTGAAAAAGCGGATTTATACGGCTGTAGTAGAGGGTAAGATGGATAAAAAAGAGGATACTATTGTGAGTTGGCTTACCGAGAATGCTAAATCGTTGAAAATTCATTCGAGCTCGGTGGATAATGGCGGACAGCAGGCTGTAACACATTATAAGGTAATAAAGTCGAACGATGATTATTCCCTGTTGCAGATAGAACTGGAAACAGGGCGTAAGAACCAGATACGTGTTCATATGCAGTCGATAGAACACCCGATTGTAGGCGATAAAAAATATGGAGCAAAGACCAACCCTATAGGTAGAGTGGCACTTCATGCGCGTATTCTTGAGTTTTATCATCCGGTGACACGAAAGGTGGTGAAATTTGAAACACCTGTACCTCGCAATTTCTTACACTTGTTTCATTAATACAAGTTGCTTGTATATGGTAAAAAGATTTTTGGATAAGCTGATTGTTGCTTTGTTTTTTCTGATTCCGGTTGGGCTGACAGCACAACAAACTGTTTACCACACGCGGACGTTAGCTCCTAACATCAAAACATTTCAGATACAGTTGGCTGATGAGCCTTTTGCTTTGCCTGTAATAGAACTGAATGGCACGGATGTGTTAAATATCCGGTTCGACGAAATGTCGCATACAATCCGCTCGTATAGCTATCGCGTTATTCACTGTAACGAGGATTGGACACAATCGGCTTTAAATTCGAGTGAATACCTCAATGGTTTTTCTACGGGTATTATATCCGAATATTCATCTTCTACGGTTACTACTTACGATTATACAAACTATAAGTTTAATCTACCCAACAGCGATATGACGTTTACTAAATCGGGCAATTATGTGGTGCAGGTATACGAGGATGGCAAGCAGGATGAGCCTGTGGCTCAAGGATGCTTTTATATAGTGGAGCCACGTGTGTCGGTGTCAGGAAAAGTGCGGGGCAATACGGATGTTGAATTGAACAATCGTTTGCAACAACTGGATTTCGAACTCGATTTGTTGGGATATGAAGTGCGTGACCCACAAGAAGAGTTGAAAATCACCATACGTCAAAACAACCGTACAGACAATCAGGTGCGGGGTATAAAACCAACTTATATGCGTGGCGACAACCTGAGCTATATAAACAACCGTGCTTTGGTTTTCGAAGGGGGTAATGAGTATCATCGCTTCGACATATCGTCGGTATATGCAGGTAATAGCAATGTAGAGCGGATAGATTTCGACCGTGTGCATTATGATGCGTACCTTTATCCCGATATAATTCAGTCATCCAGAGTATATACCAGCGAGCCGGATGTAAACGGCAGATATATAATTAACTTGCAGAATTCGTATTTCGATATGGATACCGAAGCCGATTATATCAATGTACATTTTTCCATTCCACGCTCAGAGCCTTTTTTTGACGGGCAGATATACATTGGAGGGGAGTATAATTTTAATTTGCTTGATGAAGCGTCGCGCATGCAGTACGATTTTAATTCGGGGAATTATTTTAAGACCCTTTTGCTGAAGCAAGGAGGGTATAACTATCAGTATTGGTTTTTGCCGAAAGGGCAAACAAAAGCAAATGTAGAGCGTGTTGAAGGTAGTTTCTGGCAAACCCGCAACGAATATACGGTTTATATTTATCATCGCCCGTGGGGTGGCAGGCATGACAAACTGATAGGGGTGAAAACTATTGAGAATTGATTTTACCGTTAAATATTTGTGCTTAAAAAACAAAGCCTCTATTTTTGTCCTTGCATTCTTCGAGCAAAAACGAGGAATGATTTAGTTAGCTACAAGTTATAAGCTACAAGCTATAAGTCTTGTCCTTTATTTTTTGTTCTTTTTATCCTTTTATCTTTTTTAATACAATATGAATCTTTCTCTACAAATAATACCTCAAAAAAATGCTTTTGCAAACGTTAAAATGTTTGCCGTTATCTCTATTTTATTAGAGAGAGAGAGAGAGAGAGAGAGAGAGAGAGAGAGAGA
>NZ_QVMH01000018.1 GCF_010501035.1 Paludibacter sp. 221
CCCCTGCTCCCGCAGGCTTGTAGCCTGTGGTTTGCTTGCAAGGCAATCATTTGAAATACCTTGCTCTTTTACCGAGCAAACCACGAAGTACAACTTCGCGGCAGCGGGGGGGGCGAATGCAAAGCAGTTGTTCCAATTAACTCTTCTCCCCAAAAAAGCTGTTTTTTCAAGTTTAATTAAAATTTCTATATATGTTCAAAAGCTGTTATTTCAGATGAATAACTTGTAATATCGGATTAGAATCCTCTGTTGAATTCATTATTAAAGAATATAATTCTTTGTCTATGTTTTTCTTAAATTCAGGTTCGTTTTCAATTAGTTCTAAATAGATATCGGGGGCAATGGAATTGAATAACGTATTTCTTGTTTCGGACTTTAAGAAACCCGCCGTAGGTAGTGGTAAATGCCCGGATAAGTACTTTATATTATGAGCTTTTCCTTCGGACTTTGAATAGATTATTAAATATATTGAATTTGCATTTATTACATTTAAAATAATGTTATGCATTGTTTCTTTATAAAATCTTATATAAGCAATTTTATCTAACAACTCTTGCGAGTTATTACTCAGTAATGTTTTTCCTTTATTGAATTTTACCTTGTCTTTCCCATTGAACGCAAATGAATATTTTTTTTCAAAAGAAGATTCGCTAAAATGATAAATAGCTCCTTCGACAATCGATAGGATACCGTAAGTATTCGAATCTAATTCAGAGAAAATAGATTCGTTTTCAGAAAATAGAGGATATTTACCCGAATATTCTAATAAATTTTTTTTTACAGTATAGTTTGCATCTAATAAATCGACTCCAAACTTGTTATTATCACCTAAATCGTTAGGTAAATTGGTTAGATAGTTTTCGTTATTTAAAGGAAAAATCGAATATGTGAATTTTTTTAATGTGAATGATTTGTCATAACTTCCGTCTTCTGTTTTATAATGAATAATTTGTTTTCTACGTATATCTAATATCTCTATGTTTTGTTTGTTTAAGCAAAAATCTTGTATGTGGATGTATTCTCCGGGGCCTTGCCCTACTTTATCAATAACGTACTTAAATAAACCATTTTGAGAGTTGAAAACAAAGATTCGTGATAGATTATCTTGTATATATAGGTTATTGTTATCCATCAAAATTTTTTTAATGTTGGATATCAAAGATTCTTTTTTTGTTTCTAATTTTATGTATTTAATACTGTCGATTACAGAATTATAATTTATTATTTCTTTTTCATTGAGTTTTACAATAATGTCATTTTCTTCTATGTTTTTTTTAGAACAGTTGAAAAAGGCAATAGATATAATAAGAGCGATGAAAAAATAATTTTTTTTCATGATGTATAAATTTTTAGAGTGAGGTGAGATTATCTCAGTTATTAACTAAAATAATCTCACGAAATAATTATCTTAATTGGTTACATACTTTATTGTCATCTTCTAAACTAAAATTGCATCCATTACGGTGATCACTTTTAATGCAACAAGTGTAAGGTGTTATTTCTGCTTCACCTTTGCCTCCGATGTCGGCTCCACTTGTACCAATAGAAAAATTTCCTCCGACTGTAATCTTTGTGACCTTGTTTAAAGTGCCTTTAGTATATCCCCAAGTATAATTTCCAGACTCATTTGAGTTAGAATTATTATGTCCCGTGTTTTCATTTGCAGCTAATGCTAATATGTTTTTTAATTTTATAACAGATATACTATTATTATTATTGCTAATATTCAAATGTATGTTTATTGCTATAATAAATATTACGGCAACAAATATTGCGATGATTATTTTTTTCATGTTTTATTAAGTATTTATTAACGTAATGATTTACATTTACTATCTTCTAAATTAAAATTGCAAGCATTCATTTGAACGGAAGGTACGCAACAATCATATGCCTTGCTAGTAGACTGAAGATACGAACCAGCAATCGAATGCATCCAAACAGAAGTAGTTTCATACAGTTTACCTAGTTTATATCCACCTCCATTTTCTTTATTTTCAGAAGGTTTTCCTCCACCACTACTCTCGCCGGCTAGTGCTTCCAAGTTTGCTAAGGCAATAACCGAAAGATTACTTTCTTTTTTCAGATTTAGATTCACATTAAATGCTGCAACCAGTGCAAATGCAAATACAGCGGTTGCGATGATTATTTTCTTTTTCATATGAAATTTTCTTTTTTCATTAAAATTTAATTCTTAATTAATTGTAACTCTGTGTGTATCATTTCAACAGAGGTTAAAACCCCGCAGGTTTTCAATAATTAGTCTGTATCTTTGCCGGTCACCTCCTTTCTTTTTTGGGAGGAAGCTCGGGGCGGAGCATTGTGCTTCTTTGTTGGGGAGACAACACGTTCCGCCCTTTTACTTCCATCGTTTTTTTTTACACTATTTATCATAAGTATTCGACACAATTTAATTTATATTATTTAGCTCACATAGGGCACATACGAAAGCACATGGAAACACAGTAGAAATTACATATAAGCTATGTGTACCTATGTGGGAACTAACTGAACCTATGTGGCAAAAAATAAAAGCTAATTAAGACCATGTACTTAGCTTTATTCATTAACTACCGCTGTCACCCTGCTCTCGTGTGCCAGGTTGATGTTCCCGTCGTAGATAATGCTGTCGCCCACTTGCAGCGAGTTGTCGGCAATTACATATCCATACGAGTTTTCGGCACCGGTTTCTACATATACCCAGTTGGCTTGCCCGTTTCTCAGCGTGAACACCACTTTCCGGTTGTTGCGCAGCACCAATGCCCCCTTGGGTATAACCAATTGCCGGTTCATTTTTTGCTGTATCAACACACGTACGTTCATCCCTTCGTAAAGCCGGTCGCTTGCCTGCAAAGACGCTTTTACGCGTACCATACCATTTTTATCCACTACGGGATTTATTTCGACAATGCGTCCGTCGGCTCCCCAATTGTTGATAGCATAAGGCGAGATACTTACAATATCGCCCCTCTGCACAAAAGGGAGCTCTACTTCCAGTACGTTGAAATCCACATCCAAGTGCCGGTTGTCTATAATAGTACAAAAAGCCTCGCCCGCATTAGGATAATTGTGCGTTTTCGAAAACAAATTAGCTACCACTCCCTGAAAAGGGGCGGTTAGTACCGCGTTTTTCAGGTTCAGTTCAGCTATACGCCGGTTAATTAGGCTTTGGTCGTAGTTGCTCCGTATCTTTGCCAGTGCCATAACATCGGCCGGGATAGAGGCCGAATCGCGAAGGATATATCCCTGCCCAATCAGCACATCCTGCAATTCGAGCTTTGCACGCTCAAAATTATCATTAGCCTGCAGCAAGCTGTTTTCAAGTTTCGTGCGGTCTAGCTCGGCTATCTTTTGCCCTTTGTTTACCTTGTCCCCATTTTTTACATAAATGGCAACTATCCGCTCCGAGGTCAGGAAACGCAGGTCAACCTTGTTGCGCGAACTGACGGTGCCGTTGGCTATCATGTCGTGCGTAAAATCCGAATATTCCAGGCGTACTACCTTCACCGGGGTCGATTTGTCTACCACTTCGCTCGGTTGTTTCTCTTTATCGGTAGCAAGTTTCTCTTTGCCGGCATTTCCGCACGCCAAAACAGATAAGGATATACCTAATAATAAAATCTTTTTTTTCATTGGATACCGTGTTTTCATAGCAACAATCTGATGTTTTTTTTTTAAAATTTTATTTGCCAAATAAATTTATGCCCTTGTAGAATCATTGTATTCATACATCCAAAGCTGCCACTTTTTACCTTTATGTACCTGCTTTTCAGAAAGAAACAGGAGTGGGCCGGAACCGGCATTCTTGTTTTAGCGAAGAAAAGTATATTTTATTTTTTTGTCTTTATACGTGTTGTTTTTGAAATAATTTAATATAACAACCGCTAATTTATTAAATTTTTACTTATTTGCAATATTGAAGGCAGATTAATTTAAATATATACAAATAAAATCAAGAGATAAATTAATTTTATATAGTTATTTTTTTAATGGAATTGTACTTTTGTAGCATTCAAGTTCATTTTTTTAAAAGCTCTTCCATTTCTGTTTTCATCTCCTCTATGGCCGGAGATGCTACTTTAGGACGTTTGCCGATAACAAACCGTGCTTTTTCTTGTGCCTTGGCGGTATCCCCTTTCTCTATATACAACTTAGCTAGCAGGTAGTGCGGGTAATGACGGTTGGGGATGATGTTCGACGATTTAATATATGCTGCTTCCGCCGGGTCGTACAATTTCAAATCCTGGTAATTCTGTCCCATGATGTTGTAAAGCATGGGGTCGCAACGTATTAGCGCAGCTTGTTTTAACGCCCCGTTGCTTTCTTCATATTTGCCGATATTGCGCAATACCCGTCCGTACTCAAACATGAAGTTGATTTGGTCGTTCAGATAAGGATATAACTGTGCATAACTTTTTTCTGCCTCCTTGTAATGCCCCATGCTATAAAGCATTTTCAGGTTGTTCCAATCCTTATATGCTTGGTATGTAGGGTAACGGTTGCAGAGGCATAAGCCTACAAGAAGCATGCTTGCCGGCAAGCAGATATACGTCAATCTGCTGTCTCTTTTCTTGTGAGCCATCTTTGGCGTTTCGGATATGCAATCGGCCAACACAAATACGAGTGCTATGACGAAGGGAAGTAAATTTAACGGATACGACATAAATGCAAAAATTAGCAAGGCTATCAGCGAACTTATAGCCGGTATATTTTTGCGTTTGTATCCGGAATATATGAACGAAAGAATTGCACCGCTGAATAATAAAAATGAAAAAACGCCTAGCTCAATACAAATTTGCAAGTATTCGTTAAAAGCATATTCGGGAGCTCCGGCAACAAACTCTTCCTGCTCCGTAGCTTCTCCTGAGGCAAAATATGCAGCTTGCTGCTCACCATAAATCCCCGAAAAATTGTTTAAGCCCACCCCAAGGGGATGAGATGGTATTGTGCGAAGCGATACTTTCCACATTAATGCCCGTCCATCGGCCGAGTCTTTTTTCAGATGATACATCCCGACACTGCCAATGCTACAACAAAGTGTTAAACATACGAAAATCAGTACCGCTTTCTTTTTGTGTTGCCTGATGTAGGTTTGCAATTTGTACTTTTTCGAAAAAAATGCAAGAGCAGCAATGATAACTCCTCCCGATGTGGCCAGCCATGAGGCGCGGCTCATGGTAGCAGGCAGTGTAAGTGATACAACCAGCACTGTTGCTACCGAGCTAAGCCAGCGCAGATAAAACAAGGTGAACCGGAGATTAGGTTTCCGTTTCAGAACCTTGTAATCGGCCAGAATATAGTAAAAAGCAATTGGTGTGATAAACGCCAGATAACCGGAGTATGGGCCGGGATTGAAAAACGAGCCCGTCAGCAAAAACAGATTGTGTTGTGATATGCGAAAACCATACAACTGCATCAAACCCCAAATGCCTTGTGCCAAGGCCGTACTTATCAGGAATAAAACCAGCCAGTAGCGATTAGGTTTATTAGCCGATAACACTATACGAAAATAAAAATATAGCACAAGGCACAATAATAATAATATCCACTTTGTATTGATTTGTCTGTTTGCATAGTACGACGAGCTTAGTGCTACGATTCCGAAAAACAATACAAGCACATCGGGCAGCTGCCAGTGTGCTTTTTTGTGATTAATAAAATAGATTACGACTACCGCTATTGATGATACTGCAATCCAGCCGTAAAACCAAAAGTATTTTCCGCTGACTACCGGATTGGCCAGTTCTGTGTTAACAATGAAAACAGTTGCCAGTACCATAAGAAATGGTATTAGCAAAATAAAATTCAGGGTATGTTTAAAAGTATTCTTGAGTTTCACAGTATTTTTTAGTTGGTTTTTAGTTTCTTATTTTGCTACTCCGCTTATCCTTAGTATGATGGGGGAGTTTTCGGTATTGCAGTATACTTTAATTGTTTTGTTGAAATATCCGCTTTGCCCAGGGGTAGTTTCTACTGTTATGCTGGTACTTTTGCCACATTCGATAGCTTGTTTTTCCCAGCTGGGAACGGCACAGCCGCAGGTGCTTTTTATGTCGTGGATAACCAGAGGAGCATTACCGGTATTTTTCAGCGTGAACACTATCTTCGATTTCATGCCTGCAACCAATACATCTGTTTCTATATTGCTGTTGTCGGGTTCGGCTGTAGTATTGCTGTCTCTTTTGTCGGGTTCAGCCTTGCCGCTTATAATCTGCTTGTACAGATTCCGGATGTTTGGGTTCAGCGAAGGATTGCCAATGGAGAGTACCTTGTTGTCGGCGTCGAGCAAGAAGCAGTGATAGCTCTGATTTTCCGGAAAGCTATTCAAATCATTTATCCTGTTCTCTATGTCGAGATAAACGGGATGTTCAAAACGATCGCGTTTCAAAATAAAAGTCAGTTCTTTTACGCTTTTGGGATGGAAGTAAAATAAATATTCTACTTTTCCGGGAAACAGAGTGTCAGTGTCATTCATGATATTTTTCCAATCGAAAAGTCGTAGTTTGCAACTTGTGCAACCAACCGAATCGGTATACAACAGTATTTTAAAAGGTTTGTTTGCAATGGTGCTTGTAACGCTATCTTGCAATATGTGTGTACAGGACACATTGTCGGGGAAGATAATTGTTTTTCCCATCCATTCGGTTACTGTTTTTTTTGCCTCCTCGTGTTGCGGATTTTTCTTTTGGCAGGCAATAAAGCATACAGCGAGAAGTAGCATGCTGATCAGAAATGTTTTTTTTCTCATAAGTTTATAAATTGTTGTGTTTTCGATAATTAGCATATGTTTTGTTTTTATTGTTTTATTTCCGTGTCTTTTTTTCGGAAGGAAGTAGGAGTGAGGTGTTATGCTTCTTTGATGGAGTGGTAACAAATTCCACCCTCTTTGTTTTTAGCCTGACTTTGTGTCCGGTTTGCGTTACCTCCGAAGTTTTTTATGTATAGGGTGTTATTTTATCTGTTTGAAAACTCTATTCCAGCGCATTTTTTTTGTATGTCCGTCTTTCGATTTCCATACGAAAGCAGCTTTTCCTACGATATGGTCTTCGGGCACTATTCCCCAGTAACGCGAATCTTGCGAATCGGAAACTAAATCGCCTGTCATAAAATAATAGTTGGTGTCGAAGCGATAGTGTGTCATGTGGATGCCATTCAGAAAGATACTGTCTTTTCGTATCTCCACTTCTCCTGCTGTTTCGTACTCAATCAGTCTTCTGTACAGGCTTATGTTTTGTGTGCCAATAGGTAGGCAGTCGCCTTTTTTGGGGATGTATAGTGGCCCGAAATTCAGCATTGTCCAGTTTAGTTTGGTGTCATACGGAAAAGAATAATATGATGATAAGTTTTCGGATGCAACCCATTGTTGCTGATTATGATAATGACCCAAGATACAAGTAGAGTTTTTTACCTTGTAAATACCGTTGTCGATGTAAAAAGTATCGCCCGGTATGGCGACACAGCGTTTTACATAGTAAGTATTCATATCAAAATTCAATCTGTTCCAATCGTAGTAAGGAAAGTTAAATACCAATACATCGTTTCGTTTGATATTCCTGATGCCTTTGCATCGGTATATATTGGGGCGTTTACCTGTTTCTATAAAGTTGAAGTCCTTAAATATCCGTGCTCCGGGAATGCTTTTGTTTACCATTATATGGTCGCCCGCCACAATAGTCGGCTCCATCGATGGGGTAGGGATTCTGAACGATGTGAAAAAGAATATCCTGAAAATAACGGCCAAAACGATTGCACCCACTATAAGCAGAGCAAAGTGGAGAATGTCTTTTCCGACATGTTTTTTTTTACTGAGAATATTTTTTTGTTCCATAAAGTGCTTTTTGCTGTTTTGAAGGGTTTGTGGAGGTTTTATGTATAGCTGTTTTATTTAACTTGCTGATTTGGTGGGCTGAGCCAAAAGAAAAAAATATGCTAAAAAGAGCGTAAAAAAGTTGTAGGGAGTTGTTGCCCCGAACCAATAAGAACGTTTTCAGTACAAAATAAAATAGGCTCTAGATATTGTCGAATATCCGTTCGGCTTCTTGTGTGCCCATAAATACCTGTTGTCCATCGATGTAGAAAAAAGGACGTTCTTCTCTTCCGCGTGTGTGGTTTTTCAGCCATAATAAAGTGCCTTTAGGTATTTCGCTAAAATTCAACATGCTTTCCTCTGCTTTTCTTCTTCCCATCGAAGCCCATTGCATGCCGTTCCAGTAAAATAGTTCATACGTGTCGCCAAGGCGGATGTTGTTGTCGTCGTTTCGGAAAATGTATCTGATTTCGTTCACTTGTACCTTTTTGCCGAAGTCGATACCTGCCCATGTTCCATCACCTTCAATGGCATCATAAAAAGTTAAAGGGTCGCCATCGAATACAGCTTCTTTTTTATTGTCAACTTTATTTTTGTAGGAGCCGGAAGTTCCTATTATTTCGCCGCTTAAGAGCTTGCCTTCCGAATCAATAAGTTTTATTTCGGCCATGTTGCAATGTCCTTTTGGAGCTGATAAATAACGAAAATAACGATACTTCCTTTGTGTCGGGATTTTTATGCTATGCCAGTTCATATCGGCTTCAGTTGTAATGGTGGCAAATGTTACTGCATTTTTAAATAGGGGATTGTCCGAGGCTTGAAACTTTCCTCCTATAATGCGTTTCTGATAACGCTTGAAACTTGGATTGAGCGGATATTTTCGGTTTACACACAAGTTCTGTTTGCTGTAGTTGTTTATCTGTATGGAGGTAAACTTGTTATTGTTGTTTACTACGCCGGGATTTGTTATCGGTAGCACTTGTCCACCGATATAATAAGCGGGTAAATATAGTAGGTTTTTTTCTACATACTCGAATGTGAATTTGTTATCATTGTATATCGTCCAGGCTATAGGCACCCAGCCATTGCTGCCAAATGTGCATAAATAGAGAATGGAGTCTTGTAGCGCATCCAGTTTACAGTCAATAACAATCGAATCGCTGTGGAAATAATGTTCCGATACGTCTTTTACAAACAGGTTGTTTAGTAAATAGGGAAGTTGTTTTTCTAAGCGTGTAACGATTGGAAGTGATTTTTCTTGTATGCCGAAATGTTTTCGGTAGACGCGCCCACGTAAGGGTTTTTCTTTTTTAGGTATTCTGGGAGAGGTCGAGTTTACTGAGTATTCCCATGTATTGCCTAAAGTGTCGAAAACAAAGTTCCAGTAGTGCCCAGGCAGGTTATATGGGTGTTGTAAATAATAATCAATCCCTCCGGGTATACCCAGCGCGCGGCTTATGTATACTGCATAGTTAGCAAATTCGGAACAGTCACCTACCGGTTTGTCTAAAAGGCATAACGCATCGGCATATACATAAAGGTGTGGCTTGTACCAATAATATGCCCACTCTTTGCTGCTTATCGTGTCGAACAATATTTGGGCTGCTTCCAGCGGATCCCTTTTATTTGTAAGTAAAGAGTCTAATATGGGGTTGAATGTGTTGTAATACTTCTCGCGCCACTCCACTAGGGGTTCGTTGTTTATCCTGTATGGGAGGATAAATTCGCAAAAATCATCAAAATCAAAAAAAGTATTCCATTCCCTATTTTCCCATACTTTAAACGCACACTCTATATTGTTAATCAAATAGGTAGATGTAATGAGATGTGAGTCGTGTATTTTCTCGTATTCATTAGTATTTAGTTTTCCATATTTTTTTTCTAATATGCCAATTGCTTCTTCGGCAGAACAATGGTTCTCGACTGTTGTATCATACAATTCCTGCTGAAAAATTTGTAGCTTTTCGTTCTTATAAGAATAGTAGAAAGGCATATTTTCGATCAGGAAACATGCTGCTTTGTACTTTAAACTATCTTGTGGGTTTTTTGAGTAGTGTTTCAAAACTAGCTCCAGCTCGCTTCGGTTATTGCCTGCAAATTGCAGAGATTGTTCCAGTAGCGAGGGGTTTTGTTGACATGAAAATAGAGTTAAATTAAAAACAATTAGCAATAGGGTATTTCTCATGGTTTGCTGTAATAAAAGGTTCGTTATGCAAATAAAACAAAATAAATTAACATAATTGTAAAAATGAAGATTTAAATTCTATATTTTTTAAATAAAATTCAAATATTCAGGAGCATGGTATGATAGATATTCTTTCGGAATAATTTATTCATGCAAACCGTGAGTTTTCCTCTCCTTTTATCGTATCTTTGCATACATAAAAAATGGTGTGTAATTCAGCACTGAAATGAAAAATAGTAAAACTCCCGGACACATTGCACTATTGGTTGCAAATGTCATTTTCGGGTTTAATACCCCGATTTCCCGCTCCCTTATCCCTGATACGCTCGACCCCTTTGTGCTTACTTTTTTCAGAATGTCGGGTGCTATGGTTCTGTTCTGGACTGTATCGTTGTTTACAAAAAAGGAGCATGTGCCTGCAAAAGATATTATGCTGCTTTTCTTTGCTTCTATCTTTGCGCTGGTGCTCAATCAGATGCCTTTTATTGCCGGATTATCGATGACTTCGCCCATTGATGCTTCCATTGTGATTACGCTGCTCCCCATTGTTAGCATGTTTTTGGCGGCAATTATTATTAAGGAGCCTATAACCCTGAAAAAAGTGCTTGGCGTGGTAATCGGGGCGTCGGGTGCCTTGTTGCTGATTCTGAATCATGCCAGTGCAGATACAGGCGGACGTAGCATGTGGGGCAATCTTATAATCTTGGGTGGTGTTATTTCCTATTCGCTATATCTCACCTTGTTCAAAGGGCTTATTTCCCGTTATTCTCCGGTAACGTTGATGAAATGGATGTTTCTTTTTGCTACCGTCCTATGCTTGCCTGTGTGTTACCGTTCCATTGCAGCTACCGACTTTGCTTCGCTACCGGCAAATGTATATCTCAGAATAGGGTATGTGGTTGTTTTTGCTACGTTTATCACCTATATGCTTATACCTATCGGGCAAAAGGTGCTGCGCCCTACCACTATCAGTATGTACAATTATGTGCAACCCATAGTTGCTGCCCTTGTTGCTGTGGCTTTGGGGCTGGATACCTTTGGGTGGGATAAAGTGTTGTCGGGAGTTTTGGTGTTTACCGGCGTGTATTTCGTAACGGTAAGTAAGTCGAAAGCGCAGTTGGATGCCGAAAAAGCGAATAAAACTATTAAAGGCGAAAAATAGAATATAAGAACTTGTTTAGGTTAAAGTTATAAGTATTGTTTTTAATTGTCAGAAAATAAGACTTGTAACTAATCACTTGTAACTGCTTTGTTATGACCGAAAAAGAAAAGGTAGCCAAAGGCTTGATATATAATCCTAATTGCGATGCCGTACTGCAAGAAGAAATGAAGCAGGCACGGATAAAGACGTATGAATATAACCTGTTGTCGCCCGAAAAAGAGGACGAGAAAAAATCCTTGCTGAAAGGTTTGTTGGGTAAGGTGGGCGAGAATTATACTTTTATTTCTCCGTTTTACTGCGATTACGGGTATAACATCGAAATTGGCGAAAACTTTTTTGCCAATATGAATTTCGTTGTTCTTGATGGGGCTAAGGTACAGATTGGCGATAATGTATTTATTGCTCCTAATGTGGGTATTTATACGGCTGGGCATCCGCTCGACGCTAAGCAACGCCGCGAGGGTCTGGAATATGCCAAGCCTGTGACTATCGGGAATGATGTTTGGATTGGAGCGAATGTAACTATATTACCAGGTGTGACAATAGGCGATAACAGTGTAATAGGTGCGGGGAGCGTAGTTACAAAAGATATTCCGGCAAACTCTTTGGCTGTAGGCAATCCTTGCAGGGTGATACGGCAGATAGGGAATGAAGCGGAATAATAAATTATAATGTACGCTTTATAGCCACATAGTTTATAAGTGTTTTAAATACTGGTTACTCAGTACATGACAAAAAATATTGAATGTTTCTTCAATCTGTTATAGGTACTCTTTTGACCTTGTCCGGTGAGCCGAAAAATAAGAGCAGTCGGCGTTAAAAAATCTTCCCTGTTTGAGCGACGTGAGGAGTGAGTTTGGAAGATTTTAGCCGACAAACGCTAATTTTTCGTGCGAAGCGGGCATAGTCTTGATTTTTTGTTCCTTTTGCATCAAGGCAAAAGGAAGTTGATAATTTAAATAAAATCATTTAATGTCAGCAATTTATTGATTGCTATTCAGTTTTTTGTCATGTACTAAATACTGATTAATAGACGGGGAATGTTATTTTTTGCTTAATTTTGCATGTTCAAATCATGAGTGTAAAAACTCTCATGATAAGAAACAATGGAAAAATAAGCTCCGTAGGAGCAATAGTTTGGTAATAATTGTTGTAATAAGAATAGCTCGTGCCGTAGGTACGAGACCGACACTATAAGTAGCGTACCCACGGCACGCTGGGCTGAAATAATGATTGTCATTACCAAACTATCGTCCCTATGGGACTGATAAAAGCAAATTTGGTGAGTGTTAATTATTTAAATATAAAACATCTATTACATGTCGAAGATAAAAGTAGGAGTTATCGGGGGGGCAGGCTATACTGCCGGAGAGTTGTTGCGGATTCTGGTTTTTCATCCGCAGGTCGAAATTGTGTTTGTAAACAGCAGCAGCAACGCCGGCAATAAGATAGCGGATATACATAGCGGGTTGGTAGGCGATACCGATTTGGTGTTTACATCCGAACTGCCGTTCGAGAAGGTGGATGCGCTTTTTCTTTGCTCGGCACACGGCGATAGCCGTAAGTTTATGGAAGCAAACAATGTGCCCCGGCATATTAAGATTATCGACCTTTCGACCGATTATCGTGCAAAGAGCCCGGAACATGATTTTGTTTACGGCTTGCCGGAGTTGAATCGCGATGAGATAAAAAAAGCCTCGCGCATTGCAAACCCCGGATGTTTTGCTACAGCTATTCAGGTAGCTTTATTGCCGTTGGCATCGAAGGGGCTTTTGACTGACGAGGTGCATATCAATGCCATTACAGGCTCTACGGGTGCAGGGGTAAAACCTTCGTCTACATCGCATTTTAGCTGGCGCAACAATAATATATCGGTTTACAAGGCATTCGGGCATCAGCATTTGCAGGAGATAGGGCAATCGGTACGCCAGTTGCAACCCGGTTTTGAAAAGCCGATTAATTTTATTCCTGTGCGTGGCGATTTTGCACGGGGGATTTTTGTAACGGCTTATACACGTTGCTCCATGAGCTTGGAAGAGGCTTATGAGCTATATCACGGTTTTTATAAAGATAGCGCATTTACATTTGTTGTAGATGAAAATCCGGATATGAAACAGGTAGTGAATACAAACAAAGCCATTGTGTATCTGGAAAAGCACGATGATAAATTGTTCATCATTTCAGCCATCGACAATTTGCTGAAAGGGGCTTCGGGACAGGCAGTGCAGAATATGAACCTGATGTTTGGATTGGATGAAAAAACGGGCTTGAACCTGAAATCAATCGGATTTTAGGAAAGTAGACAAGCTCTTACATTTTTTGTGGTAAAATAATTTTTTCTCTTGCTTGATATTGAAAAATCAGTTACCTTTGTACCGTGATTTTTTCATAGTATTAGATTTAAGGTTAATTAAGATTGGTAGTCTGTTTGGGCTACCTTTCTCTTTTTTAGGCAGTATACATATTGAATGTGATAATGATATGACAAAAAAGGAGGTTCTTGAAAGAGCCTCCTTTTTTGTTGTTTTCGGGAATACAGTTAATATCCTAATATCTTAAGCATCGATTTGTAACTTTGCTCTTTGGCAAATAGTTTGGTAAAGTATTCGCCATCCTCGTCGCGGTCTATAATTACCAGTTTGGGGCCGGGTATCAGGCAGTGTTGTATGCCTCCGAATCCGCTAAGTGATTCCTGATAAGCTCCCATGTGGAAAAAACCGATGTATTGTTCCCTTCCCTCCTGCATTTTGGGTAAAAATACGGCATTTGAGTGTACTTCGGCATTGTAAAAATCCTCGCTGTCGCAGGTCAGCCCGCCGAGGTTTACACGTTCGTACTCCGAGTCCCAGTTGTTGATTGCCAAAAATACATAACGTTGGTTGATTGCCCATGTATCGGGCAATGTAGTCATAAACGAGCTGTCAATCATGTTCCAAAGCTCGCGGTCGTTTTGCTTCTTTTGGTTTACAATAGAGTAAAGCATTGCGCCGCTTTCGCCTACGGTGTACGACCCGAATTCGGTAAAAATATGAGGGTCGGGCACTCCGTTTTGCGAACAGATGTTTTTTATCTGTGCTACTATCTCTTCAGCCATGTATTCATAGTCGTACATCATATCCAAGTGCGACTGGATGGGGAATCCGCCTCCTATATTCAGGCTGTCGAGTTCGGGACATATTTTCTTTAGTTCGCAGTAAAGGTTTACCGCTTTGTTAAGCTCGTTCCAATAGTAAGCGGTGTCTTTTATCCCTGTGTTGATAAAGAAGTGAAGCATCTTAAGTTCCACCTGCGGGTTGTTTGCAATCTTATCAATATAGTAGGGGATGATGTCGTTGTATCGTACTCCTAAGCGCGATGTGTAGAAGTCAAACTTGGGTTCCTCTTCCGATGCGATGCGGATACCAACTTTAAACTTCTCTTTGAAATCGTTCATAAGCAAGTCCAATTCGAACTTATTGTCCAATATAGGAATTACGTTATGAAATCCTTTGCTTATTATGTTTTGAATGTTTTCGACATATTGAGGGCGTTTGAATCCGTTACATACCACAAATATGTCTTTGGTTATTGTACCTTGTTCGAAAAGAGTTTCGATGATATTTATATCAAAGGCCGAAGAAGTTTCTATGTGTACATCGTGCTTGAGTACCTCCTCCATTATAAATGAAAAATGCGAACTCTTGGTGCAATAGCAATAATGATAGTCGCCGGTATAATCTACTTTGGCCATTGCTACATTGAACATACGCCTTGCCCGTTGTATGTTCTGGGCTATCTTGGGCAGGTATGTAATACGTAGTGGCGTGCCGTATTGCTTTATTATATCCATGATAGGAACATCAAACCAATGAAGCTCGTTTTCGATGACATTGAACTCTTCATTGGGAAATTCGAAAGACTGCTGTTGCAAATCAATGTACTTGTTTTTCATTTTCTGTTTTTTAATTTGGTTTTAAAAATAAAAATCCAAGTTAGTTACTTTGGGTGAAATAAACAAATGTAAGTTACTTAAACTTTCTTTTCTGCGGCGAAAAGTGTGCAAAAGTAATATTAAAATTGATATTAATGGCGTGTTTGAATTGTTTTATTTGTTGTTGGCGTATTTTTTTAGTGTAGATTTGGTGTGTTTGTGCAATAAGTCTTAATTTAAATGTAAATTTGTGATGTGTTTCGATAGGTGGTGTTTGAAACAACCTCTCGGAAAAAATATATTTATAACTTGTAACTAATTGCTGGTAACTGCTTATGATAAATACTCAGGTAAGAATACATGATAAGTTTTCGGTAGAATTTAAAATAGGTTTTGTGACTGAAAACGAGGTGCAGGATGAGAATGAATTCAGAATAAATACATGGATTTTCATTCCCAATGGTTTGGATATAAACCATGCCACTTATACCAAAGACCAGTTTTATGCCGATGTAAAGTCGAATATGCGGCTTATCACCCCGGTGTTTTCGTTGACGGATATTCAGATGGGTATTGGTCCTTTTCCCCGCTTGCATCGTGCGGTAGAGAAGTTGCTGTTCGCCCCCGACGATAGTAATACTGAAAACTATGTTTACCAGACAAAAATGTTGCTCTGTATATTGAAGAGTGCTCTGCGCGAAACTTCGGCCGAGATAGGGCGTTACAAGGAGGAGCCCGAAATGCTGGCTTTGGTAGATAGTTATATAAATGATATAAAAAAAATAATAGCAGAGTATAGGGCAATACGCGATAAGCTGCTGAAGAGCGAAGCTCTGACGAGCAAGCAGAAAGAGTATTTTTTGTTTGGCGACGAGTTTTTGGGAAATATCGTTGAGCTGACGACTTATCAGGTGATGAGGAAATTGTCGGGCAAGTCTTACTATGGCGAGGTGAAGCCCCGCCTCATGCGGCTGGCCGAGGGCGAGAACGAGAACAGGAGGCTGATGGGCTATAATGTGCCGAGCGAGCACGACGAGGAATTGAACAGCCTTATTTTGATAAAACGGAATATTCTGAAAAAATTTGTGGAAAGCGACCTCTATCTGCAAACTGTAAAGAAAAAAGACGCTGTTTTCGTTCGCGAGTTTTATTACAGTCTGGCTGCGGGTATTGCCATGTTTTTTGCAACTATTATTTCTTTTTTTGCGACTCAGCGTTTTGGTAATTTTACCACCTCGCTCTTTTTTGCTTTGGTGCTGAGTTATATGATGAAAGACCGTATAAAAGAGATGTCGAGGGCGTATTTTTCGTCCAAGCTCGACCGGAGGTATTTCGACCGTAAATGGAAACTGAGTATCCGCAACCAGGAGATAGGCTGGATTAAAGAGGGGTTTGATTTTATGGAGGAGCAGAAAGTGCCTGCCAAGATTATGAGCCTGCGCAATAAGTCGTCGTTGGTGGAGGCAGAGAATAAGATATATGATGAGAAAATAATTCTGTTCAGAAAGCTGGTTTCCCTGTCGAAAAAAGAAATTGAGAAGTATAAAGAGTACCGCTTATCGGGCATTAATGATGTTATCCGGCTCAATCTCACGTCTTTTATAAAAAAGATGGATAACCCGCTGATTCCGGTCTTTCTTCCTGACGATGAAACGGGGTTTAAAACCATCATGGGAAACCGTGTATATGCTCTTTATTTCGTATTGCAATGCGAGTCGGACAATGATGCTTATTATAAAAAATACCGCTTGCTGTTCAATCGCAATGGTATAAGCGATGTCAGTGAATTGGACGAGATAGATGCCGAGTGATTATATCTTATTAAGGTAAAAGTAGAAAGGTAAAAGTAGAAAGTTAGTGCTTTTTCCTTTCTACTTTTCCCTTTTCCCTCTTTATATCAAAAGAGGAAGGTCCGGGGTTCTGCCTTTTCTTTCTTCGGTGCCGGGTGTTACGTTTTCCGGTAGCTCGTACCATCCTGATAGCTGCAGCCAGCATTTAGGCGTTTTGTCGTGGCTGAATGTTTTCCATCTCGATAGCGATACCCTTATCAGTGTGCCTGCCGGAATAACGTCTACCGGAGTTTGCAGTCCTTTCAGTTTAAAATTCCGCCATTCTTTCTTCATCGGATACAGGTATCTGTCGCCTTCGTATTCTCTTTTTTTCAAATCGCGGTCGCTTATCCAGAATCCTACACTGTGTTTTGGCACTCCTTTTCCTTTTTCGATGTATCCGCTGCCGCTGGGCGTCCACTGGAGCAACCCATCAAAGAGGTTGTCCGGATGCCCTTGCCAGATGGGTATGTTGAATTTTTCGACAAGGCTTTTCATTGTGATATCTTCCTTTCTGTTGCCCCTTTGCAGTCGTTTGTACACTAAGATGTCTTCCACGTGCGGGGGTGTATTGTCTTCTTTGTCCGTGTACTCGATGTCCCATATTTGTCCTAAATTCAAATTGGTATATTGTGGCTGGTTGTTGCCCAGCCTGTCGAGAATACGTACTTGCCGTCCGCTACTTGTTAGCGCACCCACACAAAGTTGTCCGGGATTTATCACCGTTTTCGAAATAATTAGGATAGTTTCTTTTTTCATAGGTCTATAATAGTTAATATGTTAGCTGCCGGGGCATGCCGATTGGTTTTCAATCTTCGGCTTGTCCCAAAATTATTTTCAAACCCTGTACGTCAGGGTTGATTTTTTTAATGAATGTTGGTTGTTGTTGGTGTTGTTCTAAGTCAGAGAAGGTGCATTCTTCAGTCATGCTGCTTCCCCGATATTTTGAAGAAGCCTGTTCTTAATGTGGCTTCTTCGATTTAAAATCTGTCCTCTCTCCAAACAGATTTATTATTCCGCAGCCTTTGGTCAATTCGGCCATAACTGCTTCTTGCGATTTTATTATTTCTTCGGAAATAATATGGTTTAATGATATATCATGCTTTAGCAGTTCCTGTCCTATCAGTTTGCTCCTATGGCATTCTTCAGGTTTACTTTCGCTACACATGATGGCTACTTTTATTTTTTTTTCGTTTGCGGTTATTAATCTGGATAAACCTTTTTTAAAATAATCTTTTTCTTTAATAGTATCATAAAGCACCTTTCCCGAGGCGTCGTAGCAGGTTCTGTCCTCCGGCAGTCCTCCCAGCATGTCGCCCATAAATACGTAATTTATATTATTGTTTTCTAATTCGCTTTTTAGAATACTTTGATTGAACTGCGAGTGCCATTTGGAGTATGGCTTAGAGCGTATGTCGAGCAGATATTCTATACCGAAAGTTTTAAGCTCGCTGATAAAGCCGGCTATGTCTTTGCTGCCATGCCCAATAGAATATATAGTTGTTTTTATGTCCATGCTATAATCCTTTTTTTGCTCTTCGTTTCAGTTAAATACAAATATATAAAATTTTTTAAATAAATTTTTTAATAAAAATACACCGAGGCTTGTTTTTCGGTGCTGTTATTGTTTTTATATTGTTGGTTATTAGTAATATATATGTCGTTTAACCATATTGTAATAATTGTGTTAAAAAAACGTAAAGCGATTGTCGTGTTTGTTGTTTGGTGAATTGATTTTATGCTAGCTATAAACTTTTGTTACTTAGTTGTTTAATATTTTTTCTCGAATTATTTTTCTGTTATTAAGCTAAATTATGAAAATGAATTTTATTTATTTTCATTAGTATATGTTGAGTGTTCATTATATAATTAAAGTTATTGTGTATAAAATTAAAGTAGTTGAGATTGGTTTTAACGATTGATTCTTGTGTATGGTGATGTTGCTGCGAAATTGAATTTACTTTTGGGATAAACTCATTTTTTTACCTTGAGTTGGTTCGCCTTAAAGTAAAAAACCGGACATCGGGTGTTGGTCCTATGCCAATAGTGACTGACAGCGGACAATGAGCAGAAAATAAGAAATTGATTTTGCAGTAAATTACGTGTGTCGTGTTTTACGAACGTATTACTTATATTAAGCTATTTTTTAATTGTAAAGTGAAGTGTATTTAAAACGTTTTTTTCGGACAGCTAATTAACTAAATAAAAATGAATACATTATAATAAGTATTGATTTTGATAAGTATATATTATATATTTGTTTTGTTAGATGTATATCTGTTTACTCAATATTTATTAAGTTCATCCCTCATTTTTTATGGGTAATACTCCTCAGTTATCAAAACATCAGATTGAAGAAATAAGGCAGGGTAAAATCGCTGCTTTCGAAGATTTATTCAATTTGTTTTATTCCCGTGTGAAGAATTTTGCACAGGGTATGATAAAGAATGAGGATACGGCCGAGGAAATAGCGCAAAACGTTTTCATGAAAGTGTGGATGAACAGGGAGAAACTTTCGGCCGATTTATCGTTCAGCAGTTACATTTTTACCATTACACAAAACGAAGTGCATGATTACTTCCGTAGCAAGTACTATTTTCTGCACTATCAGGAGTCGTTGCAAAAAGTGGATAGCAAGCTGGAGTATGAAATTGATTCGGAGTATAATATAAAAGAGATAAAAGAGCTTGTAAATACTACCCTGCTGTCGATGCCTGAGCAGCGCAAGCTGGTTTTTAAGCTGAGCAGGGAAAAGTTTCTTACAAACGACGAAATAGCACAAAAGCTAAATATATCAAAACGAACGGTAGAAAAACATATAAGCCTTGCCCTTGCTACTATAAAAAAGAACCTGAGCGATTTTTTATTTTGGATTTTTATCTTTTTTATCCAATAACTATCTCATTGTAAAATAGCATTTTAACAGATTAATAAACAAGTGTTTCGAAAAAAAAATATTTTTTCGTTACGTGTGCCGCCATCCTTATTCGTATTAATAATAGAAACAAGAAATGATGAAAACGTCAACTCCAACAAAACAGGAACTATCCGGTTATTTCTTCAATAACTGTGATGAAAAAACTGCCCAAAAAGTAGAGCATTGGTTTTATGCGAATGGAAAATCGCCCGAAGCTACCGATTTACTATTTACCCTTTGGGAAGAACTGGAAATTTCCGCTACGCCGAAAGAAGAAATACACATTGCTTTTGAAGAATTCAGAAACAGGCTTGTAAATGCAGGAGAAATACCTGTGGTAAACCGGAAACAACGCCGTGAAACAACTTGGATTAACCGGGTTCAGCGTGTTGCTGCTATTCTTCTTTTACCTGTTATGGCACTTTCGGCTTACCTGTACTTCTCGGCTCAGACTGAAAAGTCAGTTGTTTGGAGCGAAAAATCAGTTGCCTATGGCGATATTGCCAATGTAGCCCTGCCCGACGGAACGGTGGTTTGGCTCAATGCCGGAAGTAAAATCATTTATCCCGACAAATTTACGTCGAAGAAAAGACAGGTGTTCTTTACGGGCGAGGGTTTTTTCAATGTAGCCAAAGATACTAAAAAACCTTTCATAGTGCAGGCTAACGAGTCGAATATTGAAGTATTGGGAACCAAGTTTAATCTGAAATCGTACGCAGAGGACAAAACGATTAAACTGAGCCTGCTCGAAGGGTCGGTAGCTTTCAGCAGCAACTCGAAATTGCACGAAGGAAAAAAATACATAATGAAACCCGGAGAGCAAGTATGCTACAACAGGGATAAACATACGATACAAAAAAGTGAATTTTCGTTAGAACAATATTCATCGTGGAAAGATGGCAAGTATTATTTCAAAAATGAAACATTGGAAGAAATCACACGCCAGCTCGAACGTAACTTTAACCTTAAGATTGTGATAAAAAACGATTCGCTTAAAGACATCCGCTATCACATGGCATTTGTCAACAACGAGTCACCCGAGGAGATACTCAAGGCCATTGATTCCGACAAACGGATACACGTAAAGCGCCAAGGTCAATTAGTAGAGATTTATTGACAGGGTATTTGTAAAATATCCCGTAGGGATTAAAGTTTGGTAATAATGTGGATGTATCCCATTATAGGCGTGCCGTAGGTACGCTACAATTACGGCTAAAGTAGCGTACCTACGGCACGCTGGATACTTTTACCAACGTTTCTACCAAACTTACACACCTAACGGCGTGTCTGGTCTCATTGGATTTCAAATCAGTCGTGGTCGGAAGATTTTTCGCCACGGAGTGGCAGGTTATTTCAGCCCAACGGCAAGCGAAGCGTCGCCTTGGGTTAAAATAAATTAATCATTCAGCGCGCTGAAAGCGCAGGTTAATCTTAACTTGGGCTTGCAGCCCGCTAAGTTTGCTATTGCAAACTAACCCAAGGCGACGCTTCGCTTGCCATTGGGCTGAATTAAAACGGGCTTACAGCCCTTAAAATCAGAATTATTTTAACGTCTAAAATCTTCCGACCACGACTGATTTCAAATCCTCACACTGGCGCAAGTTTAGCGTAGCGCAACTTGTGCCGAATATGAGAAAGACAGGACAGGTTTTGAATCCGGTGAGAATAACAGTAGAAACTTATTTCTTAAATAATTAATATCATGCGAAAACACGAAAAAGTCAACAGTTATTTTACACAACATTGGTGTAGAGGTATATTTGCTGTGCTACTTTTCTTTATGAGCATCACAGTATCCGCACAGGGGATTTCGGTAAGATTCCCCAATGTAACAGTAGAACAAGCTCTTGAAATACTGAAAAATCAGGAAGGCTACTCGTTTGTATTCAAGACAAATGATGTGAATCTGAATGCGAAGGTGAATGGAGCTTTTCAAGGCAATCCGATAGAGCAGGTACTCGATTTTATTTTCAAGGGGCAATCCGTTTCGTTCGAGATTAACGGCAAAATGGTGCTCGTTAATAAAAAAGAAACCACCTCCCAACCTACAGCAGCCGAAAAAACAGATAGCCGCCGTACCATAACCGGACGTATAACCGATAACAAAGGTGAGCCTCTTATCGGGGTTAATATAGTGGTGAAAGGAGAACAAACCGGTACGGTCAGCGATTTTGATGGAAGCTACTATATTACAGTTCCCGATAAATCGACTTTACAATATTCCTATCTGGGATTTGAAACACAGGAAGTAAAAATCGGCAGGAGCGATGTGCAGAATATCTCACTTAAAGAGAGCCTGAATAGCCTCGACGAAATTATAGTTATCGGCTATGGGGTGATGAAAAAGAGTGACCTTACGGGAGCAGTAAGTTCCGTGAAAACGGAAGACCTGCCAATGGCATCCAATACCTCTATTTCGCACATGCTTTCGGGTAAGGCAGCCGGTGTTACCGTAGTTCAGAATAGTGCGCAGCCCGGCGGCGGTATCGAGATGCTAGTCAGGGGAGCGGCTTCTACAGGAGCAGGAAATGAGCCTTTGTATATTATCGACGGTTTTCCGGTGGGCGGAGGCTCGGTCGAGCCGGCTTCGGACAACCGCTATTCAAACTTTGGGTCGCGCAATCCGCTGAACTCAATAAACCCTAATGATATCGAATCCATAGAGATATTGAAGGACGCATCTTCTACCGCTATATATGGTGCGCGTGCAGCCAATGGTGTTATCATCATTACCACCAAAAAAGGCCGTGAAGGCGATGCGGTGGTAAGCTACAATTTTAGTTATGGCGTACAGAATATAGCCAACAGGGTAGAAATGCTTACGGCCACCGAGTTTATGAAAGAAGCCAACAAATTTGCCGAAGAAAAATGGTATTACGACAACCGTATTTATCCCTATGGCAACACCGACCCAAGTACGGTAACCGAAAGGCTAAAATATCCGTATACCGATTCGCAAATAGCCAATGCCGGGCAAGGTACCGATTGGTACGACCTTGTGACCCGCCAGGGGATGATACACCAACATAACGTATCGGTATCGGGCGGTACTTCCAAACTGAAATACATGGCATCGTTCAACTATTTCGACCAGGATGGAGTTGTCAAAAATTCGGATTTTACACGTTATACAGGCAGGATAAACGTGGAGCACCAGTTAAGTAAGATATTTACCTACGGGATAAACGCCACTCACAGTAATATAAAATCAACCAATATTCCGCTTGGTACTGAGGATTTTGAAAACTCAGGCCTGCTAAACTCGGCTATGGCTTACGACCCTACTGTGCCCGTAAAAGACAAGAACGGTAACTATGTGCTGAGCGAGTTGATGACCACCGTACCCAATCCGGTGTCGATGCTTGAAATAACCGATTACACAAAGACCAAGCGTTTGCTCGTGAACGCATACATACAGGCAGAGCCTATAAAAGGCTTGATTGCAAAGCTGAATCTTGGTTTCGACGACCAAAATGGTATAAGAAATTCGTACCTGCCCAAAACCACCCTTTACGGACAGCAAGAAGGAGGTAAGGCAAGTAAGAGTCTGGCTATGACTTTCGATAAGTTGCTGGAAGCCACGTTGAATTATAATTTCCAACTGAACGACAGTAACAAATTCAATGTCCTTGCCGGATATTCATTTCAAGGGTTTGAAAATGAGGGGTTTGCGGCTTCAAATTCAAAATTCTTTACCGATGCTTTTCTTTATAACTCGTTGGCATCCGGCGAAGTACAGCGACCTACGGTAAGTTCTAACAAGTCGAAAAGCGTATTGCTATCTTACTTTGGCAGAGTGAATTACAACCTGATGGACAAATACCTTTTTACTTTTACAGCCCGTGTAGATGGTTCCGATAAATTTGGGGTAAACAACCGTTATGGTTTCTTTCCTTCGGGGGCTGTTGCATGGCGTATAAAGCAAGAAGATTTTCTGAAAGATGTAGACCTTTTGTCAGATTTGAAACTCCGTGTGGGCTTGGGACAAACAGGAAACAGCAATATAGGTAACAGTGCCTTTGAGTATTACACAGCCGCATGGTACGAGTATGTGTTTGGCAATTCGGTGAACATAGGTACTACCAAATCGCAAATGGCAAACCCCGACCTGAAATGGGAAACCACCACCGAGTTGAACGTAGGGCTTGACTTTGGTTTTTTCAACCAGCGTATCGGCGGTTCGGTCGAGTTTTTCAAAAAAGAAGTAAAAGACTTGCTTGGGCTGCGTAAGCTGAAATCGTTCATGGAAGTGAGCACAGTTGCTGCAAACATAGGCAAAACGCAGAGTACAGGTCTGGAAATTTCGTTGCGCAGCACAAATTTCACAGGGCAATTCAAATGGAATACCGAACTGAACTTCACCCGATACGTAGACAGATGGAAAGAACGAAATCCTGACGATGTGCTGAACCCCTGGCAGAAGAACGACGACCCTATACGTGCCCATTACTCATACCTTTCGGATGGTATTCTGGGGATAGACGAAGCTCCTCCGGCTTATATGCCTAACCTGCTGCCCGGTCAGTACAAGGTGAAAGACGTGAATGGCTACGTACGCGACGAGTTTGGCAACCTTATACCCGGAGCCGACGGAAAAGTGCAATACATGGACACCCCCGATGGGATAATAGACGAAGCCGATATTGTGCTGATAGGTACTTACGACCCCGGTTTTACCATCGGTTTGGGCAATACATTTGAGTACAAGGGATTCGATTTGAATATCTTCTTCTACGGTATGTTCGACCGGATTGTGAATAACGAAACACGCGGTAAATATTCGGTACCCGAAATAAGGCGGATTCTTAACGGACAGAATATGATGACCGAAGTGAGCGAACGCTGGTCGAAAGATAACCCTGACGCTACTTTGCCATCCGGTTTTGTAAGCGCTTATCCGCAGCCGTCCGATTACCTTTGGGAAAAAGCGTGGTTCATACGCTGTAAGAATATAACCCTTGGCTATACGTTGCCGAAGCGTACATTCGAGAAAGTATTCTCCAGTGCACGTATCTATGTAGATGTTTCCAACCCGTTTGTCATTACCCCTTATTCGGGCAACGACCCCGAAACGGATTTCAAAGCGGGTTATCCTAACCAGCATACATATTCTATCGGTTTAAATGTAACATTTTAAATAAACACAATCCATGAAAACAAGAAATATAATTTTATCGCTTTTTATCTTGTTGCTTACTTCGTGCAACCTTGATGTAGAAGTATTCGACCAACTGTCGGGCGACAATGTGTTGGAAACCGAAAGTGATGTGAAAGCCGCCGTTACAGGTATTTACCACGAACTCAGAGGAGGTGGTTGGGACAGGTATAGCTGCGCATGGGGCTCGCTGCTTACCATGCAGATAGGCTGTACCGACGAGTGTAGCAGCAACTGGCTGTGGGAGCCTCAGATGGATTATTTGTGGAAAGCAGAAACAGCCGATATGGGATTGTTCTACAATGGATTGGTTCCCGCTGTAACAAGGGCTACTTCATTAATTGAGCGTATGCGTAAAGTATCTATATCTGCACCTCTGAAAAGGCAATATACCGCCGAAGTGCGCTGTTTGCGGGCTGTATGGGCTTATGACCTTTACGACCTTTATGGTACTGTGCCGCTGGTACTTGACCCCGATATTGCGACTAACCCCGACAAAGCTCAAAACTATTATCCTGAGCGTCCTACTGTAGAGACGTATGTGAGCTTTGTGGAAACGGAACTCAAAGAGGTTCAGGAAAATCTGAAAACTACGGACAGGCTAACCGCAGGCGATTACGGACGTATGACTGTGGGTATAGCGCAAATGTATCTGTTGAAGTTGTACATGCACGAAGCCGGACAGGAACGTCACTATCGCAATAACGAAGCAAAAGCAATGCGCTGGTGGGAAAAAGCCGATTCCGTAGCCGGCGTAATGATAGCAGATGGCAAATATGAATTGCAGAAAGACTATATGTCGATATGGTCGCCAACCAACCAGCGGAATAAAGAAGTAATATTCCCGATGCCCAATGTGCCTATTGGGGGCTTAGGCAACTGCTTTCTGGCTCATGCCCTTCCGGCCGACTATGTTTCGTTAGATAATATACCGTTGACAAAGTGGGGAGGTTTCCTTGTTCCTTGGGCGTTTTACGACACATACAATGAAAACGACAAAAGGCTGAATGCGTTATTGAGTACTTACTGGAATGGCAGCCGGATGGTAGACCGCCGTACGGAGTATGTAGGCAACCCCGGTGCAATACCGATGAAGTATCAGGAAAACCCCAGCACTACCGGACAATGGGATGGCAGCGAGTATGTAATAAACCGTTATGCCGAGGTTATACTGGCTAAGGCAGAAGCATTGAACGAATTACATGGCCCTACCGATGAAGCGAAGAGCTATGTGCATCAAATCCGTAGCCGTGCTTTCGATAATTACGAAGGAAGCATTCACGAGAAACTGGTGGATGATATTACCGATAAAGATGCTTTCCGCGACCATATATTAAAAGAGAGGGGTTGGGAGTTTTGCTGGGAAGGCATGCGCCGCCCTGACCTGATACGTCACGGAAAACTCATATCCAATGCCTTGGAAAGAGGTAAAGTCTCGGCCGAGCCCAAGCATATACTATATGCTATTCCACAGGCGGCTTGTTACGAAAATACTAATATCGACCAGAATGATGGTTTTTAGAGGGAGAAGTAAAAAGTAAAAAGTTGAAAGGTAAAAGTAAAAAGGGGAAGATAGAGTAAAAAGATAAAGGGAAAAGTACTTTCAACTTGTAACTCGTAACTGTCCGAAGGACGAAGTAACTTGTAACTATTTTAATACTAATTCTTAATTCGAATAATCATGAAAAAAGCGTGTATTTATTTATTGGCAGTGCTTTTTATTTCGTTCACTGCATGTAATCAAAACGGGCCTGACAATGGCGACCCTACTGTAGCTGATATTACTGTTTATCTGCCGGACGATTTGGAAGAGTTCGACCTGCTGTACGATAATCAGCAGAAACAACTGGAGTTTGAGTGGGACAACGAAGACGAGGGTGTAGAATACTCTATCCTCTTTAGTCTGGACGATGAAATGAATAACCCTAAAACTATTTCGGTAGGCACGGAACTCACTAAAAAACTTACCCATGCCGAACTGGACGCGATACTGGGCGAACTGGGCGTAAAAGAATACAACAGGGGCGATTTGTACTGGAAAATACAAGGTAAAAAAGAAGGTGCGGTAGCAAACAGCGAAGTACGCAGCATGAAACTGTTCCGTTTTTACAAACCGTTTGTCGACCCTCGCGATAATGAGACATACCGTGTGTGCCGTGTAGTAGACCCACTAACAGGCAACTATGCCGTATGGTTGGCAGATAACCTCCGTGCGACAAAATACAGCGATGGCACTCCTGTAGAAGGTTATAAGTTTTACACCCCACAAGAAGGTGAAGACGATTCGTGGATAAAAACTTTTGGGGCATATTATACATGGACTGCCGTGATGAAAGGCACTAAAGGCGCCGAGGAAGGCGAAAAAATTCAGGGAATTGCTCCCGAAGGTTGGCACATACCAACATCGGCAGAGTGGGTTTTTCTTATCAATGCTTGCGACGAGGGTGACGGGCCGGGGACTGCCCTGAAAGATAAAACCCTTTGGGACCCTACTGCCACTAACATCGGAACTAACTCAATAGGCTTCAATATGGCTGCTACAGGTTATATCTGGGAAGTGCCTGTAAACGACGTGATTGAGCCTTTTGCCAATACTTATTTCTGGACAGCAACAGCTCCGCAAGAAGGCGACGTATTCCCTTGGGACCCCAATCCGGCTAATTTCCCTAATCAGGCAGTTACCTATGGATTCAATAAAAATGACTTTGGCGCAGCACTTTATCCATACGACCGTACAAGAGGTTTCTCTCTGCGTTGTGTGATGGATTAAACAAGTACGAGGGGAAAAGTAAAAAAGTAGAAAGTAAAAAGTATAACGTTATTTACTTGCCTCTTACTCTTTACTTCTCTTTAACTTGGGCTTACAGCCCGCCAAGTTTGCTATTGCAAACTAACCCAAGGCGACGCTTCGCTTTGCCATTGGGCTGAATTAAAACGGGCTTACAGCCCTTAGAATCAGGATTATGCTAACGCTTAAAATCTTCCGACCACGACTGATTTGTAATCCGCAGTTAATAAATCACGGGATTACAAATCCCGTGAGACTAAAAGAACAAGTAATGTGTAAACGTCCATTCCGTATAGCGGCTTCGAGTCCGCTTTACGGATAGACATAAAGTCCGGACACTTCCCCTCGTTGCAAACGAGGGACAGGAAAGAAAAAAACTATGTGTTTCTATGTGTAAACTAACTGAACCTATGTGGCAAAAAGAACAAAAAGCCTTCGTGTCTCCGTGTTTTTAAAAAATAAAAAATTGTAACTCGTAACTATTTTATGAAAAGGTATAAAAAAGCAGTGTTTTTTCTTTTTTGCTTGCTGGCGGTAATGGGTTGCCAGCAAACAAAAAAGGCAGAGAATGTAAGACAGGGTAAAAAATCGTTGGCAGAGCGTCCTCCTATGGGTTGGAATAGCTGGATATGTTTCGGAACGTCGGTAACCGAAGATGAGGTAAAAGCGAATGCCGATTTTATGGCAGAAAACCTGAACGGTTCGGGCTGGGAGTATATAATAATAGATGCCGGATGGTACGCTCCGGGCATGGTAACGCTGGAACAGTACGAGGCAAAAAATCCGCCTCAACTGATAGATGAATACGGACGCCTGATAGTGGATACGGAAAAATATCCTTCGGCTAAAAACGGACAAGGACTGAAAGGTATTGCCGACTATGTGCACAGCAAAGGTTTGAAAATAGGAATCCACCTGATGCGTGGAATACCTGTTCAGGCTGTAGAACAAAATACTCCGGTGAAAAAGACTAATTATCGTGCACGCGATATAGCAAACCTCGACTCGCAGTGCGAGTGGTATTTCGGCTTTTACGGCATAGATATGAGCAAGCCGGGGGCGCAGGAGTATTACGATTCGATGTTCGAACTGTACGAATCGTGGGGGATAGATTATGTGAAAGTAGATGATTTACTGTCGCCCATATATGCTTACGACGAGATTGAAGCCATACGCAAGGCGATGGATAAAATAAAACGCCCTATAGTATTGAGCCTTTCGCCCGGCCCTGCACCTGTGGAAAACATCAACCACCTGCAACATACGGCTGAACTGTGGCGTATTTCGGAAGACTTCTGGGATAACTGGGAGTCGCTGAAAGAGCAATTCCCCTTGTGTCGCAAATGGCAGGGATATATAGGCAACGGGCACTGGCCTGATGCCGATATGCTGCCCATCGGGCCTATGGCGCAGCGTGCTATGCGTGGCAAGCCGCGCCCTACAAACTTTACTGAGGACGAGCAATACACTATGATGACGCTCTGGTCGATGTTTCGTTCGCCTATGATGCTGGGTTGTAATTTGCCTGAGATGGATAAGTTTACACTTAGCTTGGTTACAAACAACGATGTGTTGAAAATCAATCAGAGCTCGAAAAACAACAGGGAACTGTTTGAGCGTGACGGGATTATTTGCTGGTTTGCACAGAGCAAAGATGATTCGGCGTATTACATCGCCTTATTCAACCTGAACGATGAGCCTGCTAAAGATTACGTATTCTCTCTACAAGAGATAAACCATATAGGCGATTTCATGATTAAGGATTTGTGGAACGGCAATAACGTACCGGTGCACAACAATGCGGTGAAACTGTCGATAAACGCTCATGGAGTGAGGCTTATTGAAATAAAAAACAAAAACTGAGTATCCATTTAACGCCTAATATCTATTGTGTCTATTGTAGTTCAATTTTAGGTTATTTCGCGGATAGTCATTAAAAAAACTGATATGAAAAAATTACAAATATTTTTTTGGATACTTCTGTTCCCGCTGCTGATTTACTCGTGCAAAGAGCCGGATATAAACGGAGGAGATGAACCGGAGAAGCCGGAAGAAGCCACATGCACATGGATACTCAACAGCTTGGATAAGGTAGATGGTTACAAGTCGTATTCGGTAAGCAACCAAACAGCCCTCCGGATGCTGAAAAACGAGTATGAGAGCATTCAGTTTGTTATCGAAACTGCGGGTAATGGAGAATTGACCATTGAGAGGGATGCTAACAGTAACCCCATTGAGTTTCAATGTCGTAAGATTATGACTTTCGAGTCGATGGAAGATGTGCTTGTGCCTTGCCACGGCAAGGTAAAACCCGATAAAAAACTGGTAAAGGTATGGCTGACTTTCAAAACCGGAATGGATGCCCGGGCAGGAACGTATAAGGAAATTATCCGCTTCAAAAATTCTTCGGAGAAGCATTCTGTAACAGTCTCTATTAAGATAGAGGACGCGGCATTGCCCGAAACTCCGTCTTTAGCTTCGGCTTTCGGGATAAACCCGAATAATCTCATCCTTGCGGGGCTATCGGAAGCACAGAAGGTAACGAAGCGTAAGGAAGTGTCCGACTTGCTGCTCACATACCGTATTTCGCCTTACTTTTCCACATGGCTTTCGGGGTCTATGCGTACCGAAGTAAATTCGTCTCCCTATGCGTGGAACGATGATAAAACATGGGCTTATTTCTCGGATAAGCGTTTTAACCGGATTGCTCTGCCTTACCACGGGCTGAACGATACGGAACTCGAAGCAATGCTAAGCCGTGCAAGGCAAGAGGGGCTTATCGATAAGGTGTATTTCTACGTATGGGACGAGCCTACCAAGATGGCGGAGTACGAACAAATCAAGGTATTTGCCGATAAAATTCATAAATATGCCCCTGAAGCTAAAGTAATTACAACTTTTTATCGTGGACCCGAAGATGGTGCTAATAAAGACGATTTGTTTGCGGTGTTCGACATACTGCACGGGGCTACAAGCATATTTTGTACAGGTGTGTGGTCGTTGCAGGCAAACGAGTACCGTTCGCAGCAGTGCAAGGCAAAACTAAAAGCCGGCGAAGAGTGGTGGACATACGTTTGTATGGCCGATGCTCCGGGATTGGCACAA
This sequence comes from Paludibacter sp. 221, assembly GCF_010501035.1. Taxonomy (GTDB): domain Bacteria; phylum Bacteroidota; class Bacteroidia; order Bacteroidales; family Paludibacteraceae; genus QVMH01. Next base: position 30,859 of record NZ_QVMH01000018.1, read on the forward strand.
AACTCTTCGGGCATTCCGAACAGGGTAGTCATGTGGCGAAACTGGAAAGAACAGCCCACAGGTTTTCTGTATTGGGTGGTAAATGGTTTTGCAAGTATGAACCCTTTACGAAGCCGTACGGAACTTCCCAAAGGTGACGGACTTCTTGTTTATCCTGGCGAGCCTTTTGGAGTGGACGAGCCGTGTGTCTCAATCCGTTTGGAACGGTGGAGAGATGGCGCAGAAGATTATGAAATGCTGACACTCTTTGAAAAGAAAAAGGGAAGGAGCGAGGCCGAAAGCCTCTTGGCAAATGTGTATAAAAATCCTTCGCAATACACTACCAATATAAGCCATGTGGAGGTTTTTAAAAAGAAACTGATTGATGGAATTGTGAATTAGTTACGAGTTACAAGCCTTATCGGTCAGATAACAGGGCTTGAAAAATAGAACATTAAATTTTATTCAAAAATTAAAACCTGAAATATGCGTTGTTTTAAAAATATATTTTTAGTAAGTACATTGTTGTTGCTGTTTTTGCTTTCGTCTTGCAGCAAGGAGAAAATAGAGTGCCGTATCCTTCCTTCGGTAGAAAAGGTAGAGAGTTATGAAAATTTCGCTGCTTCGTGCCAAACAAACATTGCGCTGGCAAAAGCCGAAAGCGAACATTTTCAGATAGTATTCAAAGGTACGCCGGGCGAGGTTTACACTATTACCCGCCACAACGAGACACCTGATATTCAATTTAATTGCCGCCGAATAGAGAGTATAAATGGATTTAATGATGTTTTAGTGCCTTTTGGTAGTGAGATTGAACTGACCGATTCGGTAGCCAAATTGTGGGTGACGTACAAGACCAATTATGCTACAGTCCCCGGCAATTACACCGAAAAACTAATAATTAAAGGCGACGATAAAGAGCAGGAGATAAAAGTAAATATAACGGTTTACGATGTTGAACTGCCTGTAACACCTACTATCCCCGCAACTTTTGGGATAATAGAGGAAAAATTGGAAAAAAATTATTCGGCAGCCAATCTGGAAAAGGCAAAACTGCAATGGGCTGATTTATGCCTCGATTACCGCATGAATCCTTATTTCTCTACTTGGCTCGAAGAGAGTATGAAGCACGAAGCATCATCATCGCCTTGGAAATGGGATGACGAACGTACTTATAAATTCCTGTCGGACGAGCGTTTCAACCGTTACGCGCTTCCTTACCATTCTTTATCCAAAGGCGAACTTAAAAATATGCTGGAAACATATAACGAAAAGGGCATGTTGAACGATGCCTATTTCTACCTGTGGGACGAGCCTGTGCTTATGAGCGAGTATGCTCAGATAAAGAAGTTTGCAAACGACATCCATCAGGTTGCGCCAAATGCAAAGGTACTTACCACTTTCTTCTGTGGCCCTAAGGATGGCAAATACAAAGATAACCTGTGGTCGGTGTTCGATTTGTGGCGTGGTGATACGCAGATATACAGTATGAGTGCATGGGCGCTACATACTACCGAAGCCAATGCTGATACTTGCCGTATGTTGCTGAAAGACAATGAAGAGTGGTGGACGTACGTGTGTATGGGCCCCGGAGGCGAAGAGCCAAACCTGCTCCTGAGCATGAGTGGCTACCAGAATCGTGCTGTGATGTGGCGTAGCTGGAAAGAAAAAACTACCGGATTTCTGTATTGGGCGGTTAATGCCTACGCTGATGAGAAAACGCTGGAGTTCCGTACCGATTTGCCTGAGGGCGATGGGGTGCTTATCTATCCCGGAGAACATTTTGGAGTAAGCGAGCCTGTTGTATCCATCCGTATGGAAAGATGGCGCGACAGTATGGAAGATTACGAATTGCTGGTACAACTTGAGCAAAAAATAGGAAGGGCTAAGGCCGAATCTATTTTCGGTAATATATATACAGCTCCCGACAACTATACGGATAATTACCTGATAATTGATAAATTCCGCAATTCGGTATTGGATATACTGAAGAATTAACGGTCAACAGTCAACGGGACTACCTTTCACTGGCACAAGTTTAGCGAAGCGTAACTTGTGCCGAAAATAAAATGCAGTTTTAAACTGTAAAGAAACAAGGATACAAGTCGCAGGCTTGCGCCAAATATGGGGTCAACGGATTATAGACGATAAGAAATAAGATTATTAACTTTTTAAATTTATGCTTTATGAAAATCTCTACTTTTTTCAAACAGATTTCATGTATTATAGTATTGGCATGTGTTTTTGGACTGAATGCGAAAGCAGATGTAGGATATGCTGAGTTTAAATCCACCGGTGCGGGAATGAATGCATTGGAAACTACTATCGGAGCTGCTACTATGACTGTGGAAACGTGGTTGTATATTGATAACAATGCAGGTTTTTTTGCATCGAACATGCATGCCGACAAGGGTTTTCTATTGGGTTTCGACGGGCATTTTAAATTCCAACTGGATGGGGTTTCTGTATGGATTGACCCTGCAACGTGGAAAGGAAACTGGACACATATCGCTTGTGTGGCCGATGGAACTAATATGATTGTGTATGTAAATGGAGTAAGCGCAGGCTCACAACCATGCGCAGGGTATAATACCGAGGCAGACAACAAACCATTGTATCTGGGGCGTGCCCCTTGGGGTAACCCATTTGTCGGGAAGCTGGCCGATTTCCGCTTATGGAACGTGGCACGTACGGCCGACGAGATAAGCCAGAATTATCAAAAGCGTATCGCGGCCAATACTGCGGGATTGGTGAAGAACTTCAATTTTATGGAAGGAACAGGTGACAATACAGCAGACTTGGTAAACCCTGACGGAAACAAAGGCTGGTTTATGGGTACGCTTGATACCGACTATGCGTGGGGTGTAGCGGCAAAAACGCCTGCTGCGTTGCAGTATGATACTAAAGGGCAATATGAGTTCGACCTGACATGGGAAGGAACCACAGGCAATAAATGGACAGTGGAAATTACCGACCCAAGCGAAAACGTTACTTACAGGGAAAATTTAGTACAGAATACATCTAATTTTTCAGGCTTGGCAGCAGGTAAATATAAATTCAGGGTAAAGGAAGCTTCTTTTATCGCAACAGCTTATTCCGATTATCTGGAAGTTACCCTTCCTTTAGCCACTACATTGGATGAAAATGCTAAAATTTCGGGAATGAATTTAGTACAGACTGATAACCTGATTACAATCAAAGGCATTGAGGCCGGAAACCAAGTGGTTGTGTATGGTGCAAGCGGACAGTTAATGTTTAAGAATATAGCTTCGGACGAAGTGATGGAAATAAGCACCACCGCTTGGCAGGATGGTTTGTATATAATTGCGGTAGAAGGTGGCAAAAGCTGGAAAATTATACGGTAAGTTTAGTTTTATGAGAGATACATCGCTACAGATGTAGGTTTAGCAATAGAGTTATTTGTCAGAAAGGGGATGGACTGATTTAAAAAAAACGGTTTTCATGTTTATCTTTTTGATGTAAAACCCAATCCTCTTCATATATCAGTCTTAGTTCGCAGTAGAGCTAAGGCTGATATTTTTTATGAGTATCTTTTTAGCGTTTAACAATACCACACGATGCAAATCGTGCGGTAGCAATGTAGCAATGCGATTTCGTACGTGGTATGGCGTGTTATCCGTACAGCGGCATAAAGCCGCTGTACGGACAAAGCTGTTGGAGCGGTGTATAGTGGTTTCAAATTACTCTACCCATAGCACCCCTGTTCGGCGTAGCGTCCCGCTACGTCGGAGTTTAAAAGCAAGTTTAGAAACCTGCATATATTCCAACGCAGAGCTTTGATTGTGATAAGAGCTTGTTTCAACAGCAAATAAGTCAATTGCTGCATACTACAATTTGTAACGTAAAATAAGGTAATAAGGTAGGTTTACTCCTACTTGTGTGGTTACTAAGGTTTGTCAATAAAACAAGGTTAATGCTGATGCGTTAAACATTTCTTTGGAGATTGAAAATACCATCCGGATGCTCCGTAGGAGTATAAGTTTGGTAACAGCACATGATAACGAAGTATTGTTCGTGCCGTAGGTACACTTGCAGCAAGTAGCGTACCTACGGCACGCAGAGGCAATGATTAAAAGCAGCCATTACCAAACTCCCGTCCCTATGGGACTTTAAATGTCAGTGTGAAAATTTAAATCGAAAAAACGATATTTTGCTGTATATTCCTATGAAATAGGGAATTACCACAATAAAAAAATGCATAGGAAAGTATTGATTACTTCCTATGCATTTCCTGTCAAAAAAAAAAACTATGTTTAATGCCCCATTATACCAAGCGACGGATTAGGTCTTCTTTTTCTCCGTAAAGCATATCAATCATTGGTATTTCAATCATTGTATAAGCACCTGGTTTTGCTTTCATCGTGGCACGTGCGCAGGCCACCAGTATTTGTGCTGTCAGCGCAGGGTTGTTTATTTTCATGTTGAACTCGAACAACTGGTTTTGTGTTGTTCCCGACACTCCTTTGCGTGTCAGGTTTACACCGTGTCCCATATCCAGCAAGTTGTCTACGCTGCTTACTTTTGTTACGTGGGTTTCATCGTTGCGGAAGTAAGGGTCCATTTTTATAGCGTTTGCCACATCGTCGAAGTTGTAGCCTTCCTCTACTTCGATATACACCATACGGCGGTGAATACCTGTTCCCATCGGGATAGTCATTGATAGTGCTTTGTGTACACCTTCGATGGCTTTTACGGCAACGGTATGCCCCATGCTCATGCCCGGCCCGAAGTTGGTGTATGTAATACCCTTCGGGGCGATGGCTTCGAGCAAGGTACGTACCACCGAGTCACTTCCCGGATCCCAGCCTGCCGAAACGATAGCAACCGTATTATTTGCTTTTGCCACCTCATCCAAATCCTGGCGTAAATCCCAGATGCTGCTATGAATGTCGTAGCTGTCTACGGTATTGATGCCCATTGCCAGATATTCGGCTGCAAACTTGGGTATGCTGCGTGTTGGTATACAAAGAATAGCCACGTCAATATCGGTAAGCGATTTGATGTTGTCTACTATTTTTATTCCTGTCAGCTCTACAGGTACATTGCCTGTCGATGCAGAACGGCGTACAACTCCCACTAACTCGAAATCAGGCGCGGCCTGAACGGCTTCTACTGTAGATTTTCCAATGTTGCCGTAACCTACTATGGCGGTGCGGATTTTTTTCATATATCTTAATTTTTTTATTGTTTTAAATAATCAAGTTAATCTAATTTGTGTTTTATGACACATAGGTTCAGTTAGTTTCACACATAGGGGACACATAGTTTGTAAGTAATTTCTATTGTGTTCTATGTGTTTTTGTATGACATTGTTTTGCATTACAAAGGTAATTGAAATCATATCTTTTTACTTATATATCAAATTTATTATAACCAAAAGTTCTCTTTGAGTAATGAATTGTAATCAATAGTGCTAATTTATTGAATAAATAAAATAAAATCGCTACTCATGCTTTCTAATTGTTTTTAGCGGGACTCTGAAAAAATGATAATTATCTCGTTTTTCATCTTTTGTTACGTGCAAAAGTATCTGTGTTTATAAATACCAAAACAGGAACTTACGTTTCTTCTTTTTAGGATTGTCCTCTATGTGCTTATGCAGAGGCAACGCTTTCTTGGGTATTATAATAGTATCGGTTTCAAATTTAGTATTATTTACGTCCAGATACATAAAAGCCCCCGTCCGGATGACGTTAGAAGGTGCTGAACTGCATCCTTCTACGCTCGTAACTACATAATACCTGCTGTATCTGTCTACTTTAAGATATTGTGATGTTGCTCCGGCTATGGCTCCTTCGTGGTTGTACCATTGATTTCCGGTGGGCGAAGACGCTACCAGTATATTTCTGTCCCATTGGGCTACATGGATATATGGTGTGGTTGGTTTCCTGATTACGGTGATTGGCAAACTCGAACCGCCCCCTGTGCCATAGGAGTTCACCCCTCTTACTATAATGTTGCCCGACACGGCAGTTGTGTCGAAATATACGGTTATGCTATTCGATGTGCTGTTGCCTTTTGCGCCTTGCGGCAATGTCCATTCGTATGTTTCGGCTTGCGGTATAGGTAGTACGGAATAAGTTACCGGAATATTATCCTGACATGCAAACGTAGCCCCCGATATTTTTCCGGCGGTTTCGGGGCGTTGCAGGTATTCCTCAAAATAATTTCCTACATCGAACGTGTGAAGCCGTTGTGTGCTTACCGGAGTTTGTTCGTTCGTTACGTAGTACCTTTGTCCGTCGGGGGTAGTAATGCCTTCTACCTGATGAGGAAAAAGCCCCAAATTAAGGGTGAAGTTATATTTCTGCCCACTGAAAAAATCCGTTCCTTCAAAATCGTAAAGGATATAGATAAACTGGCGCAGATAGGTGGATGAATAACCACATAAGGCTAAAATCCGTTTGTTTGGTAAATAATCGGCATCGGTCACAAGCCCGTCGATATTATATGTAGTGATGTAATTGGCTGCGTATGTTCCCGCCTCTTTGGGCAAGGAGTATACGGCTGTTTGCCTGCTTATCCATTGCTTGGTAAACAGGTACAGGCTATCTCCGGCAGCGATAAATGCTTCGCAGTCGAAATCAGTGTCCTCAGTTTGAGGGCGGTCGCTGAAATCGGTCTGCTCAGGATAATAAAATTTGATAGTATCAACGGCGGGTGAGCCTTCGAGCAACGATTTCTTACTGATTTTGAAGATACGCAAATCCTGCCGGAGTATCCGTTTGTTATTTCCGAAGTCACCTATATACACATATTCTTCGTCCTGTTCCAACGCTTCCCAGTCCTTGTTTGGGGCACCGCTATGATACTGTTCATAGTTTTGAGGAGTTTCTAAATCGAAAGCATAAATACTATCCGACCCGCTACTATCGTTGTGCGACCATAGTTTACCATTCCACCACATCAACCCCGAAGACTCATCCAAAACAGGCGGAAGTTCAATCCGGGTACTGTATGGGATTGTGGCTGTTTTTACCGGTTCTTGTGCCATAACTCCCAACGGTATGCTTATTAAAAGCATAATGATACATATTGTTTTGGTCTGCGTTAGAGTTGGCATCTGAGTAATAATTAGTTTACTAAAGCAAATAAGCCCTGCAAAAGTAAGGCTTATTTACAAGGATTTGTTTTAAAACATATTAAAACAGCCCTTTGTTCTGTTACAGCAGAGTTATAAAAGAATAAATTGTGGTATCACGATGCTTTTTTGTAAAATCCGGTTTCTGTATTACCTTGTTTTGTATGTTTGGCATCTCTTTTTTCTTTTATGGTCTGGTAAATATAGGCCAGTGTGAAAGTAGGTATAAAGTCGGTGCCCGGTAGTAACTCTTCGACAAGGTTTATCATACTGCCTATTTTGCCGGTTTTACCTCCAAAACTTGCATAAAAAATAAATGCCGATAGGGGAGCCCATATTACATCAATCCACTCTCCGAAAAAGGGGATGGCGTAGGTGGCAAATCCTGCAATATCCATAAAGATGCAATAAGCTAATGATGGTTTTGATTTCATTTTAAATTTCGTTCTGTTTTTATATCGTTATTCCTGCTGTTACAAAAAGCGTGCTAATGTATTTCTGTCTTTTTTAGCGGGATGCGTAAAAAACACAAAAAAATACATCCCTAAATCTATATTATCGCCTGATAATTAGATTATTGAAAAATAAATGTATAAAATTGTAATCTCTACATTGCAATTTTGTAAAATAGCACTATATTTGCAGGTAGTTACGGTGTTCTGACATCTCCCCCGCATAGCAAATTTTATAACATTCAAGATAAATACTTAAAAATGGAATTATTAGAAAAAATCATGCAACGTGCCAAGGCTAATCCGCAACGGATTGTTCTGCCCGAAGGCACTGAGCTTCGTACGTTAACTGCTGCAAACATCATTTTGAAGGAAAAAGCCGCGAAAATTATTCTTATTGGAGATGAGAAGAAAATAAAGGAGATGGCGGCCGAGAATAAGTTTGATTACATTTCGGAAGCTGAGATAGTGGACCCCGAAACCAATCCGAAAATGAAGGACTATGCAAGCCTGCTTTTTGAGATAAGAAAAAGTAAAGGGCTCAGCATGGACGAGGCAGAAAAACTGGCGAAAGATCCATTGTATCTGGGATGTTTGATGATAAAAAACGGCGATGCCGATGGCGAGCTTGCGGGAGCACAAAACACCACCGGAAACGTATTGCGTCCGGCTTTTCAGATAGTAAAAACATTACCCGGAATAAAAGTAGTGTCGGGGGCGATGCTTATGTTTACCCCTACCGCGCAGTATGGCGAAAACGGATTGCTTGTTTTTGCCGATGTGGCGGTAAACCCGAATCCAACAGCCGAAGAGCTTGCGCAGATTGCTGTTTGCACAGGACAAACCACACGGGCGGTTGCAGGTTTTGAGCCACGTATTGGTATGTTGAGCTTTTCGACCAAAGGCAGCGCAAAGCACGAGTTGGTTGATAAAGTAACAGAAGCTACCAGACTGGCACAGGAAATGGCTCCTGACATGCAGATTGATGGCGAATTGCAAGCCGATGCGGCATTAGTTCCGAGCGTAGGACAAAGCAAGGCTCCTGGAAGCAAGATAGCAGGACATGCAAATGTTTTGGTTTTCCCCGACCTGCAAGCAGGTAACATTGGTTATAAGATGGTAGAACGCTTTTCGGGTGCTCAGGCTGTAGGCCCTATCCTGCAAGGTATGGCAGCACCGGTAAACGACCTTTCGCGCGGGTGCTCGGTCGAAGATATTGTACACATGATAACCATCACAGCCAATCAGGCAATGAAATAATTTTATTCAAAGGAGGGGAGATAAAAGTGAAAAAACTTTTCTCCCTTCTGATTTTTCTGATAAAAAAACTTGTAGCTTGTAGCTCATTTCTTGTAGCTACTTAATAAGATATATTATTATGGCAGAACCCATTAAAGAACCGATTGAGAAATACGGATTAAGTAAACGGAAAGCAAAAAGCACTTTGTTTTCGCGCATTGGAGTAGTTGGTGCAGGTAAGGAAGGTAGTGTAATAGCTACTACGGCAGCACTAAATGGTATCGAGGTAGTGTTTCTTGAACCTACCGAAGAAAAAATAGTAAATGCTAATACCCGCATCGAAGAAAAACTGAATAAAAAAATTGAAAACTGGGGACTGACCCAGAACGAAAAACGTGCCGTGATGGGACGCATTACAGGTACTTCGGATTATGAAGACTTCAAAGGGTGCGATTTCGTTATCGAAGCCATACGCTACGACGACCAAACCGGAGTGCGCGAAGTAACCCAGCGTAAAGAGGTATTTTACCGTTTGGAAGAAGTGCTCGACCCTACGGCTATTATTGCTTCTAATATATCTACGGTGGTAGTTACCGATTTGGCGTCGGAACTGAAACATAAGGAAAGATGTATAGGACTGCATTTTCTGTCGAATGTTCCCGGCTCGCAGATTATCGAAATTGTACGTAGCCTGTATACTTCCGACGAAACTTTTGATAAAGTATGCCAGTTTGCAAAGCTCATCAACCATCAGTTTGTTTCCGTTAAAGAATCTGCCGGACTGGTAAGCCTGCGTTTGTTCCTTATACAGTTGAACGAAGCATGTGGCATACTGATGGAAGGTATTTCCAATGTAGAAGACATCGACCGTGTGCTGACAGTGGGTTTCGGACACCATCAGGGTGTTTTCCGTACTGCCGACCAAATGGGTGTTGAAAAAATAGTGAGCCTGCTCAATAATATGCACGAGGAGTACGGACATCTGAAATATAAGCCCTCGCCTATACTTCTGCGCCTGTTCCGTGCAAAGCATTTTGGCATCAGCCGTGGGATAGGTTTCTATACGTACGATGAAAAAGGTAATATCATAAAAGGTAATTTATAAAACAGGGAGGAACGAAAAATGAAGATATTAGTATTAAACTGTGGAAGTTCATCAGTAAAATATAAATTGCTGGATATGGAAACCCGGTACGAGCTTGGCTCGGGAGGTGTGGAAAAAATCGGGATGAAGGGCTCTTTCCTGAAACATACGTATGGCGACGAAGATAATAAGCAAAAAGTGATTCTTGAAGGCGAAATTCTTGAACATCAGACAGCTATAGAGTATATACTTGGTGTGCTGACCAGTAAAAAATACGGCGCGGTAAAATCGTTGGACGAAATAGACGCAGTAGGCCACCGCGTGGTACATGGTGGAGAAGCATTCAGCTCGAGCGTGCTGATTACCGACGAGGTAATACATAAGATGGAAGAATGTATCGAACTGGCTCCCCTCCATAACCCGCCAAACCTGGCAGGGATAAACGCTATATGCGAGCTGTTGCCCAACGTGCCACAGGTAGGTGTTTTCGATACGGCTTTTCACCAGACTATGCCCGATTATGCGTATATGTATGGAATACCTTACTCGCTGTATACAAAATATGGTATCCGCCGTTACGGATTTCATGGCACAAGCCACCGTTATGTGTCGCGTCGTGCGTGCGAGTTTTTAGGGCTGGATTACGAGAATACCAAAATCATTACGGCACATATCGGTAATGGTGCATCGGTAGCAGCTATTCAGAACGGAAAATCGGTAGATACTTCTATGGGGTTTACTCCTATCGAAGGGTTGCTGATGGGAACACGTTCGGGCGATGTGGACTTGGGTGTAGTAACTTTCCTGATGGAAAAAGAGCGTATTGGTTCGTCCGCAGTTTCAGCTTTATTTAATAAGCATAGCGGGGTGTTGGGTATCTCAGGCCTGTCGTCCGATATGCGTGACATTGAAAATGCCGTGGCCGAAGGCAATGCACGTGCAAAACTGGCATTGGATGTGTACGAATACCGTATAAAAAAATACATTGGAGCTTATACTGCTGCATTGAATGGTGTTGACGTGATTGTTTTTACCGGAGGAGTAGGCGAAAACCAAACCGGAACACGCGAGTATGTTTGCGAAGGCTTGAGCTATTTGGGTATTAAGTTCGACAAAGAGTTGAATGCAAAATCGAGAGGAAAAGAAGTATTGCTTACCACCCCCGACTCCAAAGTAAAAGTAGTGGTTATCCCTACCGACGAAGAGTATATGATAGCTTCGGATACACTCGAGATAGTACAGAAGCAGGCTTAAGAGAGTATAAGATACAATACAAAATAAAATACGCCCCGTTAGTCTATGCAGATTTAACGGGGCGTATTTGTTTTATAAGAATGTGCAGAGTAGAAAAAGCTTAGGCGTAAAGCGGACTTATAGCCGCTATACGCCAATTGAAAATATCGGGAGGTTTAAATAAAAGTATGCTCATGCCTGAAAGGCAATACTTGCATATGGAACAGTCCGATGTATCGGATACCGCATGCAAGCGTAGCGCAGCTTGCGGTAACAGCTACCAATTATACTTCGCCTGAAAGGCAAGACAGTGGCAATCAGTCCTGCCTTTCAGGCAGAGGGTGCTTTTTATCTTTCCTCCGCAGGCCACATGCCTGCGGTGTCCGACACATCGGACTGTTCCATATGAAAATCCGACTTTTCAAGTCAGCATACTTTTTAAAATAAATCCAAATATCGCATATAGTTAAGAGAATGTCTCAAAAGTAAAATAAGCAATTTTGCTATTATCAAATCATTACCGCCCAAAATGAGGTAATAAGGTTATTGATTGTCAGGTAGTATTAGCTACTAAGCTTATTGGTTGAAAATAAGGTTTTTATCAAGTACCTTATTTTATTGATAAACCTTAGTAATAATACAAGTAAGAGCAAACCTACCTTATTACCTTATTTTACATTACAAATTGTAATGGCTAACAATTGGCTTGCCTGCTTTTAAGATAATCCCCCTGAAAGGATGTATACGAAATAAAACTTCACCCCGTTAATCTACATCGACTAACGGGGTGAGTTATCTTCTTTTTTTAGAGTATTTGATTACAGAAGTATTTTAACTATCTGATTCTAAAATGTATATGTTGTTATCGCGTAATAGAAGCCTTATTTTAACTGCGATGGTTCGTCTTTATCATTAGCCCAACCCAGACGGTCGATAAGGTAGAACAGTCCACCCATTAGCATACCTACTATGGTAGCAAGCGACATCCCTTTTAGCTGTACATTGCCAATCTGGATAAATACTCCCGAAAGACCTACAACGAATACAATGGCAGTCATAGCCAGATTGCGTGCTTTGGCATAGTTTACCTTTTTGTCTACTATGAGCCGGATACCCGAAGCCCCAATCATCCCATAAAGCAGAAAGCTGATTCCACCCATTACCGGGCCGGGTATGGAACTGATAAGAGCCGAGGCAGGAGCAAAGAAAGCCAGCAATATAGAGATAACAGCCGCGCCTCCGATTACCCAAACGCTATACACCTTTGTAACAGCCATTACTCCGATGTTTTCTCCATAAGTAGTGGTAGGTACCGAGCCGCAAAGACCGGATATTGTAGTGGAAAGACCATCAGAGAAAAGCGTGCGTTCTAATCCGGGGTCTTTCAGTAAGTCGCGCCCGATAATTTCGCTCGTTACCACCTGATGCCCTATGTGCTCTGATATAACAACCAGTGTGGCGGGCAGTATTATAAGAATGGCTTGTAGATTGAATTTAGGGAACATGAAATGCGGAACGGCAAAAAGATTTGATTCAACTACAGGAGCGAAATCAACCAACCCTAAAAACAGAGCGAGTACATACCCCGTAATAATGGCTATAAGTATGGAAATAGCTGCCGCGAATCCTTTAAACAGCACTTGCCCCAGCACAGCTATGCCGATTGTAACGATAAATACAAGGGCAAACGTAGGGTTGATTTGTGTGTAGGTATCGCTCAAAATGAGGCCTCCGTTGCTTGCTGCCGTACCTGCCAGTTCGAGCCCGATAAGAGCAACTACAGGCCCCATTGCAGCGGGAGGCAATACGTAATCAATCCATTTTGTCCCTACAAACTTTACAAGTACGGCTAATAGGCACAGAACCAATCCTGAAACGACGAATCCGCCTAAAGCGTACTGAAAGCCGAAATCCGGATTGGCTAACAACAAGAAGGTAGGGGATAAGAATGCAAAACTTGAGCCAAGGTATGCAGGCGATTTTCCTTTAGTGATGAGAATGAAGAGCAGCGTGCCGATACCATTCATCAATAGTACGATACCTGCATTCATGCCAAACAACCAAGGTACTAAAACCGATGCGCTGAACATGGCAAACGTATGCTGAATACTTAACGGGATTCCCTTCAGCAAAGGAACTTTTTCTTCTACTTGAATAATTCTTCTTTCCGAACTCATGATATTTTATGATTTAATGTGCCAATATGCTAATATGCCAATAGAACTGGTGAAACAAATTCACTACTCGCTACTCGCTACTGAAACTACTTTGTTCCAAAAATACGATCTCCCGCATCACCCAGTCCGGGAAGGATATAAGCGTTTTCGTCGAGGCACTCATCAAGTGCTGCGGTGTAAATATCTACATCAGGATGATTTTGTTGAATCACCTTTACGCCTTCGGGAGCAGCTACCAGACACATCAGGCGTATGGTAGAGCAGCCATTCTTTTTCAACAGGTCTATCGCATCCGACGCGCTTCCTCCGGTAGCCAGCATTGGGTCGCACAGGATAACCTCGCGTTGTTCTATATCGAAAGGCAGTTTGCTATAGTAAAATACGGGCTGACAAGTATCGTGGTCGCGATAAAGCCCGATATGCCCTACTTTAGCCACAGGCAGTAAATTCAGCAATCCATCTACCATGCCCAGTCCGGCGCGTAGTATGGGTACAATGGCAAGCTTCTTACCCTTAATGAGTTTCGATTTCATCTTTTTCATCGGGGTTTCTATTTCAATTTCTGATAGGGGCAGGTCTTTTGTAAGTTCATAGCCCATTAATATGGAAATTTCTTTCAACAGTTCGCGAAAATCCTTAGAGCCCGTTTTTTTCATACGCATAATGGTTAGTTTATGCTGTATCATCGGGTGGTCGATAATATATAATTTACTCATGAGATAATATGTTTTTTGCAAAAGTAATAAATTTATGGAAAAAACTTAGGAGATATAACATTAACTCGGGGCAACGCACCAAAAATACATATTGAACACCAAATTCATCAGATATTGTTCTTTTGTTTCTCGCTCTCAAACTCCCTCTCAAAAACTTTTTCCTGGAAAGCGGGAGAGGCCGAGAGGGATTTAGGGAGATTTATAGTATCCTCATTTTATTCTTTTGTCCTCGAGGTCAGTGTATTCCGTGTGCTGATTATCACTTTTTAGATAACCTCCGGCAGAAAACCTTATTTTCAGAAATAAACCTTAGTAATAGTGGCAGAGACCAGTATCGCCAACCTTATTACTTTATTTATTCTTTGTTATCCAATAAGCTAATAAGGTTTAGTTTTATGAGAGATATTAGAGTTACTAAGGTTTATTTCTGAAAATAAGGTTATACTACCTCTCGTTGCAAACGAGAGGCAGGTATAAAGCGCAGGTTAAAGCTTAACTTGGGCTTACAGTTCTTAAAGCCATGATTATTCTAATGCTTGAAGTCTTCCGGTCACGGCTGCCTGCCGGATACTCCGTAGGAGTATGAGTTTGGTAAACGTGTGTTATAATGGATTTTATTCGTGCCGTAGGTACGAAACTTTTGTAGCGAGTAGCGTACCTACGGCACGCAAGTATGACATGGTGAAACTAGCTATTACCAAACAGCCGTCTCTATGGGACTTTAAAAATTAAAGTGATATTTTGAGTGGAAAGGCAGGTCTTCTATCGTGTCTTATTGTGAAATGATTGATATTTTAATAATCTTCTTCACCCTCAATCCAAAAATCATATAAGCTCTCTTTATTAATATGATAGCAGTATTTTTTTGCAAGAAACTCTAAATCGTCTGAAGTTTCTATTGTAATCCATCCATGAAAACGAAGTAAATGACAGAACCGCTCTGCTTTATAATTACGTCCTGATTTTACAAAACGCAACATCAGATTATAATACTGATATAAATGGATATTATCTCTGAAATAGTCCTTGTTTTCTTTTTTTGTAAAGCGGTCGAGATAAACATTTATTTCGTTTATTCCTCTGTCGATAATATAGTCGTTTGGTAGCTTTAGCTCTTGCATAACGGAGTCAACGGTCATCATCTCCTCTTTTGATACACTTGATTTTACAATTTTTCGGAAAACGACTAATGCATCTTCCGGCTGTTCGTAAAATTCATAACCGCGTGGCATGTCGGTTAGTAACTCTGATTCAGCAAGTTTGGATTTATCTTTTATTATATAATAGCGCTCTTTTCCGTTTTTGGTCAGGCTTACTTTAACATAATGTGCTTTTTTTTTACGGTTAATGTATTCTAAGGGCATAAATTTGAGTTTAAGATGTGAGGTATTATGAACAAACCCGCTTAAAAAGGTTAGGCGGGTTTGTCTATAAGGTTTTAAGTCTCTTTATGTGAAAGGCTTAAAAAGAGCCTACTCTTCCAGCAAAATATCCATAATGGTAACAGCCGCTTTTGCAACGCTTGTACCAGGACCGAAGATTGCTGCTACGCCTGCTTTGTACAAGAAATCGTAGTCTTGTGCAGGGATAACACCTCCGGCAATTACGATGATGTCTTCGCGTCCCAGTTTTTTAAGCTCTTCAATTACTTGTGGAACAAGGGTTTTGTGTCCGGCAGCAAGCGAAGATACGCCCATTATGTTTACGTCGTTTTCTACCGCTTGCTTAGCAGCTTCGGCAGGTGTCTGGAACAAGGGGCCCATATCCACGTCGAATCCGCAGTCGGCATAACCCGTTGCTACTACTTTTGCTCCACGGTCGTGTCCGTCCTGACCCATTTTTGCAATCATGATACGTGGACGACGACCTTCTTTTTTCGCGAATTGTTCCGTAAGCTCTGTTGCCCGTTGGAAATCGCTGTCGTTTTTGGTTTCTGAAGAATACACGCCTGAAATAGTTCTGATTGTTGCTTTATAACGTCCTGCTACTGCTTCGCAGGCATCTGATATTTCTCCTAACGATGCACGTACGCGAGCAGCTTCTACTGCCAGTTCGAGCAAGTTGCCTTTACCTGTTTTAGCACATTCGGTAATTGCTGCCAATGCTTTTTGTACATCGGCTTCGTTACGGTTGGCACGCAGTTGTTTCAGCCGTGCTATTTGTTGTTCGCGAACGGCTGTATTGTCGATTTCCAGAATATCGATTGGGTCTTCTTTTTCCAAGCGGTATTTGTTTACACCTACAATAGTTTGGTTGCCTGAGTCGATGCGTGCTTGTGTGCGTGCGGCAGCTTCTTCGATACGCATTTTGGGGATACCTGTTTCGATAGCCGCAGCCATACCGCCCAATTTCTCTACTTCTTCGATTAACGCCCAAGCCTTTTCTGCAATTTCATTTGTCAGGGCTTCTACATAATAAGAACCTGCCCAAGGGTCGATTTCTTTTGTAATTTGGGTTTCTTCCTGAATATAAATCTGGGTATTACGTGCTATACGTGCCGAGAAATCTGTTGGCAGGGCGATAGCCTCGTCCAATGCGTTGGTGTGGAGCGATTGGGTGTGTCCTAATGCTGCTCCCATTGCTTCGATACAGGTACGTCCTACGTTGTTGAACGGGTCTTGCTCGGTAAGCGACCAACCCGATGTTTGCGAGTGCGTACGCAATGCCAGCGATTTCGGATTTTTCGGATTGAACTGTTTTACAATTTTAGCCCAAAGCAGACGCGCTGCACGCATCTTGGCTATTTCCATGAAATGGTTCATCCCGATAGCCCAGAAGAACGACAAACGTGGCGCAAAAGCGTCGATGTCCATTCCTGCATTCACCCCTGCCCGAAGATATTCCAATCCATCGGCAAGTGTGTAAGCCAACTCGATATCGGCAGTAGCACCAGCTTCCTGCATGTGGTAACCCGAGATAGAAATAGAGTTGAATTTAGGCATGTTCTTAGCTGTATATTCAAAAATATCAGCAATGATTTTCATCGAGAATTTTGGAGGGTAAATATAAGTGTTACGCACCATGAATTCTTTCAGAATATCGTTCTGGATAGTTCCTGCCATTTCTTCCAATTTAGCGCCTTGCTCCAGTCCGGCATTGATGTAAAATGCCAACACAGGAAGTACAGCACCGTTCATTGTCATAGATACCGACATCTTATTCAATGGGATACCATCGAAAAGGATTTTCATATCTTCTACCGAGCAGATTGAAACACCCGCTTTACCTACATCACCTACTACACGCTCGTGGTCGGCGTCGTAGCCGCGGTGTGTGGCAAGGTCGAACGCTACAGACAGGCCTTTTTGTCCTGATGCTAAGTTGCGGCGGTAAAACGCGTTTGATTCTTCGGCAGTAGAAAATCCGGCGTACTGACGGATTGTCCACGGACGCATAGCGTACATACCGCTGTACGGACCACGTAAGAATGGCGGCAGTCCGGCTGCGTAATTTAATTGCTCCAACCCTTTCAGGTCGTTTTTGCTGTATACAGGTTTCACCGGAATCTGTTCGGGTGTCAGCCATGTATCGTTGTTATGTTGCTCAGGAGTTTTCCCTGCAACAAAATCTTCTATATTTATGTCTTTAAAATTTGGTTTCATTTTTTTGAGAGTTTCAACACGGAGACACTAAGACACCAAGTATTCTTAATTGTTCCATGTGTTATTGTTGTTTCAAATGAATAATTTTTAATAGTGAGACACGAAATTATATATAGCCATTTATTTTTCTTTTGATTCCATTTTTGATAAGTGGAACATTGAAATTTATCAGGTATCCGAGTTTCTTATCAGCAAGTTTCATGTAAGTAAGTATTTGTACTTCGTGAACGGGCAACAATACTTCGCAGGCTTTGAGTTCTACTATGATTGTATCTTCCACTAAAATATCAATAATAAATTCTTTTTCGAGAATTGTTCCTTTGTAAGTTAGTGGTAATCTTACTTGACTGGTCACAGTCAAGCCCCGTGTTCTTAATTCTTGTAACATACAATGCTCATAAACCGATTCAAGCAAGCCGGGACCGAGTTCTTTGTGAACAGAATATGCTGCATCTACAATTTTACTTCCTAATAAATCATACTCCGATTTATTCATTCTTCCGTGTCTTTGTGTCTCCGTGTTTAATTATTTAACAAACGGTTGAATTCTTGCAACGTAGTCAACACATTAGAGCGCACATTGATGAAGTGCTGTATGCCTTGTGCTTTCAGGTCGTCCATTGAGGCCGGTGCTCCTGCTACAACGAATAAGAATTTGTCTTTTGCCAGTTTGTATGCTTCCGGCGCAAGTGTTTCGTATTCTTCGTCGCTCGAGCAAAGGATAATGATGTCTGCTCCCGCTTTTTCGGCAGCTTTTACGCCTTCGTCTACTGTGTTGAATCCAAGATTGTCAATAATTTCGTATCCTGCACATGCAAAGAAGTTTGACGAGAATTGTGCACGTGCCAAGCGCATTGCCAGATTGCCGATGGTAAGCATGAATGCTTTTGGGCGTTTAGCTGCTTTTTCGGTAGCAAAACGGAGTGCTTCAAATTCTTCTCCACCGCGTACGCATGGCAATGTTTCCAGTTGTCCGTGTTCGTTGCTACATCCACATTTGCATGTGTGTGGTTCCAAATCTACTTTTTGCGAAGCCGATTCGGTAAAGTTAGGGAACTGGTTTGTACCCAACAGCACTTCTTTGCGGCTCGATATAGCTTTGAGGCGTGAGTCTGCCGTTTCTTTTATGTTTTTCTGAACTGAGCCGGATTTAACAGCGGCAAGGAATCCTCCTTGTTCTTCAATATCAAGGAAAAGTTTCCATGCTTGTTTTGCTATTTCGTTGGTCAGTGTTTCGATATAATATGAACCTGCACTTGGGTCGGTTACCTTGTCGAAGTGCGATTCTTCTTTCAGCAATAACTGTTGGTTACGTGCGATGCGTTCCGAGAAATCGTCGGCATTTTTGTAAACACAGTCGTATGGAAGTACAGTTAACGAATCTACACCTCCTATACTTGCGCTCATAGCCTCTGTTTGCGTGCGCAGCATGTTTACGTTAGCATCGAAAACAGTCATGTTGAAAGTAGTTGTTTCGGCATGTATGTGCATTTTCGAAACTGCCTGACGGTTTTCTTCTACTTCTTCTTCCAGATATTTTTCTACTATTAAAGCCCACAGCAGGCGTGCTGCACGGAATTTTGCAATTTCCATGAAATAGTTGCTTCCTACTCCGAAATTAAATTTAATGCGTTTTGCAGCCGTTGCAGGGTCTATTCCGGCTTCGTCCAGCATAGCAATATACTGATTTCCCCATGCCAGCGCATAGCCCAATTCTTGAGTAATGTGCGCGCCTGCATTGGTTAATGTCAGAGCGTTAACGCCTATTACACGGTAGTAAGGAAGCTGGTTTGCAGCTTCGATGGTAGCAATGGCTTTTTGTGTAATTTCTTCTTCCGACAGGTTTTTACCTTTCAGCAGCATTTTGCTGATGGGGTCAAAGTTTACTGAACCATGTAACTTCATCGGGTCGTAGTTCAACGACTTGAAGTAATTGTGCAGCAAGGTCAGTAAATCGGCAGAGCAGCTTATACAGGTTTGGAAGTTCAGTTCTACACTTTCGGCCTGAATACCGTGAAGCAGTATTGCAATAAAAGCTGCGCTCAGGTCTTTTTTGTTGATTTTGAACCCGATGGAAGTTACCCCTTTGTTTAGTATATCCAACGCTTTTTTGTTGGCTTCGGCAGGGTCTTCCACTTTGATTTCCTGACGGATGTGCCACTCGTTTGTGGTTTTAGTTCCACGTACATAAGGAAATTCTCCCGGTAAAAGATTGGTTATTTCCAGGTTTTCAATGTCCTCAGTCCTGTAAAAAGGACGTACACTGAATCCTTCGTTGGTTTTCCAAATGAGCTTTTTATCAAAATCAGCTCCTTTGAGGTCGGCTACGATTTTCTCCATCCATTCCTGAGTCGTAACGGCGGGAAAATCAGCCAATAAATTTAATTTGTTTTTTGCCATAATATATAGTTAGATAATAATGTGCCAATGTGCCAATGTGCCAATGTGCCAAATGTATTGATATGCCAATTTCTTTAATCAATGGAATTGGCATATTATTTTTATCGGCATATCTGCACTTTTAAACAAACGATGGCAAAATTACTACTTTAAGTTTGTTTTCAGTATATTTTTTGCAAGAAAATAATGTTTGTTCATCCATGTATAACATGTGTTTTATAACATATAAAAACAATCGTGTTTTGTGGAAATGTTTTTCAGGGTTAGTTTTAAGCAAAAAGTTGCTGTTCCTGTTTTTTTTATTGTATTTGTATACAGAGAGGAAAGAGGCTTTTTTTTTGAAAAATTTAGCATCGTTTTTGCTCAAAAGGTATTTGGTTTTCCTGTAATGATGTTCTTAAAATACTATATTATTTTCGTATCTTTCCTCTAAAAAGGTATTAGTTACTCAGTATTTCATTTTTTGTACTTCGCTCT
>NZ_QVMH01000019.1 GCF_010501035.1 Paludibacter sp. 221
TAACCAACTGTGGAAAGTAACCGGAACTGTCGATAATTATATTTTGACCAGTAAAGATGGGCTGAACATAAAATTAGTATCTTCCGCTTTTCAGGCAACTGCCGGAGAAGGTGATGTATTCGAATTTTTGCCTATTTATTCAGGAAGTTATGCCGGAAGCTTGGCTATCAAGCGTAAAGCTACTACAGCTAAAAATGCCTTCAATCCAACAGGAGGATCAAATATAGGCAACCCAATCGGGGAGTATTATCTATATGATGGTGGCTGTGCTATCAAATTCGTTAAGTTGCTTTCTTCGGATGCTACCTTGAGTGCACTGACAGTTTCGGTGGGAGATTTAGACCCAGTGTTTGATGCTGCTACAGATACTTACAGCGTAAGTGTTGATAATTCTGTAACTTCGATTGATATTACAGCTACAGCAACTGATGCTGAAGCTGAAGTGGTAGGTGATGGTACAAAGGATTTGAAGGTTGGCGAAAATCCATTTGAAATCACAGTTACAGCAGAAGACGGAACAACTCAAACTTATACCGTTACAGTAACCAGAGCAAGCGGAGGTACAGGCTTGAATGATGCTACTGCCGATATCAACATTAGCATTGCCAATGGAACGTTGACAGTGGAATTTGAAGGTGCTAAAGCAGTGAAACTATACTCGGTATCAGGATTGCTGGTTGACGATGCTACAGTAGTAGATACTTATACAAAAGCATTGCAACAAGGTATTTATATGCTGACTGTTGATAATGTGACTTACAAGGTTTTTGTAAAATAAGAATATAAACCAAAAGCTATACTTATAAACAGCTGGTTGCCTCAGGCAACCGGCTGTTTTATTTCATTAAAAAAAGGGGAATATATTTTACTAAGTATGCACCTTTTTAGCGCAAGTTTTTGACTTGTACTATCATTTTTTATAACAAGCAGCTCTTGTTTCAGGCACAAGTTTTGCTTCGCTAAACTTGCGTCAGATGTGTGTAAAACCTTGTTTTTTGTATTAAACCTTAGTAATAGCGATAGGAAGCGAGTATCTTCAACCTTATTACCTTATTTCGCTGCTATTTGATAAGCCAATAAGGTTTGGTTTTATGAGACATTAAAGTTACTAAGGTTTATTTCTGAAAATAAGAGGTTGTTTAAATTTTACTCGCAAGATAAATTTAGGTGTTTTTTAGGGAAATTTTGACTTCATTTTACGATTTTAGCGGGCTAAATGAGTAAAATGAGAGGTGAAATTCAGCTACGCTCAACTTCGTGTCACAAAAAAGGACATAATTTATTGCGAAAAAACAAATGTAAAACTATAACAGTTTCTTTGTGAGAAACTTAAAACAACCTCTAAGGTTTCATTATCAGATTAATCTGCTAACAAAATATACAATATCAGGCATACATTTTAAAATACATCCGTAAAAAATAAGATTCACATCATGAAGAATACCATTACCGCTTTAATTTTAGGATTGTTTTTTCAGTTTGCGGCTATTGCCCAAAATGAAACCCCCATCGGATTGGGAGGGAATGCTTATATTACAAATAGTGTAAAAGACAAGCATATAAGGATAACAGATACCGGCATAAAAAACTGGACTGATAAGGACGAAATAATCAGTGTGTATTTCCATCTGTCCGAACCTCAGGTGCTGGATATATCGCTGGTGGCATCAGGCAAATCGGCGATAAATGTGAGTTGTATGGGCAAAACACATAAAGTAAAACTACACAACGATTCCTTATCAAAAGTAAAGGTCGGAAAATTCCAGGTAAAAGAGAGTGGATATGTCCGTGTGGATATACAAGGAGCGAAAAAGAGTGGAGATGCTTTCGGCAATATAACAGAGTTGGTGCTGAACAATGCTAAGGGAAAAATTACCTATGTACATGATTTCTCCAACTACTGGGGGCGTAGAGGCCCTTCGGTACACATGAAATATACTTTGCCGCAAGATACGGTAGAGTGGTTTTACAACGAGGTGACTGTGCCCAAAGAAGGAGAAACAATGTGGAGCTATTACATGGCCAACGGATTTGGCGAAGGATATTTCGGGATGCAATACAACTCGGACAAGGAAAGGCGTGTTTTGTTCTCGGTATGGAGCCCTTTCCAAACCGACGATCCGAAATCCATTCCCGAAGAAGAACGCATTATTATGCTGCGCCGTGGCGAAGATGTTCATATCGGCGAGTTTGGCAACGAAGGCTCAGGAGGACAGAGTTTTCTGCGTTATAACTGGACTGCCGGCACTACTTATAAATTTTTGGCTCAGGTAAAACCCGACGGAAAAGGAAATACCGTTTATACAGCCTATTTTTATGCTACCGACGAAAACCGTTGGCGGTTGATAGCAAGTTTCTCCCGCCCTAAAACAAACACATGGTATCGGGGGGCACATTCTTTCTTAGAAAACTTTAGTCCTACCGGCGGATATAAAACACGTTTTGTAGAGTTTGGCAACCAGTGGGCACGGACGAAAAACGGCAACTGGATTGAACTGACCGAAGGAACATTTACTTATGATGCTACCGCAGGGGCAGGTGTAAGGCTTGACTATCAGGGAGGCATAAAAGAAAACAACCGTTTTTATCTGAAAAACTGCGGTTTCTTCAATCAGAATACCGAATACCGAAGCGTTTTTCAACGCAAACCGGAGGGCAATCAGCCTGAGATTGATTTCGAGATGCTGGAAAACCTCTAAGTAACGTTAAAAGAATAACTTGGTAATTTTTCGGAACAAAATAGAGTAAAGGAACAAGAGGGTGAAAAAACTTTATAATACAGTTTCCAAACTGTCGTTTGTTCCATATTATTCAAATTGCCAACTTATTTTTTGCACATTGCCGAAACTGCTTGCTTTACATTTATTTTAATAGTTTATAATTTTTTTGACACAACTTATATTTAATCCCGCTAATGTCATCTAACGGGCTGATATTAGCGGGGTTATAGCATCGTCTCGTTTCCGGTAAACACTCCTCCTTATCCCTATCGGTTAACAAGTAAATGCAGAGCGTCATTTATCCTCCGGATTCGGAGGATAGAGGTGAATAAATAAATAAATTTTATTTTTATCTTTGATGTTGTAAATCAGGTATATAATTTGAATTTTATAACCAATTGATAATCAGATGATTGAGTTTTTAGATTGTATTCCCATGTATACCTTATGTATACCTTTCATGTCGGGTTTTGAATCCAAGTAATAAATAGATAGAGAGCAAGAGGGATGAAGAAAATCAGAACAGCATTTATAGGATTGGGATACAGGGGTGCGTCGCTCCTGAAACTCGTGGATAAAATTGATGCTTACCACGTAGTAGCTATCGCAGAGCCCAATCCATTAGCATTATCCAATCTCAAGCATTGCCTTAGCGACGATGCGCCCCTCCTCGAAATTTATTCGGATGGAGAGGAGGCTTATGTCGATATGTTGGAGAATGAGAAGGTTGACTTGGTTTTCATTTCGTCGCCTTGGCAGTTTCACTATGCACAAGCTACCGAAGCGTTGAGTGCAGGTTGCAATGTAGCCTTGGAGGTGAAGGGAAGCCTGTTCGAAGGGGAATATCAACGGCTACAACAATTGGCCGAGAGGAACAGGCTTAAAATTTATCCTCTGGAGAATACCGTATTCATGCGCAACGTGATGGCTATTGGGCGTATGGTAGAGGAGGATGTATTTGGAGAAATAATATTTGCCCAAGGGGGCTACCGGCACGATATCCGTGATGTGCTTATCGACGAGAAAGGCGAATATAAGCTACCTTGGCGGGCTGCATATTATGAAACCGAAAATGCCGATATATATCCTACCCATAGTGTAGCCCCCCTGTGCCTGATGCTTAAGATAAACAGGGGAAACTCGTTCAAATCGTTGACGTCCTTTGCTACAAAATCGGTGGGGTTGAAAACCAGAATGTCGGATTTGAAGTCGTCTGTGCCCAATTACGCATTGGGCGATGTAGTTACTACCGTAATCGGAACTTTGACCGGAGCGCAGATAACCTTGTTTCACGATACTACCTTGCCTCGTCCTCGGTCCTTGTCATATGAGATACAAGGTACGCGAGGTGCTTGGAACGACGACCTGAAAAGCATATATCTGGAAGGAATAAGCCCGTACGAACAATGGGAGCCGGAAGCGAAATATGTAGAAAGGTATGAGCATCCTTTTTGGGCGAAGTGGGGTAGGGAAGCCCTTGTGTACGACGAGCATCATCAGGGTATGGATTACATCATGCTGGTAGCTTTGGTAGCCGATTTCGTAGGCGAAGAAGTTTATCCCATCAATATAGCCGATTTAGCTACATGGGGCGATATATCTTTACTGTCGAAAAAATCCATTGCCGAGAGGCGTACGCTCGATTTGTAAGAGTAGATTTATGGCTTTAGAGTCAGTTCTGCTAAATATAGGTAGTGGTCGTCCTCAAATAATTTCTGACAGGCGAAACCTGATTTTTCAGCATATTCACAAAGCGTATCAAAGTCTACAAAAAGCCATTTGAATGGCTCTCCTTTGCTTTTTCCAAAGTTGAAGGTATATTCCAGTTCGCCGTAATACTCCCCATTCAAATCGAGCAAGACGCTTCCGTCTTCTTCCTCAAAAAGATAAATCAGGTCGGACGAATCCAGTATTATTTTGCCTTCGGGGTTGAGCAACTGTTTTGCTTGTTCGAAGAAATGTGGTAGGTTCTTTATTTGTCCTGTAATACCGATACCATTCATCAGCATCAAAAGGGTGTCGAACTTCTCACCTCGAAAGGTAAAGAAGTCTTGCCTTAGAACCTTTTTTATTCCTCTTTGCTGCATTACTTCTACCGCTCCGGTCGAAATGTCGATAGCTGTTACATCCGACCCCTGCTGTTGTAGCCAAAGTGCATGGCTTCCCGCTCCTGCACCGATATCTAAAACAGTACCTTGTACATGCGACAGTGCTTTTTGTTCTATCTCGGGCATGTTTCTGTACGAACGGAAAAAGGTTGAAACAGGCCATTTTTCGGTTTCGGCTATATCGCTTTCAACTGTGAAAACAGCATTTTTCTTTCCTTCCCAATAGGCAAGGAGTCCTTCGCCATATGTGTCGTTTGCTGTGGCTTTCATATCAACTCTTTTTGTGTAGTTTTACATTGGGTAGGAATATAGTTACGATACCCAGCAAGGGCAGGTAAGCACAGATATTGTAAACATACTCGATGCCTTTTACGTCAGCCAGATTGCCTAATACAGCAGCGGCTATTCCTGCAATACCAAATGCCAGTCCGAAGAATAAACCGGATATTAACCCTACTTTGGTAGGTAGCAACTCTTGTGCATACACAAGTATGGCGGAGAACGCAGAAGATAGGATAACTCCGATAAATATACTTAGTACACACGTCCAAAACAGGTTGGCGTGGGGGAGTAGTAGTGTGAATGGTGTTGCTCCGAGTATGGATGCCCATATTACGTATTTACGCCCGATACGGTCGCCTACAGGGCCGCCGATGAAAGTGCCCAATGCCACTGCAAACAGAAAGGCAAACAGAAAAAACTGGGAGTGCTGTATGCTTACATCAAACTTCTCGATGAGGTAGAAGGTGTAGAAATTGGTAAGGCTTGCCATGTACACGTATTTCGAGAAAATAAGTATCAGCAGGATGCACAAGGAGAAAATCACCGTTTTGCGGGGTAGGGCTGATGTTTTAGCAATAGTATGGACTTCTTGGCCCGATTTGATTCGTTTGAGCTTTTGGCTGTACCATTTGAATATGGGTAGTTTGAGAAAAATAGCTATAAATGCGGCTATGGCGAAAAACAGGATGTATTTCTGTCCGTATGGGGCAATGATAAGTGCTGCCAGCAAAGGGCCTAACGAACTGCCGAAGTTTCCACCTACCTGAAATATGGACTGTGCAAGCCCGTGTTTGCCGCCCGATGCCAAATGGGTGAGCCGTGATGCTTCGGGGTGGATGATAGAAGAGCCTAATCCTACAAAAGCTACTGAAACCAGTACGAGGAACAAGGAGTTGGCATACGCAAGAAAGATAAGCCCGATACAGGTAAAAACTGTACCTATAATCAGATACAGGGGGCTTGGCTTTTTGTCGAACAGGAATCCGAACAGCGGCTGAAAGACTGATGCGCAAATTTGATAAACCAGCGTAATCAGCCCGATTTGAGCGAATGATAAAATCAGGTTTTCTTTCAGGATGGGATACACTGCCGATATTATCGACTGGAAAGCGTCATTTAGAAAATGTGCCAGGCTTAATGAGAATAATATGCTGAAAGTAATTTCCTTAGTTGGTTTAGTTTGTTCCATACAATCTCTTCTTCTATCTTTTATCTTGGTTCTTGACTCTAATGTCTATCTCGTAGCTATTTACGCTCTATTTCGCGTAGATTCATCATTTTCTTTTTTTCGAGGAAACCGTAAATATCTTCCAAGTGCTCGGTAACTTTTTGTTGTCCAAACTCGTAAACTTTCGTAACCAGCCCATCAAGGAAATCACGGTCGTGGGAGACGACTATCAGTGTTCCGTCGAAATCGACCAAAGCCTGTTTTAGTATGTCCTTTGTTTTCATGTCGAGATGGTTTGTAGGCTCGTCGAGAATGAGCAGGTTTACCGGTTCGAGCAATAGCTTAATCATTGCCAGGCGTGTTCTCTCGCCTCCCGATAGTACTTTTACTTTCTTTTCAGAATCGTCCCTGCCAAACATGAAAGCCCCCAGTATGTCCCGTATTTTGGTACGGATATCTCCTACGGCAATATCGTCGATAGTTTGGAATACGGTTAAATCCTCGTCGAGCAGCGATGCCTGATTTTGTGCAAAATAGCCTATTTTTACATTATGGCCTAAGCGCAGTTCTCCGTCGAAAGGTATTTCGTCCATGATGCACTTAACCAATGTGGATTTACCCTCGCCGTTTCTGCCAACGAAGGCTACTTTTTCTCCACGTTCGATAGTGAAATTGGCATTGGCAAATACGAGTTTATCGTCGTACGACTTGCTGAGGTTTTCGGTCATTACAGGATAGCTGCCCGAGCGTGGCGAAGGTGGAAAACGTAACTTCAATGCCGAAGTATCCAACTCGTCAACCTCTACCAGTTCCAGCTTTTCAAGCATTTTTACTCTGGACTGTACTTGCAGCGTTTTGGAGTAAGTGCCTTTGAAACGTTCGATAAATTCTTTGGTTTCGGCAATCATTTTTTGCTGTTCTTCGTATTGTTTTTGCTGTTGCTCGCGCCGTTCTTTCCGCAGTTCCAGATAGTGGGAGTATTTGGCTTTATAGTCGTAAATACGCCCCATTGTAACTTCTATAGTGCGTGTAGTGATGTTGTCGACAAAAGCACGGTCGTGCGATATTACCACTACTGCCTTGGCCGTGTTGATAAGAAAATCTTCGAACCACTGTATCGAGTCTATATCCAGATGGTTTGTCGGCTCGTCCAGTAAAATAAGGTCGGGATTCTGCAACAGGATTTTAGCCAGTTCGATACGCATACGCCATCCTCCGCTGAATTCGCTTGTTTTACGCTGAAAATCGGAACGCTCAAATCCCAGTCCTAACAGTGTTTTTTCTATGTCGGCATCAAAATTAGTTTCTTCTATGCTGTAGAATTTTTCGCTAAGGGTCGAAACCTGCTCAATGAGTTGCATGTATTCGTCCGATTCGTAGTCGGTACGGCTCGTTAGTTCCTCGTTAATCCGTTCTATTTCTTTTTCTAATGCGTGTATTTGCGAGAAAGCCTGAGCTGTTTCTTCAAAAACGGTACGGCTATCCTCAGTCATTAGATGCTGAGGCAGATAAGCTATTCTGAAATCTTTTGGCATGGATACTTTCCCTTTGGAGGGTTCGCGCACACCTGCCAGTATTTTTAATAAAGTAGATTTTCCTGCACCGTTTTTGCCCATCAGTGCGATGCGGTCTTTAGGATTGATAACAAAAGAAACATCGGAGAAAAGAGTTGTTCCGCCAAACTCTACTGTAAGCCCGTCAACTGAAACCATATTTTTTGTTTTTTTTGAGCTTGCAAAGATAGCTTTTTTATCCGATTTAGTTTGATAGCCCTATTTTGATGCGTTTGCCCTATTTTGATACAAGGTAACCTCATCAAAATTATATTTTAAGTACCCAATTCATCCAAGATATTGTTCTTTCGTTTTCCGGTTTCAAAGGGAGTTGCTTAAAAGCAAATAAGTAAATAGTTGTATGTTACAATTACAATAGAGTTTATATTCAATAGTCTATTATAAAGCTTATTTATAAATCATTATGGTATTAAAAGCTCCTGTAGGGAGCAAAGTTTGGTAATGTGCGGGTTGCTCAATAATCCGGCGTGCCGTAGGTACGCGACAATTAGCGAGGAAGTTGCGTACCTACGGCACGCCCGCCATATCTAAAGATAGTATTTTACCAAACTTCCACTCCTAACGGAGTGCATATATTTGAATTTTAATACATAAATCAATATAAAATACTAATAATCAAACATATAGCTTTTTATTGAATATAAACTCTATTCAATAGTTTATTATAAAGCTTATTTATAAATCATCACAGTATTAAAAGCTCCCGTAGAGAGCAAAGTTTGGTAATGTATTGGTTACTCAATAATTAGGCTATTTATATATTACCAAACTTTAATCCCTTCGGGATATTTTAATGTCATAATAAATATATAACACGATGCTCTGCACTTTGGTCTGCATCTGCTGGCGCGGACTTGTAGTCCGTGTCCTGCTTGAAAAGCAGTTATTTCAAAAAGATTGCTCTTACGAGCAAAACACGGACTACAAGTCCGCGCCAGCAGATGCATGCTTCGCCAGCCGAGTTCTTTTTATTTTACTTCCAGTTTCATTTCCAAAATGGGATAAGGTTTTCCCTGTGCATCAAATTCGTTTCTTTTTACAACTTCAAATCCCTGTTTTTTGTAAAACCCGACGGCTTGCTCATTCTGTTCGTTCACGTCTACTTCATCAATCCCCAAATTGACTATAGCGTAATTTAATAACAATTTCCCGATTCCTTGTCCCCGCTTATTTGCGTCTACAAACAACATTTCCAGTTTATTGCCTGCTACTCCGATAAATCCTGTCACCTTGTTCCGATTGCCTCTTATGAGATATAAATCAACCGCAGGGAAGTAGTCTTTCGCCAATGATTGCTTTATCAATTGGAAATCGTCTTTGTTCAAGAAATGATGTGTTGCTTTTACCGAGTTTCCCCAAACTTTTACTAATTCGGGGTAATCTGCTTGTAATGCGTTGGATATTTTGTTCATTAAACTATTTATTCTCCTTCACCCTGAATTTTACTACTTCTTCGATAAGTTTTAGCGGCAGGGGTTTATTGTTGGGGAGCTGTATTCCTCCTTTTGTTGTTTTATAATCGGCCGACAGGGTTTTGAAAAAATCAACACCACTTACACCCGGATAAAATCCGATATGATTTTTTTGTCCGGCAAAATGTACCAAATTGCCGTTTTGAACAAAAGTAGCCATTCCCCAACTTATTTTTTCTTTTGCTTCGGGAGCTGTTTTTCGTATAATGCTCCGTATTTGTATCATCCTTTCTTGTATTTCAGGAGGGTATGAGGCTATGTATTCGTCTATTGTATTTATTTTATTGTCCATCAGGGTAACCCATTAAAATTACATTTTAAACACCAAATTTATCAAATATTGCTCTTTCGTTTCTCGCTCTTAAAGTCCCTCTTTTTGAGAGAGGGACTTTGAGAGAGTTCCGATATTCTCCCTTCTTTATTTTTTGTCCTCGAGCCGGACATGCTCTTCCTTTTTCCTATAGCTGAAAAAGGAAGCAAAAAAGCCACCGCTACACCTGCTTCGCTAAAATTCAGCTACACTTCGCTACAGAATTTGAAACTCCTCGCTTTGCTCGTCAAACAGCAAATCCTGTTTAACGCTGCGTTACGCTGAATTTCTTTACGCTCACCAGCTGAGGCGGAAAGATTAGCTACGACTACGAAGTAGATTAAAAACCAAATCAACATGATTTAATAGATTTTGATGCGGTTCCTTATATTGTCCATTTGCAAGGTACTACAGTCTTCGTTTTTATTCAGCTTGCAGCTATCCGGCATGTGTGCGTGTACCGGAAAGGTTTTTTATTGGTTCGTTAAATTCAATTGCACGGGCATGCCATCTCGCAATTGCATTACTCCACTGGTAATTAAAGTATCGCCTATGTTTAGCCCTTGCAGTATTTGTACCGACGATGCGGTACGCATTCCTTTTTTTATGGTTACTTGTTTGGCTATTCCGTTATCGTATTTGTAAGCAATATCTTTTCCCATTTCGGCAATGACGGCTATGCCGGGCACTACAATAGCATCATCATATTCATTCATCATGATTTCGATGTTTACGGAGTTTCCGGGCTTTAGTTTCCCATCTTTGTTATCATATAGCGCACGTGCTTTTAGTGTCAGGGTTTTTTCGTCCAAACGCGATTCTACGGCATATACTTTTGCCTCATATTCGTTGGTGTTGATTCCTGAGGTGAAGGCAACCCGCAGTCCGGGGCGGATGTCGTTGGCTTGTGCCTCGTTTACCGAAAATTCCACTTTAAGCGGTGTGATTTTGGTTAATGTGGAAATTATGGTTGAGGTGTTTGCATACGTGCCTTCGCTTACAAGCCTTAAACCTATTTGCCCGTCGAATGGGGCACGTAGCTCAGTTTGTTCTATTCTTGCTTTTACGAGGTCGATATCGGCATGGAGCTTGTCCATTTCGGTTGTAACCGACTCGTATGCCTCCTGACTTACAGCATCTTTTTCCAACAGTTGCTTCTGACGGTAAACACGGCTTTCGAGCAATGGGATTTGAGCTTCGAGTTTTTGCAGCTCGGCAAGCAGGGGTTTGTCATTCATCTTTGCCAACAGCTCTCCCTGTTTTACAAAAGTGCCTTCTTTGAAGTATATATTGGTGATTTTGCCCGAAGTTTCGAAAGACAGGTTTACTTCTTCGTCGGGCAGCAACATTCCTTTGGTACGGAACATGTCGGTCAGTGTTTCGTGTTTTACCACTTTTCCATTGACATTAAGGGGCTGCCTTCCTCCTTTTGACGGAACTTCGCGTGGTGCGGGTTCTGCTATTTCTTCGGGTTTGAAAATCCGTTTTTTTAATTGGGGGTAAAGAGCCATCCCTAAGATAAATACCCCTATAACAACAATCAGTATTATTCTTGTTTTTTTATTCATTTTGTTTGTGAAAATAATAGCAAATGCTTATTCATATTATGATTATGAATAAACATGAATAGTTTAACATGGGATTGGAAGTTTTGGATTTATTCAGGATACTAAACATTTATTTGTATTTGCATACGCAAAACTCCCATCAATCTACAAAGTTATTGTTTTTGACGCAATGTGTAGGTTGATGGGAGCCGTTTTTTAAACTTCTTTTACTATTTTAGGATAGAAATTGTGCAGCTTGTGAGAATATGTATTCGAACGAATGGTTGATTAACCGGTTTTCTGTTTTTCCGGTTAGCGGAAAAGGCATTTCGTGGGAATAATCATAATCGAAGTCCGTGATTTCCACCTGCGAGCGGGCATTTTCTTCTCCCATAGCTTTTAGTACCCCGTCGTAAGGTATTACGGTGTCTTTAGCGAGTGAAATGCCCCGTATGCGGTTTTGCGATTTTCTGAAAAAATCTTCTCTTTCGGTCTTGTTCCATTCGGGGGCTATCATGCTGTAAAATGAGTTTATTGTTTCGTCCTGTATTTTTACCGATTTCATAATAGCGGGAAATTCGCTGAGATAATAGTTTATCAGCGAGTCGAATGCCAAAGAGTCGATAATACTCCGTGATTTTCCGAACATGGAACTGAATATGCTCCCTCCGCAAAACATAAATAGTTTTGAATCAGAAAACAGATTGTTTTTATCGGCCATAAGGGCAACCTGCGAGAGAAATGCTCCTATGGAGTATGCAAAAATATCAATCCGTGTGCCTTCTCCGAAAAGCGGGTGCTCTCCTTTTTTAATTGTGCCGAAAAGTTCTTCCAAATCAATCAGACTTTGCTTGCCCGAAGCATAAAAGCGCAGAGGATGTTCGCATATACGTTCGCTCAGCGCTACATTGGCTACAGTGAGAAAACGGTCGTTTCCGTTTTTTTGTTTCCGTAAATTAAGCAAATAATTCATCTCGTGCGGATTCGACCACGAGTTGGGAGAGCGGTTCATATGAAATGCAATAGGAAAGAGGATAACTGCTTTTTCTGTTTTTTTACATAGATACTCGGCCCATGTCAGGTATTTATTCCATTTTCGCTCGTTCAGTCCGTGCAGAAGAACAATGGCTTGCTTCATTTTAGTTTCGTTAGCCGGATAAAAAACGGGATAGACAAACGAGGTGTTTTCTTTTATAAGTTCGTCGTCAGAGTTGAGCAACAAGGGACGAAACGTACTGTTGAAATGAAAAAAACGGATGTTTACATCAGAATCTTTGATATAACAATCTTGCCCTAATGAAAACTGAGACTCTAAAAAATTATGCCTTTCTGAATAATCCATAATATGTTCAGTAAACTTGTTTTTGGTTTTGATTTTACAAAAAAACAAATGAAAACAACGAGTAGCAAAATATTGGGAAATATATACCCGTTGTGGGATGATTCGGCAAAATATGGGGCGAAAGTTCTTATTCAGGGGTGAAAATTTGGAGTTTTTTTAAGTTATTTTCCCATTTTACGACAGCATATTCTTAAAATAAGCAGAGTGTTTTTATATTTTTGTTAACTTGTAGGTTTGTCGGGAAAAAGGTAAATTTGTATGCAATTTTATAACTATGACTAAAATACCCGCATACCTTTACGAAAAGGGCAATATAATCCGTCTGATATTGCTAACTGCGTTATTTGCACTATTGTTTATCAATATCTTCCAACCTTTTGGGTCGCGGGGCTGGTATCCTGATATATCTGATTTTAAATACTTCTTTTTTTCGAGCCTTATTATCCTTACCGGGATGCTGGTGGTTGTAATCAGCCGTTGGCTGATGTTTTGTTTCTCAAAAAAACATGATATTTTATACTGGCATTATTTTGCTTGGATTGTGGGAGAGGTGTTTACTATGGCGCTCTTTTTTTCGCTTTTTATTAAGCTGTTTACTGATAGTGGAAAGGGGCGCGGTTTTATAGAGATTTTTCAGCAGTCGGCTGTCAATACCAGCTTGGTGTTGCTGCTTCCGTATGCTATCTTGTGGTTGTATTTTGCCCTGCGCGAAAAAAATAAGCTACTGCAACAGTTGGATGTCAATAGCGCTGAAATACCTACACCTGAAACAAAAAAGAACCTGCTTGCTTTTCCCGACGAAAAGGGAGAGTTGAGAATTTCGCTTATTCAGAGTAATTTGCTTTATATAGAGTCTGCCGACAATTATGTTACCATCTATTACCTGAATAAATCAAAGTTATCTCATTACCTGCTTCGCAACTCGCTGAAATGGATTGAGGAAAACCTGACTCGCGATACATCGCTGGTGCGTTGCCATCGTTCGTACATTATAAATCTGGATAATGTGAAAGTGCTTCAGAAAACAAAGGATGGAATATTCCTTGAGCTTGATACGGAGCATACTCCTGATATTCCGGTTTCTAAAACCTATTATAACCAAGTGATGGAGAAATTTTCAAAATACTCGGTATAGGATAGTTGTTTTTGGCTTCGTTTATTCTTCCCCTTTAAATTGAATTAGAAACTCGACAATATCCACGTTGCTGGCAATGTTTAGCTTTTTGCGCAAGCGGTAGCGTGCTGAGTCTACTCCCCGTATGGTATTTCCAAGAAAATTGGCTATATCCTTGGTTGATAGGTTGAGCCTGAGTAGTGCGCATATTTTCAGGTCGGTAGAAGTAAGCTCAGGAAATTGTGTTTTCAGATTCCTGAAAAAGTTTTCATGAATACGGTCGAAATTGGCTTGAAAAACATTCCAGTTGTCTTCCAGATTAACGGCTGAATCAATGAGGCTCACTATTTTATTATAGTATTTTGACGGATACTGGTTGCCCAGTTTTTCTTTTTGTTCGGTTAATTCGTTCTTTATTTCTATTAAAATATTGTTTTTATTGATAAGCATGAAAGTGCTGTTGGCCATTTCTTTGCTCTTAAAGTACAATTCCGATTGTAGATTATTGTTTCTTAGTTTGATAATTTCTTTTTCTTTCTGTTCGTTTTCTTCGCGTCGCAGCCTTTCTTGTTCTTTTGCTATTCTCAGGTTGCTTTTTCTGATGTACTTTCGTAACAGATAGAATGCTATTGCAAGTAAAATAATTAAAATAACAGTATACAGCATAATGGCCGTTATATTGAGGTAAGCCGGGCGGGCTATATCAAAGCTATAGGATGCTGAGGATAGTGGATTTCCTAAATAGTCGCACGCAATGGCATGAAAAGTATACTTACCTGTATGTAGCCGGTTGTATTCTTTTTGTGGGCTAAGGGTAGGGGTGGAGAAGTCGTTGTCGAGTCCCTCCAGTTTGTATATGTATTGTATTCCCTTGTCGTAATAATTATACCTGACATTGAAGGTAATGTTGTTGGATGTATAAGGGATTGTTTCTTTTTTGTTCCTCGAAATTTCTAAGTATGTAGTATCGCTGTTTGAAATAGATAGCACCGATGCTATTTTCAATTCGGGAATATAATTTAGTTCATTTTTGCTCTTTCTTTCTTTAAGAAAAGCGATACCGTTGTTCAAGCAAAATATGATATTTTCGTTTGAGTTTATGATGTTTTTATTTTGGTCGGGTAAGTCATAATTAAAATAACTGAAAGGAATTGACCGTCTTAATTCAATCCGGTCGTCAGAGATATAAATTTTCGAAAATCCTTTTTCCGTTATACACCAATAAACGTCGTCATCAATTCCTGATACTTTTTTTATATCGTTTATTTGGCTCAGTTGTTCATTCAGCAGGTTGTAAGGTATTATTACGTTATTAATATCGTCGTGTGTATAATATCTTTTATTGTCGCCAAAAACAATTCTTCCTTTTATTTTGAACAGGTTTATAGCTTTCCCTTCGTTTTGTGCATTGAATGCCGAATAATGGTCTACACGTTCTGTAGCTGTGAGTTCGTGGTTGAGTTTTATCCTGAAAAGCCCCTTGTAATAATGCGACACCCAGATATTACCTTGTATGTCCACTTCCATCTGCCGTATTGGATAAAGAAAATCGTCGATGGAGTGGCTGAATGTCCAGTTGCCCGAAGCATTTTTCTTATATACATTAAGGTGTTTTGATGCACATTGTAGTAGCACCTCCTTTTGGTGTATAAGTACTCTTTGTATAATGGTGGCGTCTTTTATGTCGGATAACAAAGTCGCTTTTTCTCCATCGATTAAATAGGTGCCGTTGCTGTGATTGCAAATCAGTTGATTGTCGAAAATGTTTAAGCTGTTGGCCTGCCCTTCCAGCATAGGGATAGGGTAAACTTCAAAATTTTGCCCCTCTGTTTTACTGTAAAATACTCCCTGATTAGTAGCTACATATAAATGATTGTTGTGAAATAGGGCTGAAAATATGCTTCCTATGTTGCTCTTGAATGGTTTGATGAAACGGATATCGGAGTTGTTTTGTATTTGTGAAATTCCATTGTCCATCGCAGCCCACATGTTGCCTGTTTTATCGGGATATACACAATGAACAGTATTGCTTTGTAAGCCGTTTGATGCATTTATTTCTGTTTTTACTTTTCCTTTACGGTCGAAAATATATATCCCCCTGTTGTTGGTTGCCACTACAAAAAGGGAATCTGAAATGAATGTGCCGTTGTTTGCATTACCCGATTTGAGAAGGGCATTTATAGGAGTTTCCCATTTGGTACATTTTTTTCCATCGAAGAAAAACAAGCCGTTTTTTTTGGTGAGTACTAAAAAACTGTTTGGAGTATAATTGAATATAAATACAGGGATATCGTTTGCAAGTTGGGAAGTGGAGATAACAGTTTCAAATTTGTTGTTTCTGAATACGGAAACTCCTTTTCCTTTTGAAAAACAATAAAGTTCTTCATTTATATTTTGAGCTGATGATATGGTAAAAGGTGTAGCGAAAGGCTTTACAGTACTGTTGTCATATTCAAATAAAGAATTTGAAGATAAAAAATAGGTTTTCTCTCCTATTGCAACAATCTTTTCAACATATTCGTTGTCGAATTTTATTCCGTTGCTTAATGAGGTGTATTGCAATTTTCCGTACTCATTCCGCTCGAAGAATCCGAACTCTTCGAATGAACCGATGTATATGCGGTCGTTTTTGCCGGCAAGTACTGAGTTTACAGGAGTATTTGCCGGTAAGCTATAAAGCTGCCACGAAGAACCGTTATATTCAAGAAGCCCGCTCGAATTTGCAGCATAAAGTAAATTTTGTGAATCGAACGTTATGTCCCGGTTTTGACTGGAAGTTGCATAATCGTTTTTATCTATGTTGACAACAAGAGGAATACCATCCTGAGCTAAAATTAAAGTAGGGAAAATGGAACAGAGCAAAAGAAGGTTTATCTTTTGCTTCTTATATAATGTGAATGCAATATCTCTTATTGTTATTAAGCTCAATGCAGTATTTTTATAGTATAACTAATAGTAAGGATACAAGCTTCTTTGAGTTTGTTTAAAGCTACTTCAATTATTTTATTCGTATCAAATAAATTTGTTTAATTATCATTGCTTTTTTTGTTTTTAATATGGAGTTTAATATCTTTGTAATTAGTTTATTGATTCTTTTACTGCATTTGTTTGCGTATTTTTCAAGTAGTATCTTTTTTGTTGTTTTGCTAAAAAAAGTAATGTCACAATTTTTTTATTTTTATACTTCAAAAGGCACTATTTGTTTATAATCTCCTGTGGAAGTCATTTTCTTATGTTTTTATCGTTTTTTCTTACTTTATCACACAAAATGTGAGGCAAAATGCAAAATGATATGAATAGATGCGACTCATGCTTTGTATAATCCATACAAGAATCCTTGTTGCTGAAAATCAGGTAAACAGGGCGGCGCTAAGTGGTTTTTGTTTGCTTTTGAATTGATGTCGATGTTTTTTTAAATTAGTAGTAATTAACTTGTTTATATATAGTGTTTTATATTTTTACTAAGTAGTAAAAAAGTATTTCATTCGGATGCTTTTTTTAGTGTGCAGTATTTAAATTGTAGTTATATATTTTCAGATGTGTTATTCTAAACATAGCTTTGTGTATACGTAAGAACTTTAATAAAGTCAATTTTTAAATTCTAATCAAAAATAAATTGTCATGAAAAAACTCTATTCTTTTTTTATTCTTATTTTATTTATGACTTTTGGGTTGAGTCAGTCCTTGACTTCTCAAACTCAAATTTTAGGGGGACTTATCACGGTTAGTGATACTGAAGAACATTGGTATTATATCGGTAATGGTCACAGTAGCGACACCGGCGGTGGTAATAAAATAAATGATAGCGATGGACGCTTTAATAATTTGATTACAAGCCCTTCGGTAGCCGGTACTATAGTGTCGACGTATACACTGTTGCCAAATGCAGCAAGAGATTCGCAAAAATGGAAAGTTGTTCCATCTGATTTAAAAGATTACTATTACTTGGTAAATAAGGAAAGTAAATACCTCGTTTTTACAACTCAGTATGAAACTGTAGGGGCAGATGCTCTTCCTACAGATAAGGCAACTTATCGCTTCCAGATTACTGATGCAGTATCAAGTACTCCGAGTTCTTGGGTTAAGATAAAGCTGGAAAGTAAAAACTATATTGGCATGCTAAATAGTGGTGGTAATTTCAATTTGGAAAATAATTCAAATGCACCGGCATCTGTTCTGGCTAATGGTTTAACCAGTAACCCCAGAGCATGGCAATTTTATGCGGCTGCCGATGTTGAAAATACTTTCCCAACGACATATTCGGAAAATACTGCTAAAGAAAATGTTATAGACTGGTTTTATATAAGATCGTTGGATAGCTCTATTTCGGGTGGGGAAAAATATCTGACAATAGATCCGGTAGCTAAAACGTTCAGCCTTGCCGCAAAAACTGCAGATGATAAAGATAATCAATTATT
This sequence comes from Paludibacter sp. 221, assembly GCF_010501035.1. Taxonomy (GTDB): domain Bacteria; phylum Bacteroidota; class Bacteroidia; order Bacteroidales; family Paludibacteraceae; genus QVMH01. The sequence continues at coordinate 18,056 of NZ_QVMH01000019.1, forward strand.
TGGCTTTGTAAGTGGCGGAATTTTAGATAAGGTAGCAAAAACTAAAATTATATCAAAAGCAACAGGCGAACAATTAACTTTGACCGCTGATAAATTGGCTACTGAAGAGCAAGGATTAGCTTGGCTTCTGAAATTAGTATATTCTACAAACAATAAACAGCAGCCTTTACAACTTGTATTCAGGACTGCCGCTGCATCAGGGAAAATACTAAAGAATACGTTGAGTGACGCTCAGCCAAACTGGGCGAAAACTTTTGATGCTTTTGATAATGAATATGCATGGGCTGTTGGGAAAATTGTACCACTAGCGGTAACAAAGGGCGATAACATTACAATTGTAACCGGTGCTGATGGTGGCGAAGTTGAATGTAACCAACCTTATACCATTACATATACTGTGGCCGATGGCTATGCGCCTATCGTAACAGTAAACAATGTGATTCATCCATCGGGAACATTAGATGGTGATGGTGTATATACAGTGGCTGTAAATGTAAAAGGGGATTCTAATACAATTGATATTTCGGCCGAAGCAGCCAACGAAGTAACTGTAACTAAAGACGATTGCGTTACAATATTATCTCCGGTTTTGGATGGTGACGGTAAGTTTGTTGCAGCATCGGCTTCTGCTATTGAGTTTACTTTGGCCGAAGGATATATTGATCCGGTGGTAGAAGTAACAGGTGCTACAAAAGGTGAACTTACATTTGAAAACGAAACTTACAAACAAGAGCTAACTGCTGTTCAAAATGGTGCAACCGTATCTATTTCGGCTACATTAAAATCGTTGAATGTTACTTTAACCAAAAGTGATGGCATCACTTGGGAAGGCGAGCCGGCAACATCAATAAGTTATGGCGGTGATTATACATTATCATTTACATTGGCTGCCGGTTATCATGACCTTTATGTTGTTATGAATAAAACCAAAATAGCATTCTCTGAGGAAGGTGGAGTTTATACAGCAACATTGCCAGCAGTGAAGGAAGATTTTGAAGCTAAAGTAGTAGCATTTGCAGAAAATGTACATCTTGTAGCTGGTGATACATATGTAGATGGTAGAACTACAGATGGAAAGTATTTTACATCCGAAACTTTGCAAGTACAGGCATCTACATCTTCATATGTTCGAATCACATATTTAGAGTTTGATTTGGATGCAGATGCTATTAAAGCCGAAGGTTATAACAAAGCCTATCTTAAGCTAGCACACAAATCAATGCAAACAGGTAAATCGGCAGATCCGATTCTTCAGATTCGCACAGTTCCTTCCACATTAGGACTACTTAGCGACATGACATGGACTGTGAATGGAGAAGCAACCGGTGTAGACCGAAAAGGAGACCCTATTGGTGGTTCTGTGACTTTCGATCGGACTTCTCCTGTTGGTGAGGTAATTGAATTTGATGTATCGGACATTATGGAAAATCTGGAATCATCACTTCGCTTGCAAGTGACAGGATTAGAAGATAATGATGCAGGATTTTTATATTTGTATTCTCGCGAAGGTGCTTTTGCTGAAAACAATATGGACTACATGCCGGTATTGGTTTTCGAGAAAGCTATAGTTGTAACAGTGAAAGAAAATGAAAATATTACAATCCTATATCCGGAAGCCGAAGGGCCTTATGATTTGGAAGAGGGCGACTCGTTTAAACTTGAATTTACAGTGGCAGACGGATACCGGGTTGATAATGTGCTTCTGAATGGTGTAGATGCTACAGACGAAGAATTGTCTGAGGCAGCAGGTGTATATACATTGGAACTTAAGGATGTCAGAGCAGCTGTTTCGGTTGAAATAATGACTGTATTGGGTGGAACCGGCTTTGATGAAAAAGAGGAAGCAGCTATTACTCTTTATACTCAAGGAGATGTATTGTTTATTACTACAGGTGAAGCAACTGATGTGGAAATTTACTCAGCATTAGGTCGCCTTGTAATGAAAGAAACTGTAGTTGGAACCGGAAAGGTACAACTAAGCAAAGGTGTATATCTTGTGAAAACAGGCAACAAAGTAAGTAAGATTCAGTTGTAATTTTATAAAATTAAAGTACAGCAGGGTATAAAAATCCCTGCTGTACTTATTTGTTTTTTATTTGTGAATATAATTTTTTTTTAACGGATACATTGATAATTTGCGGAAGTAAAAAAATACTTCTTACTTTTTTTATTTTTATTATTCAGGTAAAAACCGGCTTATTTAATCCATGCAAACAAACATTACTTCGAAAATACTTTTGTGTATTTCCTTTTTTACCTTATTCTTATCTGTTAAGGCGGATAGCCGCAAAAAAATAGATTTCAATTCTTCTTGGAAATTCAAATCAAGCATTACTAATGACACTCCCGCTGCAACGAGTTATAATGATGCGTCGTGGGAAGTAGTCAATATTCCTCATACATGGAATGCCACCGATGCCGAAGATGGTGGAAATAATTATTTGAAAACAGCTAGCTGGTATCGTAAACAACTGCCTTGGAAAGCAGAGTATACCGGTAAAAAAATATATTTGGAATTTTTAGGCGCCAATACCAAGGCCGAGTGTTTTGTAAACGGACAATCAGTAGGGCTTCACAGAGGAGGTTATACTGCTTTTCGTTTTGACATTACTGATAAACTCACTACAGGTGAAAACGTTATAGCCGTAAAGGTCGACAACCGTATCGACCAGCTGATAGCTCCATTATCGGGCGACTTTTCGTTTTATGGAGGTATTTACCGGAAAGTTACTTTAATAGTAGCCAACCCTGTGCATGTCGATTTGCTCGACCACGGAGCACCTGGTTTGTATCTTTCTACTTCGGATGTGAGCAAAACCGGTGCTAAATTAGAAGTAAAAGCAAAAATTGTAAATAAATCAAATTCAGCACAAAGCGTAAACTTAAAAGCTGTTTTGCGCAATCCTGATAAGTTTGACGCTATCGATGATGTAGAAAACCCTGTATTTGATGTTTCGACTATGGCTCCCGGAGGAGCAGCCGTAAATACAATGGAAAAAACTGTAAGTATTCCGGCAGGGGGAAGTTATGAGTTTAAGGAAACGATTACTGTAGCAAATCCCCGTTTGTGGGATGGCAAGCAAGACCCTTACCGCTATCAGGTTGATTTTACGGTAAGCCAAAGTGGTAATGTGATAGATGATATAACCGAATACGTAGGTTTCCGTTTTTTCGATGCTAATAAGCAGGGCTTTTTCCTTAACGGGAGGTTATATCCTCTGAGGGGCGTCAATCGCCATCAAGACCATTATAATATGGGTAATGCCATTACCGAAGTACAGCATAACGAAGATTTTGGCATGATGTATGAGATAGGGGCAAATGCAGTACGTTTGGCACATTATCCTCAAGACCCTTATATGTATGAGTTGTGCGATAAATACGGCCTGATAGTATGGGCTGAGATTCCTTTTGTTGACAAACTGGGTAACGATACGGTGACTTTCAAGGAGGTTACAAAGTTGCAATTAGTTGAAATGATTCGTCAGCAATACAACCGTCCTTCTATTTTTATGTGGGGATTGCAAAACGAGGTAAGTACAGGAACTTATAATTACCAGATGAGTATGTTTATGCCTGAATTGCATAATCTGGCAAAAGCGGAAGACCCATCGCGCATGACAGTGCAGGCACAGGCCGGAACCGAACGCTATAACTGGACAACTGATTTGTACGCTAAAAACCAGTATCCGGGTTGGTATCAGGGAGGCTCATTTGGGAGCTACATGGATGGGTTTAAATCGAGAGATGAACTTGTAGGTATGTCGGAGTATGGTGCTGGTGCAAATATTTATCAGCACGAGATAAACCCTGAAAAACCTGTGCATAACGGACAATGGCATCCGGAAGAGTATCAGAATAAGGTGCACGAAGAGGCTATTATTGATATATCAACGCGCGATTGGATTTGGGGAACTTTCGTATGGAATATGTTCGATTTTGGTTCGGATAGCCGTAACGAAGGACAACAGCCCGGAGTGAATGATAAAGGTTTGGTTACTTTCGACAGAAAAGTAAAAAAAGACAGCTATTATGCATATAAGGTAAACTGGAATCCGGAACCCGAAATTTATATTTCGAGCCGCAGATATACAGAGCGTAACCACGACGTTACCCCCATTACGATTTACTCTACTTGTGATGAAGTTGAGTTGTTTGTAAATGGAGTATCGCAGGGGAAAAAATTGTTGGCAAACGTGAAATGCGGTTTTTTTGTGTGGAATAATGTGGCTTTGCCGAATAAAGGGCAGGGCGACGAGGCAAAGAATACCATTGCGGTAAAAGGTACCAAAGGAGGTAAAGAATATACTGACGAAGTGGTTTGGAAACGCTTGTTGGGGCAATCAACGAATTTGACATCGACAAAATTGGTAATTGATAACATTACCCGTACAATATCATTGTCGACAACGGTAGATGCAAGCAAGCTGGAACAATTCATTACCGGAGTAGATGGCGCCGAGTTTGCATTATATAAAGCAGACGAAACTACCCCTGTTACTACCGGAAATGTAGAGCCGGGTATGAAACTTAAAGTAACTTCGGAAGATGGTAAAAACTCAGTGTTTTATGAGTTTATTTCGGCTGAACATTTGGCATTGAAGAAGAATGTAACAGCAAGTACTGAGGAATCATCTAATCCGGCTGTAAACGCAGTGGATGGTAATGTAGGTACACGCTGGGCAGGTACAAGTACAGGAAAACATTCGATTGAAGTGGATTTGGGTAAAGAGTATTATCTGAATCAAATCAGGATTCAATGGTTTCAGCCTAGTGTAGGACGTTATTATACATACAACGTACTGGGTAGCAACGATAAGAAAACTTATAAAACATTAGTAAACAGGGCTGCAAACAAGCAGGGAGGTACTGTTACCGACGATTTGAACGTGGCTGATTTAGAAAAAATAAAAGCCCGTTATGTAAAAGTAGATGTACTTTCGGCTTCTACGTCGGGTTATCCGTCGCTTTACGAGTTGGAAGTGTATGGCTGGCTTATGGAATCGGCCACCTACAAAGTTGATTACGATGAAATGAAGATAGGAGTGCCAAGGCAAACAGATTTACTTCTTGTCGAAGATTTTCTGAAAAACATAGATTTTCTTGGAAATTATAAAAGCCCGGAAGTAAATGGAGCAGCTTATTATATTATAGAAGGAGATAAATTGAATATAACAGATTTTAGTGGAAATCAGTATGAGTTTGAAATATATTTTTACGACTCGTCGGATAGTTTTTCTCCTTCGACAGATAACATAGATTTGTTTAAGGTTAAAGTGCAGGGAAACAATGTGTCGTTTGTACTTAATGACGCTGTAAGTGTGGCAAATCTTGAAATATATGATTATTCGGGCAGACTAATCCATATAGCCGAAATCAACGACGACTATTCTGTAAATCTGAATAATGGATTGTATATATTTAAGATGTTGGTGCCGGGTGGTAATAGTCAGGTAGTCAAGTATGTGATTAAGTAATTATAACCTTCGTTATTCATGCTTTTATTGATATGTTTAAAAAATAAAATTCAGGCGTATTCGCTATATCAGCTTTATGTTTAAAGTACTCAGGAGTATATATTTAGTTTGTATTTTAGCCATCGTATTCTCGTGTGGAACTAAACCGAAGCAGGTAGCTTTAACGCTTGCAGCAGATGATTTGTGCCAATGTTTTGATACCCAAGGGGGGCGTAAATCAGTGAAATTTGCAACCGACATCCGTATTTCGATAGCTTCTTCAGAGCCGTCATGGTGTGCTGTAGAGTTGTGGGAAAGCGACACATGTAAGAACTTGATTATTAAAGTAGCAGATAATAACGACTTAAAAAAACGTTCGGCCGAAATTCGGATAATGGAACATGCAGCCGAAATTGCCAGAATAAACGTATTGCAATTAGGGTGCGAACCGGATATTGTAGTGAGAGAAGACTCTGTTCTGATAAGGGATAATTTAAACTTTACTTTAAGTATGACTGCTAATGTACCTGTCGACTTAAGATTGCCCAATTGGATAAAAGAAGTAAGCGAGACTGGTGGTGTATATACTTTTGTTGCTCAAAAAATGCCTTTAGAGTTACAGGAAAGAGCAGGAGAAATAATTATAGAGAATAAAGAATATGCACTGTCTGTAGTTATTCCTGTATCACAGGTACAGGGGCTTCCCCGCTTTGCGGTAATCTCTGATGTTTTGGTAGGCAGAACAAGTTCGCAAGAAAAACTGAAAAAGCGTTTAACCACTCTTTTAGATACCGGTAAACCAATTGACGCAATTTTTATAGTAGGCGACCTTACCGATTTCGGGGCTGCTGTACAATATGATGAGTTGCTTTCGATTGTAGGGGATATTGTGCCCGAGGATGTTGTTGTTTATTATATGATGGGCAACAGCGACCATTATACGCAGAAAGGGGAAGAAACGTTTAAATCCAAAATAGGGCAACCGGAACACCAGTATTTTTCTATTAAAGGGTATCCTTTCGTAACAATGAGTATGAGGGGAATTTATACCGATAGATTTACCCAAACGGATAAGGACTTTCTGACGAGTAGTTTATCGGATGCGCAGGAAAATTATCCGGATAAACCTATTTTCTATTTTATGCACATCGGGGCTAAAGAGACCGTTTACGGTACTGAGATGGATAAGGGCGACTTGGGGTCGGAGATACTTAAGCCTATTTTACTCGGATATCCGCAGCTTATATATTTCTCAGGACATAGTAATTATACGCTTTCCGACCCGCGTTCGATTAATCAGAATGTATTTACTGCTGTAAACATAGGTAGCGGTATCTATAGCCGTATAGAGTATGGCTACACAGAAGGAATGTATCCGCCTAACAACGAAAATGTATGCGAAGGTATTATCGTAAGTGTCTTGGATAATGGCGATGTAGAGGTAGAACGTTGGGACGCAGCTCGTAATGAAGAAATTTGTCCCAAATGGCTTATCAAAGCTCCCCATGACGGAAGTGCTTTTACATATAAGAATCTTACAGGAGGAAGCGCGCCCGAATTTTCGAAGAAGGATAAGGCTGTAATCTCTAAAACCGAAGATGGAGCATTTGCAGTTACATTTCCACAGGCCAAAGACGATGAAAAGGTACATCATTACATTATTGATGTGCTGGATGGCGACAAGGTGGTTTTTCAAAACACACGGTTTTCGCAGCTTTACCTCAATAGCCGGATGCCTCACAGTTTTACGGTAAAGTTATTCGGCTTGCCGGCTGATGTGCCTTTAGTAGCACGCATACGGGCTGTCGACTCTTATGATAATATATCGTCCCCTTTGTTGAGCGATAAATTTGTATCCCAGCCGTTCATTCCGAGTGAGGGAGCAAAAAGGCCGTTTGCCGACCTTTTTAATATCGAATTTGGAAAATCGGGCTTTGCTGAGGATATATCACCCAATAAGCTAAAAGTTACTACAGGCGCTACAGCCCCGAAAACATATTTTAATGAAGAATATGGTCGTTACGTAGCTATGTTTGAGAATAACAACACCCAATTTTATAAGGTAGATTACAAGAACAACGAATTGGTAAAAAACGCTTTTTTCACAGGTTTTGCGTTGGAAACGGTTTATATGAGTCACGATTTGAGAAATGCAGCTCCGTTGAGCGGAAAAGAGTGGGAAGGCTTGGGAATAGAACAGGAAGTAGGCGGACAGATAGAATTTTGGGCTTTTGTAGGCGATAAATTCAAAAAGACAAAAAGCTCGGTTTTTATCGAGCCGGGTAAGTACTATCATGTAGTGGCAATGTATGATAGAAATGCTGCTAAGATGCACCTGTACGTAAATGGTAAAAAAGCCGGAGAAACGGAAGTTCCCGGAGATTTATACATCCCCAAACGTGATGATTGCCATTGGTTGGGTATAGGTGGCGATACCCATTCAAGCGGAAGAGTGAATTATCCTTTGGATGGTGAAGTGGTGCTGGCACGGATGTATGGACGTGTTTTGACCGACGATGAGATTTATTTACTATATAAAGATTTGTAAAGAGAAATAGTTTGTATGAAATAAAATAATTTTAAAACTAATAAAATAAAAAACATAATGAATAATCGTAATTATTTTCGTTCACTATTTGTGATTTTGCTGGTGGTTTCAAAACTACTAAGTCCGGCATTGATGGCAGATAACAAAGTAGAAGGTTTTAATACACTGACAGAAGATGGTGCTTGGTGCTGGTTTGCCGACCCGCGTGCAGTATATTACGAAGGTGCAAAAAAGCAAACTTATGTAGCATGGGTAAATAGCGTAGGCGATATAAAAATAGCCTCGTACAATCACGATACTTATGAATTTGTAGAGAAAACCATTCACGCAAAATTAGAGGCGGATGACCACGATGTGCCTGCTATCTTGGTAAGGAAAGACGGGCGTATTGTTGTTTTTTACTCCAAACACCAAAGTGCCGGACCAATGCACCGGGTTATATCTACCAATCCGGAAGATATCAGTTCATTTAGCACAGCCTATACCTTTTATGGAAATACCAAAGAAGCCAATGTAAGTTATCCCAATCCATTTCAGGTAGGGGATGAAATATGGCTTTTGTTCAGAGATATCAACTGGCATCCTACCATTGCTGTTTCTAAAGATAACGGACAAACGTTTACGGATATTAAGCAGTTGGTGCTAAACGGAGGTGCCAGACCCTATGCACGTTACTGCCAAAGCAGCGATGGAAGTATTCACGTGGCTGTAACGACAGGACACCCTCGGAATGAATCGAAGAATAAAATATATTATTTCCGACTGAAAGATAATAAATTCTATAAAGCGGACGGAACCCTTATTAAAAATTTTACTACAAAAGGCATTGATCTGGGCGATTCGTCGGGTAGCAGTAGCGAGGCCGAAATTGCATATAATGGAGAAACCAACGGAAAAGGATGGATTTGGGATATTACTGTCGACCCGCAAACTCAACATCCGGTGATGGTATATGCCTCTTTTCCGAGCGATACCGACCACAGATATAATTATGCTTATTGGGATGGTACCAAATGGGTAAACAAAGAAATAGTGAAAGCCGGAAAATGGTTTCCGCAAACCCCTGCAGGTTCTACCGAACCGGAACCTAATTACTCGGGTGGCCTTTCGATGGATCACGAAAATCCTTCGGTAGTTTATTTGTCAAAACAAGTAAATGGTGTTTTTGAGATTTATAAATATACTACAACGGATAAAGGAACTACTTGGACTGCCACTCCTATAACAGCGAATACTCCGGCTAACTTAGTAAATGCTCGTCCTATTGTGCCCCGCAATCATAAAGAAGGTTATTTTGATGTGCTTTGGATGCGTGGTACATACGAAAAGTATATTAATAAATACAATACTGCCATCGTGTTTCAGATGGGTGCAAAAACCAACGAAATTGAAAAAATTGAATTGAATAAAACAAATGCACCTTTGTTCAAAGGTGGAACACTGGCTTTAGAAGCCAAATTTACTCCAATCATTGCAAATGTAAATTTAACATGGTCGTCGTCAAACGAAAATGTGGCAACTGTGGCAAATGGTGTAGTAACAGCTGTAGGTGTGGGCACTGCCAAAATAGAAGCAAAAACAGTGAATGGAAAAACTGCTACTTGCGATGTAGTTGTAACTGAAATCGAATATCTGAAAAAAGCATTCTTTGATTTCGGAGATAGTTCTTCTCCTGTAGCAACGGGGGCAATACAGGTAACGGAAACTACCTTGCTGCAAGGTTCATCCTTTGGTTGGGTGTCTCCGGTAGGTTTAGCTTCGCGTAATAGAAGTGGCCCTCAGGATAATGAAAAACGCGACTTTGTTCTGGGGCCGAATCCGACTAAATTTTTGGTTTATGTGGAAAATGGAACTTACAAAGTGAGCATTTTGCAGGGAGATCAGGATTACTTGCATGATAAAATGAAGCTGCAAGTGAATGGTGAAGTAAAACTGGCCGATGTTAGCTGTGCTGAAAATGAATTTATATTGAGCAAATTTGAAGTTGTAGTAACCAATAGGCAAATGGAATTTGAAATTTCACGACACGGAAGTAACCCAAACTGGGTAATAAATTCGATAAAGCTGGAACAAATTTCGACATTTTCTTTGGGAGAGAATGATATTGAAGATGATTTTATTAGTGCCGAGACGCTTGTAACTGTATACGATATCTTTGGGCGAAAAATTACTCAAAGTAAATTAAATAATCAGAGTTACGAAGATTTCTTAAGAAACAATGGAATTGATAAAGAAGGGTTTTATCTTCTTCATTTAGAGCTTGGAAATAAAGAGAAAACTTTTAAATTTTACTATAACAAAAAATAAAAAAACGTGTAGATATAGCTTGTGCAGATGTAATGGAAAAAACAGAGGATGAATAAGTTTATATCGCGTTAAGCCATGAAAATAATTTATATAAAATAATCTAATTTATGAGACAAATAACTTATTATGTTTTTCTTTTAGTTGCAATGTTTTGCATTAATTTGCATACGTTTGCACAGGGAGTACCTCAGGTGAGTACCTCGGATAATCCCATTTGGTATTATATTGAGAACGGGCACAACAGTGATGCCTCCGGTGGTACTGTTATAAATGATAATGACGGGCGTTATGCATTTTTTATTACCTCGAAAGGAGAAAATGCTGATGTGATGCACGATGCGCTGTACCCGAATTTGAACCGCGATTCGCAGAAGTGGCGGGTAGAAAAAACTCAGGACGATACATATTATTTAATAAATAAAGCCGGTGGAAAGTTAACGCTTAATTCCTCGAAAGGAACAGATGATAATACAAGCCGTTATATTGTATCTTCTACTCTTTCTTCGGAATTTAAAATAGCTCCGGTTACTTCCACTACTTATACCGAAGTGAGTGGAATGTATTGCACATTGACGGAAAGTACTCTTGCTGCAGGTAAGTATGTGGTTGCTTTGAATCATGGGTTTGACTTTGCTGTTTCTAATTCATCATCGCCCGGTGCTATTGGTGTGAAAAATGATGTAGGATTGGTAAACAACCCTCGTGCGTGGCGGTTTGTTCCGGCCGGAGAAGTGGAAAAAACGTATCCTTACATTGAAACTAAGACCGAACAGACAGATAAATGGTATTATCTGAAGAACCTGAAAGAAAATAAGTACGTTGGTATTGCGGGAGGAAAACCGGTATTGGTGAGCGATGTTGCTTCTTTAACGCAGGATGAAAAAGCGTCTTATGTTTTCAAAGTAAAGCAGAGTGATTATATCCCTGCCAACCCCGGTTTTTTTGTGAATATCATGAATGCGCAAGGAACTTATCTGGGAGATGGTAACGCTTCACAAAGCGACTGGATGTTGAGACATACCTTTAAGCCCAGCGAGCGTAATGAAACTAATGAATTGACTGCTATGCGTCTGTATTTCAGGGATTCGGAGAGTGAGAGAAATGCGAAAGTAGCGTCAACTCCTTTCAATGCAATTAAGTTTGATAAAAATGCTGATGCTTATGAATCGGCTTTAGCTTGGACTTTTGAGGAAGCTGATTATACACCGCCTCCTGTAACAGAGGTACCTTTCTCGTTGATAAACACAACATCATTAGACCGTGAAAATGAGATTGTAGAAGTAGATATGCCTGCAGGTGTACTGTATTCTTCGATGGCATTGTATGACGAAGATGAAAATGCTATACCTTATCAGGTATTGTCAGGAGGAGCAAAGATTGTTTTTCCGGCTACGATAAGTGCAGGGGCAACGATGAACTATGTACTGAAAGAGGGAACTCCGCAGGCAATAGCTCCAAAAACTTATGCCGCTGTAATGATGCCTAATTCGCGTGCTGATATTGCATGGGAAAACGACCGTACTGCTTACCGTATGTATAGCCGTAAGTTATTAACTTCAGATTCGAATACAGCCAATGGAGTGGATTTGTGGGTAAAGAAAAAGTCTGAGCCGATTGTAGAAAAAATGTACACTTATACTAATTACCATGCGGAGCAGGATGAAGGTGTGGATGCTTACTCGGTAGGTGGTAAAACACTGGGTGCAGGAGGTATCGCGGCTTGTATAGGCAATACGCTTTATCTGCACGACCCTTATGATGAATATGAAATAGTTTGCAACGGGCCATTACGTTCCGAGTTTGTGCTTACTTATAAAAATGTAATCATAGATGGAGATAGCTATACGAAAACAGTAAGAATTACCACCGATGCTAACGGGCTGCTTAATAAAGCGGTAGTACGTTTTGATGGAAAAATCAAGTCGATGAAACTGGCTTCGGGTATATTGTTGCATACAAATGCAGATGGAGTTCAGTTTAATGAGGATAACATGATAGGTTATGCTGAGAAACCGAGTGAAGGTACAGTAACTTCATCAAATCCACGTATGTATGTAGGTGTATATATGCCGGGACAGACATCGACTGCTACTATTAACAACCAATTGGTTATCATGACCGATTATGCGGTAGGTACTGATTTTACTTACTATTTTGGAGGAGGCTGGAATCAATTCCCTAAAGGAGAATACAGTACTGATAGTGACTGGTTTGATGCGTTGAAAAAATTTAAACAAAAAGTAGATAAACCACTGACTGATGGTGTGATATCGCTGCCTACTAAAGCCGAAGTGATAACTATGGGTGTAAAGGTAAATAACCGTTGGATATCTACTCATGCAGCTCCCGGAGATAACAAGTGGGCAAGGTCGGTATATAATATGGGTAATATTGATTTCTATAAAGTATATCAAGACCCTCAATATCTGAAATATGCTGAGAAATGGGCTGTTAGTAACAACTGGGGTATAAGTGGTGGCACCACCACAAAGGATGCAGATAACCATACTTGTGGACAAACGTACATCGACCTTTATATGATGGACGAAGTGAAAGACCCGAAAAAGATAGAGGCAATAAAAGCTACTATTGATAACCGCATAAAGGATAATCCGGCGTCGGACGATTGGTGGTGGATTGATGCCATGCTTATGGCAATGCCTACTATAGCACGCTTAGGCGATGTGTACAATGATACTAAGTATTATGACAAGATGTATGCCCTGTTTGCTAATATACGCGATAAACTGGTTGTAAACTCGTCGCATAGCAGCATGTGGCCTTCGAACTACAGGGCTCAGTATGGACAAGGACCTATTTTAGAGGGATTTGAAGATTACGACGGGCTTTATAGCACAACTGATAATTTTTGGTGGCGCGACTGGGGATTTCAACCAAACGTTCCGCCCAAAAGAGATCCGAATGCTAAGCCGGAGGCATGGTCGGCCGATGCACCTAAATTGTCGCCTAACGGTAAAAATATATATTGGGCTCGTGGCAACGGCTGGGTAATTGCGGCAATGGTGCGTACATTGCAGTTCATTCCGGAAAATGACGCACATCGTAGCGAGTATATTCAGATGTTGAAGGATATGGCTGCTGCCCTTAAAGAGTGCCAGCGCGAGGACGGATTCTGGAATATGAATCTGGCTGATCCGAATCATTATCCTGCGCCCGAAACAAGTGGTACTGCATTATTTACTTATGGTATTGCATGGGGTATCAATAATGGATTTTTAGATAAAGATACCTACTATCCGATAGTGGTTAAAGCATGGGAAGGACTGTGTAAAACAGCAGTTCAGTCGAATGGAAATATGATTTATACACAAGATGTAGGTGAAGGCCCTATCGACCCTGAACGTTTGTCTAAAACATCTGTCGACTTTGGGGTAGGTGCATTCTTGTTGGCTACGAGTGAAGTTGTAAAACTGGCTCCGGGCGAGATGCCTATACCTCCTGAACCTTCGCTTTCGGTTGAAAAAGTAGAGGCGTATAGTGATACCCAGCTGCGAATTGTATTCGATGATGTTTTGGTACAAGCTACGGCTTTGAATAAGGCTAATTATACCATAGCATCTTTATCTATCAAAGATATAGAAGCAAGTGGCGATAAGGGAGTTATTTTAACGCTGAATGAAAACTTGGACTACCGTAAAAAGTATACACTTACATTGAAAAATGTACAAGGAGAAAGTGGTTCGGCGGTGAAAGAAGGAGAGGATGTGATATTTATTCCTACAATTCCGGTTACAGCAGCAGGTAGCAACATAACTGTAACAGCTATCGAGAGTCAAACGGGTAATCCTCCTACCAATACTATTGATGGCAACTTGGGCACGCGTTGGGCACAGGCAGGAAAAACAGGTCAATGGATTAAGTATGACTTAGGAGGCGAATTTGAAATTCAGGCTTTTGATATTGCTTTTTATCTGGGAAACCAGCGTGTAGCATATTTCGACTTGGAAGTATCTTCGGATGATAAGACTTTTACTCCGGTATTGTCGAATTTAAAATCGAGCGGAATAACTACTGAAATGGAACGTTACCCAATCACTCCTCAAAAGGGGCGTTATGCTCGAATAGTGTGTAACGGCAACTCGGCAGGGGGCGAAAATTGGAATAGTATCACAGAGGTGCGTATCAGATATAAAGCTGATGATACCGGCGTATATACACCGGAGGCAGAACAATTAATATCAATTTATCCGAATCCGCTTACAGACGGTTGTTTAAACATCGTATTTAACGAGCCTATAGATGAAGATGCAGAAGTATCGGTATTGGATATGACCGGCAAGAAACATTTTTCCGGAAAATATACTGTTGAAAGTAATAAAATTACGATAGATAATTTGATGCTTAATACTGGCGTTTACATACTAAATGTTTCGGTTGGCACAAACAAAATCAATAAGTTGTTTTTTGTGAAATAACAATTTCTTATAATTTTTCATTATTTTGTTTAGTAATGATAAAAATAAGAAAATATAAACTACAATCCTTGGCAAAAGCCAAGGATTGTAGTTTATAAATTTTAGTTGCGTACTGAGAATTTTTTGAAAAAATATAACTTATAAATATAATATTATGAAAATATTTTTGTTGAAGAAAGCATATTTAATGCTTGCCTCTCTCTTTTTGTTGCCATTGGCAATGTTTGGGAAGTTAAAGCAATCGGCAGATGTGCAACCTGTTGAGATAATCGCATCGGAAGATGCTCTGGTTAACGATCAGCAGAAAAGTACAAACTATGGCTCACAATCCTTTTTGGAATTGAAATCGCGCACAGAGCAAAATGAATTGACAGCAAATGTTGATCTTACTAACAAAGAAATTTATTTGAAGTTCAATGCCGAAAGTGTTACTGCTTCGTCTTTCAATAAAGTACAGATAAGGCTTAAAGTGAGGTCGGTAGAAGCGAATAGTTTGCGTACTTTATGGTATATCAAACCATCGGATAATAACTGGTCGGAGAGTACTTTGACATGGAATAATAAGCCAACAGTGTCGTCGTACATTTCTGATTTTATAGCTTCGTCTGTATCGGTAGGTAAAGACCAGTATGTTTACTTTGATGTAACAGATTACGTGTTGGCCGAAATAGCTAAAGGCAATAAAACTTTCTCTTTTCATGTGTCGTCAACCAATTCCGGTAAAAAAAGGCCTAAATATCTGACAACATTCTATTCGAAAGAAGATACGAATAACGCTAATAAGCCCCGTTTGATATTTGAATATACAGATGTGCCTAAGGTAGATGCGATTACTCCTATATTTAATGAAATATTAAAGAAGCAAAAGTCCAATGTAAATTTAAGCACTATACAAAGTAGTACGGCTACTTACCTTACTTCTATTAATGCTGACGGGTCGTTTTCAGATGTTAATTATGCATATCAGGATGGTTCTACCTTTACTGTTCATCTAGACCGCTTGAAAACTGCGGCCTTGGCCTATACTGTCGAGGGAAGTACTTATTTTGGGAAAGATAATGTATATGACATGATTGTTAAAATGCTTACTTACTGGCAAAATAAAGATCCTCGTAGCTCAAACTGGTACGTACAAGAGATAGGTTGCCCACAACGTATGGGAATTGCATTGCTTACTTTGAGGAGTGGAAAAAAACAGTTGCCAACCGAACTCGAAAAAAATGTTATACAACGTATGTTTTTCATTGGTGGTCACCCTGATCAGGATGGGTCGCAAGGTACTGGAGCTAACAAAGTAGATATTGCAACGCACTGGGTTTATAGAGCTTGCTTAACAGGTGATGAGGCCCTATTGGATAAAGGTGTTGAACAGGCATTTTATCCTTTGTTTCATACCACAGGCGAAGGGTTTCAACATGATTACTCGTATCTGCAACATGGGCAGCAGTTATATATAGGTGGTTATGGCGATGTGATAGCACAAGGAGTATGTAACCTAGCTCAATATGTAAAGGGTACTAAGTACGAACTATCTAAAGAAAAATTTGATATATTGTTCAATTTCATGCGGAAAACCTACATTCCGGTGATGAGAGGTCAGTATTTTCTTTATAACGTATCGGGCAGAAGTCTGGCTCGGCCTAATTCGTTGGGCAAATCAGGATTTGCATCGGTATTAGAGACGATGAAAGGCGTAGATACAGAATATGCGAAAGTGTATGAAGATGCTATTAAACGCTTAAAAGGCGAACAGCCGGCCAGCTATGGTGTAGTTCCGTATCATGCTCATTACTGGCGTTCAGACTATTCGTTGCACCAACGTCCCGGTTTTACGTTTGATGTACGCATGGTTTCTACAACAACGTTGAGAAATGAAAACGGAAACGGAGAAAACATAAAAGGATACTTCCTGAGCGAAGGTGCTACCGATATAGCCGTTGATGGTAACGAGTATATCAACATCTTTCCTGTGTGGGACTGGGGACGTGTACCGGGTACTACTACGCCTGCTTTGAGTAATGCAAATATTCCTCAGCCGGGTGCGTGGGGAACGGCAGGAACCAGCACTTTTGTGGGTGGTGTATCAGACGGTGTATATGGTGTTAGTGCTTTTGCAATGAATAATACTCAGTATAGTATCAATACCGAGGCAAAAAAATCATGGTTCTTTTTTGACAATGAAGTAGTTTGTTTAGGAGCGGGTATCAACTCTACATCTGCCACTCAGGTTAATACTACATTGAATCAATGTTTGCTTTCGGGAGACGTTACTGTGGTTAAAAAAGATGGTAGCAGCGAAGTATTTACTACCAGCCAGTTAGGAAGCCGCTATTATAGCAATACGGTTTCGTGGGTTATTCATAATAAGGTAGGCTATTATCTTCCTAATAACGGAATTGTTATAGTAAACAACCAGAAACAGGAAGGTAGTTGGAAAGATATAAATACAAGTGCTTCGTCGTCGTCGGATAAAGTGACTCAGAATGTGTTCAAAATGTGGTTTAATCATGGGATAAAACCGAAGAACGGAAGCTATGCTTATGTGGTAGCACCCGGTGTTAAAAATGCCGAAGATGTAAAAAAATACAATACAGCTGATATTACGATACTATCTAATACAGAAGATGTACAGGCTGTGAGACATAATGGAATAGGGCTTGTAGGTATTGTTTTTTATAAAAGCGGAACTTTCAAGTACAGCGATAAAGTGTCGATAACAGCCGACAAGCCTTGCGCAGTAATGATACGCGATATTGATAGTAAAAACGTAAAAGTGCATGTAGCCGATCCAACAGCTTCGGTTGCAAGTGTTACATTAATACTTGGTTTGAAGGGTTTTGAAAATCCTAAATTTCTGAAATGTATGCTGCCTACAGAGAAAGCCTATTCCGGTTCGACAAAGGAATATGTTGTTGATGAAAATACACCCGATTATATTGTTGATGTTGATGGCCTATTTGCATCGGAAGATGCTTATGTGCATGGTGGCAACAAAACAACCAATTATGGTGACGCAGGAAAGATAGAGATTAAAACAGATTCGGAGAGTTATTCGCGCGAAGGTTTTTTCAAGTTTAATATTGCTGGTGCCGATTTTTCGAAAGCAGAAAAAATATCCCTTAAGTTAACTGTATATGAGGGAGATGCAGATTATTTAAACAATACAATGCGTATTTGGGCTTGTGGCTCGGATTGGAGCGAATCTACTATCAACTGGAATAACAAACCTGCGGCAGTAGGGAATGTTATTGCAACAGCGCGTGCTGTAGAAGTTGAAGAATCGCTTTTGTTTGATATAAAAAATTACGTTCTTGCTGAAAAGGGAAAAGGAAGTACTAATATATCGTTTAAGCTAGGAAACACTTATACAGGTGAGCCAGCAAAAACACGTATTTCTTTTTATTCCAAGGAAGCATTATTAACAGGTATGCGCCCTCAGATAGTAACTGTACCAAAAGCTCCAACCTCAGTTCAGGATATCTTGCAAGGTGTAAATCTGAATATCTATCCGAATGTTGTAAAGCAAGGGGAGATGGTTAATATTGAAGCGGAAAACATTTCAGGCATTGATATTATATTAATGGATTTGTCGGGAAAAGTAATCTCGAATATAACAGAGAATTATATTGCAACAAATTCTTTGGCGGCAGGCATGTATATTATTACGGCTAAAGACAAGCTAACAAAAGCAGAACGCAACTTTAAACTGATTGTGAAGTAAAAATAAGCTGTCAGTTAATATTTGATTTAATAGAAACAAACGAAAAACCTCTTGATAAAATTTATCAAGAGGTTTTTTTTCTATTGAGAAAAAATAAAATTCTTCCAATTATTGCTTTTTTACTTTGCTCTCATTTTTTGCAATATAGTCTTTCCAACTCTTATATGCTTTTTCCGAAACGGGATTACCTATTTGCAGGAAATGACAATATGCAGCTGCCAAACCATCTGTAGCATCCAGCTGCGGGAGCATATCCTCTTCCTTTATTTTCAGATATCGGCGTAGCATATCTGCCACCTGCTCTTTTGATGCACGCCCATTTCCGGTTATGGCCATTTTTATTTTCAGGGGCATATATTCTGTAATGGGAATGTCGCGGTACAATGCAGCAGCCATTGCCACGCCTTGCGCACGTCCCAGTTTCAGCATCGATTGTACATTTTTACCATAAAAAGGGGCTTCTATTGCCAGACAATCAGGTTTATATTCGTCGATAAGCGAGAGTATACGTGCAAAAATCTTTTGCAGTTTCAGGTAATGGTCGTCGTATTTTTTAAGGTCGAGTATCCCCATAGCCAATAGCTTAGGTTTATTGCCTGTAATCTGTAGCAATCCGTATCCCATAACCGTAGTACCGGGGTCGACTCCCAGTATAATCTGGTCTTTTATCATTGCATTAGCTCTAAAATGGTGGAGAATAGCAGCACATCTTCGCCGAATTGCTTCGAAAAACTGCTAAGGAAAGACTCACCGTAAGTTTCGTTCCATAACTCAAGCGATTTCATATCGGCTATCTGAAACTGTACAGAATAGGAAGTCCCCTCTTGTGGTTCGTTTGTCAATACTTTTGCCACTTGTGGTTTGGAGAAGAAACCGGATTCGAGCATGGATGGCAAGTGTTGTTCATTTAGCCATTTGTACCAAATTCCGTACGATTTGTCGCTAACTAAATATGTAGTATTAAATATGAGCATATTTTTAAATTATATGGTAGAAAAATAAAACAAATATACAGATTATTTGCAAAACTTATTTATATTTGCAACGCGTTAAAAAGATGTAGGGGGCATTAGCTCATCTGGCTAGAGCGTTAGACTGGCAGTCTAAAGGTGACGAGTTCGAGTCTCGTATGCTCCACTTTCTGAAAATCAATTAGTTAAAGCGGCTTGAATGTGAAATTTGGGTCGCTTTCTTTGTTTTTGTAAACAAAACACCCCTGTTTCTGAGCCTTGTGGATGATATGGAAAGTATAGTGTTTACACATGGTTTACACATTTTGTAAGCAAAATCATCTTTTTATAAGCATTCCTTTGACCGTTATCTGTCTACCTTTTTCTACAATAGGGAAAGGTAAAGGGAATATCCATATATTTTTCACATCTGCCGTCTCGTAATATATTTTCAAATCGATAACTCCATTGGCTCCTCTTTTTATTGCTTCTCTATGTAGCTCATTAAGTGCATCTGATGGGTTAGCTCTAAAATAAACGCGCTTTGATTTATTTTCTTTCAACTCTTTGTTATACCCACTCCGTGCACTTGAAGAAACCATGCCTATTGGCTCGTAATCAAAATTTACTGAGGGGGATGTGGTTATGAAAAACCCCTTTTCTGTGTAGCTCTTAAAATCAAGTGCATTAGAATATGTTTCAGGATAAAATTTTACTATTTTGCAAGAAAATAATAACAAAGATATAAATAGAAGAAATAGTAATTTTCTCATACATCAAGATATTTTTTCATAGATAGATATAATTTCCTTTGTGTTTTTCAAACTCATTCTCAGACACTCCGTTAGCGTTGTATTGATTTTCTCAATATGTTCAATATTTTCTACATTCATATTCAAACATGTTTTTATAGCAAAATCAAACTCACTTATTTTGTTTAAGCAAGATGTCATGTTTCTAACATCGACTTCAATAGTTTCTTTTATCACATTTATTGCTTCATTTACATTTAAAACAATTTCTTCAATTTTAGATATTTTTTCTTCTAGGAAGAGTACACGTTTTTCTATTTTTTCGTCCATTGTTTGTAATGTAATTTTGTATTTGTTTTTATGTGTTAATTTTAGTCTTTTCTTGAATACCTTGAAATTGTATATTTCCAGGCTATGTCTTCGCTTGGAATCCGCTCTATGATAAGGGAATCGTTTCTCATATAGTATTTATGAGATGTTTCAAATTTTGGGTTTTTGCGTTTTAGTGTGTCTCCGTCTACATAGTACCATACATATTCTCCGGTAATATTAACCCCTCCTTTCGAATTGATAAAAAATATTTTTATTTTATTATCATTCCGTATTTCGATGATGTTCTCGTTCTGTCCGAACATATATGAACTGATTGGCTTGTTTGGCTTTCCAAAAAATTCTGTAGTATCAGCTTTGTTTATTATTTGCAAAGAGCCGTCATCAAGCATCCTTACTCCGTTTATTGTTTTGGAATAACCCACTTGCCATGTGCCAAGAATAGACTGGTCTACGGTTTCGTTGGTGGTATATCCTTCTTCCTTGTTGCAAGCAACCAAAAGAAACAACACAGATAATATGAACGTCAGTTTTTTCATTATAAAAAATAAAATGAATATCCGTTTTAGTACCTAAATTCTTTTTCCTCGCCCGCCCGACCTTGTCCGGTGAGCCGAAAAATAAGAGCAGACGGCGTTAAAAAATCTTCCCTGTTTGAGCGAC